>NZ_JBHFFN010000001.1:0-931950 GCF_041927415.1 Micrococcus sp. IITD107 | reverse complement strand
GAGTGGAAACCAAACCGTAGGGCAGGTCAGCGTGTCAAGCAGGTGCGCGGCGATCAGCCAAGGGTGTCCGTGGCCGGGCGTAGCGTGGCTACGAGTGGACGCAATGGAGCGAGGGGTAGCAGATGAGCGCGAGCCAGTACCGGGGTCAGCTTGAACGGAAACGCAAGCAGCGGATCGAGGCAGAGAAGAAGGCCGGCGAGTATCGGACGAAAGAGTCCAAGAAACGTGCCGAGGCTGCCAAGGCCCGACAGTCCGCTTCAAAGACCAAGAGCGAGACGACTGCGAAGAGCAAGCTCCGCGAAGCTGATCGTAGAGACCAGGAAGCCGAAGCCGCAGGCAAGGAGGCCGGCCGGTTGCAGTCGAAGGCTGCCGGGCACTCGAAAGAGGAGTCAGCATTGCTGACCAAGCTGACGCGAGCCGAGCAGTCTGAGGCAGATGCCGCGGAGCGCCGCCGTAAACGCGAACAGCAGCAGGCGGACCGGCGGACTGCCGCCGATCGGGCAACGCTGGAGTCACGGATCAGTGGAACCGAATCAGCCGTCGACCAGGTTCTCCGCCAGCTTCCTACCCCCCAGCCGGAGAAACTTCGGGTCCTGATTCTCGGAGCATCCTCGGAAGGAGACCTCCGAGTGGGAAGGGAGCAGAAGCGCATCCGTGCGGCCGTCGAATCCGCTTTGAATCGCGATCAGATCGAACTCGACGTCCGTCCGGCGGCGACCACCCATGACCTCCTCGACGGAATTACCAAGTTCCGCCCTCACGTGGTGCACTTCTCAGGCCATAGCAACGAGGACCTCATCGTGTTCGAGGACGAGCAGGACGCACCGCACGGCGGCGTGATCGTCACGGCCCGCGCGTTTGCCAACGCCATCCGCGCCACCGATGATCCGCCGCTGCTGGTGCTATTGAACTCCTGCAAGTCCGCAGCCCAGATCGATGATCTGGTGGACCAGGTCGTGCCGTTCGCGATCGGCATGGCCGACAGCATCGACGATGCCGACGCGATCAACTACGCAGCCCAGTTCTACGCCGCAATTGCCAACGGGCAGTCGGTCAACTCCGCCCACCTGGCCGGACAGGTCCGTCTCGAACTCGACGGACTGGACAGTGCCGATCTGCCCACGCTGGCATGGGCCCCCGATGTCGACCCGACAACAACCATCCTCGTCAGGCCCACCGGCCCCGCCTAAACCTCACACAGGCCGGCACAGAGGCAACGCGGCGGCCGTAAAGGCCGCCGCCTGCTGACCAACGGGGGGCCTGGTCTCGCAAGAGGCTTGGATCGCTGCCTGTTCAATAGCCGCGACCGCGGCTTCCAGCTCGTCGACGGTAGGGGCAGAGACGCTGATGAGACCGGTGTAGCGCAGTACTCCGTGGCCTGCGGGGAGGTCGGCTTCCTGCTGGAGAACGTCTTGGTACTCGGCAGTGAGGGCGGCGTCCTCGATCTGGCCAATCTTCGCCCTCTGAGCGGCGTCGCTGATGTGCTCGACCTTCTTCTTACGGATGTCCCGGGCGGCTTGGTCCGAGCGCATCGGAGTGCACAGAAGCGAGAACGAGCGCTGGATGCCGGGGGACAGCAGTACCGGCGACAGGAATCCGGGATAGACCATCGAGCGGGGCCACTCACTGATCCACAGTGTCGTGTGGTGGGCGGAGTCGGTGCGCAGCCGTGTCCAGGACTCGTTGACTGCGACCGGGCCGGCGGTGGCGAGGTTCTGTCCCAGCTCGCCGTGGCGTTCGAGGGTGGCGGCGATCGCCGGGTCATAGGCACCGCGGAGGATGACGGCGATCTGCCCAGCGGTGAGCCATCTGGAGGGTGTGAGGTCGGCGGAGCGCAGAGCTGCAACGAGGGTGGACATCTCCTGGCGGGGTCAAGCCCCTCGTGATGGTGTAACGGTCTGATCCTTCGTGGGGTCAGGCGCTGAGGCCGAGGGTGAGTTCGGTGTCGGTGTCCACCTCGTCTCCGGTGTTGGTCACGGTGGTGAGGCGGCAGCGGGCCAGGACTTCCAGGCCGAGGTAGCGGCGGCCCTCGGCCCATTCGTCGGTCTGCTCAGCCAACACCGCACCCACTAGCCTGACGATCGCCGCACGGTTGGGGAAGATGCCCACCGCGTCGGTGCGACGCCGGATCTCCCGGTTGAGCCGTTCGGCCGGGTTGTTGGACCAGATCTGGGTCCAGACGTCCTTCGGGAACGTGGTGAAGGCCAGGATGTCCGCCCGGGCGGCGTCGAGGTGCTCAGCCACGGTGGGCAGCTTCTCGCTCACGTAGTCCAGGAGCCGGTCGAACTGGGCGTTGACGGCCGTGGCATCGGGCTGGTCGTAGACGCTGTGCAGCATAGCTTTCACGGCCGGCCACATGGACTTCGCCGGTGTTGCCCATCAGGTTCGCCGCGTAATGGGTGCGGCAGCGCTGCCACGTCGCTCCGGGCAGGTTCGCCGCGATGGCGTCCTTGAGTCCGGTGTGGGCGTCAGAAGTGACCAACCGGACCCCGGCCAGGCCGCGGGCGACCAGGTCGGCGAAGAACTCGTTCCAGGCCGCACCCGGTCTCGGAGGTGGTGACCCGGAGTCCGAGGACCTCGCGGTGGCCGTCAGCGTTGACCCCCGTGGCCAACAGCGCCACGGCGTTGACGACTCGCCCGCCCTGGCGGACCTTCATGCTCAGCGCGTCGGCGGCCACGAACGTGAACGGGCCGGCCTGGCCCAGGGGCCGGTGTCGGAAGGACTCGACCTGTTCGTCCAGTTCGGTGGCCATCCGGCTCACCTGGGATTTCGATAGGGCGTTGACGCCCAGGGTCTTGACCAGCTTGGGGGTACCGCCCGCTGCGATTATCGCGAAGCGTGCAGCGGGGGAGCCATCCGTCGGGTCGAGACCCCGGCCAGGTAGCAGTCCGCTACCACGGTGATCAGCGCCGACTCCGCTCTCTTCCTGCGTTCAAGTAGCCATTCCGGGAAGTACGTGCCCGATCTGAGCTTGGGGACGGCCACGTCCAGGGTGCCGACCCGGGTGTCCAGGTCCCGGTGCCGGTACCCGTTGCGCTGTGCCGTGCGGGAGGAGCTGGGCTTGCCCCATTCGGCGCCGACCACCGCGTCGGCATCAGCGGACAGCAAGGTGTTGATCATGGTCTGCAGCAGGTGGCGCATCATGTCCGGCGAGGCTTCGGACAGGGCTTCGCCGAGCAGGCCGGCAGGGTCGAGAATATGAGGAGCGGTCATCGTGATGACTCCATTCGAGGATTCTGTGGAAGGTTGACTCGAAGGATCACACGGTGGCCGCGTCCACGTCTGAGACGACATGCCCGACCACCGGGCGCTACACCACTATGCGGGACTCAACTGGTGGCTGCACCTCTTGGTGCTTCCGTTCATCTGGAACGCGCTGAAGTTCGCCTTCACCGGGCCCATCAGCCTCGCGCTGTTGATTCGTGTTCGCCTCAGGAAGGTCTCACGCGCACATGGTGCCGTGGATGTCGGCGCGGCTCAGTAGCCTGATCATCGCCACCGGTAAGATTGGCGAAGGATGTCAGCACTCAACTGAGGGAGGCGAGAGATGGCGCGCGCCGACCTGCTTCTGGACCTCGTTGAGGCCGAGCGTCACGGGGACCGTGATCGGTTCCGCACCCTCGTAGAAGCGGTGATCGCCGAAGAGCGTGCCAACCAGCACCACCTCGTTGCGGACCGTCTTTCTGAGCTGATCACCACGACCGGGCAAGGGCTAGTCCGCGATGATCGCGCCACTGCGATTCGCGACCTGGTTCACGAAGTCGTCCCCAGTCGTCGTCTCGATGACCTTGAACTCGCCCCCGTTCCACTGCGGGTCGTCACAGAATTGATTGAGGAGCAGAAGCGCGCTGAGCTGCTCCGCAGCTATGGGATTGAACCTCGCAACCGGCTCCTACTGTCCGGCCCCCCGGGCAATGGGAAGACCAGCGTCGCGGAGGCTATCGCTTCCGAACTGATGCTCCCCTTCTACGTGATTCGTTACGAAGGCGTCATGTCCAGCTTCCTCGGTGAGACAGCCGCCAGACTCGACAACGCCTTCGAATTTGCTCGCACGCGCCGATGCGTGCTGTTCTTCGACGAACTCGACACCATCGCAAAAGAGCGGTCAGATCAGCACGAGACGGGCGAGATCAAGCGCGTCGTGTCCACCTTGCTGCTCCAGATCGACCGGCTCCCTGCGCACGTACTCTTCGTTGGCGCGACCAACCACAGCGAGCTGCTCGACCGCGCCGCATGGAGGCGCTTCCAGATTCGGGCCGAACTCGAACCCCCGAGCCGCTCCGAAGCAACGCGGTTCCTCGAACGGCTCGCCGCCCGGCTCGGCGGTGACCTCGGATTCGCTCCGCGTACATTGGCAGACAAACTCGCTGGGGCCAGCTACTCCGAACTGGAAGAGTTTGCTCTCGACGTGCGCCGCCGAGCGGTGCTGGAACTGCCGGACAGCAACCTACGGCGGATTGTGCAAGAACGTCTTGAGCACAGGCGCGGTCAGGCCACTGCGTGACCGCGGAGCGCCGCCCGCTCCTGGCATTCGGTCCGCCAGTTGTAGCCGAACGGCCCACGCAGACCCCGCGAGACATGCCGCGCCTATCCAAACCCGGTGCGGGCAGGCAAGGAGAGCGGTTAGCGCCTCAATTCGGTGACCTGACCGCAGCATTTGATGCGGAGCGGGTGCGTCTCTCCGCGGAAACCCCTGACGAAGTGGATCCAGCACTGGTGGTTGTTTTCGACCTCGCAGGCGGCATCAAGGACTTCCGTAACGCGATCGACAAGATTGACGGTCTTGAGTTTCTGTCCGAGTTGCTGGGGGACCGATCCGATCCAGACGACGACTTCTACATGGCCGAACGGGAAGCGGGTCGCACGGATAAACCCGTTGCGCACTCCCTTTACCTCGTGATGTCGAGTGCCAAGGCGATCGAAGAACTTCTGAGATTGTTCGCCCTCTGGCAGCAAGATCCATCGGCCTCCTTCGTGCACGGCCTTGGCAAGTTCAAGTCGGCGTTTCAACAGTTGACCGCGATCCGACGATGGGGACCAGAGGATCGCATCCGTGAGACAGGGCTGCGCGAGCAGTGGCAGGAAACCCTCGACCTCGTCGGACAGTCCGTCAGCACGGTCATGGTGGAAATCGAACTCTGGTACCGACGCGACGCGGTCCAGCGCGTCAGCGCCCAGACTCATGTTGAACAAACCATCACTGCCAGCGGTGGACGAGTCATCGACGAATCACAGATCGGCGACATCGGCTATCACGCGGTGCTGGCGGAACTCCCTATCCAACAAGTTCAATCCGTGCTCAACAATGGCGCGGAATCCATCCGGCTGCTCTCAACCGACGAGGTCATGTTCGTCAGCCCGTTCACGCCCATGAGCGTCGCGCCCCCTACGCTCGAACCCGTCGCAAAAGTCCGACTCCCACCCGGAGACCGAGTGGATGGCCTGCCACGCATCGCGCTCCTTGACGGGCTCCCGTTCCCGAACCACGACGCTCTCGCAGGCAGACTGGTGGTCGATGACCCTGAAGGTCTTGCTGAAAGCTACCCGCTGTCATCACGCAATCACGGCACTGCGATGGCGTCTCTCATCGTGCAAGGCGACCTCTCCAGCGGCGGCGAACCTCTGGACCGCCCTTTGTACGTACGACCCATCATGCGGCCCCACGAGTTCGCCCCAGGGTACGAGCAGATCCTTCCCAACCGACTCCTCACCGACCTCCTACACCAGGCCGTCAAGCGCATTGTCGAGGGCGAAGGGGGAAGGGCAGCAGTCGCACCTAGCGTCCGAATCGTCAACCTCTCCATTGGTGCCCAAGCGAGAGCCCTCGTGAGGAGGATGAGCCCCGTCGGACGTCTGCTCGACTGGCTCGCCCACTCCTACAACCTGCTTTTTATCGTCAGCGCAGGCAACCACAGCGACCCGATTATCATCCCCGCCGCCACCCTTACGGATTCCGATGCCGCGCGGTCAGCGGCAACTCGTTCCGTCTACGACGCTGCGCTCCTGCGGGGCATCTTGCCCCCGGGCGACGCACTCAACGCACTCACCATTGGCGCTACTCACGAAGACGGACTCGGAGACATCGACGTGCCCGACACCGTCTGGGACATCACCCACCCAGGCGCGCCGGCTCACTACGGTGCGACAGGTCCCGGTGTCGATCGATCCGTCAAGCCGGACCTCCACCACACCGGCGGAAGGGTGCTCTACACCCGCCCGATCACCACGCCCGGTGACGAAACAGTGACCATCGAGCCGGCCCATACAGCGATCGCGGGCCCCGGCCTCCAAGTAGCCGCTCCCGGACGAGCTGGCGCGACCAATAACACCGTGTTTACGGTCGGCACCAGCAACGCCACCGCATTGGTGACGCGCGAGGCGAGTCGCCTGTTCGACATCCTGGAAGCAGGCGCACCCGACGCCCAGGACGCAGCATTGCCCGATCCGCAATACCACCCACTGCTTGTACGCGCCCTCCTTACCCACGCAAGCAACTGGGGTGACTGGGAACCGAGACTCCGCCGCGAACTCGGACTCAGCAATCACCTGGCCCGTCGGAGCCTGACGGCGCTTCTCGGATATGGGCGGCTCGACGCCAGCAGGCTCGGAACCGCCGCAACAAACAGAGCTGTACTCGTTGGCGGAGGACTGATCGCGCGGAACCAGCGCCACACGTACGACTTGCCTCTGCCGCCGTCCCTTCGGGCGCGAGCGGAGTGGCACCGCTTCACGATCACCCTCGCATACATGGTTCCGACCGTGGGTCAGCTCACAAGGTATCGAGGTGCCAAGGTCTACTTCGCGACACCCGATACCAGCCTCGCCGGCGGAGACCGAACGGACGCTGAGCACAACGCGGTTAGGCGGGGGAGTCTCCAGCACGAGATCGTCCAAGGGACTCGAACGATGGTCTTCGGCGACGGCGACGCGTTCCCCATCCACGTCGAATGCATGGACGATGCCCAAAGGCTCCGTGCAGGCAAGACCGTCCGCTACGCGCTCGTGGTCTCCGTTGAAACGGCCGAGGAAACTTCCACGACCATCCATGATGAGGTTCGCGCGCAGCTCCGACAGCGGATCTCTGATCGTACGCGCGAGAGAATTCAGGGGAATGGCTAGAGCAACGAGCGCTGTCCAGAGAGACGTAGAGCTCGCGCACGCGGTTGGAATGGTTAGGTCCTTCGGCGCCTTTGTCGTCGTTGGTGCAGGCTTGTCCGCCGGTGGCTACCCCATGACAGCGCAGCTCCCGCCTCTTATCTGGCAGGCAATCGAAGATGTTCCCGACGCTCTCGCGGAGTTGCGGGCACGCACGAGCGCCACAGGAAGCGCGAAAGAAATTCTGCCGTCAGACTCCGCGGCTCTTCAGGTGGGGTGGGAGCTTATTCGAGAGTTTCCTTCCGCCAGGCTGTCCTTTCAATCAGCCTTTGTTGCTCTCGATGCTGACCGAGAACCGTCGAGCGCTCACTTCGATATTGCTCGTCTCGTCAACACCGGACACGTCGAGGCGGTGGTCTCGTACAACTGGGATACCTGCCTCGAGCGGGCCCATGAGCGCATGTACGGAGTCGGATTGCCAGCCGGCCTTCTGCATAAGCCGCACGGGGATGCCGCTCATCCGGAAGGAAACTGGGTGCTTCCGGACGAGGACGGCCAAGTTCCCGCAGGGGTGCTTGACCGTGTCACAGAACTCTCGGATCGGCCGCGAACACTCATGGTGCTCGGCTACAGCGGCAGTGATGCGACTGTCGTCGAATCGTTGCTTGCACCGCTGGAAGAGCGATGGCCTGTTGTCCGCGTCGGACCGTCTGCCACCGGCGACGGAGCGATCGTGGGAAGCGCTGATTGGGCACTCGCGGGATTTGCTACAGCGCTTGCGCCTGTCGACCCGCTAAGAGGGTGGAAGTACGTCACGTTCCTCCGAAGTCGGAACTTTCTGGCGGCGCTGAGGGGAGAGCGTCTTCATCCGACAGATGTGGATGCGTGTCCTGAACTGCCGGCTGCTCCGCGACTCGCGGAGCGGTTGCTCGCGTCGCGGTTCGCGACCTTGTCTGGGTCTAGCGGTACGGGAAAATCTGTCACGGCATTCCACGCTGCTCGTCGGCTCAACCGCGAGGGATGGAAGGTTGTTGAACTGAAGCAGGCGGGCGTTGCTTCAACTGTCGATGTGGAAGAGTTCCGTCGTCTGAAAGGTCCCGTGCTTGCGGTGATCGACGACGCTCAAGCCATTGAGCGCGGGGTGGTCGCTGATTTTGAATCATCTGCGGATGACACGCACGCTGTCCTCTTGGTTTCCACAGAACGGCTGGAGACTCGGGACGATGAGACACTTCTCGCGGCCCAGGCGGTAAGAGTTCTCGATGAGTACTGCCGAGCCAATATCGACATGGTCGCCCCGTTGCTGACGCGACTTGACGACCGGGTGCGATGGTCCGTCTTCTCGGATACGCCCGAGCAACGTCTCGACCTCGCGGCGCGCACGGCTACAGAGCCATGGCTCTACATGTTCGTGGCGTCAGGTGGCGAGCGTCGTATTGTCGGTGCACTGGATCGGGCTGTTGAGGACGTTGATGCTGCCCTGGTGCTCGCGTTCATCTGCACAGCTCAGATGACGTCGAGAGACGCAGGCGTTACACGTGAGGAGCTTGCCTCTATGGCCGCGAAGCAGGCGAGCGCCCGCTTCGGTCCGGAGGGTGCACCGCAAGTGGATCGCATCGACCGGGCACTGTTGCTTCTGACTAACGAGAAACTCATCCGCGAACATGACGGCCGCGTCCGGGCCGCACACATCCGGATCGCTGAGCGGGCTTTGCAGAATCTCGGACAACGCGAAGCCGACGGGATCGGGGCCACAGTACGAGCGGGCGTTCGTGCAGCCCTGCTCGACAACCAAGTTGAAGTCGCGGGCAAGTTTTGGCTTTTTCGAGTATTCGATCGTATGGACGCCTACCGCTACCGGTGGGCCACCTCAATTCTCGATGAGGAGGTCTCCGAGAGTCTTCTCCGCCAGTGCCTCGCAGCGACGCCTGGTAGCGACCGCGGCGTCGCACTGAACCTCCTCTGGGCCTCCGAATGGCTGCTCAAACTGCCCGAATCAGCCGCCGATGAGCTTGCGAGCAGCATCATCCAGTGGCTTCCGTATGTGGCAGCCGAAGAAGTCAACGGCTACCGATGGATGTTGAGTGGGCTTCGTTCAAATCACGAAGCTGCTTACGAGAGAATTCGGGGCACCGCCGCGGCCAGAATGATTGCAAAACGGCTTTCTGTCGCGGGGACCCGCTGGTCGGCGATGGACTGGACCCACCTCATCCAAGAACTCTGCCCAGACTGGCGGAGCGGAAACCTCCTTGCCTGGAGCGACGAGTGTGATAGAGGCGTCGACCCAGATGCCCTCACACGTTGGCTGTCGGAGAGGGACTCGCGATCGCACCCGTTTGAGGTGTACGACCTCATCGACGCGCTCGCCTCCATCGCCCCTCGCACAGCCAGAACGGTCTTCGAGGCCTGCGCCGGTGAGATTCGGGACGCGATGGAACATGACCTCGCGGACGCGGCAAGTAACTTCTCAGACTGGATCTTCGGCACGATGATCCTCGTAGCCATGCTCGCCGATGCGCCATCCGCGCGCGATGACGATGATGACGAACGCGAGCCCCACGAGTCGGACGCCGCTCGCACCGCGTTCATGGAAGCTACCGAACCTGCGCTTCGTGAACTAGCCGCGACCGTTCTCGCAGAGATGCAGGCGGTTGACTGGACCGCCGCTGCTCTCTCGCTAGAACGCAAGAAGAAGTATCAACTCCACAACCTCGACCTGCTGCTCGCGTGGCTCTCGTACCTGTCGACAGATATTACGGACGAGATCGCCAGCAACTTGTCGACGGACTGGCTCTTGCGTGTCGTCGAAGAAGCTCGGGAGGAAGGATGGCCTGAAGGCCGTCCTTTCGGCGCGATCGAGCACATGCTCCACCACCTGAGCTGGGGAGAGCGGGGCAACGGCGTCGTTCGCGGGTTCCTCGAAGAGCATGAGGAGGACATTGAGCCGTTCCCTTCCGTGCTCGTGAGACAGTACCCAGACCTCGCGATACGTTCGATCCGCAGAGGCGTGCGCGTGGAGACTCACGCTCCAGCCGGCTCGGGATGGGGAGCACTCACCGCCGATCTAGGCGCTGTGGCAGGTATCGATCGGGACGCGGCAATCCAATGGCTTAGCCAAATGCGTGGCGACCTCGTGCCGGCGATTACGAAGCCTCAGAACCATGATCTGGCAGGGATAGCGCGATTCATTGCTCTCGCAGATGACCTGGACGCCGCTGTCCTCGACGCTGCCATCAGTCAGATCGACACTGCCGCTGCCGCAGACGTTTGGACGTCAAGATGGGCGGACGCACGCGCCCGTGTTCAGCCTCTCCTTGAACGCGTGTCGAAGACCACAGGTGATGCGGCAGGACTGGCCTTGTCCGTAACCAGCCATGAGTAGTGGACTCCGCAAGCGTCACTGATGGCAGGCTGATCGTCATGGCAGATCAAGACGCTCACTTCCGCGTCATGGATGAGGCGCTGAAACATTCCGAAGGTCGCGCCAAGGGTGGCGAACCCTGCGTCATCTGCGGTGTACCGATACCAGCAAGCGCCCACTGGGTTCAACGTGACAGACACGTGTGCTCGGGACGGTGCAACAGCCGGCTGCGCCGCAGGTACGGACGGGGCAGCGCGAGCATCGACGCCGAGGGGGTGGCAGCGGCGGTCGAAGCCTTCGGGCCCCGACCGAATCCGCGCACCAGCGGCCCTCGCGTGTTTCAAACCCGGCCGGACGCCGTCTTGCCTGAACTACCTATCGAATGGGAGGGATACGGCCCGCGCCCCGGTGACATGGTCGAGCGTTACGGCATCCTGACCCAATACCTCGTCCAGGACATGCCCGACAGCTACTTCACCTCGCGGGTCGTGATAGCCGTTGCCGAAAGCGGCGACATGTTTGTTGCCGGCGCCACCAGCGACGGCTACTACTCATCCTTGGTGATCGGGCCGCACGCCCCAGGAGGCGAGCGGCCCGAAGGGCAGTTGTTCAGCCACACTTTCCGAGTCAACGGCGTGCTGTGTGAATGGCGTCGCGAGCGCATTACGGACCTACAGCCCGACGGCGTGGACTACTTCTTCTGGGAGTGCTACGCCGCCGCCCCCGTCGATTCGCCGCACTATCCTGCGCCGATGCATTCGGCTCGCTACCGAGCGGAAATGGATCGTCGGCGCCGAGTCAGCAGCAACGCGGCCAAGCATGAGCGGAGGGCGCGGGAGGAAGCGGCCATCGAGCGATTCGACCCGTGGGAGGTGTACGAACGAGACCATTGGCTTTGCGGTATCTGCGGACAGGAGGTCGACCCCGAAGTGCTCCATCCCGACGCCATGAGCGCGAGCTTGGACCACGTCGTGCCGCTGTCGAGAGGCGGAGACCACACCCGAGACAATTCAGTGCTCGCTCACCTGATCTGCAACATCCGCAAGTCGGCTAGTTGAGATGACGAACGTGGCAGTCCCGCGGCCCGGAAGTGAAGTGGACCAATCAGGTGACCAACAGTCTGCAAACTGTGCAAAATATGACGCGCAGAGCATGCCGTGGAAGGTGAAACCCCAGGTCAGGTGGCCCGGGAGCCCCGCTCCTGGCACCTGGGGGTCAGGGGGTCGCAGGTTCAAATCCTGTCAGCCCGACGTAAAGGCCCAGGTGAGAGTAGGTTTCTCGCCTGGGCTTCATCACGTCCGGCGGTCGTATCTTGTGGTCCCCCTCTGGTCCCCTGGGGCGGTGTCGGACGGCCGCCTGCGGTTAGCCGGACCGCCTCGTCCGGCCTCTCTGTGGAAAAGGGGACCAGGAGAGTTCCGGGACCGAGAGCACACGATCGACCTCTCGTGTCATGGTGCGCGGTCCCCGGCCCGGTCGTTGAAGGAGCCGTCCCGGAAGAAGCCAGGACGAACCAGAGCAACTACGGCAGAGTGGAACTGCGACCACTGATGTCAAGCGTGCCGAACTCCGAGCCGTGTGGGGCCGGTTGGAGCGTCGACTGAGAGGTCGTCGCGACAAACGCCAACATGGACTTCGGGCACGAGACCTTCCACGTCGAGTTCGGAGAGAAGGACAATCGAGCAGCGAGCCTAAGCTGGTACCTCGATTCCGCAGTCCAGCTGTCGGATAGGAATCTCTACGGTCCGGCGTTCACCATCCCCCGAAGCGGTCTTGAACACGCAGCCTTCGACTGGTTGGTCTTTCTCGGCGACACGTATGAGGAGCGCATGCGTTCGGTTTCAGATGAGACCTGGGAAGAGTGGCAGCGGGATCGAGCGGGCGTGAGGAACGAACAGGTGACAACTGATCGTTAGTGCCGGGGGGCGCTGGCCCGATAGGTCAGGGCGAGCTTGTCGTATCTGGTGGCCAGGGCGCGCTATTGCTTGACTCGTTCGAAGCCGTTTTCGACGACGTGGCGTTTGGCGTACGCGGTGGGGTCGGTCTTGGGTGCGCGTCCTCCCTGGGCCCCGCGGCGTTTGCGGTTGGCTTGCTGGGCCGCGTCTGCTCGAGTCAGCAGCGCGCTCAGGACACGGTCACAGGTGCCGTCCCCGGCGAAGCGGCGGTGGCGTGTCCATACCGTCTGCCAGGGACCGAACTCACGTGGCAGGTCCCGCTACGCGATCCCGGACCGGTGCCGGTAGATGATCCCCTCCACCACCGTGCGGTGATCACGAAAACGTCTACCTCGCTTACCATCCGAGGTCGGCATGAACGGCTCGACCAGTTTCCAGTCGGCATCCGAAAGCGCCCTCATCCGCGACATGCTGGCTAAAATCGCGGGTCACCCCCCCACGCGATGGGGAGACACGCCCTAGCCCTGAGCCTCTCCGAGGCGCGCTTCGGGCGTGAGCTCGGCGCGGAGACCGCCGCCGGTCGCAGCCTGGGCAAGAGCGCGACCTAGCGCAGGTGCCTGCTTGAACAGATTGTGACCGGCCACAAAAAAGACAGAGCCTGCCTCCCACACGGCCACGCCGTCCTCACTCCACGGGAGGTCGGTCACCCAGCAATGAAGGAAGTCCCGCGGCTCTGGGTGGAGACCGGGCAGCGCCCGTGTCACGTATTCGCGTGCGCGTTCGTCCAACGATCGAATCGCCGCCGGGTCAATGAAAGTTCCGTCATCGCGGACGCCGACGGTGTCGCTGAGTCCGACCGAATAGCTGCTGTTGCCCGGTAGCGGCGTCGCGTAGACGCCGACTTCGCCATAGACGCCGCTGCTGTCCTGCAGGCAAGCGACTCGTGCCGGGGCGGCGGCTTTCACGTCGAAGGTCAGCCGGACGTGTGCGGCAAGGCGAACCGGCAGCGACAGGCCGACGCTGCGTGCCAGGCGGGCGGTTTCCCGGCCGGCGCACACGACCACCTTGGAGTAGACAGCCCGGTCGGTGACGCTGCGGACCTCGACCGTCCCGTCGGCGCGGGGATCGATGGAGATGACCTCACCGGTGGTGACCGCACCTGCCAGGGCACCCGTGAGTGCCGTGATCGCGGCGCGGGTGCGGATCGCGCCGCCCGACTCGTCGAGCACCGCCGGCCCCGAGTAGCCAGCGAGCAGCGGCATCCTCTGGGCGACCTCGGCCGCGTCGATCTCGTGCGCTTCCACGCCGCCGACCTGGTCGAGCACCCGCAGCCGCTCCAGGGCGCTGTCTCCGATCGCCAGGACACCGTCTGATGAGACCAGCTCGACGTCGAAGTGTTCGGCCCACTCATCCCATACGCCGCGGCTTTCGCGCGCGAAAGCAACGAGTCGCGGGTCGTCGTGGGCATGTCGGAAGATCCGCGACTCGCCTGCGGACTGACCCGTCCCAGGCAGACCAGCCTCGTACAAACGCACCGGCACGCCCTGCTCCCGAAGAGCGTACGCCGTCGACAGACCGACGATCCCGCCCCCGATCACTGCTACCTCGGGTGAACGCGTCGTGGCAACGCCGTCGTCAGTTCCTGTCATAGCGGTTCCTCGATCTGTTGGTGATGAGCGATAGGCCGCAAGAGAAAGGGTTGCTGCCACGACGTCAGCGGGCTGTGTAAGCCCGAAGTCCCCGCGCGCAGCGACCCCTCCTGTCTGGGCCAGTGCTCCCGTTCTGTGGTGTCAGGCGGGGAGTTTGGAGCCCAGTACGTCGAGCTTCTCGATCGTCGGTTCGGAGAACAACGTGCCGGTCTGCTCGCCGAGAGCTACCGCTACAGGGCCGGACAGGTGGGCGTCGCGTCCGGCGTCATCGGGGAACACGTCGAAGATCCCGAACGAGGTCGGCCCGAGGCGGAACGCGAACCACGCGGTGGTCGCCTGCTCGTCCGCAACAAGCGCACGGCCGCTGTCAAGGAACTCCTTCACGTCGTCCTCCTTCCCGGGCAACGCCTCAAACCTGACCAGCAATCCCTTGGTCACACTCATGACTTCTCCTCTTCCTTTGTCGGGGTGCCCGCGAGTTGGGACACGATCGCCTCGGAGAACGCCGGTAGGTCCTCCGGCGAGCGGCTGGTGATGAGATTCTTGTCGACCACCACGTCCTGGTCGACGACGTCGGCGCCGGCGTTGCGCAGGTCGGTGCGAATGCTCGGAAACGACGTCAGGGTGCGACCGGCGGCCACGCCAGCCTCGATCAACGTCCACGGCCCGTGACAGATCGCCGCCACTGGCTTGCCGCTCTCGACGAAGTCGCGGACGAAGGAAACGGCGTCCTTGTCGACCCGGAGCTGGTCGGGGTTCACCGTGCCGCCGGGAAGCAGCAGTGCGTCGTAGTCGCCCACCGAGGCGTCGGCGACCAGCCCGTCGACGATGAACGTGCCCGCTTCATCCAGGTCGTTCTTACGGGCCTTGATCTCGCCGTCGTGGATCGAGAGGACCTCGGTCTGAGCGCCCGCGCGGTCCAGTGCTTCGCGGGGTTGCTCGAGTTCAACGCGTTCGACTCCGTCGGCGGCGAGGATCGCGACCCTCTTGCCCTGAAGATCTGCTGCCATGTCAGTTCGCCCCCTTTCCGTTTGACATGCCGGGCTTGATGACGACCTCGGTCCAACCCTCGGACCTGGCGTCGAAGTTCCTGTAGGCGTCGGCAGCCTGATCCAGGGAGATCTCGTGGGAGACGATCCAGGACGGCTTCGCCTTGTCAGCCGCGATGAGGTCTCGCAGCCGGCGGTTGTACCTCTTGACCGGGGCCTGACCGTTGCCCATGGTCTGTCCCTTGAACCAGTGGGTGCCGAAGTCGATGGCCACCTTGCCCTGCTTGGCCAATTCGCCCTTGGCCCCCGGGTCCTGGGGCACGAACACGCCGACGGTGCCGATCCCGCCGGTGAACCGGACCGAGTTGATGAGCATGTTCAAGGTGGCAGCCGGATCTTCGTTGCCCTCAGGATCGTGGGCCTGGTATCCGACGCACTCGCAGCCGCGGTCGGCTCCGAGCCCCATGGTCTCGTCCAGCACAGCCTGCACGGGGTCGACCTTGGAGTCGTCGATGGCGATCGCTCCGATCTGCTCAGCCAGCGCGAGCCGGTCGGGGTGGCGATCTACCACCATCACCTTTGCGGCGCCCTTGATCGTCGCAGACAGGGCGGCCATCAGTCCCACGGGGCCGGCCCCGGCGATCACGACGCTGTCGCCCGGGATCACGCCGGCCATCTCGGTGGCGTGGTAGCCGGTGGGGAAGATGTCGGAGAGCATGACGTAGTCGTTCTCCTTGTCCTGCGCGTCTTCACCCAGGCGCAGCGCGTTGTGGTCGCCGAAGGGCACCCGGAGCAGTTCTGCCTGCCCGCCGCCGTACGGGCCCATTTCGGCGAAGCCGTAGGCCGCACCGGCGGCCGACGGGTCAGGTTGCGTCGTCAGGCAGTAGTTCGTGAGCCCTCGCTCGCAGTTCTTGCAGAACCCGCACGAGATGTTGAAGGGCAGCACGACCCGGTCGCCCACCTTGACCTTCTCTACTCCCTTGCCGATCTCCACCACCTCTCCCATGTTCTCGTGACCGAACGTCCGGCCCTTCTCGAAGGAGGTTCGCCCCTCGTACATGTGCAGGTCCGAGCCGCAGATGTTGGTCGTTGTCACCCTGACCAGCACATCGGTGGGCCGCTCGATCTTCGCGTCCGGAACATCCGTGACTGCGACATCGTGCGGTCCCTGATAGACCACAGCCTTCATGGTGAAACTCCAATAGTTGGTTGATGGTCTGACTTTCGAGACGGTACACCCTCCACCCACAACGAACGAGGGGGTCGTAGGTAAATCAGGCCGAACCCGGGGGCTAACCCGGACCGTTCACGACGCCGCGGAGTGATCGGCGCGTAGAAGCACGGCACGACGAAAGTGATCAAGAAGCAGGGGATAGGGGCAGACTGACGGCCGGAATCACGCAGAATCCGGTCTCGCGGGAGCAGTCTGGACGCCTGAGGGTCAAGGGGTCGCAGGTTCAATACCTGTCAGCCCGACCGCATGATGTCTCGTGGCATCGAAAAAGTCGGGCCTGCATTCCTGTAGGTTTAGCTGTTTTCATGGTGGCTCCATCTGGGCGCCCCGGTCAGTGGGCAGTCGCGTGTCGGGTGCGTCTGCGAGAGATCTGCGGCGCAGGACTTGACCCTCACACTGTGGCAGCTGGAACAAAGGACGCATGATGAAGATCGGAGACTTCGCCCGACTCGGTCAGGTGTCGGTTCGGATGCTGCGCCACTACGACGCGATCGGGCTGCTGCGGCCTGCGCACGTGGATGTGGGCACCGGCTACCGCTCCTACGATCCCGAGCAGCTCCACGCCCTCAACCGTCTCGTAGCTCTCAAGGACCTCGGCTTCACTCTCGAGCAGGTGCGTGAGCTGCTCGTCGACGACGTGGGTCCGCGCGAGTTGCGGGGCATGCTTCGCCTCAGACAGGTGGAGTTGGAGGCCGAGGAGCGCGCCGTCAGGACCAGGCTGGCGGCGGTTGAGTCGAGGCTCCGGATGATCGAGAAGGAGAACCACATGCCCACCGACTACGTCATCAAGTCCCAGCCCGCACTGCGGCTGATCGCCCGGACTGCGACGCTCGACCCAGACCGGATGGGCGAGGACATCGGCCCGATATTCGACGCCGTCGCTGATGCGATCGCCCATGCTCCGGGCGCATTGGAGACGCCCGTGGCGACTTACGCGCCCAGCGACGACGGCATGGACGTCGTGGTCGGCTACGCAACCAGCCTCAGCCAGGCACCTCAGGGCACCGAACTCGTCGACCTGCCAGCAGTGCAGGCCGTGTGCGGTGTGCACCTGGGACCGATGACGACCATCCATGAGAGCTGGCAGGAGATGCATCGCTGGATCGTGGACAACGGGTACGAGCCCGCCGGGTCATGCCGAGAGCTGTACGTCCGGGCCGAGGCCGAGGACCAAGCCGACTGGGTGACTGAGCTGCAGCAGCCGGTGTCTCGAAGCTGATTCCGCCGTGCCGCGTCCGCACAGCTGAGCATCGCGGGTGTGCTCAGCTGTGCGGACCGGCTAGGGCGTGTCTCCTAACCGTTTGAGCCACAGGGTGATCGCCCGCAGGACTGCCCCGCCGCGGTAGGCCAGGGCGAGCTTTTCGTACCGAGTGACTAGCGCCAACCCTGCCAGCCAGCCCCAGGCCAGCCACCACCAACACTTACAGGCGATTCAGCCGGATTCTCGGGCCCGTTCTCGCCTCCGAGCGTTTGCGACAGCGTCCTCCGTCAAGCGGGATCTTCATGGAATCTTCAAACACCAACACTTCATCCGGGCCGGGGGGTGAGCCTACGGTAGGTAGCACGGCGGGCCAGTTTCAGTCGGCTCGTTCTCTCGATCGGACCAACGAAGGAGTAAGCCATGACCCATCACGTGAGCTCGATGCTAGAGACCTACCCGAAGGACCTGGGAAATATCGATCGGCAGAAGCTGGCCGAGTGCATCGAGGCCTGTTTCGAGTGCGCCCAGACCTGTACGGCCTGCGCCGACGCCTGTCTGGCCGAGGACATGGTCGCCGAACTGCGCCAGTGCATCCGGTTCAACCTGGATTGCGCCGACATCTGTGAAACCACCGGCCGGGTGCTGTCCCGTCAGACCGGCAATAACGCCGAGACCACCCGGGCCTTGCTCGAGGCCTGCCGCACCGCCTGCAAGGCGTGCGCCGAGGAGTGCGAGAAGCACACCGACATGCACGAGCACTGCAAGGTGTGCGCCGAGGCCTGCCGGCGCTGCGAACAGGCCTGCGCCGAGTTGCTCGCCTCCATGGGCTGAGCACAACCCCGTCCGATGCCGGAACGCCGGTCAGGGCCAGCAGGCGTGGATAACGTGCTTCCGGACCTGACTGGCGCGCTGGTACAAGAGCATCCCCGCAGAAGGAGAACCCGACGTGTCAAAAACTGAACACGGCAGTGACCAGGGTGGTGATCGCGGCGGTGGTCATCAGGCGCCGCACCGCTCCCTGAAGATGTACTTGCGGTTCGCCGCGATGATCCTGACCGGCATGGTGGTCATGTATTGGACGATGTTCGCCGGTTCCTGGGAGTGGGGACATGTCCGTTGGAGTGAGAGCCGGCTGTTCATGGCCTTGACCATGGGCGGGGCCATGGGCCTGGTGATGCTGGCCTGGATGCTGAACATGTACCGGAACCCGAAGGCCAATATTGCTGTGGTGGCGGTCAGCGTATTGCTCCTTGGCGGTGGCATCGCCCTGGATCGCAGTCAGGCGACCGTGGACGACAGCGACTTCATGCGGGCGATGATCCCGCACCACTCACTGGCCATCACGAGGTCCGAGCGGGCCAGTATCGAAGACGTCAGGGTGTGCGAGCTGGCCGTGGAGATCAGCGAAGCCCAGCGGCGGGAAATCTTCGAGATGGACTGGCTGATCCAGGACATCCAAGACAACGGGATC
This sequence comes from Micrococcus sp. IITD107, assembly GCF_041927415.1. Lineage (NCBI taxonomy): Bacteria > Bacillati > Actinomycetota > Actinomycetes > Micrococcales > Micrococcaceae > Micrococcus > Micrococcus sp. IITD107. The sequence continues at coordinate 913,057 of NZ_JBHFFN010000001.1, read as the reverse complement.
GCCACGACCCCCGAACAGGCGCAAGCACGGCCCGTGCCTGACTACGAGGAGCCGGCCGAACGCCAGTGCCCCACCGACTGACGGATCCCCAGGGCGCACCCCCAGCAATGTCGGGATCCCGAGTTGGATGGACGTCCAACCGATGCGCCAGGACCCACACGGCCCCTTCCGCCAGGGTGGATGGAGCCGTGTGGGTCCTTTCAGTGCAACAGCGGCACGGGCAGAGCCGAGCGAGACGGGGCGGCGGCTCCCGTTTGAGACTTTCGAGCATTTGATGCATCTCGGCGATTTCGGCTTCCTGGGCGTCGATGACCTGTTCTGTCAGTGCCACCGCCTGGGGGTTCTGGCCGCTGTCGACCTCGTCCTGGGCCATATCGATAGCACCCTCGTGGTGGGCGGTCATCTGCTCCAGGTACAGCCGGGCCGCCTCGGTGCCCTGGGCCTGTTCGAGGGCGGCCATGTCCTGATCGGACATCATCCCGGACATCCCGCCGTGGTCCATGCCCTCCATCTCCCCCATCGGTTCCGCGTCCCAGGCGGTGAGCATGGCGTTCATGCGCTCGATCTCCGGACCCTGGGCATCAATGACCTGCTGGGCGAAGTCCGCGACGTCGGCCGGGATGTCGTCCTTGGCCAGCAGCATCTCGCTCATCTGCACGGCCTGCTCGTGGTGGGGGAGCATCATCTGGGCGAACATCACGTCCACGTCATTGTGCTCAGCCGAGATCTCCTCAGCCGAGCCGGTGGCCGTGGCGGACGGGGCCGCGGTGTCCGTGGCCGTGGAGGTGGCAGCAGCCGAGCTGGTGGCCGGGGCGGGCTCAGAGCCGGCGCCGTTGTCCTCGGAGCCGGTGCCGCACGCAGTCAGCGTCAGGGCGGAGGCTAGGGTCAGGGCGGCCAGGGTGGTGGTGTTGCGTTTCATCATGGTTCCTTCCGGTGGGGGTTTCGACAGGGGTCCGGGCCCGCGGTCAGCTGGTGGCGGTCGCGGGCTGGGGTGTGGTGTGCCGTTGCGGGCCGCTGGCCGGGGCCAGTCGGGCGGGGTCCAGGTCGATCCGACGTAGCAGTTGGGCGTTGAGGGCGACCACGATGGTGGAGGCGGACATCAGCACGGCCCCGACGGCCGGGGAGAGCACGAACCCGATGGGGGCGAGCACGCCGGCGGCCAGGGGTACGGAGACCAGGTTGTAGCCGGTGGCCCAGATGAGGTTCTGGATCATCTTGGTGTAACTGGTCCGGGAGAGCTCGATCATGGACAGCACAGCGCGTGGGTCGTTGCCGGCCAGGACGACGCCGGCCGATTCCATGGCCACGTCAGTGCCGGCCCCGATGGCGATGCCGACCTCGGCGCGGGCCAGGGCGGGGGCATCGTTGACACCGTCACCGACCATGGCCACGCGCAGCCCGCGCAACTACGCTCGGTGACCTTGGTGTCCTTATCCTTCGGCAGGACCTCGGCAAAGACCTCGTCGATGCCCAGGTCCGCGCCGACGGCCTCGGCGACCTGGCGGGCGTCGCCGGTGATCATCGCGACCTTCACAGGCGGGCGTGCAGGGCGGCCACGGCGGCCCGGGACTCGGGACGGACCCTGTCCTCTACGGCCACCGCCCCGATGACGGTGCGGTCGCGGACCACGTGCAGCACCCCGGCCCCCCGGTCGGCCCAGGCCCGGGTGTGGCCAGCGAGGGCCTCGGGGGTGTCCAGGGCGAGTTCGCGGAGCATGTTGGGTCCTCCTACGAGGACTTCGGATCCGTTGACGGTGGCCTTCACCCCGCGGCCGGTGGCGGACTGGAACCCGGTGCCGCGCAGTCCCAGTGCGGCGGCGCCGGAGTGGTCGGTGGCGGCGGTGACGATGGATCGGGCCACGGGGTGCTCGCTGTCGGCCTCAGCCGCGGCGGCGTAGGCCAGAAGCTGCGCCTCGGAGGTACTCGGGGCCGGTGCGGTGCCGGTGAGCACGTGTGCGCCCTCGGTCAGGGTGCCGGTCTTGTCGAACAGGACCACGTCGATGGTGCGCATCCGCTCCAGGGCCATCCGGTCCTTGATGAGCACCCCGGCCTTGGCTGCGCGTTCGGTGGAGATCGCGATGACCAGCGGGATCGCCAGGCCCAGGGCGTGCGGGCAGGCGATGACCAGCACGGTGACGGTGCGGGTGACGGCGTCGTCCGGCTGGTCGATGGCCACCCAGACGATGGCGGTGATGATGGCCGCGCCGAGGGCGAACCAGAACAGCAGCGCGGCGGCCCGGTCGGCCAGGGCCTGGGCGCGGGAGGAGGATTCCTGGGCGTCGGCGACCATCCGTTGGATGCCGGCCAGGGCGGTGTCGGCCCCGACTGCGGAGACGCGCACCCGCACGGTGTTGTCGGTGGTCACGGTCCCGGCCACTACTAGCTCGCCCACGGTGCGGGCCACGGCCCGGGACTCCCCGGTGATCATGGACTCGTCGAACTCGGCCGTTCCCTCGGTGAGGGTCCCGTCGGCCGGCACCCGGGCCCCGGAACGGACCAGGACCGTGTCCCCGACCGCCAGCTCGCCGATCGACACCGTGGTGGTGGTGCCCTCGGCGGTGATCTTTTCGGCTTCGTCGGGCAGCAGGGCGGCCAGGGCGTCCAGGGCGGAGGAGGCAGCGCCGAGGGCACGCATCTCCATCCAGTGGCCCAGCAGCATGATGACCACCAGCAGGGCCAGCTCCCACCAGAAGTCCAACATGAACCCGCCGAGACCTAAGGACGTGATCCACGAGGCCACGAAGGCCACCGTGATGGCCATGGCTATCAGCAGCATCATCCCGGGCTGCCGGGAGCGCAGCTCGGTCAGCCCTCCCTTCAGGAAGGGCATGCCGCCGTAGAAGTAGATCACGGTGCCTAGCACCGGGGCGATCCATTCAGAGCCCGGGAACTCGGGGGCCCGGTAGCCGAGCAGATCGGCGACCATGTGGCTGAAGACCACCACCGGGATCGACAGGGCCAGTGAGAGCCAAAACCGGTTCTTGAACATCGCCACCGAGTGCCCGGCATGCTCCCCGTGGTCATGGACCGCGTGGTCCTCATCCACCGCTGAGTGGGCGTGGTCGTGGGGCATGGCCTGACCGTGCGTGTCCTCATCCACGTGATGGCCATGATCGGCGTGCTGGCCAGGGCCGGCGTGATCCCGGTCTGGGTGGTCGTGGTCGGGGGTGTTCATGCTGTTCCTTCCGCACGGGCCCCTCACGCGGGGCCGGGTGTTCCGGTGGGTGGTCAGATGCTCGGTGTGTAGCCGGCGTCTTGGATGGCCGAGTGGACGGTATCGGAGCTCACCGGGCCGGTCACGGTGACGGTGGAGACTTCGCCGGCGACCAGGTCGACGTCCACCGCGGTCACCCCGTCCAGTGCGGAGATCTCCTCCAGGACCGAGGCGACGCAGTGCCCGCAGGTCATCCCCTCCACCCGGTACTCCGAGGCCCCGGCCGGGCGGGGGTCCCCGGCCGGGGCCTCTTGCTCGGCGCCGGAGTCGGGTGCGGGGGCGCAGCAAGCGCATCCGGTGGTGGCCATTGGTAGCGGGGTGCGGGTCGTGTTCTCCATGGGTGTTCTCCTCGGCGGATCGTGAGTGCGGCAGGAATCGGTGCTGCCCTTCCTCTCCTTGGTATATACCCCTGGGGGGTATATACCAAGTGTATGAGTCATCCTCCGGCGGTGTGTGTCCGTGGGCGGGGGATGTCGACGGTGAAGACCGCGCCTCGGCCCGGTCCTGCGGATACGGCGCTGAGGGTTCCGCCGTGGGCCTCGACCAGGGCGCGGGCGATGGCCAGGCCGATGCCGGAGCCACCGTGGTCGCGGTTCCGGGCGGTGTCGCCGCGGTAGAAGCGTTCGAAGATCTGCGGCAGGTGTTCGGCGCCGATCCCCTCGCCGGTGTCGGCGACCATCAGAGCCAGTCGCCCGGGGCGGTGGGCGGTGCCGCGCAGGGTGACGGTGCCGCCGGTTGGGGTGTGGCGTAGGGCGTTGGTGAGCAGGTTGCCCAGCACCTGGCCCATGCGTTGACGGTCCACCTCCACGGACCCGGCGCCGTCCCCGGCTTCCACCTCCAGGCCAACTCCCTTGGCGGTGAAGGCCCCGCGGTGGGCTTCGGCCACCTCGCCGAGCAGGTCCTGCACGGACTGTTCGATGCGGTTCAGGGTGAGATGCCCTTCCTGGGCGCGGGAGACGTCGCCGATGTCCTCAACCAGCCGGCCCAGGCGCCGTAGCTGTCCGGACATCAGCTCCGCGGTGAGCCTGTCCCAGGAGGTGACCCCGTCCTGGAGGGCGTCGACGTAGACGGTGAGCACCGAGACGGGGGTGCGCAGCTCGTGGGCCAAATCCGAGAGCATCCGCCGGCGGGTGATCTCGGTGCGCTGGAGCCGGGAGGCCATGGTGTTGAAGGCCCCGGCTACCGCGTCCATCTCGGTACCGGCCTCCAGAGGCGGGACCCGGGTGTCGTAGCTGCCACCGGCCATGGCCAGGGCCGCGGTGCTCAGTTGGTCCAGGGGACGACGGATGCGCCGGGCGCACCAGGCGCTGATCAGCAGCGCGCACGCCAGGGCGGTGCCCAAGGCCACCGCCAGGACGATGAGGTTGGCGTCTCGGTAGGCCTGCTCTGCGTGCAGCAGGGCGGCCGAGCCCTCGCTGCGCCCGGCCATGAGCAGATGGGTATGGAAGATCGGCGGTCCGGCCACCACCGCCACCGCCAGCGCAGCCAGCAGGCTGACGGCAACCACCAGCAGCTGAGCGGCCAGGAAGCGCGAGGCCAAGCCGTGGCCATGCCGCCGTCTCACCGGGCCACCATCCGGTAGCCGACCCCGCGGACGGTGTCGATATGGCGTCCCGGGTCCTCGTTGAGCTTGCGGCGCAGGTTCCCGATGTGTACGTCCACGAGCCGCTCGTCCCCGACCCAGGCCGGGTCCCACACGGTGTCGATGAGCTGGCGGCGGGTCATCACCTGCTGCGGACGGGCGGACAGGGCCGCCAGCAGGTCGAACTCGGTGCGCGTCAGCCCCACCGGCAACCCACCCACCCGAGCCTCGTGCGCGGCCAGGTCCACGACCAGGTCCCCGAACACCCGGGCAGGCTCGGCCGGGTATAGGCCGGTCCGCGGCCGGCGCAACACCGCGGCGACCCGGGCGACCATCTCGCGCACGCTGAAGGGCTTGGTGATGTAGTCATCGGCCCCGGCCCCAAGCCCGGCCAGTTTGTCCTCCTCGTCCCCGCGGGCGGTGAGCATCAGCACATAGCACTGGGAGAAGGAGCGCAGCCGGCGGCAGACCTCGATCCCGTCCAGTCCGGGCAGCCCCAAGTCCAGGACCACCACGTCTGGGTCATGGCCGCGGGCAGCTTCCAGGGCGTCGGGACCGGTGTGGGCGACCGTCGTGTCGTAGCCGGCGCGGGCCAGGTAGGTTGCCACCATTGCCGCCAGGGGCTTCTCGTCGTCCACGACCAACACCCGACCGGCCGGGAGGGTGGAATCAGTGCCAGGATCCATGCCTCCAGTGTCTCCCCACCATCCCGACCGGCACCCCGACACCGGCCCGTGCCAGGGGAATCTTCGCCAAACCTTCAAACCACCCGCCCCGGGTACGCTGACGCTCCGGGGGAGAATGGAGAGTCGATCCTTGCGATGTGGCGCGAGGCGGAAAGGAACCCGTGACCCTGACACGCAGACACCTGAGCGCTGGCGGCCTCGGCCTGCTCGGCTCCACCGCCCTGGTGGCATGCTCACCCACGATCCCGGACACCGGCAGCGTCGGCACAACCACCGGCGGTACCGCAGACGCCCTCGATCCGAAGGTCCGGCAGATGCTCGCCGCCCACGGCATCGAGGCCGCGACCGCCGAAGACGCCGTCGCCTCCCTGGACCGGGTATCCAAGCCGCGCCCCCTGGCCCTCACCGGTTCCGTCGGCTACGACCAGGTCGCCTTCGCCGACGACTCCGACCAGGTCACCGTCCCCCTCACTGGCGGGCAGTTCTACCTGTCCATGGCGCCCTACCGCACCCAGACACACGAGTGCTATTACCACAACCTCGGCGGGTGCCAGGGTGAGCTCGTCGACACCCCCGTCCACGTCACCGTGACCACCCATGCAGGCCAGAGCCTCCTCGACGAGGACACCACCACCGCTACCAACGGCTTCACCGGCTTCTGGATCCCTCGTGACCACACGGGCACTGTCACCGTCACCGCCGAAGGCACGACAGCCAGCACGCCCTTCGACTCCGGCCCCGACGGACCCACCTGCCTCACCACCCTGCACCTGGCCTGAACCACCGGACATCCACGCAAGCCAGCACCCACCGCTGAAAGGCCTTGAAAAGCTACAGCTTGCGCACAGTCATTCGAGGGCCGCTGTTGACTCCCAATGCCCCGTGAGACAAACCTGCCTTGACACTCACTGCTGATCAGCAGCATCAGACGTCGGCTGCGCGGATGCCAGGATTCGCGAGCACGAGATGCCACCTTGTGGACGCTAGGACTGTCCGTAAGGGGACGGCCTACGGCGGGAGTTCGGAGGTGCTGCCGAGGGCCATATGGGCAACGATGCGATGCCGTAAGAGGATCCCCATCTGACATTGGCTCACCGAAGCCTTGATGTCGCTTACTGCAGACAGCTGCTGGATATGAGCAGCTTGGCCGCAGGAGGTCGGGACCGATCAGCCTTCGGTTAAGTCGGCGCCCAGCTCGGCAGCGAGCCTGTCCAAGTCCTTGGATGCCGCCTGGTGCTCCAGGGCACCTGTCCCGCCCTCGCCGGCCTCGGTAATGTCGGCGACGAACCAATGCGCCGTGCCCACCACGGGTACGGGTGCGACGGCTGAATTTAGCAGCTCGCGGGCGCCCTGGATCAGGGATTGTCCTCGGACCACGCCATGACGATGGTCTCGCCACACTGACGCCCCACGAGTTGTTCACCGCCATCGATCATGAAAAAGTGATCTTCCCCGGAGAAGCCATCTGAGGGATCCGGGCAGTCGAAACGCTCGTCGACGGCCTCGAGCAGCTCATCCAGACTGCCCACAGGAGAAGCCAGCGGGGAGGATCGCGTCGACTCGGGGTTGGTAGACGTCGTCTCACTCGGGGTGGTGGGTGGGGACGGGGTTTCACCCGCACCTTGTCCGGCTTCGCTGCCACAGCCCGTCAGGACGATTCCAGCCGTCAACACCACCACCGCGCCACAAGCCGGAAGCGACCGCATCTTCACCGTCATTTGGGACCCCTCTGCTCGCCGTCTGGTTCCTTCACCCTATTGGCGCACGCGTTCGGCCAGAACCAGCCGCCACAAGGCCGTTCATTCGCCATGGTCTGCAGTTCTAGGCCTCTCAGCCAAGCCGTCATCTAGCTACTCCAGCAGGAGCGCGGCACGAGGTCCCGGGTTCCCGGTGGGGACGAGTCAGCTCCGGGCGGGCTGCCGCTGTTCGGCGCGGACACCGTCAATGCCAGGACTCCGCGCTCAGCCGTCAGCGCCCGATGACCCGCGCACATGACACCGCAGGTCTCCGAACGCTGTCCGGCGCTTCGTCCGGATCCTAAACTGGCCACGTCCCCCACCCCAGAGACACCAGAGGTCTGCCTTGTCCTCCCTCCCCACCGGCACCCCCACGTCCCGCACCCTCGGGGACCGCCTGCTCGGCGGCGTCGAGAAGTGGGGCAACCGCCTGCCGGATCCCCTGATCCTCTTTACCGGACTCTTCCTGATCGTCGCGGTGCTCTCCACCGTCCTCGGTGCCCTGGGCACCACGGTCACCGTGCCAGGTTCGGAGGAGGGCCCGGTCACGGTCAAACCGTTCTTCAGTGGTGAGGGCCTGTCCTGGTTCACCACCACGCTGGGGGAGAACTACATCGGCTTCCCGCCGCTGGTCAACGTGTTGCCCATCATCCTGGCGGTTGGCGTGGCCGAGGGATCCGGTCTGCTCGGCACCTCCATCCGGATGATGTTCGGCTCGGCTCCGCGCTGGCTGCTGCCCTACGCGGTGGCCTTCGTGGGCGTGATGGGCAACTTGATGAGCGACACCGCATTCGTCGTCATTCCGCCTCTGGCTGCGCTGGTCTTCGCCGCTGCGGGACGTCACCCCATGGCCGGCCTGCTGGGTGGATTCGCAGCCGCTGGCGCCGCCTTCTCCACCAACCTGCTGCCGTCCCCGATCGACGGCAACTTCGCCGGCATCACCACCAGTGTCATCGGAGCGTTGCCCTCGGACCTGGCCATCGACCCGGTCACCATCGTCTCCAACTACTGGATCAACATCGCCTCGTCGCTGGTCATCATCCTGGCCACCGGCCTGCTGATCGACCGCGTCCTGGAGCCCCGCCTGGAGCGCATGGGTGTCTCCCGCACGCGGGTGGACACCACAGACCTTCCCGACGACGGCTCCGTCACCTCGGGTGACCAGCCCGCCCCGAGCGGTGCCTCGCCGGGTGGAAAGACCACCGACGAGCAGCAGGACGTGGATGTGGAGGTCACGCCTCAGCAACGCCGTGCGGTCCGGTGGGCGATGATCGCCGGAGCGGTGTTCCTGGCTCTGGTCCTGGTCGCCGTGCTGCCTGCTGGCTCGGCCTGGCGGAACGAGGAGGGGGCGTTCCTGCCCCGCTCGCCCTTCATGAGCTCCATCGTGTTCCTGATCGTGGCGTTCTTCCTGCTCACCGGCATCGTCTACGGCAAGGTCGCCGGGACCATCCAGTCCGGGGGTGACGTCGGACGTCTGATGGGCGAGGGACTGAAAACGATGCTCACCTTCCTGGTGCTGGCCTTTGTGCTGGCACAGTTCCTGGCGCTGTTCACCTGGTCCAACCTGGGCACTGTGGCAGCGGTGAAGGGTGCCGAGGGGCTGGAGAGCATCGGGCTGACCGGTCCTGTGGTGATCCTGCTGTTCATCCTGCTCTGCGCGGGCGTGAACCTGATCATCACGTCCGGCACCTCCATGTGGGGACTGATGGCAGCCGTGTTCGTGCCGATGTTCGCTCTGATCGGCTTTGAGCCGGCCTTCGTCCAGGCGGCGTTCCGGATCGGTGACTCCTCGACCCAGATCATCACGCCGTTGAACCCGTATCTGATCGTCTTGCTGGGCATGGTGCGTCGCTACGAGCCGGCGGCGGGTCTGGGCACCCTGATCTCACGACTGCTTCCCTTCACCATCGTGTTCTTCATCGTCTGGACGGTGACGCTGGGAGTCTTCTACGCCTTCGACCTGCCGATCGGGCCGGGCAACGGCATCCACCTGGACTGACCAGGTGGATGCCGCCACGGATCACCAGCCCCGGAAACGGTAGCCCTGCTTGTTCCAGAACGAGTCGCCCCACGTGCGGGTGAGCTGAGTGGCACCGATGCCGCCGGTCTGCTCGATGGTGCGGAACCGCGTCTTGGTGCTGTCCGTCCAGCCGTTGAAGATGACCACGTGGCCGGCGGCACCGGCGCTGGCCGGATCGCCGAGGTTGCCGATGATGTCCCCTCGCTGCAGGCTGCTCTTGGCGATCGGGTAGAACTTGCTCGTCAGATTCCCGGTGTAGTAGCTCTGATCGCGCAGGTTGTAGGCCATGGCGATCATGCCGGAGCAGTCGGTGCGCCAGCGGTAGCCATCAGCATCCGGTCCGGCGGTGTAGTTGTACATCGAGTAGGGGATGCGCCGGTTCACCCAGTTCATGCCGCGGTCCAGGACGCGCTGCCGGGCGGTGCTGATGTCCGGCGCAGGAGCGCTGGTGGTGCATTCCTTCAGCCCCGTGGCGTCGGGGATCCGCACATAGGCGCGGGAGACGTAGCCGGTCCTGCCACCGTACGTGACCTTGCCCCAGTAGTGGGTGGAGTAGGTGCCGTTGACGGTCTGACCCGGAGTCTGGCATTGGACGGTGATCGCGGCGCCGGAGGGAATGGTGGCCAGCGCGGTGGTGCCGGTGTTGGTGCCGGACCGCACTGTCAGTGACGCGGTGGCGTATCCGGTGACCCCGGTGGTCGGGACGGGAGTGCTGGTGCTGCACGCACCCAGTCCGGTGGCGTCCGGTACCCGGATATAGGCGCGGGAGACGTAACCGGTCTTGCCGCCGTAGGTGACCTTGCCCCAATAGTGGGTCGAATAGGTGCCGTTGATGGTCTGACCGGCCGTCTGACACTGCACCGAGACGGCCACACCTGCCGGAATGGTGGTCAATGCGGTGGTGCTGGTGTTGGTCCCGGATCTGACCGTGACGGATGCCGTGGTGTAGCCGGTGGCAGCGGCGTGGGCGGCCGGAATGCCGAGCAGGCCGGCCCCGGTGATGGTGAGCAACGTGGTGGCTGAGGCCGCCGCGATGCGTCTGCGCAGGGTGGATCGAATGGTCATGAGAATTCCCGTTTCAGTTCAGAGCGACTGAGCTGCCGCTGATGATGATCGCCACCCATCCCCGAGTGATGATGTGCGTCACAGTAGACCCCTTGACCTGGAAGAGCCATAGCAGGGGCTCGATGACCTAGTGTTCTGCGCAGAAGGGGTTGGAATCGCGTGAGTTCACGGTTCGCTCCTGCTGACCACCGACGAGGAGAACCCAGATGAGCCACCAGGCCCCCGGTCCGAACGAGACCCCGAACAATCCCTACGGACAGACGCACGGACAGGACCCCAAAGGACAGGCCCCGCAGGGGTATCCCCAGCAGGGGTATGCTCCGGGCGGCTACCCCCAGGGCGGATACGGCCAGCCCCCGCAGCGGCCGGGAAACGGCTTCGGGGTGGCAGCACTGGTGGTGGGCATCATCGCCCTGCTGCTCGCCTGGATCCCTGTCATCAACATCGGGGCCATCGTGCTGGGCGTCATCGCCGTCATCCTGGGCATCCTGGGGCTGCGCAAGAAGTTCGCCGGCAAGGGCATGTCGATCGCCGGCATCGTCCTGGGTGCTCTGGCCATCATCGGATCGGTGATCGTGCTGATCGCCACGGCTGCCTTCGTGGGGCTGGTGGAGGAGGAGATCCAGCGGACTGAAGGTCAGGAGTTCTCGGTGGAGTACATCGCCACCGTCGACCAGGGCGAGGCGCAGGTGAGCTACGGAAGCGCTGGCGGCTCCTCCACGGAGTCCATCACGGGGGAGTGGACCGAGGAGGCCACGGTGACCGGGTTCAACCTGCTCTCGGTCACCGTCACCGGTGATGCCACGGCCGGGGAACAGCAGCTGGGCTGCGAGATCCGTGTCAACGGAGAGACCGTTGCGGAGGAGACCGGCACCAGCCTGGCAGCCTGCTCAGCGCCGACCCGCTGATCCGGCTGAGCCACCATGCCAGGCGTGCCCGTCCCCACCACCGGGGGCGGGCACGCTCGTGTGATCTGGGCGGATGCAGATCGCCGAATAAACACGGTGAACAGGGGTGTACCTCCGGGACGGCCAGGGACATGATCGGGGTGTCCCCGCAATGAGCGACCCACCCAGGAGCATCCCATGTCGTTGAAACTCTCCCCTGACCATGAGGCGATCGTCGCCCAGACCGCTGGCGTGGTCGCCGAGCATGCCGAAGAGATCACCAAGGTGTTCTACCCGGACATGTTCGAGGCTCACCCCGAACTGCTCAACGTCTTCAACCGGGCCAACCAGGCCATCGGCGAGCAGCCCAAGGCCCTGGCCGCCTCCGTAGTGGCCTTCGCCGTGCACCTGATCGACCCTGACGCTCCGGACTTCACCCCGGTGATGCAGCGCATCGCCCACAAGCACGTCTCCTTGGGCATCAAGGCACCCGAGTACCTGATCGTGGGCCGCTACCTGCTGGGCGCCGTCAAGAAGGTCCTGGGAGACGCCATCACCCCGGAGATCGCCGCCGCCTGGGACGAGGTGTACTGGCTCTTCGCCACCGCACTGATCGCGGAGGAGGCCAAGCTCTACGCCGCAGCCGGGACCGATCCTGAACAGCCGTGGCGTCAGTACCGCGTGGTGGAGCGGTTCGAGGAGTCCGACCACGTCTTCTCCCTGCTGCTGGCACCGGTCTCCGGGCAGGTCCCCGAGCACCGCACCGGTCAGTACGTGGCCATCGCCGTGGACCTGCCCGAGGGCATCCGTCAGCCGCGCCAGTACACCATCTCCTCCGGCCCGGGCGGGAACACGCTGCGCGTGACCATCAAGAAGGTCATCGGGGTGGACGGCAATCCGGACGGTCAGGTCTCCGGTTGGCTGCATGAGAACGCCCAACCCGGCACCGTGCTGGATGTCTCCCAGCCCGCCGGTGATGTGGTCCTGGACGACGGCGACACCCCGCTGGTGCTGGTCTCGGCCGGGATCGGCATCACTCCGGTGGCGGCCATCGTGGAGGATGTCTCCCGGCGCCAGCCGGACCGCACCGTGCGCCTGTTCCACGCGGACAAGTCCCACGCGGACCACGCCCTGTACCAGAGCCTGCGCCGCCAGGTCCTGTCCATGTCCGACGCCAAGGCCCAGAACTGGTATGAGAAGGACGCCGAGACCGCACCGACCCTGCACCCGGCCAGGTCCGGTTTCATGGACCTGGGGGATGTGGAGCTGCCACAGGAGGCCCAGGTGTTCATGTGCGGCTCCCTGCCGTTCATGCAGGCCGCCCGCACGTCCCTGATCAGGCAGGGCGTGCCCAGCGAGAACATCCACTACGAGGTGTTCGGTCCGGACCTGTGGGCCCAGCAGCCGGTGTGATCGGTGGGGTCAGCTGACCCCGTCCTCTCCGGTTCTTGCGAGCTGGGCGCGGTAGGCCTGCACCGCCTCCGCTCCCAGTTCGCTGTCCTGTGCTGAAGGGTCGACGCCGGCCGGCCGGGTCACGCGGGCAGCCTCGCCTCTGCGCCCCAGCACCAGCAGGCAACGCTCGCGCCCGACGAAGGGGTGGAGCCGACGCAGCTCCAGGGGCCCGCCGGCCTGATCCAGCTGTGCCTGCACCAGGCGGGCGTGGACCGAGCAGACCTCGGGTTCGTCTGAGTCCATCAGCGCCTCATAGATGCAGGGGCGCAGCCCGACGGTCAAGTCCTGTTCGTCGACGTGCGGCTCCATGCCGGCATCCTCGAGATGGTCGTAGAGGGCGTCCAGCTGGTGGACGGCCTCCACCCCCAGCGTGTGGCTGTGGTCCAGGTCCGGCTCCAGTCCGCGCAGGATCTCACCCCGTGCCCGGGCGTCCCTCAGCCGGCGCTCAGCAACCGGACTGTGCTCGCTCTGACGGACGGGGGACCAGCCCATGGGCGGGCGGCCCCGGCGGCCGGTCTCCACGGGCGCACTGGCCACCAAACCCTCCTGCTCCAAGATCCTGAGGTGGTCGCGGGCGGTGTTCACCGGCAATCCGGTCTCCTCGGCCAGGTCGTGGATCAGTCGCCCCGGGGCGCGCTGGACAGCGTGCAGCAGCAGCACGCGGCTGCGCTGGGTCAATCCTCGGTAGTCATCGACACGGCGTGGCACGGCGACCATTGTAGAAGGGCGCACTGAGCGTCAGCCTCACTGGGCCGGATAGGTGACCTGGCCGTCGTCGGGGTCCACCACCGCGCCTGGTGTCAGCTCAGCAGGCATCGCCCTGTCCACGCCCATCAGGTGCAGGACCGGATGTCCACGGGCCAGGAGGTGATCGGCGATGATCCGGCGGTGGCACCGCCACCACACCGCTTCCGAACACATGACCACTGCCCGTTGCCGGGTGCCCCATTCGATCAGCTCATCCAGACCCGTGCGGAACGGCTGAGAGAGGGTGTAGTCGGCGTAGTGGTGGAAGCTGCGGTTGTGCCAGAACCCATTGACCTCGGGTGGCACATCCGGGTCGCGGCCTCGCCGCCCACCCAGTGCCTCGGCACGACGGTAGGCGATGGACTGTTCGGGAAGGGAGACCGCCAGGGCGTCCTGGTTGAACTGGGGATAACGGTTCGAACCGGGCAGTCGGCGCACATCCACCACCAGCTCCACCTGCACTGAGTGGAGCATCTGGATGAACTCCTCCAGGGGATGTGTGGTGTGCCCGACCGTCAGGAACTGGGGCGGGGCCGGCTCAGTCATGGATTCGAGTCAGCGTGGAGCCCTTGTGCGCGGCGATGTGGTCGGTCCGGTCGCTGGCGATCTCGTACTGAGGATCCGTGGGAGAGGCGCGGTGGGTGTGGCCTTTGTAGTTGAAGTCGGCGGTATGGACCACGGTGACACGCCCCGAGACCCGGCCCGCCTCCGAGTTCCAGCAGACGTGGTCTCCGACGTCGAAGTGCTCGGCCATGGTGTGCTCCTGAGGGAGAAGGCCCGACGCGTTCAGCGTCCGGTGCCGTGGTCGGGCCCGTTCCATGGACCGACCACGGCACCTTCATTGGCTCACTGCCCGGCCAGGAAGTCAATCTCCTCGATGAGATCATCACGCGTGCCTGCGTCCGAGACGAAGCGCTCCACCCCGGCCTTCGCCCGGGTGTAGTCGCCCTCGTCCAAGGCATTCAGGATTTGACGCTGCTGGCCGGCGGGAAGATCGACGGCGACGATTCGATCACTGAGCGCCTCCACGCTGGTGACCACCGAGAAACGTGCATCATCCGAAGCCGTGCCGCCCGGACCAGTGACCGTGACCTGGAGGACATGCTCGCCCCACGAGAGATCAGCAGCCTGCAGGGCAGCCCCCTCGTCCACTGGTCGGCTATCGAGAGTGAAGGAGACGGACTGTGCATCCGTCCGGGAAGCAGCGATCACAATGTGACCAGCTCGATCGATCTCTGATCCGTTCTCGACGCCGGCCAGGTCGACCGTGGGCTCCGGTGCGGGTTCGGGGCCGACCAGAGACGATTGAGCTTCCTTCCATCCAATGAATGCACCGGCGCGGTCGGTCACGATGCCATCGACGCCCATCTCAGTCAGGGCAGCCCACTGAGCGGGGCTGTTGACGGTGTACGGCAGGACCGCAATGCCTGCCTCGTGCAGACGGTCGACCACCGCGGCTGTGAGACCGTTGGTCGAGGGGTTGTACATGGTGGCGCCCACCGACTGTGCCACTGCCACCGGGTCGGCATCCACAGCACCTCGCAGGACGCCACGGGGGATCTCCGGTGCGTACTCCTGGGCATATCGGACGGCGTCCAGGCTGAAGGATTCGATGACCACGCGCCGCTCCATACCGGCCTCACGGATCAGGTCGATCATGCGCTCGACTTCCTCTCGGGTCTCCGGTCCCTTGATCTCCAGCATCATGGTGCCGGAATTGCCCTTCATCGCCTCCAGCATCTGCTCAAAGGTGGGCACCGGTTCGTCCGCGAAGACGGGGTCCTTCCACGAACCGGCGTCCAGGCCCATCAGCACGCTGTGGAACAGCCTGGCGACATCGCCGGATCCATCAGTGGTGCGATCCACCGTCTGGTCGTGCATCAGGACGGGGACTCCGTCAGCTGTGGCGTGGACGTCCACTTCGAAGTACTCGGCCCCGGTCTTCATGGCGGCGACTTCGGAGAGCAGGGTGTTCTCTGGGAGAATCTCGGAGTAGCCGCGGTGCGCGACAGTCACCGGAAGCTCGTCGGGATCCAGGATGTAGTCGGCCGGTTCGAGCTCAGTGACGGTGATCTCATCGAAGCTGACCGTGGCGTTGTCTGCAGTCAGGCCCAACACGCCGTCAGCCGAGCGCCGGATCTGTCCAGAGAGCACACGGTGACCGTCGAAGTACCAGGTCGCCTTGGTGCCCTGCACCTCCACGGCGACGCGGACATCGCGACCCACGGAGGCATCGTGCGGCGCGGGAGCGGTGTAGGGGACGTTCCAGGCATCGGCAGCAGTCCGGTGAGCCAACTCAATCCCGTTGGCTGCCGTCGTGCCGCTGCGCATGGCCGCCTGCCACCAGGGCGAGGAACCGTCGGCCCCGATGTCCAAGGCCAGGGCGGTCCAACGCCCTGGATTGGCCACGGCCTCGAATCGAACTGTGGCCTCCAGTCGGTAGTTCTCCAGGTGGGGGCCGAAAGTCAGGCGATCGATGGAGCCGGCGGTCACGACCAACCGCCCATTCTCCACGCGCCACTGACCGTCGATGGGGGTCCATCCTGCGGGGATCTGACCGTCGTTGAAGTCCTCGGACAGCACCACGTCACCGGGCGCGGCGGTTGCAGACGGAGCGTCACTCAGCGGGACGATGACGGTCGATGCGAACAGGGCCAGCGCTCCGGCGCTCGCAGCGGCAAGGGTTCGAAAGCTGGAAGGGGTCATGAGGGTTCCTCTACTGAACGGGGCGAGGCCCGTGCCGCGCCCTCTACTTGGAGAGGTTCTCCTGGCTCCGTGACATCCGAGACGAGAACCGGTGAACCACCGATGGAGAGCAGCTGTACGCCAGGAATCTGTGTTGATTTTCACAGAACCCCCGGTTTCATTTGCAATTGTTCGGTGAGAGGAGGAAGGTTCTGCGGGTGAATCGTCAAGAACCGCCCACGATCGAGCCCGCAGCCGTCTCCGGTGCCGGGGCCACACCTCCGCGCGATGCACCCGAACCCGGAGAGCGTGACCTGAACCCGAGCGGCAAGACCTTCCTGGGACAGCCGCGCATGCTCGCGAGCCTGTTCAACGTGGAGATGTGGGAACGGTTCTCGTTCTATGGCATGCAGGGCATCCTGCTCATCTACATGTACTTCCAGACCACCGAGGGCGGCCTGGGCATCCCGGAGCCGGTCGCCGCCGGGATCGTGGGCGCCTACGGCGGCATGGTCTACGTGTTCTGCATCATCGGCGGCTGGACCTCCGACCGGCTGATCGGCTCCGAGCGGACCATGTACATCTCCGCCGTGCTGATCATGCTCGGACACATCGGCCTGGCGCTGGTCCCGGGCATTCCCGGCCTGATCATCGGCCTGGTCCTGGTGGCCCTGGGCTCGGGCGGACTGAAGGCCAACGTGGCCAACCTGGTCGGCAACCTCTACACCCGCGAGGACCCGCGGCGTGATGCCGGCTTCTCCATTTTCTACATGGGCGTGAACATCGGCGGCCTGCTCGGCCCGCTGCTCACCGGGTGGCTGCAGAAGGAGTGGGGCTTCCACTTCGGCTTCGGCCTGGCAGCGGTGGGCATGGCGATCGGTCTGATCCAGTACACGATCGCCCGCAAGAACATGCCCGAGTCCGTCCACGTCGTGCCCGACCCCCTGCCGCGCAGCCAGTACCCCACGTGGATCGGCATCGCCGTGGCAGCCCTGGCTGTGGTCGCCGTGCTGCTGCTCACGGGAGTGGTCAACGCCGCCAACCTGGCCGACGTCGTGGTCATCCTCTCCGCCGTGGCCGCCGCAGGCATCTTCATCCTGCTGCTCTCCTCCACCAAGGTGGACTCCGTGGAGCGCTCCCGCGTGTGGGCGTTCATCCCGCTGTTCATCGGTTCGGCGGCGTTCTTCGCCCTGTTCCAGCAGCAGTTCACCGTGGTGACCATCTACTCGGACACCCGTCTGGACCGGAACATCTTCGGCTGGGAGATGCCCATCCCGTGGGTGCAGTCCATCAACCCGGTGTACATCATCCTCTTCGCTCCGCTGTTCGCCCTGCTGTGGACCAAGCTGGGCAAGCGCCAGCCGAACACCCCGGTGAAGTTCGGCCTGGGCATCATCCTGATGGGCGCGGCGTTCCTGCTGTTCCTGCCGATGGTCTCCACCCCGTCCGTGCCGGTGATGTGGATCGCCCTGGTCCTGTTCTCGGCCACCATGGGCGAGCTGCTGGTGTCCCCGGTGGGTCTGTCCCTGTCCACCAAGCTGGCCCCGGCCGCGTTCCCGGTGATGATGGTGGCCCTGTACAACCTCTCCGTGGCGCTGGGCACCGCGCTGTCCGGGTCCCTGGCCGGGTACTACTCGCGTGAGACCGAGGCCGGCTACTTCGGGATCCTGGGTGCGGTGACGATCGGGATCGGCGTGGTCATGCTGCTGATCTCCAAGCCCGTCCACCGTGCGATGAAGGGCGTGGACTGACCACCTCACCACACCTGGCATGAACGATCCGGGACCCCTGTCCGGCTGACCGCCTGGCAGGGGTCCCGTGCATCTGCCGTGCAGGAGTACGCTCACCGGGTGAGCACCCATCCGGGCCAGATCACGACGACGACGCCACCTCGCCGCACCGCCGCCGAGCGAGCCCGCACCTTCCGCGGGATCCTGGTCAACACCGCCGTGGCGAATCTGACCACGAGCTATCTCTGGTTCTCCCTGACGTTCTGGATCTACCTCGAGACGCGCAATGTGATCGCCACCGGCGTGACCGGCGGGATCTACATGCTGCTGCTGGCCGGGTCCTCCATCAGCTTCGGAACGTTCGTGGACCGGACGCGGAAGCTGCGGGTGATGCAGTTCGCCGCCGCGTTCACGCTGGTGATGTTCCTGATCGCCGGGGCCCTGTGGCTGATCTCCCCGCAGGAGTCCATCTCCGCCCTGGACCAGCCCTGGTTCTGGGCGATGGCCGCCGCCATCCTGATCGGCGCGGTGGTGGAGAACATGCGCAACATCGCCCTGTCCACCACGGTCACCATCCTGATCGATCCCGATGACCGGGCGAAGGCGAACGGCCTGGTGGGCATGGTCCAGGGGATGGCGTTCATGGTCACCTCGGTGCTCTCTGGTCTCTCCATCGGCCTGCTGGGCATGGGTGCCACCGTGGCGATCGCCGTGGTGCTGACCGCCGCGGCGTTCGTGCACCTGCTGACCCTCTCCCTGCCGGAGGAGATCCGTCCCGCGCCTTCGGACTCCACCGGGGCGTTCGACCTCGCCGGGTCCTGGCGCGCCGTGGTGGCCGTGTCCGGGCTGTTCGCCCTGATCCTGTTCTCCACCTTCAACAACTTCATCGGCGGGATCTACATGGCCCTGATGGACCCCTATGGGCTGGAGATGTTCACCGTGGAGCAGTGGGGGATCGCCTTCGCGGTGGCCTCCACGGGGTTCATCGCCGGTGGCGCGGTGATCGCCAAGACCGGGCTGGGCCGCAATCCGCTGCGCACCATGCTGCTGGTGGTGATGGCCATGGGGCTGCTCGGCGCCCTGTTCACCATCCGGGAGTGGGCCTGGCTCTACCTGGTGGGGATCTGGCTGTACATGGCACTGTTCCCCGCGGTCGAGGCTGGCGAGCAGACCGTGATCCAGCGTGTGGTCCCCCTGGAGCGGCAGGGACGCGTGTTCGGCTTCGCCGGCGCGTTCGAGGCCTCGGCTGCTCCGATCACCGCCATCCTGATCGCCCCCGCCGCCGAGCTCTGGATCATCCCGTACGCCCGCTCCGAGGCCGGTGCCCAGGTGCTCGAGCCACTGCTGGGCACCGGCACCTCACGGGGGATCGCGCTGATCTTCCTGTGCGGCGGCATCCTGATGGTCATCGCCGCGGCGATGGCCTTCCTCACCCCGGTCTACCGCCGGGTCTCCGCCGAGTACGCCGAAGCCGCCCGTGCAGACAACCCTGTGTGAGGTGGACAACACCGGGATGATCGGACATCCTACGAAGGCGGGCGGCACAGTGGCCGTTCGCATTCTGCATGCCCCGCGAAAGGACATCCCGTGGACCTGACCAACTCCTCCGCCATCGTCACCGGGGGCGCCTCCGGACTGGGCGCCGCCACCGCAGGCCTGCTGGCCTCCCGTGGGGTGAAGGTCATCGCCCTGGACCTGCCCGCTGGGATCGAGAAGGCCCCTCAGGTCGAGGGCATCACCTATGCCCCTGCCGACGTGACGAATGAGGAGCAGGTGCGTGACGTCGTCGGGAAGGCTGTCCAGGCAGCGCCGCTGCGACTGGCCGTGAACTGCGCGGGGATCGCCACCGCCTCCCGGATCCTGAGCAAGAAGGGAACCCATGACCTCGGACTGTTCGCCAAGGTCATCCAGGTCAACCTGATCGGCACCTTCACCGTGCTCACCCTGGCCGCGGAGGCGATGGCGCAGCAGGAGCCGCTGGATGCCGACGGGCAGCGCGGACTGATCATCAACACGGCGTCGGTGGCAGCGTTCGAGGGGCAGATCGGGCAGGCCGCTTACGCCGCCTCCAAGGGAGGGGTGCACTCCCTGACCATCTCCGCTGCGCGGGACCTGGCCCAGTCCGGCATCCGTGTCAACACCATCGCCCCCGGGATCGTGGAGACCCCCATGATGGCCGGCATCACCGAGGAGTACCGCGAGCGGCTGGCACAGGACGTGCCGTTCCCGCAGCGTCTGGCCCAGCCCGCCGAGTATGCGCAGCTGGTGGAGATGATCGCCGCACACGACTACATCAACGGCACCACCATCCGGATGGACGGCGCACTGCGGATGGCCCCGCGCTGATGTCTGCGGAGACGGGAGCCGCAGGAACGGCCTACATCGTGGACGCTGTGCGCACCCCCGTGGGGCGGCGCGGCAAGGGACTGTCCCAGGTGCACCCGCTGGACCTGGCGGCGGCACCATTGCGCGAGCTCGTGGAGCGTGTGGGCGTGGACTCGGCGGAGTACGACGAGGTCATTCTGGGATGCATCGACCAGTTGGGTCCCCAGGCCATGGACATCGCCCGCAACGCCTGGCTGGCCGCGGGCCTGTCCGAGCAGGTTCCCGGCACCACGGTGGATCGCCAGTGCGGGTCCGGCCAGCAGGCCGTGCACTACGCCGCCCAGGCGGTGATGAGCGGGACCTCTGACCTGGTGGTGGCCGGGGGAGTGCAGTCCATGTCCGCCCTGCCGCTGAGCCACTCCAACGTGGCCGCCGCCGAATTCGGCTTCCCGGACCCGTTCACCGGATCACAGGGCTGGTCCCAGCGGTACGGGGACCAGGAGATCTCCCAGTTCCGGGGTGCCGAGATGATGGCCGAGCGGTGGGGGTTCAGCCGGGAGGACCTGGAGGCCTTCGCTGTCCGATCCCACGAACGGGCGCTCGCCGCCCAGGCCGAGGGGCGGTTCGACCGGGAGATCCTGCCCCTGGCCGGGCTCAGCGCCGATGAGGGACCACGGGCTCCGGACCTCGAGAAGATCCGTTCCCTGGCACCGATCGTCGAGGGCGGACTGCACACGGCGGCCACCGCCTCGCAGATGTCCGACGGAGCCGCAGCCCTGCTGATCGCCTCCGAGGCCGCCGTGGAACGGCATGGGCTGACCCCGCGCGCGCGCATCCATCACCTCTCCGCGCGTGGGGACGATCCGGTGATGATGCTCTCGGCCCCGATCCGCGCCACGCGCCATGCACTGGACCGGGCCGGGATGAGCCTGGAGCAGATGGACCTGATCGAGATCAACGAGGCCTTCGCCGCCGTGGTGCTGGCCTGGCAGTCCGAGCTGGGAGCTGACCCGGAGAAGGTCAACGTCAACGGCGGAGCGATCGCCCTGGGCCACCCCATCGGTGCGACCGGCGCCCGGCTGATGACCTCCCTGCTGCATGAGCTGGAGCGGCGGGATGCCCGGTGGGGACTGCAGACCATGTGCGAGGGCGGCGGTCAGGCCAACGTGACGATCATCGAGCGCCTCGACCGGGTCTCCTGATGCACCCGGCCATCCTCGCCTGGGCCGAGGCCGACCGCCGGCTGGACCTGGAGGCCATGCGCGAGCAGCTGGCCGAGGACGTGCAGCTGGACTCTCCGCTGACGGACGCCTTCACCTTCACCGGTCCGGACCAGGTGATGGCGGTGATGGAGTCGGCGTTCGAGCTGCTCGAGCAGATCGAGATCCACAAGCTCACCGGTGCTGCGCGGACCTACGCCCTGTACGGGACGAGTCGTCTGCGGGGCAGGAACCTCGAGGAGATCCAGTGGCTGGAACTGAGTCCAACGGGAAGGATCCAGAAGATCACCCTGTTCATCCGGCCCGTGCCCGCCGCTGTCTCCCTGCTGGCATTGATCGGACCGGAGCTGGCCCGTCGTGGCGTGCTCACGCGCAGAGCGACCGTGGCCTCTCGGGCTGCAGCACCGATCGCCTCGGTGCTGCGCGCTGTGGAGACCTCGGTCATGCCCCGTCTGCGCCGCCCCGGCGTCACGGGTGGGCCGCACCGGACGGACTGAACCGACGTGCTTGGCCGCTCAGGCCAGCCAGGCCCGCGCGGCCACGATAATCGCCTCGGCGCCGGCCTGCAGAGTCGGCCCGGGCTCCGGTGCGAAGTAGGGGGAGTGGTTCGCGGGAACCCGGCTCCTTCGGTGACCCGGCTGCGGCACACTCGCCCCGGACGATCCGATCGATGGCGGCCAGCACCTGGGCTTCGGTCTCCTCGCTGTACGTGCGCAGGTTCAGTTCCATCACGGCTCGGTCGGCGATGATGTTCGACTGCGTGCCGGCGATGATCTGACCGACCGTGACCACGGCGAACTCACCCGGAGGCAGCTCGCGGGAGACGATCGTCTGCAGTCGACCCACGATCGCCGCCGCCAGCACCACCGGATCCACCGTCAGGTGCGGTGCCGATCCGTGGCCGCCTTCACCGTGCACCGTGATCCTCAGGTTCGCCGCCGTGGAGTAGAACGGGCCGGGCCGCACGCCCAGCTGACCGGCGGGCAGAGCCAGCACATGCTGGGCGAAGGCGATGTCCGGACGGGGCGCCAGCTCCGTCAGCCCGGCGTCCACCATGGACTGCGCACCGGCGCCCTGCTCCTCGGCCGGCTGGAACAGGGCGATGAAGGTGCCCGCCCACTGATCGCGGTGGTCGGACATCCACTGTGCCGCCGAGATCAGGGCCGCCACGTGCACGTCATGCCCGCAGCCGTGCATCACGTGCACCTGCTCGCCACCAGGCCCCGCGGGCCGTCTGGGTGCTGGCGTAGTCCAGCCCGGTCTGCTCCTGCAGGGGCAGGGCGTCCATGTCCGCTCGGACCAGGACCACCGGTCCCTCACCCTGGGAGAGGACCCCCACCACGCCGGTGGTCCCCACGTTCTTGTGCACCTCGAACCCGGCCTCCCGCAACGCCTCCGCCGCGATCCCCGCTGTCCGGGTCTCCTGGTGGCTCAGCTCCGGGTGGGCGTGCAGGTCCTGATAGAGCTCCAGCTGGCGTTCAGCGAGCTCGGGAACGCCGGCCAGGGGAGTGCGGTCGGTGCGTGAGGAATCGTTCATGGAACTCACCCTAGAGACCACGGAACCCCTCGCTGGGACTGGCCGGCCGTCGTCGGGAAGGGAGAGACTGGATACATGGACGCACTCGACCTGCTCAACGACCTGGCCCAACGCCCCCTGGACGCCCTGGGGTACGTGCAGGACCGGTTGGATCCCCGCCGCCTGAACGCCCACCCGGGAGGACACCCGAACTCGCCGGCGTGGCTGCTCTGGCATGCCGCGCGGGAGATCGACGTCCAGGTGGCCCACCTCTCCGGACGAGACCAGGTGTGGACGGCCCAGGGGTTCGACGAGCGCTTCGGTCTGGAGGTGGACCCGGACGACCTCGGCTACGGCCACACCCCCGAGCAGTCACGCGCCGTCACCGTCTCCGAGGATGCCGCCGGTCTGCAGCTGCTGCAGGACCACCTGGCCGCCGTGGTGGCACATGCCCAGGAGTACATCGGAACCCTCAAGGAGACCGACCTGGACGAGGTCATCGACCGCAGCTGGGATCCACCGGTCACCCGGGGCGTGCGCCTGGTCAGCGTGTTCGACGACGCCGCCCAGCACGTGGGCCAGGTCGCCTATGTGATGGGGATGGGCAGGGGCGACTGAATGAGGGCAGGTCAGCTGTAGGCGGCGCGGTGGCGCAGGTGAGTCTGCGGCACTACGCTCAGAGCACGGCATCATCATGACGCGACGCCGTGGACCTGACCACGCCCTCCAGGAGGAACCATGACCTCGATCCCCGACCAGCTGCGCTACAGCTCCGAGCACGAGTGGATCAGCGCTCCGGATGCGGACGGCGTGGTGCGCGTGGGCATCACCGACTACGCCCAGGACGCCCTGGGGGACGTGGTCTACGTGGACCTGCCCGAGGTCGGGGCCGAGGTCACCGCGAACTCCGTGGTGGGCGAGATCGAGTCCACCAAGTCCGTGAGCGACATCTACGCCCCCGTCAGCGGCACCGTGCGCGCCCGCAACGAGGACCTGGACGGCGAGCCCGGTGTGGTCAACTCTGCGCCGTACGAGGCCGGATGGCTGCTGGAGATCACCCTGTCAGACCCGTCTGAGATGGACGGTCTGCTCGACGCCGCAGGCTACCGCGACCAGGTAGGCTAGTCGGGCCGACGCGCACGGGTTTTCGCCCCGGCGTGTCCCCTGCATCGGACGGGCTTCTGAGTCCGCCCACGAACACCTCGGAGGAGTCATGCCACAGGACGGAACCCCCCACCCGGGCGAGCAGCATCAGTGGGAGTCGGACCCGGCCACGGCGACCACCAGCATCGGCCTGCCTGACCTGGGCGATGCCCCGGTCGGCGAGCACCAGCTGGACGAGGACAACCGCGCCGCGGTCAACGCCCTGCCGATCGGCTCCGGGCTGCTGGTGGCACACGCCGGTCCCAACCAGGGAGCCCGGTTCCTGCTGGATCAGGACGTCACCACCGTGGGCCGGCACCCCAACGCCGACATCTTCCTGGACGATGTCACCGTCTCCCGGAAGCATGCCGAGTTCCGCCGCTCCGGCACCGGGTTCCTGGTCGCGGACGCCGGCTCGCTGAACGGCACCTACGTTAATCACGATCGAGTGGACTCCGTGGTCCTGCGTTCGGGCATGGAGGTCCAGATCGGCAAATTCCGCCTGACCTACTACGCCGGGACCCAGCACACCACTGCCTGACGGTCTCGGGTCCGCCCGTTCCGCCCGTCACTGTCCGCCCGTCGTCCACAGCTGAGGTTCACGTGGTCTCATCCGCTTCGTCCGCATCATCTGCATCGTCTGCCCGACTCCCTCTGGCCGCCGCCTCGGCCGCCGGGGGAGCCGGTCGGCGTGCCGTGATGAACATCGGCGAGGTCCTGGGCGAGCTGCAGCAGGACTTCCCCCAGGTGACCGCCTCCAAGATCCGGTTCCTGGAGGAGAAGGGGCTGGTCACTCCGCAGCGCACCGCCGCCGGGTACCGCAAATATACGGATGCCGACGTGGACCGGCTCCGGTTCATCCTCGCCCTGCAGCGGGACCAGTACCTGCCCCTGAAGGTCATCAAGGACTACCTGGACGCCGTGGACCGAGGGGAGCATCCGGAGTCCCTGCCGGGCGGGCTCACGCTCTCGCCCCGCTCGGTCTCGGACCAGCTCGCCCAGGAGATCGCCGGTCACATCCGTCCGCTGACCCGGGCCGAGCTGCAGGGCATCTCCGGAGCCGGCGGTGACCTGCTGGACTCCTTAGAGCAGTTCGGGATGATCCAGGCTGATGAGGACGGCCGTTATGGCGACCATGCCCTCAAAGCAGCGCGCGCCGCCGTCGTGCTCTCCTCCCACGGGCTGGAGCCGCGTCACCTGCGCCCCTTCCGTGCTGCGGCCGATCGAGAGATCGGCCTGGTGGAGCAGGCCACCGCAGCCATGGCCACCCGCCGCGATGCCGCAGCCCGCGCCCGCGTGGCCGAGGCAGCCCGTGAGATCAGCGAGGCCTGCCTGGGGCTGCACAGCGCCCTGGTGGGCGCCGCGATCGCCGACCTGGACACCTGACCGTCCGTCACCGACCACCTCAACCCTGCGGAGGCATCCATGAGTCTTCCCGACATCGAGATGACCGTGCTGGGCATCCGTGTGGAGCTGCCGGCCAACCAGCCGCTCGTGTTGCTGCAGGACCCGGGCGTGGGCACTGTGGTCCCCATCTGGATCGGCGCCCCGGAGGCCAGTGCGATCGCCCAGTGGCAGCAGGGCCTGATCCCGCCCCGACCCCTCACCCATGATCTGGTGCTGTCTGTCTTGGAGGGTGCCGGGACGAGCCTGGAGTCCGTGCGCATCACCTCGGTGGACGAGGCGGTCTTCCACGCCGAGCTGGTCCTGTCGAATGGCTCCCGCGTGGATGCCCGTGCCTCGGACGCCATCGCCTGTGCACTGCGGGCCCAGGTCCCGGTGCTCTGCGCTGCGGAGGTGCTCGAGTCCGCCGGAGTCGAGCTGGACGAGGATGGCGAGGAGGACGATGAGCCAGCCGTGACCGGGTCCGGTGCGCAGGCGACGGCGCCATCCGGCGCAGGATCTCCCGACGACGGCCCGGCCGGTGAGGCGTCGAGGCAGGCCCAGCCGGGCCCTAGGGATCGGCTGCAGGACCAGGAGCTGGACGAGTTCCGCAGGTTTCTCGAATCCGTGGATCCCGATGACTTCGCCGACGGTGAGAAGGGTCAGGGATGACGCGGTTCATCTCCCGAAGCGGAGCGACACGATGGATCCGTCGCCACTCAGGTCTTTGACCCAGGGCCTCCACGGGCCTACCGTCTGTGTCAGAGGTTCCACTCTGTCAGCCGGTTCGACTCGCACCGGCGGTCTCTGTGGTGCAGGTGAAAATCTGCTCCATGCGGTCCGCCAGAGCCATCTGACGACTTCCTTCCCCAGATGGAACCCCAGACCAGGAGGGTATCTGTGACACCCAAGGGAGAGTCCGGTCAGACGCCGGCTTCACCGCGTGAGATCGTGACGCGCCCGGGACAGGGAGTGCTGTTCACCGAAGATCTGCCGGTGCTCGACGAAGAGGCCGGCTACCGCGGACCTACGGCCTGCAAGGCCGCCGGGATCACCTACCGCCAGCTGGACTACTGGGCACGCACGGACCTGGTGGTTCCCACCGTCCGTGGCGCGAGCGGATCCGGTTCCCAGCGTCTCTACTCCTTCCGCGACATCCTGGTCCTGAAGGTCGTCAAGCGTCTGCTGGACACCGGAGTCTCCCTGCAGCAGATCCGCTCCGCCGTGGAGCATCTGCGTGAGCGCGGTGTCGAGGACCTGGCCCAGATCACCCTGATGAGTGACGGCGCGTCAGTGTACGAGTGCACGTCTGCCGATGAGGTGATCGACCTGGTCCAGGGTGGCCAGGGCGTCTTCGGCATCGCCGTGGGACGGGTCTGGCGCGAGGTCGAGGGCACACTCGCAGAACTGCCGAGCGAGCACATGCCCTCTGCAGAGGACTTCCCGGGAGACGAGCTCTCCGCTCGCCGCGCCCGGCGCCGCTCCGCCTCCTGAGTCAGGAGCCGCGGCGCGCGCTGCGGCGGTCGGTCTGCGGCCGGTGGATGGTGGCCAGCAGCTCATCGAACAACGCCGAGGACTGTGCCGCGGTCTCGCCCGGCCAGGCGTGGACAGGCCAGGCCGCACCCTGGATCTGCTGCCAGTTGCTCTGCTCCACCAGGTGGACGGGAAGCAGTCGATCGCCGAACATGCGCTCCATCTCGCCCAGTCGGAACTGATGCTCCGTACTGGAGGGGCGGACCCGGTTGGCCACCACTCCAGTGGCACGCACTCCTTGGGCATACTCCTTGCGGAACAGGTCGAGTGCGCGCAGGGTGCGCTCGGTCCCGGCCACCGAGAAGAGGCTCGGCTCCGCCACCAACAGCACATCGGAGGAGGCCGTCCAGGCCATGCGGGTGACGCCGTTCAGAGCCGGAGGGCAGTCGACGAGCACCAGCGCGTAGCGGGTCACCGTGTCCAGCAGGGAGGCCAAGCGGCGCAGCTCGCGCGGCCGGGTGGACGGACGCTCGAACAGCGAGGTGCGCGAGGAGCCGCGCACCACATCCAGCACACGCCCGGAGCCGGCCTCCGCACCACGAGGCTCAGGCCAGCCTGAGGGAACCACGTGCTCGGAGAGCGTGTAGCGGCGCGGATGGCTGAGCAGGGTGCCCAGATCCTGGACGCCGGACTCCTGTGACACTCCGAGTCCGGTGGTGGCGTCTCCATGCGGGTCCATGTCCACCACGAGGGTGGGGATGCCGGCGGCGCGTGCCGCGGAGGCCAGTCCCAGCGTCACCGACGTCTTGCCGACGCCGCCCTTGAGGCTGGAGATGGAGATGATCTGCACGGAGGATGATCCTGACTCTGGAGGGGTGACGGCCAGAGGCCATTCTACGGGGCCGAACGGACAGGCCAGCCTGTCAGACTCCGGTGCATCCGGGCGGGCCAGGCAGAGGGAGGCGCGACTGGCTGGAGGATCGATCGCGATCTCGGTGTCTGTGATCGATCTCATATGACCAGGATGTCGCGTGTGACACACTCGGAGATGATGGGAGCCACACAGGCGTGGCTCCTTCCCGTCATGCCCTTCACCCCACACCGGACGAAGGGACTGGACACGTCCGGTGGACACTCACCGGCGTCAAGGAGGCACTGTGACCACAGCCCAGGAAACGCCCCAGTCGGAGACCCCCGGGGGACAGCAAGAGAACGATGACCGCGGGCTCGGGCAGGGCATGTTCCGCAAGGTCCTGGTGGCCAATCGTGGTGAGATCGCAGTGCGAGCCTTCCGTGCCCTGTACGAGCTCGGCGCCAAGACGGTGGCCGTCTTTCCGTATGAGGACCGCAACTCCATCCATCGGCAGAAGGCGGACGAGGCCTATCGCATCGGTGAGAAGGGGCACCCGGTCCGGGCGTACCTGGATGTGGAGGAGATCATCCGGGTGGCGGTGGAGGCGGGGTGCGATGCCATCTACCCGGGATATGGATTCCTCTCAGAGAACGCCGGGCTGGCCCGTGCCGCGGCGGAGAAGGGGATCACCTTCGTCGGTCCGCCTTCGGATGTGCTGGAGCTGACCGGGAACAAGGTGGAGGCGCTCCGGGCCGCCAAGCGCGCGGGCATCCCCACGCTGAAGTCCTCCGAGCCCAGCGCGGACATCGACTGGTTGGTGGGAGAGGCCGAGAAGATCGGCTTCCCGATCTTCGTCAAGGCCGTGGCCGGGGGAGGCGGGCGTGGCATGCGCCGGGTCGAAGAGGCCTCAGCGCTGAAGGAGGCCCTCTCTGCGGCGATGCGGGAGGCTGAGACGGCCTTCGGTGATCCGACGGTGTTCCTGGAGCAGGCGGTGCTGCGGCCTCGCCACATCGAGGTCCAGATCCTGGCCGATGGGCAGGGCAATGTGGTGCACCTGTTCGAGCGCGACTGCTCCCTGCAGCGTCGTCATCAGAAGGTCGTGGAGATCGCTCCGGCCCCGAACCTGGATGATTCCATCCGGCAGGCGCTGTACCGGGATGCGGTGAAGTTCGCCCAGGAGATGGGTTATCAGAATGCCGGAACCGTGGAGTTCCTGGTGGACACCGCCGGTGAGCGTGCCGGTGAGCATGTGTTCATCGAGATGAATCCGCGCATCCAGGTCGAGCACACGGTGACCGAGGAGGTCACCGACATCGATCTGGTCTCGGCCCAGCTGCGCATCGCAGCAGGACAGTCCTTGGAGCAGATCGGGATCTCTCAGAACCGGCTGACCCTGCGTGGTGCTGCTCTGCAGTGCCGGATCACCACGGAGGATCCGGCCAACGGTTTCCGTCCGGACACCGGCACGGTCACGGCCTATCGGTCCGCTGGCGGTTCCGGGGTGCGTCTGGACGGCGGAACCGTGTACACCGGGGCGGAGATCAGCCCTCACTTCGACAGCATGCTGGTCAAGCTCACCTGCCGCGGCCGGGACTATCCGACGGCGGTGCGGAGGGCCCGCCGTGCGCTGGCGGAGTTCCGCATTCGCGGAGTGGCCACCAACATCCCGTTCCTGATGAACGTGCTGGACTCACCCGAGTTCATCGCCGCGGATGTGGCCACGGACTTCATCGATGCCCACCCGGAACTGGCCCAGGTCAACCGCAGTCAGGACCGCGGTTCTCGTGCCCTGCAGTATCTGGCCGATGTCACCGTCAACCAGCCCAACGGGCCCCGGGTGGAGGGAATCGATCCCCGAACCAAGCTGCCCCGGTACCCCGGGGACAAGACGGATGAGCCCGATCGCAGCCCCTTCGACGGCCCCTCCCAGGCCGCCCCGCCGGCAGGGTGGCGTCAGGTGCTGCTGGAGCAGGGCCCGGAGGGCTTCGCCCGCGCCCTGCGCGAGCAGACGGCTCTGGCCGTCACGGACACCACCTTCCGCGACGCCCACCAGTCGCTGCTGGCCACCCGCGTGCGCACCCGTGATCTGCTGGCCGCCGCACCGGCGGTGGCCCACACCCTGCCGGGACTGCTCTCGGTGGAGGCCTGGGGAGGGGCCACCTATGACGTGGCTCTGCGCTTCTTGGGCGAGGACCCGTGGGAGCGTTTGGAGCGCCTGCATGCCGAGCTGCCCAACATCCCGATCCAGATGCTGCTGCGCGGACGCAACACCGTGGGGTACACCCCCTACCCGGTCGAGGTCACCCAGGCCTTCGTCGAGGAGGCCGCCGCCACGGGGGTGGACATCTTCCGGATCTTCGACGCCCTGAACGACGTCTCTCAGATCACTCCGGCCATCGAGGCCGTCCGGTCCACGGGCACTGCGGTGGCGGAGGCCGCCCTGTGCTACACCGGGAATCTGCTGGACCCGGACGAGACCCTGTACACCCTGGACTACTACCTGGACCTGGCCCGGCAGATGGTGGACGCCGGTGCGCACGTGCTGGCGATTAAGGACATGGCCGGGCTGCTGCGTCCGCGTGCGGCGACCGAACTGGTCGGGGCACTGCGCGCCGAGTTCGACCTGCCGGTCCACCTGCACACCCATGACACGGCCGGAGGGCAGCTGGCCACCCTGCTGGCCGCCGCTGACGCCGGTGTGGATGCCGTGGACACCGCTGTGGCCTCGATGGCCGGCACCACCAGTCAGGTGCCGATGTCTGCCCTGGTCGCGGCACTGGAGCACACCGAGCGGGACACCGGACTGGGATTGGACGCCGCCGCGGGCCTGGAGCCGTACTGGGAGACCGTGCGCACCATCTACGCACCCTTTGAGTCCGGCCTGCCCGCCCCCACCGGACGGGTCTACCAGCACGAGATCCCGGGAGGGCAGCTCTCCAATCTGCGCCAGCAGGCCATCGCCCTGGGCCTGGGGGAGAAGTTCGAGGCGATCGAGCAGATGTATGCCGCCGCCAACCGGATGCTGGGCAACATCGTCAAGGTGACCCCCAGCTCCAAGGTGGTCGGCGACCTGGCCCTGCAGTTGGTGGGCATGGACGTGGACCCCGCCCAGTTCGAGGCCGAACCCCAGGACTTCGACTTGCCGGACTCGGTCATCGGATTCCTCTCCGGCGAACTGGGCGATCCTCCCGGCGGCTGGCCGGAGCCCTTCCGCTCCAAGGCCCTGCAGGGGCGCACCGTCAAGGTGGCCGAGCAGCAGATCGAGGATGAGGACCGGGCTGCGCTGACAGCGGCGGGACATGAACGTCGCTCCACGTTGAACCGACTGCTCTTCCCCGGGCCCACCCAGGACTTCGAGTCCAACCGTGAGGAGTACGGTGACACCTCCGTGCTCCACACCCGCGACTGGCTCTATGGACTGGTCCGTGGCCATGAGCACGTGATCTCGCTGGGCAAGGGCGTCCGCCTGCTCACCACCCTGCAGACCGTGAGCGAGCCGGACGAGAAGGGCATGCGCACCGTGATGGTGACCCTGAACGGGCAGGCCCGCCAGATCACCGTCCGAGATCGCTCCGTGGAGTCCACCGCACGCACGGCGGAGAAGGCCGACACCTCCCAGAAGGGCCAGATCCCTGCGCCCTTCGCCGGCGTCGTGACCGTCACCGTGTCCGAGGGGGACACCGTAGAGGCCGGACAGGCCATCGCCACCATCGAGGCGATGAAGATGGAGGCCTCCATCACCACCCCGGTGGCTGGCACCGTCTCCCGCGTGGTGCTCTCCGGGGCCACCGCCGTCGAGGGCGGTGACCTGCTGGCCGTCGTGGAGTGATCATGCACACTGCCGGATGAGGAGTGGGTGCCCACTAGGGTTGACCTATGAGCACCCACTCCTTCGATCTGGCGATCATCGGCTCCGGTTCCGGCAACTCTCTGGTCACTCCCCACTGGGACGACCGCCGGGTGGCGATCTTCGAGGCAGGGGTCTTCGGCGGCACCTGCTTGAACCGAGGCTGCATCCCCACCAAGATGTACGCCTACCCTGCACAGTTGGCCGCCTCACCGGCAGAGGCGGCTCGGCTGGGGGTGGACCTGCGCTACCAGGGAACGGACTGGACGGCGCTGCGCGACCGGATCTTCAGCCGGATCGACGCCATCTCCCGCGGTGGACGGACGTACCGGGCGGAGACCCTGGAGAACACCACCCTGTTCGAGGACGAGGTCCGCTTCGCTGACCAGCACACTCTGGTCACCGCCTCCGGCGAACGGATCCAGGCCGAACAGATCGTGGTCGCGGCAGGATCGCGTCCCCGCCTGCCCCAGGTGCCGGGCATCGAGCTGCCGCAGGTGCACACCTCGGACACGATCATGCGCATCGCCCGACTGCCAGAACGCCTGGTGGTCGTCGGCGGTGGGTACATCGCCGCCGAGTTCGCCTCGGTGTTCTCCGCACTGGGGACCACCGTCGTGCAGGTCAACCGCTCGGAGCGGCTGCTGCGCCATCATGATGAGACCATCTCCGAGCGGTTCACCCAGCAGGCCCGCAGTCAGTGGGAGCTCAAGACGGGGTGGGAGCTGGCCGGCGTGGAGGACGGCCCGGACGGGTGGGTCTCTGTGCAGTTCACCGGTCCCACGAACACCGGGTTCAGCGTAGACGCCGACGCCGTGCTGGTGGCCACCGGGCGGATCCCGAACAGTGACCGGCTGGACCCGGAGGCCGCCGCCCTGGACCTGCACGAGGACGGACGCCTGGTGGTGGATGAGTATCAGCGGATCCTCTCCGGCGGCGAGCCCGTCCCCGGGCTGTGGGCGCTGGGTGACATCTCCAGCCCATGGCAGCTCAAGCACGTGGCCAACCACGAACAGCGCCTGGTCTCCCACAATCTGGAGCACCCGGAGGACCTGCGGCGCAATGACCTCGGTCCGGTGCCCGCCGCGGTCTTCGCCCGGCCGGAAGTGGCCTCGGTGGGGCTGACCGAGGCTCAGGCCCTGGAGCAGTTCGGGGCTGACCGGATCACGGTGAAGGTCCAGGGCATGGGGGACGTCGCCTACGGGTGGGCCATGGAGGACAGCCAGGGTCTGTGCAAGATCATCGCCGACCGCCAGGACGGGACGCTGCTCGGCGCGCACCTGATCGGCCACGACGCCTCGAACCTGATCCAGCCCCTGGTCCAGGCGATGAGCTTCGGGCTGACCGCGCACCAGATGGCCCGCGGACAGTACTGGCCCCACCCGGCGCTGTCCGAGGTGGTCGAGAACGCCCTGCTGGGGCTGGCGGTTCCGGACAGCGGGCTGCTCTGAACCACCGGCACGACGACGGCCCCGCACCGATGGCCATCTGGTCACCGAGGCGGGGCCGTCCTGGTGGAGCGTGGAGCCCTCAGTCGCGGCTCACTGCGGCTTGGGCGCGCTGTAAATCTCCTCGACCAGGTCCTTGAAGTCCTCCATGACCACGTTGCGCTTGAGCTTGAGCGAGGGCGTCATCTGACCGGACTCCACGGTGAAGTCCACCGGCGCGATCCGGAAGGCGCGCACGGACTCGGCCTTGGACACGGACTGGTTGGCCTTGTCGATCACCGACTGCACGTGGTCCTTGACGGCCTGGTTCTCGGCCAGCTCCTCCACCGGGGTGTCCGCCGGGATCCCGTGCTGCTGCAACCATCCGCCGATCGTCTCGCCGTCCAGGGTGACCAGGGCCGCCACGAACGGTCGGTTGTCGCCGACCACCATGACCTGGGAGATGATGGCGTCGGCGCGGATCTGGTCCTCGAGCTGGGCCGGGGCCACGTTCTTGCCGCTGGCGGTGACGATCAGCTCCTTCTTGCGCCCGGTGATGGTCAGGAAACCGTCCTCGTCCAGCGAGCCGATGTCACCGGTGTGGAACCAGCCGTCCACGATCTCCTTCTCGGTGACGTCCGGACGGTTGTGATAGCCGCGCATCAGGCACACGCCGCGAGACAGGACCTCGCCGTCCTCGGCGATCTTGACGCCGTTGCCGGGAATGGGCCGACCCACCGTGCCGATCTTGACCTTGGAGGGGCTGTTCACGGTGACAGGGGCGGTGGTCTCGGTCAGTCCGTAGCCCTCCATGATGTCCACGCCGATGCCGCGGAAGAAGTGCCCCAGGCGCGCGCCCAGGGGGCCACCGCCGGAGACCGCGTGGGTGACCTTGCCGCCCATGGCCTCCCGGATCTTTCCGTAGAGCAGCTTCTCGAACAGAGCGTGCTTGAGCTTCAGACCCAGCGGGATCTTCCCGTCCTGCAGGGCAGTGGAGTAGTCGATGGCCGTCTGGGCGCCAGCTGCGAAGATCTTGCCCTTGCCGCCGGCCTCGGCCTTCATCATGGCCGAGTTGTAGACCTTCTCGAACACGCGCGGCACCGCCAGCAGGAAGGAGGGCTGGTAGGACTGCAGGTCCGGCACCAGCTGCTTCACATCCGCTGTGTGGCCCACCTTGGCACCGGCGGCGACCGAGAGGATGGCGATGAACCGGGCGAACACGTGCGCCAGCGGGATGAACAGCACGGTGCTCGAGCCCTGATGGATCGCCTTGTTCAGGTCGCTGTTGATGGTCTGCAGGCTCAGCTCCACGAAGTTGCCGTGGGTCAGCTCGCAGCCCTTGGGCTTGCCGGTGGTCCCGGAGGTGTAGATGATGGTGGCCAGGTCGTCCAGGCCGGCCTGGGCCCGGCGAGAGTCCATCTCGGCCTCATCCGGGCCGTTCTGGGCCTGCGCACGCAGGTCGTCCAGGCCGCCCTCGTCCATGCTCCAGGTGCCCAGCAGGGGCTCGAGCTTCTCCTGACGCACGGCGGTGTCCACGATCTTGCGGTGCCGGGGGTTCTCCAGGATGACCGCACGGACATCGGCATCGGAGACGATCCAGGCGACCTGGCTGGGGGAGGAGGTCTCATAGATCGGCACCGTCACGGCTCCGGCGTACCAGATCGCGAAGTCCATCAGTGTCCACTCGTAGCGCGTGGCGGCCATGATGCCCACGCGGTCGCCGACGTTGATGCCGATCGCGGCCAGACCTCGGGCCAGGGTCTTCACATCGGCCTGGAACTCCTCTGCGGAGACATCGGTCCACTCTCCCTCGGTGAGCTGACGGCCGAAGAGGGGACGGCGGCGGTCCTCCTGGACCTGAGTCTCCAACAGGTCGGTGATGTTCATGTCCCGGGGGACGTCCACCACAGGCGGGACGATGATTTCCTTCACGGTGCGGCTCCTCAGTCTGACGGTTGCCCAGGTCATGGCAGAGTGGATCTGCAGGCGCAGGAGGCCTGCTCGGCAGGGGGGTGCCGGGTTCACTCACACTACCTGGTCTGTTCCTACGGGTGTGTGCTGCACCACACTCTACTGGCCGGTAACTAGCGGTGCCACCGCGACGCACGGAAGTGATCACCCTGTGACCAGAACAGCGCCACCGCACGGACCGGGTCCCATCCCGGACCGTGGCATCGCCGCCGCGGCGATCGGGCTCGATGTCGGAGGGGGGTCCATCAAAGTCGGGGCCGTCCTGCAGGACGCGGCAGGCCGACTCCACGCCGCCCACCGCTGGCCAGGTCTGGAGCACCTGGAACCACGGCGGGTGGGTCATCGTTCCCTCGGGCTCTCCGACGCCACCGACCTCGACCAGCTGTGCTCCACCACAGCACAGCGGATGGCGGCTGAGCTGGAGCGCTGCATCCCCCCGGTTCCGATCGGGTGGGGAGTGGCGGCCGCCGCCTGGATCCGTCCCGACGACGGCCACAGCGTCTTCAGTCCCCACTTGACTGCGTGGCGGAATCACCCGGTGCGCGCAGCACTCACCACAGTGGTCACCTCCCAGCCCGGGCCACTGAGGACCGCCCCGGCTGTGGCGAATGACGCGGACGCCGCAGCCTGGGCCGAGGCACGGCTCGGAGCAGGGGCCGACCCGCTTCCGCACCACGGCACCAGGCCGAGTCGTCTGGTGTTCGTGGCCATCGGCACCGGAATCGGTGGCGCGCTGATCCGAGACGGCGTGCTGGAGACCGGTGCCCACGGCATGGCGGGGGAGTACGGCCACATGACTCTGGACCCCTCAGGTCCGCCGTGTGCCTGCGGCGGAGCCGGCTGCTGGGAGACACTGGTCTCGGCCTCAGCCCTGGCTCACCGAGCTGGACGCACCTCAGCTCGGTCCGTCCTCGATGATGCTCTCGCGGGTGACCGGCGGTGTGAAGAGGCCCTGGTTGAGACCGGCCGGTGGCTGGGCAGGGGACTGTCGGTGCTGACCGCGGCCCTGGACCCGGATCTGCTGGTGATCGGCGGCGGAGTCTCCGTGGGAGGCGAACTGCTGCTGGGGCCGGCTCGGACCGAACTGGAGCGTCTTCTTCCCGGTCGCCGTCACCGCAGCGCACCAGCCGTGGTGGGCGCCCGCCTGGGCAATGATGCCGGGTGGCTGGGAGCCGCCGGGCTGGCGTTCAGACCCGAGCGCCGTCGTCGGGACCCTGATCTCGGCGATCCCTCTCCTGCGGAAGGGTGAGGAACAGACCTGCCGCACCGGCCACGAAGACGGCGATCAGCACCCCGACCATCACGGCCGGCATGCCTCGCCAGAGGACCGACGCCAGCAGCAGCACGGCCGGTGCACCGGCCACGGCCACCATGCTCAGCACCACCGCAGGACGTCCCGACCCCAGTGCGGGGGGATCCGGCGGCACGAAGTCACCGGTGTCCTCTTCCACCGCATAGTCACGTGGTCCCCAGGAGCGCGGGGTCGGCACCGGGCCGGCCGCGGCTTCCGTGGAGTCATCCAGGGTGATCCCCGAGCTGCCCCTGGCGTCTTGCCAGGGGCCGAACCCTGCCACGATCTGCTCGAACTGGCGGTCCACCTCCTCCGGTGTGGGACCCTCCGGGCGCTCGCTCATGCTCTGGGCCCCTGGTCCGCGCGGTGCGCACGTGTGCCAAGCAGTCCGGCGATGAACCGCACGGACTCCTCGTGGATCAGCGGCGCATCCCAGTCCAGGGTGGCCACGTGGAAGGAGTTGTACAGCGGGCGCACCGTCAGCAGCCCGGGACTCAGGCCCTGGCCCAGAGCGGTGATGGAACGTGCGGGCACCACATGATCCGTCCGCGAGGCGAAGGCCAGGACGGGGGAGTCGATCCGGGGCAGGCCGCGCCGTACAGCGGCCTGGATCCGGCCTAGCTGCGCCACTGCGGCCACTGGTGTGCGGCGGTAGGCGTGCTCGCTCACACCGGGCCGGACCAGGTCATCGGCGATCGGGGCGACCGAACGCACCAGATGCTTCAGGGCCGGAGCCAGAGGCGCCAGCGGTGAGGCGAAGCGCAGGCCGGGATTGACCACCACCGCGGCGGTGACCGGTCGATGTGCGGCGGCATCCAGAGCCAGGGCGCCGCCCATGGAGAGTCCAGCCACCGCCACGTCCTCGTGGACACGCAGCAGTTCATCCACCGTGCTGCGCGCTGCGGTCCGCAGGTCCTCGGCGCTCACCGACTCCAGGTCCTCCCAGCGTGTCCCGTGACCGGGCAGCAGGGGGACCTCCACACGGGCTCCGGCCTCGGCCAGGGCCTGTGCCCAGGGAGCCACGGAGTGAGGGCCCGAGGTGAACCCGTGGAACAGGGCGACGGCGGCGCCGGCCAGCGGCATGCCAGCCTGGCCGCGCCGCTCGATCGGGGCGCCCGGGATGGAGAGTGGCTGTTGGCTGACAGGCATGGGCACAGCATAACGGGGTGCTCCGCGCGTGCACTGAAGTCCCTAGAATGTCCGTGGTCCGCCGCACGGACCGCCGCGCCCCCGCCTGAGAGGACTTCACCCGCCGTGTTCTACTGGTTCGCCAAGACCTTCGTGGTGGCACCTGTGACCCAACTGCTGTTCCGCCCCTGGGTGAAGGGGCTGGACAACATCCCCGAGCAGGGCGGGGCCATCCTGGCCAGCAACCATCTCTCGGTCTCCGACTCCATCTTCATGCCGGCCCAGCTCTCCCGTCAGGTGCACTTCCTGGCCAAGAAGGAGTACTTCACCGGCACCGGGGTCAAAGGAGCGCTCACCCGGAAGTTCTTCGAAGCCACCAACCAGCTGCCCATGGACCGTTCCGGCGGTACCGCCTCCCTGGCCTCGCTCCAGTCCGGCCTGGAGGTGCTGCAGGAGGGCGGTCTGCTCGGGATCTACCCGGAAGGCACCCGCAGCCCGGACGGGCGTCTCTACCGCGGCAAGCTGGGTGTGGCCAAGTTGGCCCTGGCAGCCCAGGTCCCGGTCATCCCCATCGCCATGATCGGCACGGACAAGGTCCAGCCGATCGGACGCACCATCCCCAACATCCGCCGCGTGGGCATGATCTTCGGTCAGCCGCTGGACTTCTCCGAGCACTACGGCAAGCTCGGTGACCGGTTCGTGGAACGCCAGGTCACTGACCAGGTGATGGAGGCCATCCGCCGGCTCTCCGGCCAGGAGTACGTGGACGTCTACGCCGCCACCGTGAAGAACGGGGGCGCCGGTGCGCCCACTGCCGTCGTCACCCCGCCGACCACGCCGCCGGCCACGGAGATGCCCGACGGCGACGCCGCGACTCCCAGCGCCGATGACCGGCCGTCGTCGTGACGGGTGTCACCTTCATGACGTGACCGGGCCGGTTCCGCGTCATGCGGGGGTCACGGGACACCCGGCACCTCGGCGATTCCGTAGCCTGGAGCGCATGATCTTCGACTTCACTGCAGACATCCAGGCCTTCGGCACCGCCACGTCCAACGGCGCCGCTGACTATCCCGGCCTGGACCAGTGGCGCGAGCTGCCCATCAGTCAGCAGCCGGCCTGGCAGGACCATCCGGCCTTCGACTCGGCCGTGGCCGAGCTCTCGGCCCTGCCCCCGCTGGTGTTCGCCGGCGAGGTGGATGTGCTGCGCCAGCGACTGGCCGCCGCCGCCAACGGTGAGGCCTTCCTGCTGCAGGGTGGGGACTGCGCCGAGACCTTCGCCGGGGCCACCGCCAACAAGATCAGTGCCCGGGTCAAGACCATCCTGCAGATGGCCGTGGTGCTCACCTACGGTGCCTCCCTGCCCGTGATCAAGATGGGCCGGATGGCCGGCCAGTTCGCCAAGCCCCGTTCCTCGGACACCGAGACCCGGGACGGCGTGAGCCTGCCCTCCTTCCGCGGGGAGATCGTCAACGGATTCGACTTCACCGAGGAGTCCCGCCGCCCCGATCCCCAGCGCATGGTCACCGCGTACCACACCTCCGCGGCCACCCTGAACCTGGTGCGCGCCTTCACCCAGGGCGGGTTCGCCGACCTGCGATCCGTGCACTCCTGGAACCAGGGCTTCACCCAGAACCCGGCTCACGTCCGCTACGAGGAGATGGCCGGGGAGATCGACCGGGCCGTGCGCTTCATGGATGCCGCCGGCGTGGACTTCGAGGCCCTGCGCCGCACCGAGTTCTTCGCCGCCCACGAGGCGCTGCTGCTGGACTACGAGCGGGCGCTGACCCGGCTGGACTCCCGCACCGGTCTGCCCTACTCCACCTCCGGCCACTTCCTGTGGATCGGAGAGCGTACCCGTGACCTGGACGGCGCCCACGTGGACTTCCTCTCCCGCGTGCGCAACCCGATCGGCGTGAAGCTGGGCCCCACCACCACGCCGGACGATGCCCTGGCCCTGATCGACAAGCTGGACCCCGAGCGTGAGGCGGGCCGACTGACCTTCATCTCGCGCATGGGCGCCGGGAAGATCCGCGAGGCCCTGCCGCCGCTGGTCGAAGCCGTCCGGGACTCCGGCGCCAAGGTGGTCTGGGTGACCGACCCCATGCACGGGAACACGGTCACCGCCCAGAACGGCTACAAGACCCGCCGCTTCGACGACGTCATGGACGAGGTCCGCGGCTTCTTCGAGGTCCACCGCGCGGCCGGGACCTTCCCGGGCGGACTGCACGTGGAGATGACCGGGGACGACGTGGCCGAGTGCCTGGGCGGATCCGATCCGGTGGACGAGGCGGCCTTCGCCGACCGTTACGAGTCGCTGTGCGACCCCCGGTTGAACCACCAGCAGTCCCTGGAGATGGCGTTCCTGGTCACTGAGGCGCTCTCCCACCCGGAGCGCTCAGCCCGCTGACGGAGTCCGTGCCGCCCGGCATCCACCGGGCGGCACGGCGGCGGGTCGGTCTGGACGGCTGTGCTCGGTCAGAAGACCAACAGGTGCACGGTGGAGCCCTCTTCGGCCTCCGTGCCGGCATCCGGGTTCTGCGACCGCACCCGGGATCCGTCACCGAAGACATCGCCCAGGATGGTGGTCTCCTCCACCTGGAAGCCAGCATCCTCCAGCAGCTGACGCGCCTGCTCCAGGTCCAGGTCAGTCAGATCAGGCACCTCGACCAGGCGCGGTCCCAGGGACTCGCTCACCTGGACCGTCTCGCCCGGGCGCAGCTGGCCCTCGGCCGGATCCTGCGCGCTGATCCGGCCAGCCTGCACCTCGGTGGAATGCTCCGAGCCGGCCACCTCCAGATCCAGTCCCAGCTGCTCCAGGGCCTGAGTGGCCTGGTCCACGGTCAGACCGGTCAGGTCGGGGACGGTCACCGGCTCGGGGCCGTCCGAGAGGACCACGGTGACCCGATGGTCCCGGCGCAGCTCGGCGCCCGGGGCGGGATCCTGATCGAGCACGAGTCCTTCGTCCACGGTGTCCGAGTGGGCGTGGGTGACGGCTCCGAGCCGCACCCCTGCTGAGCGGAGCCGTTGACCCGCCTGCTGCTGTGTCATCCCGGAGACATCCGGGACGGCGAACAGCTCAGGCCCCTGAGAGAGGGTCACCACCACTGTGGTCAAGCGGCGGACCTCCGTGCCGGCCACCGGGTCGGTCTCGATCACGCTGTCCTCGGCGACGAGATCGTGATGCGCTGCGGTGAGGGTGTAGCCCACCCCGAGGTCCTCCAGCTGCTGGACGGCGGAGACTCGGCTGTGCCCAGCGACATCCGGCACCGTCACGATCCCGCCGGGGCCGGAGCCGAAGTACCATCCCAGCAGAGACAGCAGGGCCGCGAGGATCAGCAGCACGGCTCCCCAGATCCACCACCGCCGAGGCGGGGTCCGGCCCAGGTCCTCCGTGGGGGTCCGCGCCGCCCGAGCCGCCTGGCGTCTCTGCTGCCGCGGTGTGGGAACCCGGTCCGCCCGACCGGTGGCAATGGGCAGCAGCGGCCCTGCGGGCGCACTGTCCTGGGTGCCGTCACCAGTGGCCTCGATGGGTGCGGACCGCGGGCTGTGCTCCGGACGCGCGGGCAGTGGCACGGTCCGTCCGTTCGGCTCCGCTGCAGGCCGAGGGATGGTCGTGGTGGTCTCAGGGTCCAGGGCGACGGTGGAATGCACACCGATCACCTCGGTCTGATCCGGGCCGAAGGCCTCGGTGCGGTCAGGGTCGTCGACCTCATCGAGGTCGTCATCGTCGCGGGGGTGAACCGGTGACGCGCCCAGGGCGACTGTGGTCGCCTCGCCGGCGGGGCCGTCGTCGGGAATCCCCGGAGAGGCCGGTGCGGTGGCGAGCACCGCACCCTCGAAGTCCAGGTCCTCATCGGCCAGGGCCATCCGGATCTGACGCAGCTCGGTGAGCAGAGCACCGGCATCCGCCGGTCGGTCCTGGGGCTCCTGGGCGGTGCACCACAGGACCAGCTCATCCAGATCCTCGGCCAGTCCTGGTGCGACCTCAGACGGCGCCGGGACCTGATCGTTGATGTGCTGGTAGGCCACCTGGATGGGGGAGGCGCCAGTGAAGGGCTGGCGCCCAGTGAGCATCTCGTAGAGCATGATGCCCACCGCATAGATGTCCGAGCGTTCATCCGCCGGAGAGCCCTTGACCAGCTCCGGGGAGATGTAGGCGACCGTTCCCACCAGGGTGGCGCCGGTGCCGGTGTGGTGCGTGGCCGCGCGGGCCAGGCCGAAGTCAGCGACTTTGATCCGGCCGTCCCGGGAGACCAGCACGTTCTCCGGCTTCATGTCCCGGTGCACGAGGCCGGCCGCATGGGCCGCCGCCAGTCCGTCCACGATCGCGTCCAGGTAGGCCAAGGCGATCCGAGGCGTCAGGGCCCCCTGCCGCTGGAGCACCGTGCGCAGGGTGTAGCCGGGCACATACTCCATGGCCAGGTAGGCGATCTCACTGTCCGAGCCGTCCGCGCGGTCCACACCCTGGTCCAGGACGTTGACCACATGCGGGTGCGAGAGCCGGGCGGCGGTCTTGGCCTCCAGTTCGAACCGGGCCACCAGTGCGGGGTCCTCGGCCAGGTGGGGGTAGAGCACCTTCAGTGCGACCTCACGGTCCAGGCGCAGGTCCACGGCGCGGTACACCGTGGACATGCCGCCACGGGCCAGCCGGGCGCGCACATCGTACCGTCCGTCCAGGACGGAACCGATCAGGGGGTCGGTCCGGTGTTCACTCACCGTTCCAGGGTAGACGGGCCGTCACGGCTGGACGGGGAGGCCGAACCGTCAGAACTGCTGCATGTAGCGCTTGACCTTGGCCACGTACTGCCGGGTGTCCGGGTACATGCCGTGGCGGCGCACGCCGGCCGCACCCTGGTAGTAGGAGGCGATGCCGATGTCCATGTTCGGGCTGG
Source organism: Micrococcus sp. IITD107 (assembly GCF_041927415.1). Taxonomy (NCBI): domain Bacteria; kingdom Bacillati; phylum Actinomycetota; class Actinomycetes; order Micrococcales; family Micrococcaceae; genus Micrococcus; species Micrococcus sp. IITD107. The sequence continues at coordinate 870,785 of NZ_JBHFFN010000001.1, read as the reverse complement.
TGCGCTGCAGATGACGGATGATGGCCACCCCGGCGGTGACGTTGTCCTGGGGATCGAGCAGATTCAGCTTCCGCCCGACCATCTGGGAGGCCCATTCGCCCGAGGAGGGGATGACCTGCATGGTGCCGATCGCGTTGGCGGGGGAGACCGAGGCATGGTTCAGGCTGGACTCGGCCATGGCGTGTCCCAGCGCCAGCCGGGGGTCCACGCCCATCTTGCGCGCGGTGTCCCGGATCAGGGCCACGGTCTGTGCCCGCGATGGGATGGGGGAGTCCAGCAGGGCGCGCTTGTTCTGATTCGCCGAGGCGACCACATGGTCCGGATACCGGTAGTGGAGGAACGTGCTGGGGACCAGCTGCTCCTTCTGGGGCTTGCTCTTCGGCTTCGCGGACGAGGTGGAGGAGGCGCGTTCCACGGATGCTCCGCCGGAGAGTCGCAGCACCGTGCCCGGGTGGATGATCGCGGACCGCTTCAGACCGTTGGCCGAGAGTAGGTCCTGCAGGCGCATCCCGTGCCGAGAGGCGATGCCGGAGAGGGTGTCGCCGCGCTTGATCGTGTACGTGGCGGGCGCGGCGGCCTGAGGCGAGCGGGTCGTGGCGGCGGCTGCCTTGGCCGGAGAGGCCGCGGCCAGCTTCAGGACCTGGCCGGGACGGATCAGCGAGCTGCGGCCCAGGTCGTTGGCCGACTGCAGGGTCGCGACGCTGACGCCGTGCCGAGCGGCGATGTGCGACAGGGTGTCGCCCGCGCGCACCGTATGGGTCTTGACGGCGGCCTGGGTCGGCGCGGCGGCCGGCCTGCTCCGGTCGGTCTTCGTGGAGCCGCGGGTGGGCGCCGGCTCGGCCAGCTTCAGGACCTGACCGGGGTGGATGATCGAGGTCCGCTTCAGGCCGTTGGCCTTCATCAGGGTGCTCAGGCTCACGTCGGTCCGCAGGGCGATGTGCGAGAGGGTGTCCCCGCGTCGGACGGTGTACGTGGCTCCGCTGCGGGCCGTCGGCACGGGGAGCGCGGACAGGGCTCGCGGAGCGGACAGCTGCGAGGGGATGGAGCCACTGGTGTGGATGGTGTTCGAAGCCACGGTCCGGGGGGCCTGCGGTGCAGCCGCTGCCGGACCCGCCATGACAGCGGAGCCCAGGACGACCAGGGACAGGGTCGATCCGGCGACGGCCGTGGTGAGCAGGCGCGATGCACCCTGGGCGTGGTCAGTCATGTGGTTCCTCTGCGATGGGCGTCACTGTGTGGCTCGACCTGCTGTGGTCCCCGGCCCGCAGGGCTGATCCGGATCGGCGGATGATAACGGGGCATAACCCGGATTCTCCGCCGACACACACTGACTGTGATGTAAATGTGACGTAGGAGAACCTACCGGAGAGTTCGTCGCCATGCTCAGTCGGAAGATAACGATAAGGTCACAATCGGCGCGTCACGCGGCGTGTTGTCGTCATAGGATGCCGTGGGTGCCAGCTGGGCGGACGTCTGTCCGGAATCCTGCCGTGATCGATCTGTGACCGGTGAACATTATGGGTCGGTAGGCTGGAGGCGTGAGTCCTGAACAGAGCAGCGCAGCCGAACCAGTCCATCGAACCGCCGGTCCGGAGGGGGCGGAGACGCCTCTGGCCGACCTGGTCGGAGAGTGGGTCACTTTCCCGGACGTCGCCGAGCGGTGGGACATGCCTGTGACCCGGGTGCACAACCTGGTCGGGGACAGGAGGCTGTTGGCGGCGCGGATCGACGACGTCCGCTCCATCCCCGCCCTCCTGCTCGGCGAGGCAGGGCCCCTGGAGTCGTTGCGGGGAACGGCAATGGTCCTGCAGGACGCCGGGTTCACCGATGAGCAGGCTATCCGGTGGCTCTTCACCCCGGATGACACGCTTCCCGGCCGACCCATCGATGCCCTGAGGGACGGGCGCAAGACCGAGATCCGCCGCCGGGCCTCAGCCCTGGGCTGGTAGTCGCGTCTGCCCCTCGTCGCGGCGGTCAGTGCTGACGGCTCAGGATCCGCTGGGCCAGGTCGCTGAGTCCGTCGTGCACGGTGACAGGGACCTGCAGTTCCGACAGGGCCACCACGGCCTGGCCCCCGAGGTCGCTCACCTCCGCCTCCACGCGTGCGCGCGCACCGCTGTGCTCCAGGAGCTCCTGAAGCCGCGCGACCTGGTCGGCGCTGAGCTGTGGATCACCGAGCCGCGCATCGAGTTCGGCACCCTCGTCGGGGGAGAGCAGTTCCATGGCGTGGGCCACGAGTTCGGTGCGCTTGCCCTCCCGGAGATCATCCCCGGCCGGCTTGCCGGTCACCGCCGGGTCGCCGAACACTCCCAGCAGGTCGTCCTGCAGCTGGAAGGCCTCCCCCAGAGGAAGGGAGAAGGCATCATAGGCGCCCAGCAGTGCCGGCTCAGCGCCGGCGAGGATCCCGCCGAGGGCCAAAGGGTGCACGGTGGAGTAGTGGGCGGACTTGAACCGCAGGACCGTCCTGGCCCGATCCAGCGCGACCTGCGGATCCTGCGAGGGGATCTCCACTTCATCCAGCACATCCAGGTACTGGCCCACCATGACCTCGAACCGCATGGTGTTGAACCGGTCCCGTGCTGCAGGCCCGGTGCCCACGCTCTCGGCGGCCGCAGCGAAGAGCTCCTCGCTCAGGGCCAGGCAGAGGTCTCCGGTCAGGATGGCCGCGGCCACACCGAAGTGGGCGGGGTCCTGGCGCCAGCCTGAACGGCGATGCAGAGACTCGAAGGATCGGTGCACGCTCGGAGCGCCGCGGCGGGTGTCCGAGCGGTCCACCACGTCGTCGTGGATCAGTGCCGCCGCCTGGAACAACTCCAGTGCCACGGCCGCATCGAGGATCCCGGGATGATCGGGCTCGCCGCCGGCTCCCTGCCAGCCCCACCAGCACAGCAACGCCCTCATCCGCTTGCCGCCGGCCGAGAGCCGGGCGATGGACTCGACCATGGGCCGGGCTGAGGAGGAGATCGTCTCAGCTCGCTGCAGATGAACGTCGAGGACTTCCGCCAGGCGCCGTCCGACCGCCTCGACGAAGACGGCATCGGATGAGGTGCTCTGGGACTGCAGGGGGACGGGCACTGGTCTCCTCAGAGGTGGGGTGTACGTTGCCTCCAGCGTAGGCGAGACGCGCACGGTCGCCCACGAGTGTCCGGAGCGGGGCCCGGCGACGGCGCGGGGTCCTAGTCTGGACAGATGCACGACGACGGCCACTCACCTCACGGGGCGGCGCACCCGTCCTGGGGCGCGGTGATCCTGCACGTGGACATGGACGCCTTCTTCCTCTCCGTGGAGCTGCTGGAGCACCCCGACCTGCGGGGGCGCCCGTCGCTGGTCGCGCACCGGGGCGGCCGATCCGTGGTGCTCTCGGCCTCCTATGAGGCGCGGGAGTCAGGGATCCGCTCGGCCATGCCGTTGGCCCACGCTCTGGCCCGGTGCCCCGGTGTGGAGGTGATCGAGCCTGATCACCGGAAGTACACGGCGGCGTCAGCCCGGGTGATGGAGGTCTTCTCCGAGGTCACTCCCTGGGTGGAGCAGCTGAGCATCGACGAGGCCTTCCTCGATGTCAGCGGAGCGAGGCGACGGCTGGGACCACCCGCCCGGATCGGTGCGATGATCCGCGCCGAGGTGCGTCGGCGGACAGGGCTTCCGTGCACGGTCGGTGCCGCACAGACCAAGTCAGTGGCCAAGATCGCCTCCACACGCGGCAAGCCCGATGGGCTGCTGATCGTCCCTCCCGCGCGCACCCAGGAGTTCCTGGACCCGCTGCCGGTCTCCGCCCTGTGGGGGGTCGGACCGGTGTTGGAACGGCGATTGATCGATGCCGGGCTAACGCACGTGGGACAGATCGCCAGACAGGATCCTGCTCGCATGCGACGATGGCTGGGCCGCCAAGGGCCGGCCCTCGTGGAGCTGGCCCGCGGGATCGACCCCCGGCCGGTGACCCCTGACCACGAGACCAAGTCGATCGGGGTGGAACGGACCTTCGAGACGGACGTGACCGAGCCCGATGAGCTGCACCGAGCCCTGCTGGGTCTGGCCGATGAGTGCGCGAGGCGCCTGCGCCGAGCGGGGCTGCGCGCCGGGGGAGTCGCCCTGAAGGTCAAGGCACCGGACCTGAGTGTGCGGACACGCGCAGCCACGCTGTCCGCCACGGCGGACACCGCCGGTCGCCTCGCTGAGGCCGGGCAGCAGGCCCTGGATGAGCTGCTTCGCTCTCGCCGGCATCCCGTGAGGCTGCTGGGCATCCGAGCGGAACGGCTCGCCGCGGACACCGAGCCGTTCCAGGCCAGCCTCCTCGACGATGATGAGGCCGGCGGTGCCGCGGCCTGGAGTGATGCTGAGCGGGTGGCCGATGACATCCGGCGTCGTTTTCCCGGGGCGGCTGTGCGGCCGGCCAGCCTGTTGGGACATGAACTCCCAGAGCGCCCGCGTGATCTGTGACCTCAGCCGCCCCACCCGTCTGGCGGCACCTGCCTCAGGCCCGTATCCTGGAGGTCCGGGTCCACAGAGGAGGCAGCCATGCCATTGTCTGATCGGGAGCAGAAGCTCCTGGAGCAGCTGGAGCAGCAGCTGAGCGCGGATGACCCGCGCTTCGCCAGCAGCATGAGTGAGACGGGACGTGCTGGCTTCTCCACGCGCCACCTCGTCTTCGGTGCCGTCGTGGCCGTGGTCGGTCTCGGCGTCCTGCTCTGGGGTGTCTCCGCTCAGCTGATCTGGCTCGGGCTCATCGGGATGGCCGTCACTGCCACCGGGATCTATGTCGCCACCACTCGTCCCCGCGCTCAGCGGAACCCCGACTCCACGGACGGACCGGCGCGCCAGCCTGCCGGAGCACCGCGGTCCAGCTCCTTCATGGACGGACTGGAGCAGAAATGGGACGAACGGCGTCGGCAGGAGCCCTGACCCCAGGGAGCGGTGACGATTCCGGCGCTGCTCACCACTGGTTGAAACCACTGAACAAGGCCTCGCTTCGGCGGGGCCTTCGTCATGTCTGGATCCTGTCCCGGGACGGCCCTCCTGCGCCTCCACATTCCTCCCTCCACCTCACTCCACCCTCGTCTCCGCCCGCCGAGATGAGGGTGTCTGCGCTGCGACGCACCTGACTCACGGTGGCCCTGATGTCGCGGACAGGTCAAGGTCCCCACCTGCCCTCCACTGTCCTCCACCCCTGCTCTGCCCTGTGATTTCGGGGGAGTGTGGGCACTCCCTCTGCCACGCGTGCCGGCCGTGGTGTTGACGGTGGAGGGAAGTGGGGTAATGTGGAGGACAGCAGAGGACGCTGGTGCAGCGGAGAGGTGCGGGACTCCTCTCAGAGAGTGAAGGCAGGTGGGCCCATGTTCTTGGGCACCTACACGCCGAAGCTCGACGAGAAGGCCCGGCTGATCCTTCCCGCCAAGTTCCGTGACGAACTGGCCGACGGGCTGGTCCTGACACGAGGACAGGAGCGGTGCATCTATGTCTTCAGCGCACGTGAGTTCGAGAGGGTTCACGAGCAGATGAGGTCGGCACCGCTGTCCTCACGCCAGGCACGGGACTACATCCGCGTCTTCCTCTCCGGTGCCTCCGACGAGACGCCGGACAAGCAGGGGCGGATCACCATCCCGGCTCCGCTGCGCAGCTATGCGGGGCTGGACCGAGAGGTGACGGTGATCGGAGCCGGCACACGAGCAGAGATCTGGGACTCAGTGGCCTGGAACTCGTACCTCGAGGAGCAGGAGAACTCGTTCTCCGAGACCGATGAGGATGTCATCCCCGGCATCTTCTGAAATCAAGCCCCTCATAACTGAACAGCACGGACCTTTGAATGAGACCTCCAGCCGCACCGTGGCCGGACCTGACCCGACTTCCCCCGGGCCAGGCACGGACACACCGCGCGGATGGGGATCTGATCCAAGGGTCCTCTGCTTTCCAGGCCCTCACGTCCCTGCCGTCGACCCACCACCCACACTGCCCACACCGCCTCAGGAGCGCGAGATGACGAGCGAACGTCCCACTGCAGACCGCCACGTGCCGGTCATGCTCGAGCGCGTCCTGGACCTGATGGCACCCGGGCTGGAAGCAGCGCGGGCGGCAGGTCGGACACCCGTGGCCCTGGACGGGACGCTCGGCATGGGCGGTCACACGGAGGCGATCCTGCGACGCCACCCGGACACGATCGTGGTCGGGATCGACAGGGACACCCAGGCGCTGCGCCTGGCCACCGAACGACTCAGCTGGGCAGGGGACCGGCTCCGGACCTGGCACGGCACCTATGACGAGGTGTCCGAAGCCCTGGCCGACGCCGGGGTGGAGGGCGTCGACGCAGCCCTCTACGACCTCGGTGTCTCCTCCTATCAACTGGACGAACGTGAACGAGGGTTCGCCTACTCCTACGATGCTCCACTGGACATGCGGATGGACCCCACTGCAGAGCTGACCGCCGAGACCGTGGTCAACACCTATCCCGAAGCCGAACTGCGCCGGATCATCCGCAGCTGGGGCGAGGAGAAGTTCGCAGGACGGATCGCCGCGGCCATCGTCCGGTCCCGGGCAGAGGAGGCGTTCTCGAGCACGGGACGGCTGGTCGAGGTCATCCGTGGTGCGGTCCCGGCTGCCGCCGGCAAGAGCGGCGGGCACCCTGCGAAGCGGACCTTCCAGGCCCTGCGCATCGAGGTCAATGAAGAGCTGGATGTGCTCGAACGGGCGCTTCCGGAGGTGATGTCCCGGCTGAATGTGGGAGGTCGCCTGGTGGTGATGAGCTACCACTCGCTCGAAGATCGCATCACCAAGAGGCAGATGACGGCCTTGGCCATTTCGACGGCGCCCCCCGGTTTTCCGATCGAGCTGGAGGAGCACGCGCCGGTGGTCAAGATGCTCACGCGCGGCGTGGACAAGCCCACACAACACGAAATCGAAGAAAACCCTCGCGCCTCTTCGGCAAAAGTGCGTGCGCTTGAGAAGATCAGAACATCACCAAGGAGCTCAGCATGACCGCACAGCCACATCGCCCTGCCATGCAGCAGCCGAACCTGACCGACGGCAGCGCCGCCCGTCAGCTGACACCGGCTGCTCCTTGGCGACCCGCAGCACCGTCCGAGTCGGGCAGCTCCACGCGTCGTCGCACGCCGCTGTCCGTGGTGCCCGCTCCGCTGCCGAAGACCGGCCGGGGCTTCATCGCCCTGTGCGCCATGATGCTGATCGCAGCTCTGGGCGTGGTGCTGGCGGTGAACATCACCGTCTCCAACCGGCAGTACGATCTGGTGACCCTGCGCGCTGAGCACACGGACCTGACACAGACCAATGAGCGGCTGACCCAGCAGGCCGAACACCTGGCGGCGCCGCAGAATCTGGCGGCCCAGGCCTCGAGCCTGGGCATGGTGATGCCAGGGGACATCGCAGCGATCGATCTGGGCACCGGCGCGGTGACCGGACAGGCCACCGCCGCTGATGCTGAGAACAAGCCCACGGACTTCGTGGCAGCACCCTCGGTGCCGCATGGTCCGAACCAGGCGGGAGCTGAGCCGGACGAGAAGCCCACCGCTCAGGACGAGGCCGCGACGCCGGCTCCTGCTGAACCGGAGTTCGACCCGGCCGAGCTCAACGGCGGCAGCATCCCGGCTCCTCAGCTCCAGACTCCGGGCCGCTGAAGCCTGAGCCGGCAGCGCGGAACCCCCTCCTGACATCCCCTCCAGACCCGGAAGGACGCCCTCTATGGCCCACGCCCCCGTCGCCAGTGACGCGCTGCATCTGAGTGCTCGTCGACTGCGTGTGGGGGTGGCGGTGGCCCTGGTGCTCCTGCTGATCCTGGGCCTGCGCCTGGTGTTCGTGCAGGGCGTGGACGCGGCCGGTCATGCGCAGAAGGCGATGGACGAGCGGCTGCGTTCGATCACTCTGACCCCAGACCGGGGGTCCATCCTGGACCGGGAAGGCCGGGTCCTGGCCTCGTCCGTCCAGCGATACGACCTGGTGGTGGACCAGCGACTGGTGACGGAGGAGTACAAGCGCTGGAACCGCGAGACGAACAGCCAGCAGGTGGTCCGACTGGACGATGACGTGGCCACGCTCGCCCCGATCCTCTCGATGGACCCGGATGAGCTGAAGCAGCGTCTGGTGGGGGAGCGGCCCTACCGCGTGGTGCTGCGAGGAGTCACGCCGGAGGTGAAGAACCGGGCCATGGAGGTGCGCGTCCCCGGACTGCTGGCCGAACCGGTGGCTGAACGGTCCTATCCCAACGGTGCCGTGGCCGGGAACATCCTGGGCTTCATCAGTGATGACGGTCAGCCGCTGGAGGGACTCGAGGTCAGCCAGGACGAGCAGCTGGCTGGTACGCCCGGCACGCGCACCTATGAGATCGGTCGAGATGGCATCCGCATCCCCAACGCCGAGTTCTCTGAGACGCCGGCTGTGGACGGCAAGGACATCCGGCTGACGATCGACCAGGATGTGCAGTGGTTCGCGCAGGAGGCGATCGCCACCAAGGCCGCTCAGTACGATGCGGCCTGGGCGAACGTCGTGGTCCAGGACGTCAAGACCGGCGAGATCCTGGCGATGGCGGACAACCAGACGGTGGACCCGTCCAACCCTCAGGGGACCGACTCCCTCTTCTGGCGTCCGACCTCGTTCACCCAGTCCTATGAGCCCGGCTCCACCGGCAAGGTCGCGACCTTCGCCACGGCCCTGGAGAAGGGCGGTGTGAAGCCCCTGGACGAGTACTCCGTGCCGAACAAGCAGGAGTTCGAGGGACACATCATCAACGATTCCCTGCCGCATGCCACCTACGACATGACCACGGCGGGGATCTTCACCCGTTCCTACAACACCGGCACCGTCCAGGTGGCCAACTCGGTGGACACCGCCACCCGTTTCGACTTCATGGAGAAACTGGGATTCGGCCAGCCGATCGACATCGGGCTGCCCGGAGGCAACCAGGGCATCCTGGCCCCGCCGGATCAGTGGGACGGACGGCAGAAGTACACCACCATGTTCGGGCAGGGGTACACCGTGACCAGCCTGCACACCGCCCAGATGTTCCAGACCGTGGCCAACGGTGGAGTGAAGATGCAGCCGCGACTGATCGACTCCTATATCGACGCCGACGGGATCGAGCACCGCGCCGACTCGGGCGAGGGGACCCGGGTCTACTCCGAGCAGACCTCGCAGGAGATGCTCAAGCTCATGGAGGGCGTGGTCCAGGAGGGCACCGGCGGAGACGCCAGGATTCCGGGCTACCGAGTCGGCGGCAAGACCGGAACCGGCCAGGCCGCAGGAGCGGGTGGCTATGACGGGCACACCACCTCCTTCACCGCAGTGGCACCGCTGGACGATCCCCGGTTCGTGGTCTCCGTGGCGGTGCATCGGCCGCAGGGCTACTGGCGGGACTGGAAGGTCACGGACACCGCAGGACAGGTGATGGGGTACCTGCTGAACAAGTACAACGTGCCCCCAACGGACGCCGTGCCGCAGCACTACGATGTCTTCACCGAGGAACCACAGAAGCGACCGTGGTGACAGCCTCTTGCCCCCACGACGCCCAGGACCACACATGACCACACATCTGAGCCCCGCCGACCAGGATGCCGCGTTCCGACCAAAGCGGACCGCCGCGCTGCCCTGGGACACGCTGCTCCGGGCATTGGAAAGCCAGGGCCAGGGAGCCCTGGTGGCCCGCGGCGGCTCCTCCGGAACCGGCCCGTCGGGGATCTCCATGGACTCGCGCACGGTGCGTGCCGGCGACCTGTACGTGGGCGTTCCGGGCGCGCGCCGTCACGGCGCCGAGTTCGCCGCGCAGGTCGTGGAACAGGGGGCCGTCGGTGTGCTCACCGATGAGGCCGGCGCCGCGTGGTGTGCGGATCTGCCAGAAGGCACCGTCGTGCTGATCGTGCGGGACGTGCGTGACGCCGTCGGGCCTGCCGCCGGAGCGATCTACCGGGGAGTGGAGGACGCAGCGGGGCCTCGGCTGATGGGCCTGACCGGAACCAACGGCAAGACGACCACCAGCTGCTTCCTCACCGCGCTGCTGCGGGAGCTGGGAGAGCGCACCGGGCTGATCGGGACCATCGAGATCCGGGCCGGCGAACGGACCGTCCCCTCCACCCTGACGACTCCTGAAGCCACACAGCTGCACGCCCTGATGGGGCTGATGCGGCAGGAACAGGTGGACACGGCGGTGATGGAGGTCTCCTCGCACGCGGTGAGCTACCGCCGGATCTCCGGCCTGCACTACCGGGTGGCCGGTTTCACCAATCTCAGTCAGGACCATCTGGACCTGCATGGGTCCATGGAGGACTACTTCCAGGCCAAAGCCGGACTCTTCCAGGCCGAGCGCACGGACCGGGCGGTCATCACCCTGGACGGGGGCCCCGAGGCCAGCTGGGGTCGCCGGATGGCGCAGGCGGCCACCTGCGAGGTCTCCACCCTGAGCCTGGGGCCGGTCGCCGAACACGACTCCTCCGACGGCAGTGTGGACCCCGGTGCCGACTGGGCCGTGCAGGAGCTCATGCCCGAGGCGTTGGGCCACCGCTTCACCCTGGTCCACCAGCCCACCGGACGACGCTTCCCCGCCTCGACCGGACTGCCCGGACGGTTCAATGTGGCCAACGCCGCTCTGGCGGCCTGCATGGTCCTGGAGGGGGCGCCCCAGGACTGGGACAGGATCGGCCAGGTGCTGGATGTTCCCGTGGGCCACGGCCCCTTCGCCACCGCCGTGCCCGGCCGGATGGAGGTCGTGGGGCACTCCCCGGCGGCCATCGTGGACTTCGCACACAACCCGGACGGCATGGTCCGTGCCCTGGACTCTGTGCGTGAAGCTCGCCGGGCAGCGGGCAACACCGAGGGACGGACCATCATCGTCTTCGGCGCCACCGGTGACCGCGACGCGACCAAACGCCCCCTGATGGGCCAGATCGCCGCTGAGTGGGCCGACGTCGTGATCGTCACCGATGACGACCCCCATTCGGAGGACCCTGGGGTGATCCGCGCCGATGTGCTGGAGGGCGTGCGGGCGGCTGCCGCGCGGGCCGGACAGGACGGCCGCTCCGTGCAGGTGCACGAGTCCGCGCCGCGCCCGACGGCGATCGAGCTGGCCGTGAGCCTGGCCACGCCCCAGGACACCGTCCTGCTGGCCGGCCGTGGCCACGAGACCTCCCAGGACTTCAACGGGACACGGGTCGAGTTGGATGACCGGGTGGCGCTGCGCGAGGCCCTGCACCGCCATGGACACCCGTTCCTCACCGGTTCCTCATCTGCAGAGCGGTAAAGTCAGTGCGGTCATGATCGAACTCAGCGCAGCCGACATCGCCTCGGCCACCGGCGGAACAGTCACCGCCACCGTCTCCCCGGACACGGTGGTCCACAGTGCGACCACCGATTCACGAGAGATCACCTCCGGGGCCCTGTTCATCGCCAAGCCGGGTGAGCAGGCCGACGGCCATGACTTCATCCCTGCGGCCCGCAGTGCCGGAGCCCGGCTGATCCTGGCCGAGCGGGAGACCACGGACACCTCCGGCACGGTCGATCCTGCCGTGATCGTGGCCGACGTCGTGGTGGCCATGGGGGCTCTGGCCGCTGAGATCGTGCGACGGATCCGTGCGCATTCGCCCACCACGGTCATCGGGATCACCGGCTCTGCCGGAAAGACCACCACCAAGGACCTGCTGGCGGCGCTGCTGAGCACCCAGGGTCCCACCGTGGCGCCCATCGGCTCCTACAACGGGGAGGTCGGCGTACCTCTGACCGTCTTCGGAGCCGATCTGGACACGCGCTATCTCGTGGTGGAGATGGGCGCTGACCACGTGGGCAACATCGAGTACCTGTGCCAGATGGTCCAGCCGGACATCGGCGTGGTCCTGATGGTCGGCACCGCGCACGCCGGAAGCTTCGGGGGAGTGGAGAACATCGCCCGCACCAAGGGCGAGCTGGTGGAGGCGCTGACGTCCACGGGAGTGGCCGTGCTGAACCGGGACGACTCTCGCGTGCGGCTGATGGCCGAACGCACCCAGGCCCCCGTGGCATGGTTCTCCACGGATCCCGGTGCCTTCGCCGGCATCGACCAGGCGCTGCAGGACGGATCAGCCGCCTTCTCCGCCCTGGCCGAGGACCTGACGACCTCCCAGATGGGCGAGCCCGACTTCACCCTGCGCATCGGCCAGGGCACGCACGCCGAGGGTCATCACGTGGTCTCAGGGCTGATCGGCTCTCACCACGCCTCCAACCTGGTGGCGGCCGCAGCGGCAGCCCACGCCGCCGGCATGGACCCGCAGCAGATCGCCGCCACCCTGCACGGTCTGGGCGCGGTGAGCCGTCACCGGATGGAGCGATGCGATCGTCCGGACGGCGTGACCATCATCAACGACGCCTACAACGCCAACCCCGAGTCCATGCGCGCCGCCCTCCAGACGCTGGCCATCCTGGGACGCTCGACCGGACGCCGCACCGTCGCCGTGCTGGGTGAGATGCTGGAGCTGGGCGAGCAACGGATCCGGGAGCACACCCTGATCGGGGAGACCGTGGTCCGGCTGAACATCGACCAGCTGCTGGTGGTCGGAGACGGCGCACGCCCGCTCTTCGTCGGTGCCGTGAACGAAGGCTCGTGGGGTGCGGAGGCCGAGCATGTCTCCACCCTGGATGAGGCCGAGTCCCTGTTGGCCGACCGCCTGCAGCCCGGTGACATCGTGCTGGTGAAGTCCTCGAACGGGGTGGGGCTGAGGTGGCTGGGCGATCGTCTGGCGGCTGCCGGCCACGCCGCGTCCACTCCGGCCCCGGGCCCCGCAGCGTCCGACCACCAAGACCCCTCGGGGATGCAGAAGGAGCAGGTTCGATGATCGGAGTGCTGATCGGCAGCCTGCTCGGGCTGCTCATCACAGTGGCGGGCACGCCCCTGTTCATCAAGGTCCTGGTCAAGCGAGGCTACGGCCAGTTCGTGCGCGACGACGGTCCCACCACGCACAAGACCAAACGTGGCACCCCCACCATGGGCGGGGCGGTCATCGTCTTCGCGCTGATTGTGGCGTACTTCCTGACGCACTGGATCCTGAGCCTGATGGGACTGGACAACGCCGGCCCCACGGCCTCGGGCATGATCCTGCTCTTCCTCACTGCGGGCATGGGCCTGGTGGGCTTCATCGACGACTTCACCAAGATCTCCAAGCAGCAGTCCCTGGGCCTGACCGCCTGGGCGAAGATCGTGCTGCAGGGCGTGGTGGGCATCTCCTTCGCCGTCCTGGCGTTGAACTTCCCCAACGAGAGGGGCCTGACGCCGGCCTCCACGGCGATCTCCGTGGTCCGGGACACCAGTCTCGACCTGGCGTTCGCTGGACCGCTGCTCGGTGCCATCCTGTTCGTGGTCTGGTCCAACCTGATCACCACGGCCACCACCAATGCCGTCAACCTCACCGACGGTCTGGACGGCCTGGCCACCGGTGCCACCGCCATGGTGACCGGTGCGTACGTGCTGATGACCATCTTCCAGGCCAACCAGTCCTGCCGGGTGCTGCCTGGCACGGAGGGGTGCTACGAGGTGCGCGATCCCATGGACCTGGCCATGCTCGCCGCGATCCTCACCGGTGCGCTGGCCGGCTTCCTGTGGTGGAACACCTCCCCGGCGAAGATCTTCATGGGAGACACCGGGTCCCTGGCCCTCGGCGGCGCCCTGGCGGGCCTGGCGATCCTCTCCCGGACCGAGCTGCTCCTGGTCATCCTGGCCGGACTGATGGTCGTCATCGCGGCCTCGGTGATCATCCAGGTGGGCTTCTTCAAGCTCTCCGGCGGCAGGCGGGTGTTCCTGATGGCGCCGCTGCAGCACCACTTCGAGCTCAAGGGGTGGGCGGAGGTCACCGTCGTCGTGCGGTTCTGGCTGATCGGCCTGCTGTGCGTGAGCGTCGGCGTCGCCCTGTTCTACGGCGAGTGGGTGCTGGGCCGATGACCACGTCCACACCGATCGACGCACGTCTGGCCACCCTGACCACCTGGGATGCCGACTGGTCCGGCCTGCGGGTCGTGGTCACCGGCATCGGCGTCTCCGGTTTCGCCATCGCCGACACCCTGGCCGAGCTCGGGGCCGAGATCGTGGTGGTGGACGGCGCGGACACCGAGCAGAACCGGGCCAAGGCGGACACGCTGCGGATCGTGGGGGTGCGCGAGGTGCGGCTGGGTGGCCAGCACGTCCAGTCACTTCCCGACGTCGGCGGCGCACCTGCCGAGCTGGTGGTCACCTCCCAGGGATGGAGACCGGACCAGCCGCTGCTGGTCGCCGCCGGGCAGGCGGGAATCCCGGTGTGGGGCGAGGTCGAGCTGGCCTGGCGGGTGCGTGAACGGTCCGGACGCAGGACCGCGGACTGGCTGTGCATCACAGGCACCAACGGCAAGACGACCACCGTGGGGATGGTCGAGTCCATGCTGCTGGCCGCCGGTCAGCGGGCGATCGCCTGCGGCAATGTGGGCATGCCCCTGTTGGACGCCATCCGCGACCCGGAGGGCTTCGACACCCTGGCGATCGAGCTGGCCAGCTTCCAGCTGCACTGGACCCATCACATGGAGCCGGCGGCCTCCGTCGTGCTGAACGTGGCCGAGGATCATGTGGACTGGCACGGGTCGTTCGAGGCGTACTGGGCGGACAAGGCCAAGATCTACGAGAACACCCGTCTGGCGTGCATCTTCAATGAGCAGCAGGAGCTGACCATGCGGATGGTCGAGCAGGCCGATGTCCAGGAGGGATGCCGAGCGGTCTCCTTCTCCACCCAGACTCCGGGGCTGTCCTCCCTGGGTGTCGTGGATGACCTGCTGGTGGATCGTGCCTTCCTGGACGAACGGCGCCATCAGGCCCTGGAACTGGGATCCCTGCAGGACCTGGGACCGATCGCCCCGCAGCATCTGGTGGCCAATGCCCTGGCCGCCGCCGCGCTGGTGCGGGCCATCGGCGTCTCACCGGAAGCTGTGCGGGACGGTCTGCGCGCGTACCGTCCAGGCGACCACCGCATCCAGCTGGTGGCCCGGGCCGAGGACGTGATGTGGATCAACGACTCCAAGGCGACCAACCCCCATGCCGCCGATGCCTCGCTGTCCTCGTTCAAGGACGTGATCTGGATCGCCGGAGGGCTGCCCAAGGGCGTCACCTATGACGAGCTGGTGCAGTCCCATCGGGACCGGCTGCGCGCGGTGGTGCTGATCGGCGCCGACTCCAGCGAGCTCGCAGGAGCGTTGCGGCGACACGCGCCGGACCTCCCGGTCCTCGGCCCGGGCGTGGGCGAGACTGGTAGCGGCCTCACGGACGGGCACCAGGCCATGGAGCTGGCCGTCCGCGCGGCCGACTCCGTGGCTCGATCCGGAGACGTGGTGCTGATGGCGCCGGCTGCCGCGTCCATGGACCAGTTCACGTCCTATGCCGATCGCGGCACTGCCTTCATCCACGCCGTCGCCCGCCTCATGGACTCCAAGGGGCTGGGCAGCTAAGGAGCCCGTCCATGGTGACCACCCCACATCGGCCCTCGAGCCGCACCCGGGGACCAGCCAGGGCCGGAGGATCCTCCAGCGTCGCCCCGCCGCCGCTGCTGCGCCGGATCTGGGCATGGATCGAGGGCAGCGCCGCCTCCTCCACCTCCTACTTCCTGGTGCTGGGCTGCACGCTGGCGCTGACCGTGATCGGGCTGGTCATGGTGCTGTCCTCCTCATCGGTGGAGAACATCGGCACCCGCGCCGGCTCGTACGACCTGTTCATCAAACAGGGGATCTTCGCCTGTGGCGGCATCGCCCTGATGTTCATCGTCTCTCGATTCCGACCTCACCAGCTCAAGGCCCTGGCCTGGCCGGCACTGGGTCTGGCCATCATCCTGCTGCTGCTGGTGTTCACGCCCCTGGGCAAGGAGGTGGGCGGCAACCGGAACTGGATCGAGATCGGCGGTCAGACCGCCCAGCCCTCAGAAGCGGCCAAGCTGGCCCTGTGCCTGTGGTCGGCGGCCGTGCTGGAGCGCAAGGCCAGACTGGTCGGCAAACTCCAGCACAGTCTGGTGCCGGTGGTCTTCCCCGGCGGGGCCGTCGTCGTCGCGCTGATCCTGCTGGGACGTGACCTGGGCACCTCCCTGGTGATCATGCTCATCCTGGCCGTGGCACTGTTCCTGGCCGGAACCAAGTTGACCTACTTCGCCATCGCCGGTGGCGTGGCCGTCGTCGGGGTGGTGATCCTGGCCCTGGCTTCCGGCAACCGCAACACCCGCATC
This sequence comes from Micrococcus sp. IITD107, assembly GCF_041927415.1. Classification (NCBI taxonomy): domain Bacteria; kingdom Bacillati; phylum Actinomycetota; class Actinomycetes; order Micrococcales; family Micrococcaceae; genus Micrococcus; species Micrococcus sp. IITD107. The sequence continues at coordinate 854,601 of NZ_JBHFFN010000001.1, read as the reverse complement.
CTGGCCTGGCTCGGCCAGAACTGCGATGCCCCCTCGGACCCGTGCTATCAGTCGGACCACGGGATGTATGCCCTGGCCTCCGGCGGCTGGTGGGGGGTGGGCCTGGGCCAGTCACGCCAGAAGTGGAGCTACATCCCCGAAGCCGAGAACGACTTCATCTTCACCATCCTGGGGGAGGAGCTGGGCCTGCTGGGCGCTCTGCTCGTGCTGGCGCTGTTCGCCGGACTGGCGGTGGGCATGTTCCGGGTGGCGCGCCGTGCGGACTCGCTGTTCGTGCGGATCTGCACGGGCACCATCATGGCGTGGATCATCGGCCAGGCCTTCGTCAACATCGCCATGGTCACCGGGCTGCTCCCGGTGATCGGCATCCCGCTGCCGTTCATCTCCTATGGTGGATCCGCGCTCACCCTGGTGCTGCTGGCCATGGGTGTGGTGCTGTCCTTCGCCCGGGAGGAGAGGCGTGCGATCCTGGCACGGACGGGACAGCCTCCAGCCCCGACTCCAGCCGACCCCGCCGCCAAGCCCATGGGAGCCACGTCATGACCGCAGCCACAGGTGCCACCGCCTCGCCCGCGGGAGTCCTCAGGGTGGTGCTGGCCGGTGGCGGGACCGCCGGTCACATCAGCCCCATGTTGGCCATCGCCGAGGCCCTGCGCCACCAGGACGGGGACGGCCCGGTGCACTGCACCATGGTCGGCACCGCCTCCGGGATGGAGACTCGATTGGTCCCCGCCGCCGGGTACGAGCTGGACCTGATCGACCGTGTGCCGCTGCCTCGGCGCCCCACCATGGACCTGGTCAGGCTGCCGGGCAGGATGCGCCGGGCCATCCGCGCCGCCGGAGAGATCCTGGACCGCCGGCAGGCAGACGTGGTCGTGGGCGTGGGCGGGTACGTCTCCACACCGGTCTACCTGGCGGCCGCCCGCCGGGGCGTGCCCGTGGTGATCCATGAGGCCAACGCCCGGCCGGGACTGGCCAACCGGGTCGGTGCCCGGCGTGCCGCCTTCGTGGCCACCGCCTTCCAGGAGACCGTGCTGCCCAAGGCCCAGTGGGTCGGGATGCCCATGCGCACCCAGATCTCCTCCCTGGACCGGGCCGTGGCACAGCTGCCGGCGCGCCAGGCGCTGGGGCTGGATCCGGACCTGACCACCCTGGTGGTGACCGGCGGGTCATCGGGCGCGTTGAACATCAACCGGACGGTGACCCAGGCGCTGCCGGCACTGCTGGAGGCAGGGATCCAGGTGCTGCACCTCACCGGACGGGACAAGCCGGTCCTGGATTCCCAGGGCGAGCTGCTCACCGCTGCGGGATACCACCAGCGCGAGTACCTGGACGGCATGGAACTGGCCTACGCCGCCGCCGACCTGATCGTGGCCCGCGCCGGCGCCGGGACGGTCTGCGAGGTGGCCGCCGTGGGCCTGCCCTCAGTGCTGGTCCCGTTGCCGATCGGCAACGGCGAGCAGGCCCTGAATGCCCGCGGACTGGTGGCCGCCGGGGGAGCACTGACCGTGCGAGACGAGTCCTTCACCGCAGACTGGGTCCGCACCCAGCTGGTTCCGCTGCTCTCCGAGCCTGAGCGTCTGCTGCGCATGGCCGACGCCGCGGCCTCCTTGGGAGTGCGGGACGCCGATCAGACCATGGCCCGCCTCGTGACCGAGGCAGCAGGAGGCAAGAGATGACGACCGCACACACCACCCTGTCCGGGGAGCTCCTCAGCCTGGGGCGTGTCCACTTCCTGGGCATCGGAGGCGTCGGTGTCTCCGGCATCGCGCGGATCCTGCTGGAGCAGGGTGTCCCGGTGTCCGGGACTGACGCCAAGGACCTGCCGGTGATGCATCAGCTCGCTGACGAAGGTGCCACCGTGTTCGTGGGATACGACGCCGCCCATCTGGAAGCCGCCGGGCAGGTGGACACGGTCATCGCCTCCTCGGTGGCCGGACCGGGGAATCCGGAGTACGACGAGGCGGTCCGCCTGGGCATCCCCGTCCTGCATCGCTCTCAGGGCCTGGCCGCGGCCATGGCCGGTCATCGGGTGCTCGCCGTGGCCGGGACACACGGCAAGACGACCACCTCGTCCATGGCGGCGATGGCCTTCACCCGGGCCGGAGCCGAGCCCACCTTCGCGGTCGGTGCGGCCGTCGCCGGTCTCGGCACGAACGCCCGTGCCGGGGCAGGGGAGTGGTTCATCGCTGAGGCGGATGAGTCCGACGGCACCCTGCTGAACTATCGCCCCGAGGTCGCGATCGTGACCAATGTGGAGGCCGACCACCTGGACTTCTACGGTTCCGAAGAGGCCGTCCATCAGGTCTTCCGCGACTTCTCCCTGCTGCTGCCGCCCACGGGCACCCTCGTGGTCTGCACGGATGACGCCGGCGGACGTCACCTGGCCGAGTGGATCGCAGCGGAGCGCCAGGCCGGCCGCCCGGCGCCGCAGGTGGTGACCTACGGCTCGCCATCCCTCTCCCTGGAGGCGGACGTGATGCTGGAGGCCAGCGCCTCCGCTGTCCAGGACACCGGACCCGGCCAGCGGGCGCGGTTCCGGTTGCAGGACGGTCGGACTCTGGACCTGGACCTGGCCGTGCCTGGCCAGCACAACGCCTTGAACGCCCTGGCCGTCCTGGCGGCCGGACAGGCGGCTGGGCTGCCTGCTGAGCAGGTCGCCGCCGGCCTGGAGGCGTTCCGAGGCACCGCACGCCGTTTCGAGCACCGTGGCGGTGCCGGCGGCGTCCGTGTCTTCGACGACTACGCGCATCACCCCACCGAGGTGGCGGCCGCCGTCGCCGCGGCCCGGACCGTCGCCGGAGAGCACCGAGTCCTGGTCATGTTCCAGCCACATCTGTTCTCCCGGACCCGGGACTTCGCCGAGGGCTTCGCCCAGGCGCTCTCGGCGGCTGACATGGTGCGGGTGCTCCCGATCTACGCCGCACGTGAGCAGCCGATGGCCGGTGTGGACGCCACCCTGATCACCGACCGGATCGATCCCGCGGTGGACGGCTCCGGGGCGGTGGCAGAGGACACCGCCCGGGGCGTGCGTGATCTCGTCGAGGCCGCGCAGCCCGGTGACGTCATCCTGACCATGGGTGCCGGAGACGTCACCGCTCAGGGGCCGGTGCTGGTGGATCTGCTGCGTCAGCGCGTCACCGAGGACGACCGTGGTCGGTGAGCGCCCTGGCTCCAGCGGGACGGCTGAGTCCACCGACTCGTCGGAGTCGACAGACTCCGACGGGCAGGTGTTGGAGTTCCCGGAGACCGATCACCGGCAGCGGCTGCGCCGCCGACGTATCGGACTGATCACCGGGATCAGCGCTGCCGTGCTGCTGGGCATCCTGGTGGCGGTGCTGTACTTCTCTCCTCTGCTGGCCCTGCGCACCATCCAGGTGAGCGGGACCGATCTGCTGCCGCGGGCCCAGGCAGAGCGGCTGCTCCAGCCTTTGATCGGTCGCCCTCTGCCGCAGGTGGGCACTCGTGAGGTGGAGGAGCTGCTGGCCCAGGAGGCGGCAGTGGACCAGGTGCGGGTGCAGGCCCAGCCTCCGTCCGGGATCGCCGTGAAGATCACCGAGCATGTCCCGGTGGCGGTCGTCCCGCGTGGCCAGCAGGCCACCCTCTACTCCGCCTCGGGCCAGGCCCTGGCCGAGGCGAGCCGGGATGAGGCCGAGTCACGGGGACTGCCCGTGGTCTCCTCGGTGAACGACGTGCAGAACCCCGAGGTGTTCAGTGCGATCACCCAGGTCCTGGGCTCGCTGCCGGCAGACATCCGAGGCCAGATGGTCTCGGCATCGGCCTCCACCGTGGATTCGGTGCGGTTGACCCTGGACGATGACCGCACGGTGCTCTGGGGCAATGCGGAGGAGTCCGAAGCCAAGGTGGCCGTGCTGCGTGCTCTGATGAAGGCCGAAGCCGATGCCGAGGCCCCGGCGGATGAGTTCGACGTCTCGATTCCCGATCAGCCGGTCACCCGCTGATCGGAGGGGTGCACACCGGTGTGTCCCGGCGACACGCGGTGGTGGTCTTTGCGTGATCTCGGTGTGGGCCATAACGTTTCTACAGAGCGTTCAACTTGACATAACACTAACCTTCAACCTGAGGGTTAGACCAGTTTGAACCAGACCGTCCAGCACACCGAACAAGGGACAGACAACGTGGCAGCACCTCAGAACTACCTGGCCGTGATCAAGGTCGTCGGCATCGGCGGCGGCGGCGTCAACGCCGTGAACCGAATGATCGACGTCGGACTGCGCGGCGTGGAGTTCATCGCGATCAACACCGACGCCCAGGCACTGCTGATGAGTGATGCCGACGTCAAGCTGGACGTGGGCCGCGAGCTGACCCGTGGACTGGGTGCCGGCGCCAACCCTGAGGTCGGCCGCCAGGCCGCTGAGGATCACGCCGAGGAGATCGAGGAGGTCCTGCGCGGAGCGGACATGGTCTTCGTGACGGCCGGCGAGGGCGGCGGCACTGGTACCGGCGGCGCACCCGTGGTGGCCCGCATCGCCCGTTCGCTCGGCGCACTGACCATCGGTGTGGTGACCCGCCCGTTCACCTTCGAGGGACGCCGTCGCGCCACCTCGGCTGAGAACGGCATCGACGCGCTGCGCGATGAGGTCGACACCCTGATCGTGATCCCGAATGACCGACTGCTCTCCATCTCGGATCGCAACGTCTCCGTTCTGGACGCCTTCCGCTCGGCTGACCAGGTCCTGCTCTCGGGTGTCCAGGGCATCACCGACCTGATCACCACTCCGGGCCTGATCAACCTGGACTTCGCCGACGTGAAGTCCGTGATGCAGGGTGCCGGCTCGGCCCTGATGGGCATCGGCTCGGCCCAGGGTGAGGACCGTGCGGTCAAAGCCGCTGAGCTGGCGATCGCCTCCCCGCTGCTGGAGGCCTCGATCGACGGCGCGCACGGCGTGCTGCTCTCCATCCAGGGCGGCTCGGACCTGGGCCTGTTCGAGATCAACGAGGCCGCCCGCCTGGTCCAGGAGGTCGCCCACCCCGAGGCCAACATCATCTTCGGCGCTGTGATCGACGACGCCCTGGGCGACGAGGCGCGCGTGACCGTCATCGCCGCCGGCTTCGACCAGGTCGACGCCACCTCGGCGCCCGCCCAGGGATCCCAGGGCTCGCAGCGCCAGAACACCCCGCTGCCGGGATCTCTGCCGGTCAACGACCAGCAGAGCCAGCAGCGGTCTTCCCAGGGGCAGGACCACGGGTACGGGCAGGGTTCCTCCGCGCCTCAAGCAGCCCCGGTGGAGCAGTCCGGCTACCGCCAGGAGCCTGCCCAGCAGGACTTGCCCACCGTGGTCGAGCCCGAGTCCCACGGCTCCGGCCGTGACGACCTGGACGTCCCCGACTTCCTGAAGTGAGCGCCTGATCCCGGTGGTCTTCAGCACCCGTGTGCAGGTCTCGCCGGGCCTGCAGGTGGGCTTCACCACGACGGCGGCCGGGAACCTGGCCTTCCACGTCACCGGTGAGGTCGTCGGGCCCGGCGAACCTGCCCAGGATCCTGCATCCCTGGACCCCGAGGCCCAGGCGCGACTGCGCGATCAGGTGGCCGGCCGCCGTCGGGCCCTGGATGAGGTGATGGGCGTGCCAGCTGGCCGGACCGAATACCTGGACCAGGTGCACTCGGCCCGGGTGGTTCCTGCACGAGGCCGGGGATGGGACGCCGTCGGCTCGGCGCCGGTCCAGGCGGACGCCCAGGTCAGCCCGGCCGGACTGGACCCGTTGGCCATCATGGTGGCCGACTGCCTCCCGGTGGTGTTCGTCTCGCAGCGCGCCGGCGCATCGGAGCGGTCCGACCAGTGGGACGGACCCACCGCTGTGGCGCACGCGGGACGCCGTGGTCTGTTGGACGGCGTGCTGGAGGCCACCGTCGAGCAGATGCATGCGGCGGGCGCCAGTCGTGAGCCGGGGCGGATCCAGGCCTGGATCGGCCCGGCGATCTGCGGCCGGTGCTACGAGGTCCCGGAACGGATGTTCCAGGAGTCGGTCAGGGCACTGCCGCAGGTCGCGGCACAGACGTCCTGGGGAACCCCTGCGCTGGACCTGCCCGCCGGTGCTGAACACGCGCTCTCCTCGCTCGGGGTGCGCGTGCATCGGACCGGGGAGTGCACCCGTGAGGACGAACGCTTCTATTCGCATCGCCGGGCGCCCGGAGCCGGGCGCCTGGCAGGGCTGGTCTGGAGGACCGAGACATGACCGCGTCGACAGAGCAGCCGCGGGTCGATCCAGCCCGCCGAGAGGAGCTGGGGCGGCGTCTGGCCGTCGTGCAGGAGCGTGTGGATGAGGCGTGCCGGGCGGCCGGACGGCAGGATCGCCCCGAGCTGATCGTGGTCACCAAGTTCCACCCGGCCCAGGATGTGCGCCTGCTGGCCGAGCTCGGGGTGCGAGCGGTGGGGGAGAACCGCGACCAGGAGGCGCGGGCCAAGGCTGCCGAGGTGGCCGACCAGGACCTGGACTGGCACTTCATCGGACAGCTGCAGACCAACAAGGCCAAGTATGTGGTGCGCTACGCCTCCGCCGTCCACTCCGTGGACCGCGGCGACCTCGTGGACGCACTGGACTGTGCGATGGGTCGGGAGCAGGCCAAGCGGCGGGATCAGGATGAGCCGGAACGGGCACCCCTGGACTGCCTGATCCAGGTGGACCTGGACCGGCGACCGGCCGAGGAGCGGCCTGCCGGGATCGGGGCCCGCGGCGGCGCTCAGCCGACTGACGTCGCCGCACTGGCGGAGCGGATCGCCGGCTCCGAGCAGCTGCGGCTGCGTGGTGTGATGGCTGTGGCACCCCTGGGGCAGGACCCGGCCCCGGCCTTCGCCGAACTGGCCGAGATCTCCCGCCGGATCCGTCAGGACCATCCTGATGCCGCGTGGATCTCCGCGGGGATGAGCGCCGATCTGGAGCAGGCGATCGCCGCAGGGGCGACACACCTGCGGATCGGCACTGATGTCCTGGGACCGCGTCCAGCGGTGGGTTAACCTCGAAGATGACCGTGGGGCATCTGCTCCACCGGCTCAGCAGTCGGCCCGAAGACCCGGGCAACGTCCACATGGTGAGGAATTTCGATGGCTGGTGCACTCAAGAAGACGATGATCTATCTCGGTCTCGCTGACGGCGACGATCAGTATGAGATGGATCAGCGTGCCGACACGCGGAACGCACGTGAGGAGCGAGAGGCCCCGTCCTACGAGCGTGCCCCGGAGCCGCGTACTGAGCGGGCTGTCGAGGCAGAGCGCGCCGACCGCTCGGTCGGGTCCCGTGCGGTCAGCACCCGGCCCGCTGCCGAGGAGCGCGAGTACCGCGCCCCGGTCACCCCCATCAAGCGTGCAGCCCAGGGGCGGGACGACGCCTCCGCCGTGCGCCAGATCACCACGGTGCACCCGCGCTCCTACAACGACGCCAAGCTGATCGGTGAGTCCTTCCGCAGCGGGATCCCGGTGATCATGAACGTCACCGACATGGGCGAGGCCGACGCCAAGCGTCTGGTCGACTTCTCCGCCGGGCTGGTCTTCGGCCTGCACGGCTCCATCGAGCGCGTCACCAACAAGGTGTTCCTGCTCACCCCGGTCAACGTCCAGGTGCTCGGTGACGACACCGCCCTGGGCGAGGACCAGGCCTCCTTCTTCAACCAGAGCTGATCGCCGCCCCGCCGCCTGGCTCGGCCCTCACCCCGGGCCAGCGGCGTGGAGACGACTGACGTGGACAGGCTGACGTGACACTCCTCTTCTCCCTCATCTACCTGGCCTTGGCGCTCGTCCAGTACCTCCTGGTGCTGCGCATCGTGCTGGATGTGGTCCAGTCCTTCGCGCGCTCCTGGCGCCCCCAGGGACTGGTGCTGGTGATCGCCTCGGCCGTCTACACGCTGACCGACCCGGCACTGCGCTGGCTGCGCTCCAAGATCCCGCCGGTCAACCTGGGGGGCATCGGCCTCGACGTGGCGTTCCTCGTCCTGTTCCTGGCCGTGGTCATCCTCAAGTCCGTGGCTCGAGGCCTCGCCATCTGACCGTCTGAACGCCCCAGAACACCCGGTTCCCGACTCCGGAAGCGCCGGCGGCCAGTGGTAGCCTGAAACCCAGAATGTCCACCGTGCAGCAGAGCTGCCTGTGGACGACGACCGACCTGCCACCATGTGGTGACAGGACCAACGCAGATCACGACGATGGGGTGACCACATGGCTCTCACGCCTGAGGATGTTGTCAACAAGCGATTCCAGCCGACGAAGTTCCGTGAGGGATACGACCAGGACGAGGTCGATGACTTCCTGGACGAGATCGTGGTGGAGCTGCGCCGTCTGAACCAGGAGAACGACGAGCTGCGTCGCAAGGTGGCCCAGCTCCAGGACGGTGGCGCCTCCGAGACTGCCGTGCCGGCACCGGTCTCCGCTGACGGACAGGACCTGTCCGTCGTCGAGGCGGACGAGGACGCCACCACGGCCATCCCCGCCGAGCCCGTCTCCGCAGACCACGCCGAGGACGAGGGCACCCGAGCCACTTCGGAGATCCAGGACGACGAGCTCCGCGCCGAGGACGAGACCGCCACCCCGGCTGCCTTCGCTGAGACCGACTCTGAGGTCCAGGCACCCGTCGAGGCCACGTCCTCCCAGCCGGTCATCACCGAGTCCTCCCAGTCGGCCGCCGCCGTGCTGGCCATGGCCCAGCGCCTGCATGACGAGTACGTGGCCGAGGGCCAGCGGAAGCGCGATGAGATCATCGCCGAGGCTCAGACTGAGGCCACCGGCCTGGTCAACGACGCTCAGGAGACCTCGCGCAAGACACTGGCTGAGCTGGAGGAGAAGAAGACCGTCCTGGAGCGCACGGTCGATCAGCTGCAGGGCTTCGAGCGGGACTACCGTTCGCGTCTGAAGGCCTACATCGAGGGCCAGCTGCGCGATCTGGACAGCCAGACCACCATCCAGGAGGAGACGGCCGTCGAGAAGGCCTGATCATCCTCATCTGACACTGCGCCGATTCGGCGCGACCCTGGCACGGGGCCGACCACGGTGAGCACTGTGGCCGGCCCCGCGTCGTCACCGCCCCAGCGAAACGTGAGCCTCCGCCACCGTGCCATCCACTGCTGCCGCCCCTGATCCACACCGCCCCTCGGCGGACCCGCATGAGCCGGTCCCTGCCGCGCTGCCGCAGTGCAGGCGCCGGTGGGCCTGGTTGGCCGTCCTGGTCCTCGTGCTGGGCTATGCCGCTGACCAGCTGACCAAGTGGTGGGTCGAATCGACCATGGAGCTGGGGCAGATCACCGATGTCCTGCCGCCGCTGCTGCGTTGGCACTACATCCTGAACCCGGGGGCGGCCTTCTCGATCGGTGAGGAGCACACCTGGGTCTTCACCATCATCCAGGCCGTGGTGGCCGTGGTGGTGATCGTGCAGATCATCCGCGTCCGCTCCGCCGTCTGGGCGGTGGCTCTCGGCGGTCTGCTCGGCGGCGTGCTGGGCAACCTCACGGACCGGCTGTTCCGGCCCCCGGGGTTCGCGGTGGGCCATGTGGTGGACTTCATCGCCCTGCCGAACTTCGCCATCTTCAATATCGCCGACTCGTTGATCGTCTGCTCGATCATCGGGATCGTGCTGTTGATGTTCACGGGCCGTCGACCTGACGGGACCCGTGAGCAGGATCATCAGGACGGGGCCGAACCTCCTGCCCAGCCTCAGCGTGCCGGTGACCATGACGCCTGAGCCGGGGGTCGTCGTCGTGCCCGTGCCGGAGGAGGAGGCGGGCAGGCGCGTGGACGCGGTGCTGGCCGGTGCGCTCGGCGTCTCTCGGACGGTGGCCGCGCAGTGGTGCGCGGAGGGGCATGTGACCGAGCGGGCCACCACCGGTCGGCGCGCTGAGCGGATCGTGGCGAAGTCCGCCAAGGTGAGTGCCGGGAGCGAACTGGTGGTCCACGTGCCGGAGACGGCTGACCCTCTGGAAGTGAAGGTGGAGATCGTGCAGGACCTCGACATCCTGGCTGATGACCCGGACTATGTGGTGGTGGACAAGCCGGTGGGTGTCGCCGCCCACCCCTCGCCGGGCTGGGTGGGGCCCACCGTGGTGGGCGGTCTGGCCGGTCTGGGCTACCGCATCTCCACCTCGGGTGCACCGGAGCGCCAGGGGATCGTGCACCGTCTGGACGTGGGCACCTCCGGGATCATGGTGGTGGCCAAGACCGAGCGGGCCTACACGGTCCTGAAGGACGCCTTCCGGGACCGGACGCCGAAGAAGACCTACCATGCGGTGGTCCAGGGGCTGCCGGATCCGCTGGACGGGACCATCGACGCTCCCATCGGACGGCATCCCGGGCATGACTGGCGCTTCGCGGTGATCGAGGGCGGCCGCGACTCGATCACCCACTACCGCACCGTGGAGGCGTTCGGACGCGCCACCCTGGTGGACGTCACGCTGGAGACCGGACGCACCCACCAGATCCGCGTGCACTTCTCCGCCCTGCGCCACCCCTGTGCCGGCGATCTGACCTACGGTGCGGACCCGCGGCTGGCCTCCGAGCTGGGGCTGACCCGGCAGTGGCTGCATGCGCACCGACTCGGCTTCCCGCACCCGGTCACGGGTGAGTGGGTGGAGTACCAGAGCGAGTATCCGGATGACCTGCGCTACGCCTTGAGCGTGTTGCGCGGGGAGTGACTAGGGTGTCCTGGCAGGCGGGGCGAGGGCGCGCCTGCCAGGCGGGCACGAGACGAAGGACAGGCATCAGGTGACCACGACGACGGCCGGTACAGGGACAGCGAACGGCAAGGGAAAGGGCTTCGCTCACCTTCACACCCACACCGAGTACTCCATGCTGGACGGTGCGGCCAAGCTTACCGAGCTGTTCGCCGAGGCCGAGCGGCTGGGCATGGACTCCATGGCCATCACCGACCACGGCTACCTCTTCGGTGCGTTCGACTTCTGGAAGAAGGCCACGGACGCCGGGATCAAGCCGATCATCGGGCTCGAGGCGTACCTGGCCCCGGGGCATCAGCACCGCACGGACAAGACCAAGGTCCGCTGGGGCGAGCAGCATCAGAAGGGCGACGACGTCTCCGGCGGCGGTGCCATCACGCACATGACGCTGCTGTCCAAGAACAACACGGGCATGCACAACCTGTTCCGAGCCGCCTCAATCGCCTCTCTGGACTCGGCCTACGCCAAATGGCCGCGCATCGACCGCGAGCTGCTCTCCACCTATTCGGAGGGACTGATCGGCACCACCGGCTGCCCGTCCGGCGAGATCCAGACCCGACTGCGGCTCGGGCAGTACAACGAGGCCCGCGAGGCCGCCGCCGAGTTCAAGGACATCTTCGGGGCCGGGAACTTCTACTGCGAGCTGATGCAGCACGGGCTGGACCTGGAGAAGCGGGTCATCACCGACCTGCTCAAGCTGGCCAAGGACCTGGACCTGCCGCTGGTGGCCACCAACGACCTGCATTACACGCACGAGCACGACGCCAAACCACACGAGGCGCTGTTGGCGATCCAGTCCGGATCGACCCTGCTGGAGCCCACCTACGACCAGGGCGGTTCCCGGTTCGCCTTCTCCGGCACGGAGTACTACCTGAAGTCCCCGCAGCAGATGCGCTCCCTGTTCTCCGAGCTGTCTGAGGCCTGCGACAACACCCTGGTGATCGCCGAGCAGTGCGAGGTCTCCTTCAACACCTCGGCAAACTACATGCCCAAGTTCCCCTGCCCGCCGGGGGAGGACGAGACCAGCTGGCTGATCAAGGAGGTCACCACCGGTCTGGCCGGGCGGTACCCGAACGGCGTTCCGGACCATGTGCGCAAGCAGGCCGACTATGAGCTCGAGGTCATCATCTCCATGGGCTTCCCCGGGTACTTCCTGGTGGTGGCCGACTTCATCAACTGGGCCAAGGACCACGGCATCCGCGTGGGCCCGGGACGTGGCTCCGGCGCCGGTTCCATGGTGGCCTATGCTCTGAAGATCACCGAGCTGGACCCCCTGGAGCACGGGCTGATCTTCGAGCGGTTCCTCAACCCGGACCGTGTCTCCATGCCCGACTTCGACGTCGACTTCGATGATCGCCGCCGCTCGGAGGTGATCGACTACGTCACCGAGAAGTACGGGGACGAGCGCGTGGCGATGATCGTCACCTACGGGACCATCAAGACCAAGCAGGCCCTGAAGGATTCGGCCCGTGTGATGGGCAAGCCCTTCTCCATGGGGGAGACGCTGACCAAGGCGCTGCCGCCGGCGGTGATGGCCAAGGACATTCCGCTCAAGGACATCGAGGACAAGGATGCGCCGCGTTACGGCGAGGCCGGGGAGTTCCGGGAGCTCGTCGCCTCGGATCCGGAGTCCGCGAAGGTCTTCGAGACGGCGAAGGGCATCGAGGGCCTGAAGCGTCAGTGGGGCGTGCACGCCGCCGGCGTGATCATGTCCTCCGAGCCGATCATCGACGTCATCCCCATCATGCGGCGCCTGCAGGACGGCCAGGTCATCACCCAGTTCGACTACCCCACGGCCGAGGGGCTCGGACTGATCAAGATGGACTTCCTGGGGCTGCGGAACCTCACCATCATCTCCGACGCCCTGGAGAACATCACCGCCAACCAGGGGATCACCCTGGACCTGGAAGGGCTGAACTTCGACGATGCGGAGTCCTATGCCCTCCTGGCCCGGGGCGACACCCTGGGCGTGTTCCAGCTGGACGGCGGCCCCATGCGGTCGCTGCTGAAGATGATGAAGCCGGACAACTTCGAGGACATCTCGGCGACCATCGCGCTTTACCGGCCCGGACCCATGGGTGCCAATTCCCACACCAACTACGCCCTGCGCAAGAACGGCCAGCAGGAGATCACCCCGATTCACCCGGAGCTGGAGGAGCCGCTGCGAGAGATCCTGGACACCACCTACGGCCTGATCGTCTATCAGGAGCAGGTGATGGCGATCGCCCAGAAGGTCGCCGGCTACTCGCTGGGCCAGGCGGACATCCTGCGCCGGGCGATGGGCAAGAAGAAGAAGTCCGAGCTGGACAAGCAGTATGAGGCCTTCCACCAGGGCATGATCGACCGCGGCTACTCTGAGGCCGCCGTCAAGGCGCTGTGGGACATCCTGCTGCCGTTCTCGGACTACGCCTTCAACAAGGCGCACTCGGCCGCCTATGGTCTGGTCTCCTATTGGACGGCCTACCTCAAGGCGCACTACCCGGCGGAGTACATGGCCGCACTGCTCACCTCCGTGGGTGACGACAAGGACAAGATGGCCATGTACCTCAACGAGTGCCGGCACATGGGCATCACCGTGTTGCCTCCGGACGTCAACGAATCGTCGTTGTTCTTCACCCCGGTGGGCAAGGACATCCGTTTCGGCATGGCGGCAGTGCGCAATGTGGGCACCAACGTGGTCACCGCCATGGTGGGCGCCCGTGAGGAGAAGGGGGACTTCACCTCCTTCCAGGACTTCTTCAAGAAGGTCCCCGCCGTGGTGTGCAACAAGCGCACCATCGAGTCGATGATCAAGGCCGGTGCCTTCGACTCGCTGGGCTATCCCCGCCGTGCGCTGCTGGCCATCCACGAGGAAGCGGTGGATGCCACGGTGGTGCAGAAGCGGCAGGAGGCGAACAACCAGTTCGACTTCTTCTCGCTGCTGGACGCCGAAGGCGACGGTGCGGCTGACGCCGGCCTGGGCATCGAGGTTCCGGACCTTCCGGAGTGGGAGAAGAAGGACAAGCTGGGTTTCGAGCGGGAGATGCTCGGGCTGTACGTCTCGGACCACCCGCTGCAGGGACTGGGTGGCATCCTGGACCAGCATGCGGACCACTCGATCACCAGCATCCTCTCCGACGACGGCGCTCCGGACGGCTCCATGGTCACCATTGCCGGACTGATCACCTCGCTGCAGCGGCGCATCGCCAAGAACTCCGGCAACGCCTATGCGCGCTGTGAGATCGAGGACCTCGCCGCCTCGATGGAAGTCATGTTCTTCGGTCAGGTCTACGGGCCGATCGCCACGCTTCTGGCTGAGGACCTGGTGGTGGCGGTGCGTGGCCGGGTCCAGCGGCGCGACGACGGCTCGGTCACCCTCAACGCCCAGGAGCTGACCATACCGGATCTCTCCGACGGTCTGACCGGGCCGGTGACCCTGACCCTGCCCTCGTTCAAGGCCACCGAGGCGATGGTCACCGAGCTGGGCAATGTGCTCAAGGTCCACCCGGGGACCACCGAGGTGCGGATGAAGCTGACCAAGAACCGCTCGGTGGAGATCCTCCAGCTCTCGCCCGAGTTCCGGGTCAACCCGAATCCGGCCCTGTTCGGTGACCTCAAGGTGCTCCTGGGCCCCTCCTGTCTCGACTGAAGAAGTGCTGGCGGCGAACCACAAGATGTAGTTGGATTTCGGTTGTGGTGACGCCATATGTGGGGTTAGGATGAATCCACGTCCTCGATCCGACAGCAGGAAGGCAACGGCACATCCCATGCACTGTCCGTTCTGCCGTCACGAGGACTCCCGCGTCGTCGACTCCCGCTCGATGGACGACGGTTCGGCCATCCGCCGGCGCCGTCAGTGCCAGTCCTGTGGGAAGCGGTTCACCACCATGGAGACCACGTCACTGACCGTGGTGAAGCGCTCCGGGGTGGCAGAGCCCTTCGACCGGACCAAGATCATCAACGGTGTGCGCAAGGCCTGCCAGGGCCGGCCCGTCACCGGAGACGATCTGGCCATGTTGGCGCAAGAGGTCGAAGAGGTCATCCGCGCCGCCGGCAACGCCGAGGTGGACGCCCACGAGGTGGGTCTGGCCATCCTGGATCCGCTGCGTCGGCTCGACCAGGTCGCGTACCTGCGGTTCGCCTCGGTCTATCAGGACTTCGAGAACCTGAAGGACTTCGAGAAGGCGATCGAGGAGCTGCGCACCTCGGACGGCAAGGCCACACGGCCGGAGGCGCTGCAGCCTCGACTGTTCACCCGCTAGGTGAACCGCCCCGTGACGGGGCCCCACAGCTGCCGGTGGCGGCTCCGGAGGGGAAGCCGGAGCCGCCCCCGGCCACCACCCTCAGCAGCCCGTTCCGCCGACCAGATCAGGCATTCGACTCGGCCGCATACAGCGCGGCCCCCACGATCCCGGCGTTGTTGCGCAGCTCGGCCGGCACGATCGGGGTGCGCAGGTTCAGCAGCGGCAGGAAGTCGTCCGGCCGCTTGGAGATGCCGCCACCCACGATGAACAGGTCCGGCGAGAAGATCCGCTCCACGTAGGAGAAGTAGCGCTGCAGACGCTCCGCGTACGCGGGCCAGTCCAGCCCCTCGCGTTCGCGGGCCGAGGCCGAAGCGCGCTTCTCGGCCATCACGCCGTCCAGCTCCAGTGACCCCAGCTCGAAGTTCGGGACCAGGATCCCGTCATGCACCATCGCCGCGCCGATCCCGGTCCCCAGCGTGATGGTCAGCACCGATCCGGCCACACCCCTGCCCGCGCCGAACCGTGATTCGGCCAGGCCGGCCGCGTCGGCGTCGTTGATGACCCGGACCGGACGGCCCAGGTGATCGCTGAAGAGCCCCTGGACGTCCGTGCCGATCCAGGACGGGTCGATGTTGTTGGCCGAGAGGCACACGCCGTGCTGGATGATCGAGGGGAAGCAGACGCCCACCGCGGCGTCCGGCGAGGGTGCACCCTTGCGGGAATCCAGTTCAGCGGCGATCGACTCCAGGGTCTGGGACACCGATTCCGGCAGCGCTGGCTGCGGCGTGGGGATGCGGAAGCGGTCGCCCTTGAGCTGACCGCTCTTGGGGTGATCGCCCACGCGGACGATCCCACCCTTCATGCCGGTGCCACCGATGTCGATGCCCATGATCTTGCGGTAGGCGCCGTCCTGGCCGGTGACCTGATGCTGTCCGGCGGCGTGAGCTCCGGGCTGCTCGGTCTGGGCTGCTCGGTCTGCGGTGACGTGGTCCATGGGATCTCCGGTCTTGAAGGGCTGGGGGTGTGCAGGTGTGAGGCGAGGGGAGGTCAGGGCAGCGTGAGGATGTCTGCGCCGTCCTCGGTGACCACCAGGGTGTGCTCGAACTGGGCGGTGCGGGTTCGGTCCCGTGTGGTGACGGTCCAGCCGTCGTCCCACTGGTCCCAGGCGATCCCACCGAGGGTGATCATCGGCTCGATGGTGAACACCATGCCCGGCACCATCAGTCGGTCGTGCGCGGGTGCGGCGTCGTAGTGGGGGATGACCAGGCCGGAGTGGAACTCCACGCCCACTCCAT
This sequence comes from Micrococcus sp. IITD107, assembly GCF_041927415.1. Lineage (NCBI taxonomy): Bacteria > Bacillati > Actinomycetota > Actinomycetes > Micrococcales > Micrococcaceae > Micrococcus > Micrococcus sp. IITD107. Next base: position 838,411 of record NZ_JBHFFN010000001.1, on the reverse strand, counting down.
GCCCGATGAAGTCGCGCACCACGCCGTAGCCGAACCGCTTGGCGTAGGACTCGATCGCCCGGCCGATCACATTGATCTGGCGCCCGGGCTTGACCGCCTTGATCCCGCGCATCATCGCCTCGTGGGTGCGCTCGATCAGCAGGGCCGACTCCTCATCCACCGTGCCGACCGGGAAGGTCATGTTGTGGTCGCCGTGGTGCCCGTCCAGGTAGGCGGTGATGTCCAGGTTGATGATGTCCCCGTCCTCCAGCACGGTGGAGTCAGGGATGCCGTGGCAGATGACCTCATTGAGGCTGGTGCAGATCGACTTGGGGAACTCGCGGTACCCCAGGCAGGACGGGTAGGCGCCATGGTCCACCAGGAACTCGTGGGCGATCCGGTCCAGCTCGGCAGTGGTGACCCCGGGACCGATGTGCTTCGCGGTCTCCTGCATGGCCTGGGCCGCCAGGCGTCCGGCCGCCCGGATCTTCTCGATCCCCTCGGCGTCATACACATCCGAGGCGTTGCCCTCATTCGCGGTCTTCTTCCCCACGTACTCCGGACGCTGGATGTGGGCCGGCACCGGCAGGAGGGGCCCGACGACGCCCGGCGCCAGAGTGCCCAGGGGAGCCTTGGATCCGGGCTCACCCGGGGCAGGGCCGGCAGGACGGGGTGCATTGTGGCTGGAGGTGACGGCGGTGTTCGACGCAGCGGGGGACATGACTCGATCCTATCGCCAGGCACGGACCCGTTCGGTCCTCCGCGCCGGGGTCTAGCATGGCGTCATGAGCGAGTACTGGTTCAACGTGAACACCAAACAGATCGAAGAGGGACCGCAGTCTGACTGGTCTCAGCTGCTGGGGCCCTACGCCACCCGGGAGGAGGCCCAGTCCGCGCTGGCCAAGGTCCAGGCGAACAACGACAAGTGGGACGACTCCGACGCGCAGGACGCGAACTGGGACAACAACCCCACCAACGACACCGACTGAGACCCACCTCAGAGAGCGGCAGGCCCGGGCACCCCTGAGGGTGCCCGGGCCTGTGTGTCAGAGCGTGGGTCTCAGGACTCGAAGCCGTGCGCCGGAGCCGGGAACGTGCCGGACCGGACCTCCTGCACATAGGAGGTGACGGCGTCGTGCACCACGGACCGAAGGTCCGCATACTGCTTGACGAACCGCGGCATCTTTCCGGACCGCAGGCCCAACATGTCCTGCCACACCAGCACCTGTCCGGTGGTGGCGTTGCCCGCGCCGATCCCGATGGTGGGGACTCGCAGTGCCTCGTCCACCTGCCGGGCCACCTCGGAGGGGACCATCTCCATCAGCACGCAGAAGGCACCGGCGTCCTGTAGGGCGGTGGCCTCCTGGATCATCCGAGCGGCGGCATCATCCCCGCGTCCCTGGACCCGGTAGCCGCCCAGGACGTTCTCGGACTGGGGAGTGAAGCCGATGTGGGCCATCACGGGGACGCCGGCTGCCGTCATCATCCGGATGTGCTCGGCGTAGCGCGAACCCCCCTCCATCTTCACCGCATGGACACCGGCCTCCTTGATCAGACGGATGGCCGAGGCCGTGCCCTGCTCCGGGGAGAGCTCATAGGAGCCGAAGGGCAGATCGCACACCACCATGGCGTGCTGGGCGGCCCGGACCACAGAGGAGGCGAAGACGATCATCTCGTCCAGGGTGATGGGCAGGGTGGTGGCATGCCCCATCACGTTGTTGGCCGCGGAGTCGCCGACCAGAATGGTCTCGATCCCGGCCTGATCGAAGATCTGGGCCATCTGGAAGTCGTAGGCGGTGAGCATGGCGAAATGCCTGCCTTCGTCCTTGGCCTGCTGGAGGTGGACGGTCCGGTACCGGGACGGTGCCTTCGGGGTGCCGTAGGGCGCGGTCTCATTCTCAGCCATGGTGCGGAGTCTACCGGCGGGGCCGTGGCCGTCTCCCAGAGGTCCGGGAGGGTCGGTGAAGCTAGAGTGGAATCCATGCCGAACCGGACTGACCGGCGTCCGGCACCGCGATCCCACAGGAGGCCGTCGTCACCATGGACCGTCAACAGGAATTCGTCCTGCGCACCATCGAGGATCGGGATGTGCGCTTCGTCCGCCTCTGGTTCACGGACGTCACCGGGACCCTGAAGTCCGTGGCCCTGGCGCCGGCCGAGGTCGAGGGCGCCTTCACCGAGGGGCTGGGGTTCGACGGCTCCTCGATCGACGGCTTCACCCGCATCTTCGAATCGGACATGCTGCTGCAGCCGGATCCCTCCACCTTCCAGATCCTGCCGTGGCGGGGTGAGGACGAGCCGACCTCGCGGATGTTCTGTGACGTGATGACCCCGGACGGGGAGCCCTCCGCCTCGGATCCCCGCTACATCCTGCGTCGCCAGCTCAACAGGGCGGCGGACATGGGCTTCACCTGCTACACCCACCCGGAGAACGAGTTCTACCTGCTGCGCTCCGAGCAGCTGGGCGCGGACGGCAAGCCCGTCCCGGTGGACCAGGCCGGCTACTTCGATCACGTCCCGGGCGGCGTGGCCCAGGACTTCCGCCGCCATGTGGTGAGCATGCTGGAGTCGATCGGGATCTCGGTGGAGTTCAGTCACCATGAGAACGGCCCGGGCCAGAACGAGATCGTGCTGCGCTACGCGGACGCGCTGCAGACAGCGGACAACATCATGACCTTCCGCACGGTGGTCAAGGAGGTGGCCCAGCTGCAGGGCAGCTACGCCACGTTCATGCCCAAGCCGTTCGGCGAGCACCCGGGGTCGGGCATGCACACCCACTTCTCGCTGTTCGAAGGGGACTCCAACGCGTTCTACGACCCCGCCGCTGAGTACCGCCTCTCCACCACGGCCCGTCGGTTCGTGGCCGGCCTGCTCAAGCACTCCCCGGAGATCACCGCGATCACCCACCAGTTCGTCAACTCCTACAAGCGGCTGTGGGGCGGTGGCGAGGCACCGGCCTATGTCTCCTGGGGCCACAACAACCGCTCCGCGCTGGTCCGGGTCCCGCTGTACAAGCCGGACAAGGCCGGCTCGGCCCGCGTGGAGTACCGCGGGATCGACGCCTCGGCCAACCCCTATCTGACCTACGCCGTGCTGCTCGCGGCAGGCCTGAAGGGGATCGAGGAGGAGTACGAGCTGCCCGAGGCCGCCGCTGAGGACATCAGCGCGCTGACCAACACCGAACGCCGAGCCCTCGGCCATGATCCGCTCCCCGGCACTCTGCATGATGCTCTTCGGCTGATGGAGGAGTCCGAGTTCGTGGCCGGTGTCCTGGGCGAGCAGGCGTTCGAGAACTATCTGCGCAACAAGCGCCAGGAATGGGACGAGTACCGCGTGGAGGTCACTCCCTACGAGCTGCGGCGCTACCTGGGCATCCTGTGACCGGCCCGGGCCGCTCCGAGGAGTCAGGACAGGCCGCACCGAGCCGCCGCGCTCTGGTGGCGGCCGGATTCGGTGAGGTCGAACGGGCCGGCAGACTGCTGGAGTCCCCGGAGCTGGCCTCGGTCCCGGCCGAGGAGATGGCGCGGATCCTCGCCGACGCGCCGAACCCGGACCAGGCCCTGATCCTGCTGATCAGGTTGATCGAGCGGGCACCGTCTGCGGCCACGGCGTTGCAGGAGCCTGATACCGCCCGGCGTCTGGTGCGATTGCTGGGATCCTCCGAAGCCCTGGGCGAGTTCCTGATCCGCCGGACCGAGCACATCGACCTGGTGCTGGACCCTGCCGGGGCGGCCACCACCGCACCGGTGCTGGGCCCGCAACGCTGGGAGGCGGACACCGACGGGCTGCGTCGGCTGCTGCTCGAATCCGTGGGAGCCGACCCGGATCAGACACCGCCGGTCGCCTCGCTGCGGGGCAAGGACGCGGCCACCGCACTGCGGGTGGCCTACCGGCGGCAGCTGACCGCCATCGCCCTGCAGGACCTGGAGGCCGAGGAGCCTGCGGACGCCCAGCCTCGGGTCTCGCTCTGGCTGGCGGACCTGGCAGGGGCGGCGATCGAGGCGAGCCTGGCCGTGGCCCGGGCCGAGGCGGTGGAGCAGCACGGTGAGGATGCGCTGCAGGTGCAGCTGGCCATCATCGGGATGGGCAAATGCGGGGCTCGGGAGCTGAACTACATCTCCGACGTGGACGTGATCTTCGCCCACAGCACCACTCTGGACGACGAGCGGCGGGCTGCGCAGATCGCGGGGGAACTGGCCTCCGGCATCTCACGGGTGATCTCCGCAGCCGCCCCGGAACAGGGACTATGGGAGGTGGACGCCAATCTGCGCCCCGAGGGCAAGGACGGGGCCCTGTCCCGCACCGTGGACTCCCACGCCGAGTACTACCGCCGGTGGGCGCACAGCTGGGAGTTCCAGGCACTGCTGAAGGCACGACCCATCGCCGGCGATCCAGACGTGGGCCGGGAGTACCTGGAGACCATCTGGCCTCTGGTCTGGACCAGCTCCGAGCGCGAGGGCTTCGTGGAGTCGGTGCAGGCCATGCGTCGTCGGGTCATGGAGAACATCTCCCACAAGGAACGGGACCGGGAGATCAAACTCGGCTCCGGGGGGCTGCGGGACGTGGAGTTCACCGCCCAGCTGCTGCAGCTGGTGCACGGACGCGCTGACGAGTCCGTGCGGGTCCGCGGCACCCTGGAGGCACTGCATGCGCTGCAGGAGGCCTCCTACATCAGCCGTCGGGACGGGGATGCCTTCGCCGGCCACTATCGGTACCTGCGTCTGCTGGAGCACCGGATCCAGATGGTGCACATGCGCCGGACCCATCTGATGCCGCACAAGACGGAGGCCCTGCGGGTCCTGGCCCGGGCCATGCGGGGTCCCGGTGCCACCGGGCCGGTCAACGCCGAGGGCCTGGTGGAGGCCTGGAACCGCACCCGCCGCGACGTCCGGGCCCTGCACGAGCAGATCTTCTACCGGCCGCTGCTCTCCACCACGGCTGTCCTCTCGGCCGACGACGTCCGGCTCAGCGCAGAAGCCGTCCAGGAACGACTGGCGGCTCTGGGCTATCTGGACCCGAAAGGTGCCATCCGCCACATCGAGGCCCTCACCGCCGGGGTCTCCCGCAGGGCGGCGCTGCAGCGCCAGCTCCTTCCGGTCATGTTGGGCTGGCTGGCCAACGGACCAGATCCCGACGGCGGCCTCCTCGCCTTCCGCAGGCTCTCCGAGTCCCTGGGGTCCTCGCCCTGGTTCCTGGGCATGCTGCGCGATTCATCGGCAGCGGCCGAGCGCCTGTGCCAGGTCCTGTCCTCATCGCGGTACATCAGCGACATGTTGGAGCACCTGCCGGAGGCCGCCGCCTGGCTGGGCAGCGACAAGGACCTGGCGCCGCGCTCCTTCGAGACGCAGTGGACCGAGATCCAGTCGAAGATGAACCGCCATCCCTCAGCCGATGAGGCCATGCGCCTGATCCGGCTCATCCGTCAGCGCGAGATCCTGCGCACCGCGATCGCCGATGCCTCCGGCCTGCTGGACCAGGAGGCGGTCGGCGCGGCGCTGTCCGACGCCGACCAGGCCGCTGTCCTGGGGGCGCTGCACGTGGCGGAGAAGGATCTGGGGCCAGACCAGGAGGAGATCACCGATCTGCTCGTGGTGGCCATGGGCCGGCAGGGCGGCCGCGAGATCGGGTACGGATCCGACATGGATGTCATGTTCGTCCACAGGCCCCACGAGGGAGCCGACCCGGATGAGGCCCAGCGCCAGGCGGTGGAGCTGGCCAAACGCATCAGCGCACTGCTCAAGCAGCCATGCCGGCCCGCGGTGCTGGGCGAGCGTCCGCTGGAGATCGACGCCGACCTGCGCCCCGAGGGCAAGAAGGGCCCCCTGGCCCGGTCCATGGAGTCCTACCGTGAGTACTACCGCCGATGGGCGGAGATCTGGGAGGTCCAGGCTCTGCTGCGTGCCCGCCCGGTGGCCGGTGACGACGACCTTGCCGAAGAGTTCACCGCCTGGGCTGACACGGTCCGCTATGCGGCGGATCCGGGACCTGGTCCGATCCGGGAGATCCGCAGGATCAAGGCACGTGTGGAGGCCGAGCGACTTCCCCGCGGGGCCGATCCTGCACGGCACGTGAAGCTGGGCCGGGGCGGACTCTCGGATGTGGAGTGGCTGGTCCAGACCCTTCAGCTGCGCCACGCCCACGAGCACGCCGCCCTGCGCACCACCTCGACGCTGGAGGCGCTCAAAGCCCTGGTCCACGCCGGGCTCCTTCCAGCGCAGGACGCCGAGGTGCTGCACCGTGCGTGGAGCCTGGCCACCCGCATCAGGGCCGGGAACATGGTCTGGTCCGGCAAGCCGTCCGATGTCGTTCCCACCAAGCGCGGTGACCTGGAGGCGGTGGCTCGCTGGTGCGGGTATGAGCCGGGCCAGGCCTCACGCTTCGAAGAGGACTACCTGCGCACCACCCGCCAGGCGCGGCACCTGTTCGAGAAGCACTTCTACGGGCTGTAGACGGTCAGCGGCGGATGACGTGCTCGCCCAGCAGTTCCAGCGTCCGCCGCCGCGCCGAGAGGTCAGGGGCGGCGTTGGTGACGATCAGCTCATCGGCCTGGACTCGCTCACGGAAGGCGTCCAGATACTCCCGAACGGTGTCCACGGTGCCCACCGCGGTGTACTTGCTCATGGACATGACCTGTTCTCCGGCGGGGGAGTGCATCAGCATGGTGACCTCATCCTCGGTGAGATCACGGCCGCGACCGAGCATCTGCCGGATCCGCAGCCGCTGAGAGAGCTCCAACTGGCGGTGGGCCTCCTCGTCCGTGTCTGCGGCGATCACGTTCAGGGCGGCGATGAAGTGCGGCTCGGTCAGGGCCCCGTCCTCACCGGTCGGTTCGAAGGACTCCCGGTAGACACGTGCGGCGTGCTCGAGCATCTGGGGTGCGAAGTGCGAGGCGAAGGAGTAGCCCAGACCCAGGGCGGCGGCCAGCTGTGCACCGTACTGGGAGGAGCCCAGGATGTAGAGCGGCACGTTCGTTCCCGTGCCCGGGTAGGCGTCCACACCCGGAATGAGCGAGTTGCCGGTGAGGTATCCCTGCAGCTCCTTGACGTCTCGCGGGAATGTGTCCGCGGCAGAGGGCTCGCGCCGCAGGGCCATCATGGTGCGCTGATCGGTGCCGGGCGCCCGGCCCAGTCCCAGGTCGATGCGGCCAGGATGGAGCTCTGCCAGGGTGCCGAACTGTTCGGCGATCACCAGAGGTGAGTGGTTGGGCAGCATGATCCCTCCGGCGCCGAGCCGGATGGACTCGGTGTGGGCGGCCACATGGGCCAGCAGCACCGAGGTGGCCGAGGAGGCGATGGTGGGGAAGTTGTGGTGCTCGGCGAACCAGATCCGCTCGAATCCCTCACGCTCGGCCAACTGGGCCAGCTCCACGCTCTGGGCGACCGCCTCAGACACCGCTTGACCGGGACGGACCACGGCCAGGTCCAGGATCGAGACCGGATAGCTCATGCACACACCTTCATTCCCCGCGCCACCGGCGCGGACTCGTCATCGTCCTGGAGTACAGCGGAGACCACGCGGTGACTATTCCCTGACGAGGCTGACAGAGCCCCACACACGCCAGCGGCACCCAGGCGACCGGTGAAGGTCGGCTGGGTGCCGTCGTCGTGATGCTCGGTCCTCGGCTCAGGTCTCCCGGAGCTGGCGACCGCAGATCAGCAGCTGTAGTACAGCTCGAACTCGTAGGGGTTCGGGCGGATGGACAGCGGCAGGATCTCCACCTCGCGCTTGTACTCGATCCAGGCCTGGATCAGGTCCTCGGTGAAGACGTCTCCGGCCAGCAGGAACTCGTGGTCCTCCTCCAGAGCCTCCAGCGCCTCGTCCAGGGAACCCGGGGCCTTCTGGATGTCCTTGGCCTCCTCGGCGGGCAGCTCGTAGAGGTCCTTGTCGATCGGCTCGGCGGGCTCGATGCGATTGCGGATGCCGTCCAGGCCAGCCATCAGCTGGGCGGCGAAGGCCAGGTAGGGGTTGGCCGAGGCGTCCGGGGCGCGGAACTCCAGGCGCTTGGCCTTGGGGTTGGACCCGGTGATGGGGATGCGGATGGCGGCCGAGCGGTTGCCCTGGGAGTAGACCATGTTGACCGGGGCCTCGAAGCCCTTGACCAGGCGACGGTAGGAGTTCACCGTGGGGTTGGTGAAGGCCAGGATGGCCGAGGCGTGCTTGAGCAGGCCGCCGATGTACCAGCGGGCGGTGTCCGAGAGGTTGGCGTAGCCCTTCTCGTCGTAGAACAGCGGTTCCCCGCCGTTCCACAGGGACTGGTGGCAGTGCATGCCCGAGCCGTTGTCGCCGAAGACTGGCTTGGGCATGAAGGTCGCTGACTTGCCGAAGGCCTCGGCCACACCCTTGACGATGTACTTGAACTTCAGCAGGTCGTCGGCCGAGTGGGTCAGGGTGTTGAAGCGGTAGTTGATCTCGGCCTGACCGGCGGCGCCGACCTCGTGGTGGGAGCGCTCCACGTCGAGCCCGGCCTCGTCCAGGGCCACGCAGATCGCGTCACGCAGATCGGCCTGCTTGTCCACGGGGGAGACCGGGAAGTAGCCGCCCTTGACCGGGGTCTTGTGGCCCAGGTTGCCGCCCTCGTCCTGACGGGCGGAGTTCCACCAGGCCTCCTCGGAGTCCACCGAGTAGAAGGAGCGCTGCGGGGTGGACTCGTAGCGGACGTCGTCGAAGATGAAGAACTCGGCCTCAGGGGCGAAGAACGCGGTGTCGGCGATGCCGGTGGAGGCCAGGTACTCCTCAGCACGCTGGGCGACGCCGCGCGGGTCACGGTGGTACGGCTCGCCGGTGCGCGGGTTGACGATCGAGAAGTTCATGCAGAGGGTCTTCTCCACCCGGAACGGATCGATGTAGGCGGTGGCCACATCCGGGATGAGCTGCATGTCCGACTCGGCGATGCCCTGGAAGCCGCGAATGGAGGAGCCGTCGAAGAGCTGACCGTCCTTGAAGAAGTCCTCATCCACCGTCTTGGCGGGGACGTTGAAGTGCTGCTGCACGCCGGGCAGGTCGGTGAAGCGGACGTCGACGAAGACGACGTCCTCCTCCTTGATGTAAGCGAGGACTTCTTCGGGAGATGAGAACATCGTGGCTCCTTGCCGTGTTGCCAAAGGGGTGAACGGTTGACCCCAGCCTATCGGTGCCCCATGAGACGGCCGTGACGGCCGTGTTTCGGGCGTGTAACGAGCCCGGTGCCGGTGCCGCTGTTCCAGCGGAATGGCGGCCGGGGCCGTCGGTAGAGTGGATGGGTGGCCAAGAAGACTTCCTCACCGGGTGACCCGGCAGATCGTTCACGTCCCGACGACGGCCGGCAGGATCGCGTGATCACGCGCCGCGATCTGGCCAGCTGGGTGGACGGGCCTCCGCAGCGTGGGGGCGATGGATGGCGCGGGCAGCGACTGGGTCTGCCTGCACAGGGACCCACCTCGATGCCCGGCACCGGACGACGCATCCTGGCACTGCTGATCGACTGGGCCGCGGCACTGGTGATCTCCAATGTCTGGTTCCAGAATGCCCCGCTGGCCACGCTGGTGATCTTCGCCGCCATGCAGGTGCTGCTGCTGGGCACCCTGGGCACCACGTTGGGCAAGCGGATCGTCGGCATCCAGGTGGTGCGGGTCGGTGGCGCCTGGGCCGGGCCGGTGAAGGCCCTGATCCGCACGGTGATGCTGTGCCTGGTGGTGCCCCCGCTGATGGTGGACGCCGACGGCCGCGGCGCGCACGAACGGCTGGCCAGAACGGTGCAGATCCGCATGTGATCTCCGTCTGCAGCCTCACGCCGTGACTCGGCCGAACATGAGTCTGCCCCGGAGCGATGTGCTCCGGGGCAGACTCGTGATGGTGCAGGTGGATCAGCGACCGCGCATGGACTTGCGGTCCGGACGTGCGCGGTAGGGGTCGATCCCCTGAGGGATGGGCAGCTTGCTGGATCCCAGCGCGGAGATGCGCTTGTCCACGGCCTGGACCTCCTGCTTGGTCAGCTTCTTGGGCAGTCGCTTCAGCGTGGAGGAGACCTCGTGCAGTGCGACCTGACCGTCGCCGTTGCCGGTGTGGATGACCTCGATCGGCACGTTGGGCAGGAAGCGCGCCATCTTCTTGCGCTCCTTCTCCACGAGCTGCCGAACCCGCTGAGTGGGGCCCTCGGTCACCAGGACCACGCCGGGTCGTCCCACGGCACGGAAGACGGCATCCTGGGTCTTGGGGTGCACCGCGACCGGCTGCTCGGGGATGATCCATCCGCGACGCAGGGTGGACAGGGCGGCGCCGGCAGCTCCCGGGCGACCCTCGATCTGAGCGAAGGCGGCCTTCTCTGCCTTGCGGTTCATCACCAGCACGGCTGCCAGGAGGCCGAAGGGGATGGAGATCAGCAGCCAGGTGATCCAGTTGTTCAGCAGCAGGCCGATGATCAGGCCCACAGCCACGGACCCGAGGAAGGCCAGCACCATCCACAGCACGACCTTGGGGTCATGCGCACGAGTCATGGTGAAGACCTGCTTGAGCTGTTTGAACACGCCCGGCTTCTTGGTCGCCTTCTTCTTCGCGCGCTTCTCATCCCGGGTGGCCTGGGCGGTCGCCTTCTGATCGGCGCGGGCTTGCCGCTGAGCGGCCTTGACGGCCTTGAGCTTCTCGCGGGTGGAGGAGCCGTTTGCGGAGGAGCCGGAGGGGCGTGCGGAGGAGGGCGCGGTGGGCTGACCGGAGCCAGCCGGTGTCTTCTTGGATGAGGCCATAGTGGGTCCAGTCTACCGACCGGCGAGCAGGGTGGCGGCCTCCTGCCGCGTGGTGCCGGAGTTCTCCAGGTGGGCCAGCTGGTCGGGGATCGGACGGCCCTTCCGCCGCATGGCTGTGGCCCAGAGCCGTCCGGCGCGGTAGGACGAGCGCACGAGGGGACCGGCCATCACGCCAAGGAAGCCGATCTGCTCGGCCTCCTCGGACAGCTCCACGAACTCCTCGGGGCGCACCCACCGGTCCACCGGATGGTGTCTCTCGGTGGGTCGCAGGTACTGGGTGATGGTGAGCAGATCGCACCCGGCGTCATGCAGGTCCCGCATGGCCTGGCTGATCTCCGCCCGCTCCTCGCCCATGCCCAGGATCAGGTTGGACTTGGTGATCATCCCGGCGTCCCGCCCCTGACGGATCACGTCCAGAGACCGTTCGTACCGGAACGCGGGACGGATGGCCTTGAAGATCCGCGGAACGGTCTCGACATTGTGGGCGAAGACCTCCGGCTGCGCGTCGATCACCTGTCCCACGAGCTCGGGGACCGCATTGAAGTCGGGGATCAGGATCTCCACGCCGGTCCCGGGGTTCACGGCGTGGATCTGGCGGATCGTCTCCGCGTACAGCCAGGCCCCGCCGTCGGTCAGGTCGTCGCGGGCCACGCCGGTCACGGTCGCATACCGCAGGTCCATCTGCTGGACGGACCGGGCGACCTTCAGTGGCTCGGCCCGGTCCAGCGGGGCCGGCCGGCCGGTGTCGATCTGGCAGAAGTCGCACCGCCGAGTGCAGTCGGAGCCGCCGATCAGGAACGTGGCCTCGCGGTCCTCCCAGCATTCGAAGATGTTGGGGCATCCGGCCTCTTCGCAGACGGTGTGCAGCCCGGAGGACTTCACCGTCCGCTTCAGCTCGGCGAACTCCGGGCCCATCTGCACCTTCGCCTTCATCCAGGCCGGCTTGCGCTCCACGGGCGTCTGGGAGTTGCGCTGCTCGATGCGCAGCAGGCGGCGGCCGTCGGGCGAAGCGGTCACAGGGCGGTTCCTTCCAGGAGGGGTGTCAGGACGAGGGAGTCCTCGTCCAGGGGCTGGGTCACCGGTGCCAGGTAGGCCGGCGCCAGCGCCGAGAAGTGGCGCCGGACATCCGGGAGGATGTCGGCGGGCGCGACGGTCCTGCGGATCTCCCGGGTGAGAGTGGTGGAGCCGGCGTCGCGGATGCCGCAGGCCGTGATGGGCGTGTACGGCTCCAGGGAATTGGAGCAGTTCAGGGCGAAGCCGTGCATCGTCACCCCGTGGGTGACCCGCAGTCCCACGGCGGCGATCTTCTCGTCCCGGGGCCGCCGGGCGTCCGCTCGCAGCCAGACCCCGGAGCGGCCCTCCACGCGGACGGCCTGGACGCCATGGTCGGCGAGGCTGAGGATGATGACCTCCTCCAGGAACCAGACGTAGTCCTTCACCTCGGCAGGATGGGCCAGTGCCACCACCGGGTAGCAGACCAGCTGTCCTGGGCCATGCCACGTCAGCTGTCCGCCGCGGTCCACCGGCACCACGTCGGAGCCGTCGTCCGGGAGGTCCTCGGGTCGGGTGCGGCGCCCGGCCGTGTAGACGGAGGTGTGTTCCAGGAACAGGACGGCACCAGGGCTGCGCTGGGCGACGACGTCGGCATGAAGACGCTGCTGCAGGTCCCATGTCTGCCGGTAGTCGACCGTGTCCGGAGACAGTCCCAGGACGCGGTGGACCGGCAGAGAGTCTGTGGGCATGCGCACACTGTAACCCACCCGCCGGACCTGTGGACAACCGACGACGTCGCGCGACGTCCTCGCCCAGGATGGAGCCAGGACACGGACCCACCGACCAGGCAGGAGACCTTCCATGCTGCACGCCGACTCGAGGCTCCACGGCCCGTCCGATGGGGCACTGCCCCCCTCCGCCGAGGCTGTGCCGCCGGTGGTCCCGGGCTACCGGGTGGAGCGCGAGCTGGGACGGGGCGGGGCGTCACGCGTCTGGCTGGTCCACCCGCAGAACGGCGGGCCGGCGCGGGCCCTGAAGGTCCCCGATCATGAGGTGGCGGCCAGCCTGGACGCGCTGGACCACGAGATGCGCGCCATCGGCGAGCTGCGGCATGATCACCTGGTCCGGCCGCGGGGCGTGGTCCAGACCGATCAGGGTCCCGGGCTGCTGAGCGAGTATCAGCCCGGCGGGTCACTGGGAGCCCTGGTGCGGGCGGTCGGTCCGCTGCCCGTGGGCCAGGTGGTGACCACACTGGTGCCGATCGCACAGGCCCTGGAGGCACTGCATGGGCGCGGAGTCGTGCATGCCGACGTCTCGCCCGGCAACGTCCTGTACTCCGTGGACGGACGGCCGTCGCTGGGCGACCTGGGGTGTGCACGGCTGCTCGGGGGTGCCGCCCGGCCCGGTGGGACCCCGGGCTTCCAGGCCCCCGAGACCCGGCTGGACACCCGCACCGGACCCGCGGCGGACGTGTACTCGCTGGCTGCCGTGGGGTGGTACGCCTTGACCGGGCGAGCCCCGGTGATCACCCACGCGCGAGCTCCGCTGTCTCTGACGCTGCCGGAGATCTCCTCCGAGGTGGTGGCCCTGTTGGAAGCCGGGTTGAGCATGGATCCACAGGACCGGCCCACGGCGGCTCAGTTCGCCACGGCCTGTTATGACTGGGCCACACCGGAACCGGTGGATCTCTTCGGCGCGGCGCACCCCTCTGTCGCCATGGAACTGCCCACCCGCCGCCCCGCTTCGACAGCCAGCGGCTCGTCTCGGTGGCGAGGTCAAGCGCGCTCGAGGCGGCGCGCGCTGGTGGCAGTGACCGCCGTGGCCGCGATGAGCACCGGTGCCATGATCTGGACGATGCAGCAGGACAGCGGACCAGGCGCAGGATCCGGCCAGGTCCGGTCGGCCGAGACGCGGACGACTCCGAGCGCGACACGTCCCCCGGCCGAGGCGACCCATCACAACGCACCGTCGGCGGTCCCCGCACCTGCCGTGAGCGACGATCCTGCCGAGGAGGCAGTGGACCTGTTGGCGGACGATGAGGTGACCCAGGCCGTTCGTGGGCTGGGCCCGGCCCGAAGCAGGGCCCTGGTGGACCAGGACGCGGGCCAGGTCCGGAGGTACACCGTGGAGGGATCAGAAGCCCAGGAGCAGGACCTGGCACTGGTCGCCGAACTCACCGACCGTGACCTGCGCTATGAAGGACTGGAGCTCACCGTCCAGGCGGTGGGTCCGGCCACGGAGATCGACTCGGTGGATCCGAGCCCGGTGCGTGTCCCCGTGGAGCTCGAGATCGCTCCGTACACCACTCATGCTCTCGGAGAGGAGGCACCCCTGGCGGAACAGGCCACGACGGTCACCGAGAGAGTGGATCTGGAGATGGTGCGGACCTCCCAGGGATGGAGACTGAACCGGATTCTGGCCGCGGGTGCCTGACTAGGATGTTCCCATGCGAGCCTCGTACCTGCGCTACCCGCACGTCCACGGCGACTCCGTCGTGTTCGTGGCCCACAACGATCTCTGGACGGTGGACTGGAGTGGCGGCATGGCTCAGCGTCGGACCGGAATGAACCTGCCGGCCCAGTATCCACGCTTCAGCGCCGATGGCAGCCACCTGATCTGGACGGTGGTCCAGGGGTCCAGCCCCGAGGCCGTCACCGCGGCCGTGGACGGGTCAGGGTACCGTCAGCTGACCTGGTGGGGTGCCCTGGGCACGCGCACCCGAGGCTTCACGCCCTCGGGCCGTCCCGTGGTCACCGGATCCCATGCCGACGCGGACTTCCGCATGACCTGGGCATGGGCTCTGCCACCGGAGGGCGGACAGGCGCAACGGCTTCCCTACGGCCCGGTGTCGGGTCTGGCCTGGGACACCCGTTCCGCCCCGGGCAGCGACCGGCATCCGCTGGTGGTCTGCTCTGCACAGAACGGGGAACCGGCGTTCTGGAAGCGGTACCGCGGAGGGGCTGCCGGAAAGCTCTGGATCGATCCCGACGGCGAGGAGACCTTCCACCGACTCGTGCCGGAACTGGACGGCAACATCTCGGACCCGTGCTGGTCCGACGGTCGCGTGTGCTTCCTCTCCGACCACGAGGGCCACGGCAACGTCTATTCGGTCCGCCCTGACGGCACGGACCTGCGGCGGCACACCGACCATGAGGGGTTCTATGCCCGGCACCTCTCCTCGGACGGGCACCGACTGGTCTACCAGCGCTCGGGCCGGCTGTATGGGATCGACGGCGCCGGACAGAGGCAGGACGGGTCCTGGGCCGAGGCCGAACGCATCCAGGTGGACCTGGGCGTGCTGGGGCATCATCTGCGCGAGCAGCCCTATGACGGGACCAGTCGTCTGGCCAGCGCTGTGCCCGACTACACGGGATCGGCCTCGGCTGTGGAGAACCGAGGCGCCGTCCACCTGCTACTGCACGGGCAGGGACCTGCTCGCGCCATCGAGTCCGACTCGGACGTGCGTGCCCGACTGCCCCGCCTGCCTGGCGACCAGTACTGCGCCTTCATCTCCGATCGCACCGGTGAGGACGCGGTCCATCTGGTGCCCCTGCACACCGCGCACGATCAGCCGAACACGGGAGAGGACGCCACCGCCCACGTGCTCTCCTCAGCAGCCGGTGAGATGGCCGACCCCGGCGAGCCGCGCCGCTTCGACCTTCCCTCGGGCAGTCGTGTCTCGTTGATGGAGGATTCCCTGGATGGCCGGTTCCTGGCGGTCTCGACCTACCTGGGTGTGCTGATCCTGATCGACCTCGAATCCGGGGAGCAGCACCAGATCCAGGACACCCCATACGGGTCCATCACGGATCTGGCCTTCTCCACCGACTCCCAGTGGCTGGCCTGGGCCGAGCCGGTGGGGGCCGATGAGGCACGGTCCCGGATCATGATGGTCCGCACCACGGACCCCGGCGCCGGCACCGTGGAGGTGACCGACGGTCGGTTCCGCGACCATTCGCCCTCCTTCACCCCGGACGGCAAGTTCCTGGCCTTCCTCTCCGAACGCAGCTTCGACCCGGTCTATGACACCCAGGGGTTCGACCTGTCCTTCCCCGCCTCCACCAAGCCCTTCCTGGTGGCCCTGGACGACGACACCCCGTCTCCTTTCGGCCCCTGGACCTTCGGCACCGAGCAGGCCACGGGACGCGCACCGGGCAGCACCGTCCCCCTGGCGGGACAGCCCAAGCCGGTGGTCGGTCTTCCCGAAGCCGGGCCGGTGGCACCTCAGCAGCGCCAATCCGCTGGAACCGTGGTGGACATCGAGGGATTGAGTCAGCGGCTCGTGCCCGTTCCCGTGGTCCAGGGTCGCTACACGACCTTGACCTCGGTGGACGGTGGCCTGCTGTGGCTGGCCGACGCCTCGATCGGCTCGACCGGTGATGGGCGCTCTTCCTCGAGCGCGCCGTCGGAAGGGTTCCGACTGGAGTACTTCTCCTTCCAGGACCGCAGCACCACGGTGCTGGTGGACCGTCTGGACCGGTACCGGGCCTCTGGAGACCGCAAGCGGGTGGTCTGCATCAACGGATCCTCTGCCTGGTGCGTGCCCTCGAACCGACGGACCTCCTCCTCCAACGCCGACCACCAGAGCCTGGACCTGGGGCGGATCAGGATCACTCGGGACCCGCTGGCCGCGTGGCGCCAGGCCCTGACCGAGACGTGGCGGCTGGCCCGGGACTTCTTCTGGACCGAGGACATGGCCGGCATCGACTGGGACGGGGTCCTCCAGCGGTACCTGCCCGTCCTGGAGGCGCTGGCCACGGACGATGACTTCATGGACATCCTGCGGTGCCTGCAGGGCGAACTGGGGACCTCGCACGCCTACGTCACCCCCTGGGCCACCCAGGAGCCTCGGGCCGGCTACCAGGGGCGGCTGGGTGCCGACCTGGTGGTCGACGACGGCCGGTGGCGGATCGCTCGGATCCTTCCGGGCGAGTCCTCGGATCCCCGGGCGAGGTCGCCGTTGACGGCTCCCGGAGCGGCAGCCTCGGCCGGTGAGGTTCTGCTGGAGATCGACGGTCAGACCGTCGACGCCCAGAACCCTCCAGATCGCCTCCTGGCCCACGCCGGTGAGCGCATCGTCGAGCTGACGCTGGAGGCCAGGGACGGGACTCGGCGACGCATCGCCGTCGTCCCCATCCGCACGGAAGGCCGACTGCGGTATCAGCACTGGGTGAACGTGAATCGTTCCTGGGTGCACGGGGTGACCCAAGGCAGGATCGGCTACCTGAACATCCCGGACATGGTGGCCACCGGGTGGGCGCAGCTGCACCGTGACCTGGATGCCGAGACGGCACAGGAGGGGCTGATCGTGGATGTCCGTCGGAACACCGGCGGACACACCTCGCAGCTGGTGGTCGAGCTGCTCTCCCGCACCATCACCGCCTGGTATCAGACCCGCGGCAAGGAGACGACTGCCTACCCGGCCAATGCCCCGCGAGGACCCCTGGTGCTGCTGGCCGACGAGTTCGCCGGCTCCGACGGCGACATCATCACCCAGGTGGCCAAGCTCAAGGGCTTCGCCACGGTGGTGGGCACCCGGACCTGGGGAGGCGTGGTCGGCATCGACAACCTCTTCCGGCTCTCCGACGGCACCAAGATCACCCAGCCCCGCTACCGGACCTGGTTCACCGGCGGTGTGGGCTACCAGGTGGAGAACCGGGGCGTGGAGCCGGACATCGAGGTCGTCTGCCCGCCGCACGCGTGGGGGGCCGGGGAGGATCCTCAGCTGCGCCGGGCCGTGGAGGTGCTGCTGGACCAACTCGCCCAGACCCCTCCGGCCACGGCGCCGGAGCGGGAGGGATATCCGAACCTGGCTGCTCCGCCGCTGCCGCCGCGGGACGGCTGAGCCGCCCAGCCGCACCGCATCAGCACAAGGGGCCGACCGGATGATTCCGGTCGGCCCCTTCCGGGTCCTGCTGAAGGCGTTGAGTGCGGGCTGCCTCAGCCCGTCAGATCAGGAGTAGTCGCGCCAGAGGACGGCCACGAGCAGGTTCGCCAGGCCCATGCCGCCCACAGCGTGGGCCAGACCGGTGGGCACCGGCTCGCCCTTGTTCTCCTTGCGCCGCCCCAGCAGGGCGGCCACCAGGACGATCAGCCCGATGACGAGCTTCACCGCGATCTTCAGATGGTTCGGGCTGCCGTTGATCTCGGCCAGGACCACCAGGATCAGTCCGGAGAGGATCATCCCCAACGAACCCCACCACTGGGAGAGCGTGACGGTGGGGCTGCGGAAGTGAGCCAGCCAGCCCCCCACGATAGCGGCCACCGAGATCAGGTGGACCGCCACCATGAGGGCGACAAGGACCTCCATCAGAGACCGAGCTCGTTGCCGAACTCGCCCTCTTCCAGACGGGCCTTGACGGTCTGCAGGAAGCGACCGGCGTCGGCACCGTCCACCAGGCGGTGGTCATAGGTCAGGCACAGGTACATCATGTGACGGATGGCGATGATGTCATTGCCGTCGGCATCGGTCATCACCATCGGACGCTTGGTGATGGTGCCGGTGCCCAGGATGGCCACCTGCGGCTGGTTGATGATCGGGGTGTCGAACAGCGCCCCGACCGAACCGATGTTGGTGATCGAGAAGGTCCCGCCGGAGAGCTCGTCCGGAGAGATCTTGTTGGTCCTGGCACGGTCGGCCAGGTCAGCGATCTTCCCCGCGATGCCGGAGAGGTTCAGGGAGCCGGCGTCGGAGATCACCGGGACGAGCAGACCCTTGTCGGTGTCCACGGCGATCGCCAGGTCCTCCGAGGAGTGGTAGGTGATCTCCGAGGTCTCACCGTTGTACGAGGCGTTGAGCTTCGGGTGCTGCTTCAGGGCCTCGGCCACCGCCTGGGCGATGAACGGCAGGTAGGTCAGCTTCACGCCGTTCTTCTGCTCGAAGGCCGACTTGGCCTTGCCGCGCAGAGCGACGATGCGGGTCATGTCGATCTCGTGCACCTGGGTCAGCTGCGTGGACGTGTCCAGAGACTCGCGCATGCGCTTGGCGATGACCTGGCGGATCCGCGGAGCCTTCTCCGTGGTTCCACGCTTGGCCGGATCCACCGAGCTGGCCGGAGCCTGGGCAGCGGACGTCGAGGCGGCCGGTGCGGCCTTCTCCTCAGCGGCCGGTTCGGAGGCCGAACCCTGCTTCTCCACAGCGGCCAAGACGTCCTGCTTGCGGATCCGCCCGCCGACGCCGGTGCCCTCCAGAGTGGACAGGTCCACACCGTGCTGGTGGGCCAGGCGGCGCACCAGGGGAGTGACGTAACCGTCAGCGGAGGCAGCGCCACCGGAGGACTTCTCAGCGGAGTCGGCCCTCGGCTCATCCTTCTTCGCCGGCTTCTCCTCGGTCTTCTCAGCCTTCTGCTCAGACTTCTCGGCCGGCTTGTCCTCGGTCTTCTCCGGCTTCTCCTCGGAGGCCGGCTCCGACGTCTCCTCGGACTTCTCGGGCTTGTCCTCGGACTTCTCCGTGGAACCGCCGGCGGAACCGGAGCCGACCAGGGCCAGGATGGCGCCGACCTCGACGGTCTCGTCCTCCTCGACCTTGATCTCCAGCAGCTTGCCGGCCACCGGAGACGGGATCTCGGTGTCGACCTTGTCGGTGGAGACCTCCAGCAGAGGCTCGTCGACCTCGACGTCGTCGCCGACCTCCTTGAGCCAACGAGTGACGGTGCCTTCGGTGACGGACTCGCCGAGCGCGGGCAGGGTCACCTCGGAGGCGTCTCCGGAGCCACGCTCCTCCTGGTCCTCTGCGGCGACCTGCTCGGAGGAGACCTCCTCGCCGGCGGTGTCGTCGTCCCCGGTGGACTCGTCGTCGCTCGCGCCGGAGTCCTTGTTCTCCTCTTCGGCAGCGGCATCCTCGTCGTCGCCGTCGGAGCTCTCATCGGAGGTTCCCTCGCCGTCGCCGATCTTGGCCAGCGGAGCGCCGACCTCGACGGTCTCGTCCTCCTGCACCAGGATCTCCTGGAGCACACCGGCCACAGGGGAGGGGATCTCGGTGTCGACCTTGTCGGTGGAGACCTCCACCAACGGCTCGTCGACGGCGACCTCCTCGCCGACCTCCTTGAGCCAACGGGTGACGGTGCCTTCGGTGACGGACTCGCCGAGTGCCGGCAGGTTCACGGTTTCAGACATGGTGTCCGGTTCTCCTTCATGCGTGCCGACTGCTGGGCCGGCGTGAGGTGTGGGTGCGGCGCGGTCCCGTGACGGGACGGGCCGATGATGCGTAGGGGTCAGCCGTGCAGGGGGTGGCCGTTCAGGGCCATGGCGGCCTCGCCCAGAGACTCGTTCTGGGTGGGGTGGGCATGGATGAACGTGGCGACGTCCTCCGGGTAGGCCTCCCAGTTCACGATCAGCTGGGCCTCACCGATCTGCTCGGAGATGCGCTTGCCGATGCCGTGCACGCCGACGATGGGCCCGTCCTTCTGGCGCACCATCTTGATGATGCCGCCGGTGCCCAGGATCGAGGACTTGCCGTTGCCGGCCAGGTTGTACTCTGCGACCTCGATGGCGTCCTCGCCGAACTCCTCCTTGGCCTTGGTCTCGGAGTAGCCCACGGACATGATCTCCGGATCGGTGAAGGTCACCTTCGGGATGTTCACGTCCTCGACGATCAGCGGGTTGTTCCCGGCGATCTCCTCGGCCACGAAGATGCCCTGCTGGTAGCCGCGGTGGGCCAGCTGCAGGCCGGGGACGATGTCTCCCACGGCGTAGATGTTGCCCACACCGGTGTGCAGACGCTCGTCGGTGATGACGAACCCGCGGTCCAGGGTGATGCCCTGCTCCTCGTAGCCCAGGCCCTCGGTCACGGGGCCGCGGCCCACGGCGACCAGGCAGACCTCGGCGGTGAACTCCTTGCCGTCGGCCAGGGTGACCTTGACGCCGTCGCCGGTCTCTTCGACCTTCTCGAAGAAGGTGCCGAGGTTGGTCTTGATGCCGCGCTTCTTGAACTCGCGCTCCAGGACCTTGATGATCGCCGGATCCTCATTGGGAACCAGGTGGTCCAGGCCCTCAATGATGGTGACGTCCACACCGAAGGAGTTCCACGCGGAGGCGAACTCGGAACCGATCACGCCGCCACCCAGGATGATGGCCGACTTCGGGGTGTAGTCCAGCTCCAGGGCCTCGGTGGAGGTCATGATCTTGCCGCCGATCGGCAGGCCGAAGGTCTTGGACTGCGAGCCGGAGGCCAGGACGATGTTCTTGCCGCTGTAGCGGGTGCCGTCCACCTCGATCTCGTTCTGGGAGACGAGCTTGCCCTCGCCCTCGATGACCTGGACCTTCTTCATCTTCATCAGACCGGTCAGGCCCTTGAACTTGCCGGCGACGATCCCGTCCTTGTAGGACTTCACGGCGGCCATGTCCACCTCCTCGAAGGTGGTCTTCACGCCGTACTTCTCGCTGTTGCGGGCGTCGTCGGCCAGCTCAGCGGCGTGCAGGTAGGCCTTGGTGGGGATGCAGCCCCAGTGCAGGCAGGTGCCGCCGAGCTTGGCCTTCTCCACCAGACCGACGGTCATGCCGTACTGCACCGCGCGCAGGGCCGCGGCGTAACCGGCGGATCCACCTCCGAGGACGAGTACGTCGAATTCCTGGGCGTTTGCCTTTTCGGACACAGTGTGCTCCTCAATCATCAAGGGACCGGGATCTCCTGACGTCCCCGTGTTCTCAGGTACGCCGGGCACATGATCAGTGTCCGGCGCGCCGCGGTGGTGCCTCGTGGTTCACCTTAGCCGCCTGCGGCGAACGGCTGCCACTTGTTCGCGCGAGATTGCGCCGGTGTCAGCGGCGGTCCCGACGGCGGCCGGTCGCCTTCTGGGAGGCGGGTTCGGCGGCCGCGGTGCTCACCCCGGCGCGGCCCTCGAGGAACTGCACGAGGGTGCGCACCATTACGCCGGTGGCGTCCTTGGGGGTGTAGCCCCACGGGGCGGACTCGTTGAAGGACGGGCCGGCGATGTCCAGGTGCGCCCAGGGGGTGGGAGCGGCCTTGGCCTCGGCGGCGTCACGGCCGGCGTCCACGAAGTCGCGCAGGAACGCGGCGGCCGCCATCATCCCGCCGAAGCGGTCGCCCACATTGGAGATGTCGGCGATCGAGGAGTCCAGGGACTTGCGCATGTTCTCCGGGATCGGCATGGCCCAGGCGGTCTCACCGGCGGCATCGGCCGAGCGGACCACCTCGTCACGCAGGTCCTCGGTGCCCATCACGCCGGTGGTCCGGGTGCCCAGGGCGATCATCTGCGCACCGGTGAGCGTGGCGATGTCGATCACGGCGTCCGGGGCCTCATTGGTGGCAGCCACCAGGCCGTCGGCCATCACCAGGCGGCCCTCGGCGTCGGTGTTCATCACCTCGACGGTCTTGCCGCCGAAGATGGTGATGACGTCCGAGGGACGGGTGGCGGTACCGGAGGGCATGTTCTCGGCCAGGCACAGCCAGCCGGTGACCTTGATCGGCAGCTGCAGCTCGGCGGCGGCGGTGATGACCGAGGCCACGGTGGCGGCGCCGGTCATGTCCGACTTCATGGTCATCATCGAGGCCGGGGGCTTCAGCGAGATGCCGCCGGAGTCGAAGGTGATGCCCTTGCCGACCAGGGCGATGTGGGCGGCGTTCTTGGACTTGGCGGGGGAGTACTCCACCTTGACCAGCCGCGGGGGACGGGAGGAGCCCTTGCCGACGTTCAGGATGCCCCCGAATCCCTCCTTCTCCAGCTTCTTCTCATCCCAGACGGTCACCTTCAGGGAGTGCTGGCCCGCGGCGGCTGACACGGTCTCGGCGAAGGAGGCCGGGAAGAGGTGGGACGGCGGGGTGTTGACGAGGTCACGGGTGGCTCGCACGGCGCGTCCGAGCACGGCGGCCCGGTCGAGAACGGGCTTGACCGCCTTCTGCTTCAGGTCGCTGACGATCTCGATCTGCTGCACCGGGGCCTTCTTGCGGGCCTTCTCCTGAGCCGGTGCGGAACGGAACCCGGTGAAGGAGTACGCACCGTAGGAGGCGCCCTCGGCCACCGCGCCCAGCTGCTCAGGCGAGTCGGCCGGCAGAGCCAGTGCGGCCGTCGTCGTGCCGGCCAGGTGGCGAATGGCGGCACCGGCTGCCCGGCGCAGGGCCTCGGCGGAGACACCCGATCCGGCCTCACCGGTCAGTGAGCCCACACCGGTCAGCACCAGGACGGAGTCCATCCCGGGGATGCGCACGACCTCATCGGCAGCGCCGGTGACCCCCAGGGCCTCGAGCGAGTCGGCCAGGGCACGGGCGGCGGAATCCGCCAGCGGATTGGGCAGCAGGACCGGTCCGTCCTCGGTGGAGGCCACGGCCACCACGAGCGCCTGGGCGGAGCTGCGGCGCAGATCGGAGCCGATGGCCGTGAGCTGGGGGCTGAAGTCTGAGATCACGTGGAGTTCTTCCCGTCGTCGTCGGTGAGCGGTGGGCGCTGGAAGGCGGCAGGGTGGTGGCTGGTTCCACGCGCCGCCCCGATCCTATCGGCAGCGCCCTGTGTGGAATAACGGTCCGCGAGTCGGCGTTGTTCCCAGGTACCGTCTTGGGACCGCCTCGTCGGAAGGGATGACGCCATGCAGGACCCCACCTCTCTGTTCACCCTGGCACCGGCCGGGCAGGACCTGATCGCCAGCGGGATCGGCGACGCCTCTCCGGTGCGTGGCCTGGGCATGCTGGCCGTGTTCAACGGACATCTGGATGCCGGGCACCTGGCTGGCCAGGTCCGGGAGACGCTGCTGGAGACGTTGGAGCACCGGCTCCTGGCCACCTTCGACGCCGACCAGCTGCTGGACTACCGCGCCCGCCGCCCGGTCATCTCCTTCGACGGTGAACGCTTCCACGACTACCAGCAGCCCTCCTTGGAGCTGCACCTGGTCTCGGATCTGCTTGGCCGTCCCTTCCTGCTGCTCTCCGGCCCGGAGCCGGATTTCCAGTGGGAGCGCTTCGTCTCCTCGGTGATGTTCCTGGTGGAGCAGTTGGACGTGAAGCTGGTGGCCCTGGTGGACGCGGTGCCCATGCCCGTCCCGCACACCCGTCCCCTGGGCGTGACCGCGCACGGCAACAGGGAGGACCTGGTGCGGGGGCTCTCCACCTGGAGCCCCCAGGCCCGGATGGTCTCCGGTGTGGCACAGCTGCTTGAGCTGCGGCTGGACGAACAGCGCCGAGGAGCCACCGGGTACACCCTGCACGTTCCTCACTATGTGGCCGATGCGTCCTACCCGCAGGCGGCGGTGGCGGCCCTGGAGTATGTGGGCGCCGCCATGGAGCTGATGCTGCCCACCGACGAGCTGCGCGAGCGCGGACGTGAGGTGGACCGTGAACTGGACCGCCAGACCCAGGGATCGGGTGAGATCACGGCCATGGTCGAGGGGCTGGAGCGCAACTTCGACCAGCACGCCTCGACCGCCAGCCGGTCGCTGCTGGTCCGTCCGGGTGAGGAGATCCCGGATGCGGAGGAGCTCGGTGCAGCCGTGGAGGACTACCTGAGCAGCCAGCCGCGGCATGCCCTGGAGCCGGGCGAGTCCACGGCCTCGGAGTCAGGACAGGACCAGCCCGACGACGGCGCCGCGCCGGACGATCCCGCCTCACCTGGACCTGGCCTCACCTGACGTTCGGGGGGCGGTCCACACTGCCCGGAACCGCTGGGCAGGGTTCGGCTCCTGCACAGCAGACCGGTCAGCAGGAGCCGCCCACAGTCAGGCAGGCGGCGATGGCCGGTCAGAGCCGTCCCGGTCAGTCTGAGAGGCATGGAGAACTCATCGCCTGCCACCGCATCCCGTCCCGTCGAGCCCCCGCTGGTCCGCGCCTCCGAGCCCGCCGACCTGCTCAGCTACATCGATCATTCCCTGGGCTTCCGACCGCGTTCGAGCTGCGTCGGCCTGACCCGGCGCGGCACGAGCATCGGAGCGATGGTCCGGCTGGATCTGCCGGTCGCTCTGCAGGAGGGGCGGGTCGATCCACAGCACTATGCAGAGCTGATCGCCGGATACCTGTCCCAGGACGTCCAGGCCACGGACACGCTGATCTTCGTGTTCAAGGAACGGGTGCATCCGGAGGCAGCCGGCCCCGAACCGGTGCAGGATCCGATCAGCGGGGCCGATGGAGCGCTGGTGGCCGCGCTCGGGGACGCGCTGGCTGACCGCGGTCTGCCCCTGCGTGAGACCTGGCTCGTGGACCACGGCTGCCTGTGGCACCTGGACTGCCCTGACCCGGCGTCCTGCCCTCCGCACGGCGGGTCGGTCTCGCGCAGCGAGGTCAGCGCCGTCAACGCCACCTTCATCGTGCAGGGGTCGGTGGTGGAATCCGGTCCGGAAGCGGCTCGGATGCCCGTCCCCACCGAGAGGCCGTCCCTGGCCTTGGTCGCCGCACTGGAGCGGGCCGCCGTCGGGGTGGACGATTCGGACTACGTGGCGGCCTGGATGCAGCGGTGGGAACGCGTGCTCGACGGGTCGGCGGGTGCGCTCTCGGACTGGTCCCGGGCGGAGCTGGTCGAGCTGGTCGCGGGACTGGCCCAGGTGTGTCTGCGTGACGGGCTGCTGGCCTCGTCGGCGTTCACCCTCCAACGGGCCGTCTCCGGTGGAGAGTTCATCCGTGCCCTTCCTCGGGGAACCAGCGCACGGATGGGCTGCACGCCTTCGGAAGCCAGCGGAGTCCTCTACGTCTCGGCGATGCTGGCGGACACGGTGCGAGCACCGGACTGGGACCGGATGGACCGGCTGCGCGAGGCCTGCCGGGACCTGCTTCCGCTCGCCGCCGGTGAGACGGCTTCGGCCCTGCAGTGCCTGGCGGCGTGGGTGGACTGGTGCCGGGGGCGGGGATCCTGGGCCGGAGCCGTGGTGGACCAGTGCCGGGCACGTGATCCGTACTACAGCATGGCCGAGCTGCTTGAGCAGCTGCTGGACCAGGGGCATCTGGCCGGGTGGGCCGCACGAGAGGAGATCGCCTGGCGTCGTCGCAGGCCCTGAACGTCTCCAAGTGGCATAATCGTGCCGGTCCGGCTCCGAACCCGGGGCCGGGCCGCACACCGTCGGGAACAATTCACGACTCGGTGTGGTTGACCGAGGAAAGACCCTGCTGTCAGCGGGGTGCGGAACGGCCGGTGCAGCATGCGCCGAAACGGTCCGCGCCCAACATCGCTGACTTGACAGGGTCATCGTGGTGTTGACCGTCAGGGCGTCGCCGACGTCCGAACGAAAGGCTCTGAGTGACTACAGCTTCCAAGACGACCAGTACGCGGACCGCCGCAGCGACCTCGGACGCTGTGGCCGCGGAGGAGAAGGCCGCGCCGGCGAAGAAGACGACCGCCAAGGCCACGGCGTCACGGACCGCTGCGACCAAGAAGACCGCCACCGCGAAGACACCGGCGAAGAAGACCACGGCGAAGAAGACCGCCGGGACCCGGGCCAAGAAGAGCGCAGACCCGGTGGCCGAGGTGGCTGCCGAGGAGGCGCAGCTGCAGGCCCAGGAGGCCGAGCTGGCCGAGGACACCGATGGTGAGACCACTGCCCAGGATGAGGGCATGAAGGACGACAAGGGCGTCAAGGGGCAGAAGGCCTCGGATGCCAAGGGCGAGGACGACGAGGAGTCGTCCGGTGCTGGCTTCGTGGTGTCAGACTCCGAGGACGACGCGCCGGTCCAGCAGGTCGTCTCTGCCGGAGCCACGGCTGACCCCGTCAAGGACTACCTGAAGCAGATCGGCAAGGTCGCCCTGCTCAATGCGGAGCAGGAGGTGGATCTGGCGCTGCGCATCGAGGCCGGCCTGTATGCCGAGCACAAGATGAAGGAGAAGCCGATCAAGGACGCCCGGCTCCGCCGGGACATGGAACTGGTGATCGCGGACGGGCGCCGTGCCAAGAACCACCTGCTCGAGGCCAACCTGCGTCTGGTCGTCTCCCTGGCCAAGCGGTACACCGGCCGCGGCATGCTGTTCCTGGACCTGATCCAGGAGGGCAACCTGGGCCTGATCCGCGCGGTGGAGAAGTTCGACTACACCAAGGGATTCAAGTTCTCCACCTACGCCACCTGGTGGATCCGGCAGGCCATCACCCGCGCCATGGCCGACCAGGCGCGTACCATCCGCATCCCGGTCCACATGGTCGAGGTCATCAACAAGCTGGCCCGCGTCCAGCGTCAGATGCTCCAGGACCTGGGCCGCGAGCCCACTCCGGAGGAGCTGGCCAAGGAGCTGGACATGACCCCGGAGAAGGTGGTCGAGGTCCAGAAGTACGGCCGCGAGCCCATCTCCCTCCACACGCCCCTGGGCGAGGACGGCGACTCCGAGTTCGGCGACCTCATCGAGGACTCCGAGGCCGTGGTCCCGGCAGACGCCGTCAGCTTCACGCTGCTGCAGGAGCAGCTGCATTCGGTGCTGGACACCCTCTCCGAGCGTGAGGCAGGCGTGGTGGCGATGCGCTTCGGCCTGACCGACGGCCAGCCGAAGACGCTGGACGAGATCGGCAAGGTCTACGGCGTCACGCGTGAGCGGATCCGACAGATCGAGTCCAAGACGATGTCCAAGCTGCGTCACCCCTCCCGCTCGCAGGTGCTGCGGGACTACCTGGACTGAGTCGGACAGCGCCCCAGAACGGCCCCGCACCCTCACGGTGCGGGGCCGTTCTGTGTCCACCGGCGGTTCCCCCGGGCTCGTCGGGCACCTCCCGTAATGTGGTCCGCATCACAGCGCATCGCTCGAGGGCAGGACATTCCATGACGACGTTCGACCACTCCGCTCCGTCCCGGCGATCGCGCTGGTTCGCCGCTGTGGGCCCGGTCGCGGCTCTGATGGCCGGGGCCGCACCGGTTCAGGCCACCGGAACAGAGGGATCCTCCGGCGCGGAGTCCTCGCCAGCGCAGATCGTGGTCCTGGGAGACTCCTATTCGTCCGGCAACGGAGCAGGGGCCTACTCCGACCGGCCCTGCATGCGCTCGGATCTGGCCTACGGGCCGGTGGCCGCTCGGCAGCTGGGGGCCGAGATCACCATGGCCGCCTGCGGCGGAGGCGTGCTGGCCGATCTCTCCCAGCCGCGCCATCTGAGGTGGGAGACGTCCCGCACACGCAGCTATTGGCTGCCACGCAGCTCGTATCCCACGGTGGCGGACCAGTCCGCTGAATGGCAGCGGCGGGTGGAGGTAGAGGGGCTCTGCCGCAGTGCACCTGAGGACCGGTTCTATGAGTACCGGAGGGTGGCTCCGGCGCCGGCTGGGAGCATCTATACGGCCACGGCGGCCTGTCATCTGTGGGCCCACTCGCAGATCGCCTCGGTCTCGGATCAGACCGACCATGTCTTCCTCACGATCGGCGGCAACGACGGCGGCTTCGTGGACATCGTGGTCCAGTGCTTCGTGCTGCGCGAGGCGATCGGGTGCGAGCGGTCGCTCTCCGTGGCTGAGGGACGACTGGGGACCATCCAGGACGGACTGGCCGCGGCGCTGCGGGACATCGACCGTGCCTCGTCCGGCACGGCCACCATCCACCTGGTCGCCTACCCGATGCTCATCAACCGAGACAGCTACACCCTTCCCGAGGGGCCGGCCGGATGGTATGACGCCGGAGCTGAGCTCAACCGGATCCAGCAGGACTACACGGCGCTGCAGCGGGAGACGGTGGAGCGGCTCAATGCCGAGACGGGGTCGGAGCGATTCCGGCTGGTGGACCCCACCGTCACCTTCGAGGGGCGGGGCCTGGACCCGCGCATCGGGGCCAGCCAGCATCACTCCTGGATCGTCCCGCCGTTCTCCAGCCTGGACATCCCCGGGTTCATGCACCCCACAGCCACCGGACACTCGCAACAGGCGCCGCTGCTGGTCACCTCGGTCCTGGAGAGCACGACGACGGCCGGCTGAGTCGGCCAGGGCCCGCAGACAGACGAGGACCCGTCACCACCTGGTGACGGGTCCTCGATGGAGCTGAGTTGGGCGGCGGCGATCAGGCGTCCACCGGCTCCTTCTCATGGAGCTTGGCGGTCTCGTCCTGCCAGACCGTGGTCTGAGGGCGCAGGGTGTCCTCCACTGCGCGAGCGTGGTGGCCGCAGAACAGCAGCTCGCCTCCGACGTTCAGCACAGCGCGCACATAGGCCTGTGCTCCGCAGCGGTCGCAGCGGTCAGCGCCGGTCAGTGCCGGCGGGTCGATCGTGGCGGTGGTGGTCATGGCTGGCCTCCTCTTCTGGTGCCCCTGATCCTGGGGTCGGCCAGTCGTGGCCGCAGGATCGGTGTTGCGTACACCTATGCAACCACCTTCTGTCGGGTTTTGTTCTCCAGAGACCCTCCGCGTGGCGCGGTTTCGCTTCCCGCGTACCCCATCGCGGGTCAATCCGAGTCCAGCGGCGGCCAGTCGCCAGGGAAAGCGGCAGCCGCGCGGATACCCTGAAGGACGGTCCCATCCGTCCATCCAGCAGAGGAAGACATCGTGTCCCGCAGCAGTGAGTACAACGCCCGTCATCTGTCGGTGCTGGAAGGGCTGGAGGCGGTCCGGAAGCGACCGGGCATGTACATCGGCTCCACGGACTCCCGGGGTCTGATGCACTGTCTCTGGGAGATCATCGACAACTCGGTGGATGAGGCCCTGGCCGGCTATGGGCAGTCGATCGACATCACCCTGCATGCCAACGGGGCCGTGGAGGTCGAGGACAACGGACGCGGCATCCCGGTGGACATCGAGCCCCGCACCGGCCTGTCCGGTGTCGAGGTGGTCTTCACCAAACTGCATGCTGGCGGCAAGTTCGGCGGCGGCTCCTATGCGGCCTCCGGCGGCCTGCACGGCGTGGGCGCCTCGGTGGTCAACGCCCTGTCCTCCCGTCTGGACGTCCAGGTCTTCCGGGGCGGCAAGATCCATCAGATGTCGTTCCGCCGTGGAGAGCCGGGTCGCTTCACGGACTCCGGATCCACCCACCGCCCAGATGCCCCCTTCGAACCCTCCACGGACATCTCGCCGATGGACGTGGTCGGCAAGGCCAAGCGCGGTCAGACCGGAACCCGCGTGCGGTATTGGGCCGATGAACAGATCTTCACGCCTGATGCGAAGTTCTCCTACACCGAGCTGCAGGGCCGGGCTCGGCAGACGGCATTCCTGGTGCCCGGACTGCGCATCAGCATCCGGGACGAGCGGCGTCTGCCCGGCACCCCCGGCGCAGACGGTCCTGTGGAAGAGGTCTTCCAGTACGACGGCGGCATCTCTGAGTTCGCTGAGCACCTGTCCTCCGCCAGCCCGGTGACCGATGTCTGGCGCCTGCAGGGCACCGGATCGTTCTCCGAGCGTGTCCCGGTGCTCGGCGACGACGGTCGGACCGCGATGGAGGATGTGGAGCGCGAGTGCGAGGTGGACATCGCCCTGCGCTGGGACGTCGGATACGACACCACCTTCCGGTCCTTCGTCAACATCATCGCCACACCCAAGGGAGGAACCCATCAGTCCGGGTTCGAGCAGGCTCTGCTCAAGACCTTCCGCAAGACGGTGGAGGCCAACGCGCGCAAGCTCAAGGCCGGCAACGACAAGCTCGAGAAGGACGATGTCCTCGCCGGGCTCACCGCCGTGCTGACCGTCCGACTGGCCGAACCGCAGTTCGAGGGACAGACCAAGGAGGTGCTGGGCACTCCGGCGGTCCGCGCGATCGTGGCCAAGGTGGTGGAGAAGGAGCTCACCGCACTGTTCGCGTCCTCGAAGCGGCAGGACAAGACCCAGACCTCCCAGCTGTTGGAGAAGGTCGTGGCGGAGATGAAGTCTCGGATCTCCGCGCGGACACACAAGGAGAACCAGCGGCGCAAGAACGCCTTGGAGACCTCCACCATGCCGACCAAGCTGGCCGACTGCCGGACCAATGACGTGGCCAGCTCCGAGCTGTTCATCGTGGAGGGCGACTCTGCACTCGGCACCGCCAAGCTGGCCCGGTCCTCGGACTTCCAAGCGCTGCTGCCCATCCGCGGCAAGATCCTCAACGTGCAGAAGGCCTCGGTGGGCGACATGCTCTCCAACGCCGAGTGCGCCGCGCTGATCCAGGTGATCGGTGGGGGAGCGGGACGCAGCTTCGATCTGGAGGCCGCCCGGTATGGCAAGGTCATCCTGATGACGGATGCCGACGTCGACGGCGCTCACATCCGCACCCTGCTGCTGACCCTGTTCTTCCGGTACATGCGGCCCATGGTGGAGGCCGGACGGGTGTATGCCGCGGTGCCGCCCCTGCATCGGGTGGAGGTGGTCACGCGCGGCTCGGGCGCCAATGAAGTGGTCTACACCTATTCCGAGAACGAGCTGCACACCCTGCTGGCGCAGCTGGAGAAGGACGGACGCAGCTACAAGGAGCCGATCCAGCGCTACAAGGGCCTGGGTGAGATGGATGCCGACCAGCTCTCCGAGACCACCATGGATCCTCGACACCGCACGCTGCGCCGGGTCAACATCTCCGAGGTGGAGCGTGCCGAGCAGATCTTCGACCTGCTCATGGGCTCCGAGGTCGCCCCTCGCAAGCAGTTCATCATCTCCGGTGCCGATGATCTGGACCGCGACCGGATCGATGCCTGACCGGCGGCGGACTCAGCCCAGGTCCGTGATGATCATCTCGGCCAGCCGCTGGGAGGACTGAGGGTTCTGCCCCGAGTAGAGGGTGCCGTCCACCACCACGTGAGGACGGAAGGGCAGCAGCCCCTTCTCGTAGCGAACGCCGATCTGCTCGAGCCGGTCCTGCAGCAGCCACGAGGCCTTCCAGGCGAAAGGATTGACCCGTTCCTCCAGGTTGGACAGTGCCGTGATGTGTCGGCCGGTGAACGGGGAGCGGCCCTGCTGGTCTGCCGTGGCCAAGACGGCTGCGGGGGCATGGCAGAGCAGGGCGATCGGCCGGGCGGACTCCAGACGCTGGCGCAGCAGCTCGCCACTGGCACGGTCCACCGCCAGGTCCTCCATCGGACCGTGGCCGCCGGGGTAGAACACCATGTCCGGTGACATCGGATCCACCTCATGCAGATCCGCAGGAGAGGCCAGGACCGGTTCGAGCGCGGCCAGCTGGGACCGCAGTCGGCGCGTGGTCGAGGGCAGTCCGCCGGACAGACCCAGGCTGAGCTCATCGACCACAGGTGGAACGGCACCGGGTGTGGCGACCAGCACCTCGAAGCCGGCGTCACGGAACGCGGTGTACGGGACCACGAACTCCTCGGCC
Organism: Micrococcus sp. IITD107; assembly: GCF_041927415.1. Classification (NCBI taxonomy): domain Bacteria; kingdom Bacillati; phylum Actinomycetota; class Actinomycetes; order Micrococcales; family Micrococcaceae; genus Micrococcus; species Micrococcus sp. IITD107. The sequence continues at coordinate 806,609 of NZ_JBHFFN010000001.1, read as the reverse complement.
CAGAATCCGGTGGGGTGCTGGGTGCCGTCAGCCAGGGTCCAGTGACGGGCGGCGCTCAGCGCCATGACGACAGTGGTCATATCAGGTGCTCCTCAGGTGGGGTGTGATGTGAGGCGATGCCCGCTCATTCTGCCCTGAGGTTCACACCGAACGGTAGTGGTCGGCCAGTCGCTCGAGGCCTTCGTCGACGCTGACGCGGGGCGTCCAGTCCAGAACCTCCCGCGTGCGCCGCTGGTCGAACCAGTGAGCGGTGGAGAGCTGCTCGGCCAGGAACCGGGTCAAGGGCGGCTCGTCACCGCTGCGGCCCAGGTCGGCCCATTCCCAGATCCGTTCGATCACCGCACCGGCGGAAGTCGCCACGCGGGCAGGAATCCGCAGGCGGGGTGCCGGTGCGCCGCCGGCGCGGGCCATCTCCCGGATCAGCTCGCCGATGGCCCGCGGTTCGCCGTTGGTGACCACCAGTGCCTCTCCATGTACCCGATCCACCGCCTCCACGGCTCGCAGCACGGCATCCACCGCGTTCTCCGTGTAGAGGGTGTCCACCAGGGCGGCCCCTGGACCGAGAAGGGGCATCCTGCCCTGACGGGCGCGGTCGACGATCCGATCCGTCAGCTGAGTGTCTCCGGGCCCCCACATCAGATGCGGGCGCAGGACCAGGACCCGGAAGTCCTCCGCGTCCGCAGCCAGGGCGAGCAGTTCTGCCTGCGCCTTGGTGCGTGCATAGTGGCCTCGGGCATGGTCCGGATCCGCAGGCCCGGCCCCCTCGCCCACGATCGAGGTCCCTGCGTGCGCCACGGAGGGGGAGGAGATGTGCACCATCCGCTCCACTCCGGCCTCCTGGGCCGCTTCCACGACGTTGCGGGTGCCCTGGACATTGACCTGCTCGTACTGTTCGGCAGGACCGGAGACGGAGACCTTGGCCGCCACATGCACCAGGGTGTCCCGTCCTGCCATCGCCTGGCGCACGGTCTCCGCGGACGTCACGGAGCCCTGGACATCACGGGCACCGGTGACCCCGGAGGGGCGCCGCTGCAGGGTCACCACGTCATGGCCGGCCTCCACCAGGCGGCCGGCCACTCCGGCGCCGAGCAGCCCGGACGCTCCGGTGACCAGGACCTTCAACGGCTTCGGTGTCATGGTCGACCGACTTTCCCGCCGGACAGGATGCGCTCGGCCCATCCGGCCAATCGCGTCCGGTCGATCTTGGACTGGTGGCGGATGTCCACCGGGACGGTGTCCGTGACCAGCACGGCCGAGACCGGCACCGGGGCGGCGGCCGAACGGACCTGACGGGTCAGCTCGGCATCGGCCAGCCCGGGACGCGGGGAGCGGACTCCGGGCACCGGTGAGGGTTCGACGACGGCCACCACCGCCTGGGTGCCCACCGGCCCGACGCCCACGACGGCGGCCCGATGCACGCCCGCAAGAGCGTCGATGCGTGCTTCCGGCCCGCCCGGGGCGACCGGGCCATCGGGCGAGGTGACCACATGCTGGAGGCGACCTTCGATCCAGAGCCGACCGTCGTCGTCGAGGTGACCCACATCCTGAGTGCGATGCCAGTCCCGGTCCGGGGTGGAGTCACGCTTGGACCGCGCGTCCGTGAGCCACAGTCGGTCATACCCGGCCTTCATATGCGGCGCTGAGACGACGACCTCGCCCAGGACGCCGAACGCCTCCGGGCCCTCGAGCAGGGTGTCCGAGGAGGTGCCGTCGGCGCGCAGGGGGGCGATGGCCACGCGCACGGGACCCACCGGCAGCCCCACGCAGACACCGTCCTGGTCAGAGTCGGCCGAGGTGACCTGCTCGATCGTGTCCCGATCGATGTCGGTGAGCAGCAGCGACTCGGTCATCCCGTACGGGGAGTGGATCTGTGCCGAGGGGAAGACCTGGGCGACCTGGGCCATCAGGACCGGATGCACCGGTGCGCCGGCGGAGAGCACCAGGTCCACGCGGGCGAGGGTGGAGCGCTGGGCATCGTCCAGCGACTCGGCGGTGGCCACCACATTGCGCAGCGCGGCCGGTGAGGCGAAGACGATCGTGGCGCCGGCGGCGTCGGCGGCCGCGGCCACCGCCTGGGCGGTCAGGCTCGCCGGCTCCGTGACGGACATGTCCGGCGTGGCCGAGGTGGCCCCGATGGCCGGTCCGAGCAGGGCGAACGGAGCGAAGCCGGCCAGCAGGGAGGACCCGGGGCGGACGTCGAAGACATCGCGCAGCAGGGCGGCCAGGGCTGCCAGACGGCCATGCGTGTACATCACACCCTTGGCCGGACCGGTGGATCCGGAGGTGAACAGGATGGCCGCTGGATCAGACGGAGACGGAGCCGGACCGGTGAAGCGCTCTGCGGCATGGCGGTCCATCATCGAATAGATCGAGTCCTCGACCCGGAGCCCGGATGCCACCACGGCGGAATGCGTGCGCACAGAGATCCGGCGGCCGGGCCAGGACTGCACGCGGGCCACACTGAGGCCGGGCAGCTCACCGATGATCCACTGGGGGCGGGCCGCTCGGACGGCTCGGGTCATCCCGGCCACTCCCAGACCGGCATCGGCCACCACTCCGACGGCGCCCAGTCGCAGGCATGCGTAGAGGATCGCAGTCAGGTCCCGCCCGGGTGGGACCATCAGGGAGACACGGTCCCCGGGACGGACGCCGATCTCCTGCAGCCCGCAGGCCACGGAGTCCACGACGGAGGCCAAGCGCTCCCAGGTGACCTCGCCAGGGTGCGTCCCGGCCAGATCCACCACCGCGAGCGTGTCCTGGTCACGCCACTCGTCCAGGAATGACCACAGGGGCCGCTGGTCGTCCGACCAGGAGGACGGGGCCCGGTCTGCGGCGGGTGACGGCTGGACGCGATCCATCTCGGTGGGCACAGCCCGCTCGAGCCAGAGCAGGATCGGTTCGGCGATGTCCACGTCCTCGGGCAGCAGATGCCCGGCTGTCTCGAAGCGGTGCAGATCCGCCTGCGGGAGGCGTTCCAGCAGGTCCGCCAGATACCGGTCCAGGAACACCGGATCCTTCGGTCCCCACAGGATCAGGGCCGGCGTGGACTCGCGTCCCAGCAGGGCCAGGTCCGAGGAGACCCGTTGCAGTTCGGCATGGGAACCGTGCTCCGGGCCCACGGGGATGTCCGCCACGAATCCGCCGATCCCGCCACGACGCTCCGCCGCGCCGGCCGCCGTGCCCGGTGCGGCATCGGCCGTGTACGGAGCATGGAAGGCGGCCTTGACATCAGGGGACAGAGACGGGTGGCCCAGGGCCGTGGTAGTGCGGAGGAAAGCGTCGGTGACCACGGTGGAACCGGGCAGCAGAGGGCCAGCCAGCGCCGCGCGCAGGGGTGCAGGCAACGGGTCCTCTGACCGCTGATGGACGGCGGTGTTCAGGGTCATGACGGCCGAGACCAGGTCCCGGTTCCGCCCGGCCCAGCCCAGGGACACGACGCCGCCCCAGTCGTGTCCCAGCGTGACGATCCGGTGGCCCTGGCGAGCCTGGACATCCAGGCCCAGCTCCCGCACCACCGCATCCAGATCCGCGATGCGCCCGGTGAGGGTGCGGTAGCCCAGCGCCGTGCTCGGCTGACCGGACTCCTCGGCGGTGGCCGGAACGGGCAGACCGGGGTGGGCCAACCGCTCCGAGCAGCCCATGTCCAACTGGTCCAGTGCCACCACGCGCCAGACCTGCCGGGCGCCGGTTCGCTGTCCGGCGCGGACCGTCGCCGCAGCGACAGAACGCCACAGATAGGACCAGGTGGGGTTGCCGTGGACGGCCAGGATGGTGCCGGTGGGACTGACGCCAGCGGCCTCGAGAACCGGTCCGGTGTCCAGCACGTGGAAGGTCCGCTCGCCGTCCACGGTCTGGGCTGTGACGAGTCGGCTCCACGCCGGATCGAGACCCGGCAGCGCGGAGTGGTCAGGGATGAAGGCAGGGGCGGCGGGCAGTCTCACCAGTCGATCTCCAGCATGGCGGTGTTCAGTCCGGAACCGACGCCCAGGCAGAGCACACGGTCGCCGCGCTGGAGCGAATCGGCCTCACGGGCCAGGGTGATGGGAAGGGATGCGGGGCCCACATTGCCCAGGACGGGGAAGGTGGTGGGGATCCGTTCGCGGTCGATGCCGGCGGCCTCGATGATCGAGTCGGTGTGCAGCTGGGAGACCTGATGGGTGATGTACCGGTCCATCTGGCCCCAGTTCCAGTCCTCCGGGACCTCGTTCCAGGCGTCCATGACGAGCTCGAGGCCGTCCTTGAGCAGGGCGGTGGAGTCGGTGAACATGCCCTCGTGGTCGCCCACGCACAGGTCATGGTGGTCGGTGCCTGCGCGGGTGATGCCGCGACGGATCCGGTGTCCTTCCGGGTGCAGGTCGGAGCGGCCGATCACCGCAGCGGCTGCGCCGGAGCCCAGGGTGAGGGAGGCGAACTGCTCCATGAAGTTGCTGCGGTCCACGGACTCGGCGTGCAGATTGGCCAGTGTCGCCCGTTGGACCTTCACCGAGTCCTCCCCGGCCACCACCACGGCGTAGTCGATCTGCCCGGCGTCGATCATGGTCGCGGCCAGGGACATGCCGTTGACGAAGGCCAGGCAGGCGTTGGTGATGTCGAAGTTCGTGGCCGAGGTCGGCAGGCCCATCTCGTGGTGGATCCTCACGGCCACGGAGGGCTCCAGGGTCTGGCGGGTCACCGAGGTGTTGACCAGCAGCCCGACGGCGGAGGCATCCACGCCGGCCTGCTCCAGGGCTGCTCGGCCCGCTTCTGCGGCACCGCGCTGGAACTGATCCGGCTCCTCCCAGTTGCGCCGTTCATGCACGCCGGCCACCCGCTGCAGCAGGCCTCGGGGCAGCTTGAGCCGCGTGAGCACCTCCACCAGCTCGTCGTCGATCTGGTCAGAGGTGACCGTGACGGGGGCCACGACCTCGGTGACCGAGAGCAGAGAGGCGTTGGTGTGACGGAAGATCGCGTTGCCTTGCACTATGTGGCCTGGTCCGTTCCTGAAAGGGGTGTGGGGGGACGGCGGTCACGACCGCCGAAGATCCAGCCTAGCGAATCTCCCAGAGTGCAGCGCGTTCGGAGTGGCTCAGGGGCTCAGGAGCACGATCGGCGGCAGCAACGCCAGGGTGCCGGCCGCCAGGACGACACCGAACCGCTGCCAGGCGGGAAGGGGGTCGACGGGGGAGAGGAGACGATAGAGACGCAGGGTGATCGGCACGGAGGCGGCCGATGATGCGGCGGCATCGGTGTCGGTGGTCGGCGGGGGTTCCGTACCGGTTCGAGCCAGGGCCGAGACGAGCACCTCGCGGCGATGCTCCCGCAGGGCAGAGTCGTCGGCGAGCATCTCCGTCAGGCCACTCACGGCGCGCCGGGCGACCTGTGTGGTGGGCAACCAGGGAAAGGCCCGATGCCAGGCCTCGAAGGCCAGCCGAAGCAGGTCGTGCCGCTGGCGCACATGCGCCCGTTCGTGGGCCACCACCGCGCGGACCTCATCCGCGGTCAGCTGCTCCAGCAGGCCATGGGAGACCACGGTCACCGCGCCGGTGAGGCCAGGCAGGCAGTACGCCACCGGGGTCTGGTGGGGAAGCACTCTCGTGGGGGAGCCGCCGATGAGCCCATCGAGCCGACGTGGACGTCCTGGGGCGGCGAGCAGGTCGACCAGCTGGCGGTGTCGGCGGCGCTCCGTCAGGGTGCGCACGCCGGTCACGCCCAGGGTCAGCAGCAGGTGAGCGGTCAGCACGAGCGCCAGCGTCACGGCGGCGATCCGGGCCGGTGCCAGATCGTCCGTGCCGAGTCGGTGGAGCCAGTCTCCGGTGACCAGTGCCTGGACGGCACTGGGCACCGCCGTCTGCAGGCTGCTGCCGTACGGGGCCAGCCCCCAGGCCAACGGCGTTCCGATCATCGCCAGCCCGCCGGCCAGCGCCACGGCCTGCCAGAGCACCATGGCGGTTGCGGGCGCCCGGCGCACCCAACGAGCCCTGCCCAGCAGCACGGGCACCGGCCAGGCCAGCAGCAGCGCGAGCACGGCCAGGATCAGGGCGGTCATCGGCTCAGTCTAGGTGGGTGGGCCCCGCTCGACTGAGGTCCTGGTCAGCGCGAGAGCAGGCGGCGCAGCGCGGCGGTCTCATCGGCACTGATGCCACCGATGAACCGTGCCAGGACGGCCTCTCGGTCCGGAGCTGACCCCAGGACCTCATGGAGCAGGCCGGCCGTGTGCTCCTCACGGCTGGCCAGGGGTGCATACCGATGAGGTCGCCGATCTCCCTCGCGCCGGACGAGACCCTTCTTCTCCAGACGGGAGAGGACGGTGAGGACGGTGGTCACAGCCAGCGGCCTGGCGGTCTGCGCGCCGTGCTCGGCCAGCGCGTCCCGCACTTCGGTGGCGGTCAGGGACACGCTGCGATCCCACAGCAGATCCATCACCGAGCGTTCCAGCTCGCCCAGTCCCATGGTGCCCCCTTCGACATCCGGCGGAGGCGGTGCCTCACGGCCGGGATCACGGTCTTCAACGGTGTGCGACGCCCCGGCTGCGGTGATCTCACTCACGTTCACCGCAGGGGGGCGACTCGGATTCTACAGGACGTAGAAAACGGGGCTACGCTGGAGTCATCCGGCGGAACAGAGCTGTTCCCCAGCCGGCCTCGCACCGCCCTGGACAGGGCGATCGGGTCCGGTCTGCCCTGGCCCGCCGCCGTCTCATTGGTTGCTGCCCGTGCGCGTCCGGGCAGCCCTGCGGAAAGAGGGCATCCACTGTGGATCCTTTGGACATCGCCCGGTGGCAGTTCGGCATCACCACCGTCTATCACTTCATGATGGTCCCGTTGACCATCGGCCTGGGCATGGTGCTCGTCTACATGCAGACGAAGTGGCACCGCACCGGTCAGGAGCAGTACCTGCGGATGACCAAGTTCTGGGGCAAGCTCTTCCTGATCAACTTCATCATGGGCGTGGCCACGGGCATCGTCCAGGAGTTCCAGTTCGGGATGGCCTGGTCCGAATACTCCCGGTTCGTCGGTGATGTGTTCGGTGCTCCGCTGGCCATGGAGGCGCTGATCGCCTTCTTCCTGGAGTCCGTCTTCCTGGGCATCTGGATCTTCGGCTGGAACAGGATCAACCCTCGGATCCACCTGGCGGCGCTCTGGGCGGCTGTGATCGGCTCGGTCTTCTCCGCCTACTTCATCCTGGCCGCCAACTCCTGGATGCAGCATCCGGTGGGAGTGGAGATGGTGGATGGCCGCCCGGTGATGACGGACATCTGGGCCGTGCTGACCAACAACACGCTGATCGTGCACTTCCCCCACACCATCTTCGGCGCCGTGTCCGTGGCGGGAGCCTTCCTGCTCGGCATCTCCTGGTACCACTTGTGGAAGCGACGGACGGACGGGATCGACACCGTCGCCGCTGACGGCACCGTCACGGTGGGCACCACCGGATCCAAGGGACGCGATGAGAAGGACCATGCGGTCTGGATCACCTCCCTGCGGTGGGGCGCCTGGGTGGCGGTCGTCGGCTTCCTGGGGACCGCCTTCAGCGGCCATGCCCAGGCACAGCTGATGATCCAGCAGCAGCCGATGAAGATGGCCGCCGCTGAGGCGGCCTGTCACGACGGCACCGCGTTCTCCATTCTCTCCGTGGCCAATCCGCGCACCGAGGGTGCCACCACCTGCGATGACGTGGTGGGCGTGTTCGAGGTGCCCGGACTGCTCTCGTTCCTGGCGCACAACGACTTCACCACGGACGTGAAGGGTGTGAACACCCTGATCCCGGAGTACCAGGAGATGTACGGCACCCACCTGCCCGACGACCCGATGTACGGAGAGCGGGCAGGCATGGAGATCGACTACCTGCCGGTGATGGAGGTGACCTACTGGGGCTTCCGCATCATGATCACCTTCGGCGGTCTGGCCGCCCTGGCCGCGGCGATCGCCTTGTGGGTCACCCGCAAGGGCACCGTTCCGGCCAGCCGGCCCCTGATGCGCTTGGCGGTGTTCGGCATCCTGGCCCCGTTCGGCGCCAACGCCGCCGGCTGGATCTTCACCGAGATGGGACGTCAGCCCTTCGTGGTGGTGCCCAACCCCGATCCCACGGGCATCGACCAGGTGTGGATGTACACGGCGGCCGCCGTCTCCCCGGGCGTCTCCGGTGGGGAGATCCTGTTCTCCCTGGTGGCCCTGACGCTGATCTACGCCGTGCTGATGGTGGTGGAGGTCATCCTGCTCACGCGGTACGTCAAGGGTGGCGTGCCCGCGGGCATGCCGGAGCTCACCGCAGACGAGCACTCCGACGACCACCACGACGGACCTGGCGGCAGCGGCCGACGAGAGGACTCCGATGTCCTCGCGTTCGCCTACTGACCCGGCAGCCCGAGAACACGTGAGAGACAGAGAGACAGGTCACCGACATGGACGTCCTCCCCACCCTGTGGTTCATCCTGATCGCCGTGCTCTGGACCGGATACCTCCTGCTGGAGGGATTCGACCTGGGCGTCGGCATGCTCATGAAGGTCTGGGCACGCAACGAATCCCAGCGCCGGGTGCTGCTCAACACGATCGGCCCCGTGTGGGACGGCAACGAGGTGTGGCTGCTCACCGCTGGTGGCGCCACCTTCGCCGCCTTCCCGCTCTGGTACGCCTCGCTGTTCTCCGCGCTCTACGTCCCGTTGACCATCGCCCTGCTGGCGCTGATCCTGCGTGCAGTCTCGATCGAGTACCGAGGCAAGGCACTCACCCAGCGAGGACGTGCCACTTGGGACTGGTGCCTGGCCGGCGGGTCCGCTGTGGCCGCGTTCTGCGTGGGTGCCATGCTCGCCCTGACCTCCACCGGGCTGCCGCTGAACGCCAACGGGGACCGCGTGGGCGGACCGTTCGTCTGGCTCAACGGCTACGCGGTGCTGGGCGGACTGGCCGTGGTGGGCTTCGCCCTGGCAATGGGGTGGGCCTTCCTGGGACTGAAGACCGACGGCGCCCCGCGCGAGGCCTCACACCGTCACCTCTCGCGCTGGCTGGGTCTGTACCTGGTCCCGCTGGCCCTGTGGGCTGTCCTGGTCCTGGTCCAGAACCCGAAGGCGGCGCCGTGGATCGCACTGGCGGTGGCCGTCGTCGGGATGGTGGTGGCCTGGGTGATGGCCACTCGCCGCCGCGAGGGATACTCGTTCATCTTCCTGGCCGTCTTCCTGGCGGCCGGGGTGACGGCGATCTTCACCGCGATGTACCCGAACGTGCTGCCCTCGACCCTGGATCCGGCGTTCAACCTCACCGTGCAGAGCGCGTCCTCCTCCGACTACACGCTGGGGGTGATGACCTGGGTGGCGGTCATCTTCGTGCCGATCGTGCTGGCATATCAGGGATGGACGTACTGGGTGTTCCGCAGGCGGCTGCAGGAGACCCACATCCCTGAGTCACACGTGGTGACCCCGGTCTGAGCGCCAGATGAGACCCGAGCTGCCCACCTCCCGGCGAGGACGGTCGGCGGTGGCCATGCTGACCCTGCTGGCCGGCGTCAAGGCCGTGGGCTGGGTGCTGCTGGCCACGAGTCTGGCACGCGGCGTGGCGCACCTGGCCTCCGTGCTTCCGGCACCGCAGAGTCAGAACCTGGTGGGGCTGCTGTTCCGCCCGGATCCGTCCGCCTTCGACCCTGCACGGTACGGCCTGACCGCCTGGGCCGGCAGTGCGGAGGCGAGCCTCACCGTGGTCCTCGGGGCGCTCGGAGTCATCGCTCGCGCCCTGGCAGTCTGGGGCCAGCAGGTGATGGCCCGGCGGGCGGCGCTGGGCGCCAAGGAGGAACTGCGGCTGGCCCTGGTCAGACGTCGACTGGACTCGGCGGGCACCGGGGCTGACCGGGCCGGGGCCGATGCGGTGCTGGCCAGCACCGGGCTGGACGGCATGGATGACTGGTTCACCCAGTACCTGCCCGCACTGACCACGGCCGCCGTGGTGCCGCTGGCTCTGGGCGTGTGGATCCTGGCGCACGACTGGGTCTCGGCACTGATCCTGGTGCTGACGATCCCGCTGATCCCGCTGTTCATGGTGCTGATCGGCCGGTACACCGAGGACCGGGTGGAGCAGGCCGCCGACGGACTGGACCGGCTCTCCGACCACCTGCTGGAGCTGGCACGCGGGCTGCCGGTCCTGGTGGGGCTGCGCCGTGCCGGGACCCAGCGTCAGGCGTTGGCCGAGGTCTCCGAGCGCTACCGCACCACCACGATGACCACCCTGCGGACCGCGTTCATGTCCGGCTTCGCCCTGGAGCTGATCAGCACCCTCTCCGTGGCGGTGGTGGCCGTGTTCATCGGGGTCCGTCTGGTCTACGGCGAGCTGGACCTCTACACCGGCCTGCTGGTGCTGACCCTGGCCCCGGAGGTGTATCTGCCGTTCCGGGACATCGGGGCCGCGCACCACGCCTCCGAGGACGGGGTGGAGGCCATGCGCCGGGCACGGGCGGAGGCTGACCGTCCGGTCCCGGACCCGTTCGCCGCCCTCGAGCCAGCCGAGGAGGCGCCCTCCGTCCCCGTCGGACCGATCCACCTGCACCAGGTGACCATCGCCTACCGGGACGCGGACGGAGCACCCCTGCCGGCCGTCGTCGGGGCCGCCACTGAGGCCGGACAAGGGGGACTGGACCTGAGGCTGGAGCCCGGACTGACCGTGCTCGCGGGAGCCTCGGGCACCGGCAAGTCCACGCTGGTGGGAGCCCTGGCCGGCGTGCTGCGGGATGATGTCGCCGCCTTCAGCGGGAGCGTGTATGGACTGCGTGGCCGCCCTGTGGCCTGGCTGGGGCAGCACCCGGCCTTCAGCGAATCCACGGTGCGGGCCGAGCTGGAGCTGTATGCTCGCGCGGCCGGGGCGCAGACCGCCGAGCTGGCGGAGATCATCCGGCACGCGCTCACCGCCAGCGCCCTGCCGGACCTGCTGACACGCCGTCCAGACGATCTGAGCCCGGGCGAACGCCGCAGGCTCGGGCTGGCCCGGGTGCTGACCCGGCTGATGGCCTCTGCCAGAGACGAGTCCCGACGACGTCCGGCCGGGCCAGCGCCGCGCTGGCTGGTGGCGCTGGACGAGCCCACGGCCCATCTGGACCCGGGCAGCGCCGCACGGGTGCGCGCCACGCTGGTGGAGCTGGCGGCCGGTCGGCTGCCGGACGGTCGGCGGCTGGAGACGATCGTGGTGGCGGCCTCGCATGACCGTCTGCTGCACGGGCGGGCGGCTGTGGTGGTGGACGCCACCGGGCGCACCGCTGCCGGGCGGGCAGGCCTGGAGCCGCCATCGGACGGACCTACTCCGGTGGAGGCTCCAGAGCGGCCGAGTCGGGACACTGAGCCGTCCCCGGCCCGGCTGGCGTGGCGGGACCTGCTGTCCCTGCTGCCGGTGACCGATCGTCGCTTCCTGTCCGGTGTGGCGTGGTCGGTGGCCGCCACGCTCTCGGCGGCCCTGCTCGCCGCGCTCTCCGGATGGCTGATCGTGCAGGCGTCCTACCAGCCCCCGGTGCTCTTCCTGCTCTCCGTGATCGTGATGGTGCGGTTCTTCGGCATCGGTCGGGCGCTGTTCCGCTACCTGGACCGGCTGGCCACGCACGACGCCGTGCTCGGCTGGGCCAACCGGGTGCGGCTGCGTCTCTGGGATGCCCTGGGCTCCCGGGCCGCGCTGTGGGGACGGCTCACCCGGTCCGGGGGTGCTCTGTCCCTGCTGATCGCCGATGTGGACGAGCTGCGCGATGCGGTGCCCCGGGTGATCGTCCCGCTGCCTGCCGCGCTGGTCAGCTGGGCCGTGACCGTGGGCGTGGTGGCCGTGATGGCACCCACCGCGTGGTGGCCGGCCGTGGTGGCCGGGCTGGTGGGGTTCACCGTCATTCCGGTCACCGTCTGGCTGGCCGACCGGCGCACGTCCGGGGAGCTGGTGGACCACCGCACGGGTGTGCTGCGCCGTACATCGGCCCTGTTCGCGGCCGCCACCGATCTGGCCGCCAACGGCGCCGCCGGACTGGCCGCTGAGCGGTTCGCCGCTGCGGACGCGCAGGCGTCCAGGCCGCTGCGCCGGTCAGCTGCCGCCGCCGGACTGGGGCAGGCGCTGGTGGTCGCCGTCTCCGGGTGGGCCGCCGTGCAGTCGATGCTCGTCTGCATCCAGCACGGGGTCACCGCGCCGATCACCGCGCTCGTGGTGTTCCTCATGCTCGCGCTGGCCGAGCCGCTGGGGCTGTTCGTCACCGCGGTACAGCAGGGGGCGGTGCTGCGGCGCCAGCTGGCCAAGACCGGGCCGTTCCTGACCTCGACCGGCTCGGCGGACCAGGCGAGCAGCTGGGTTCGGGTGGACGGCGCGGGGCTCAGCGTCATCGAGGCCGAACTGGACCAGGTCTCGGCGCGGTACCCCGGCACCGGCGCCGATGTGTTCACCGGGGCGAACCTGCTGGCCCAGCGAGGCGAGCTGGCCGTGGTCACCGGGCCGTCCGGGTCCGGCAAGTCCACCCTGCTGGCCGTGCTGCTGGGATTCCTGCGGCCTCGCACGGGGACCTACACGCTGCGGACCGGTCCGGACACGGAAGCGGCCCACCGGTTTGCTGCGGGTGCTCGGCATCCTCTGCAGTGGGTGGCCTGGTGCCCCCAGGACGCCGCGCTCTTCGACTCCGCGCTCCGCTCGAACCTGGCCCTCTCCCGTGACCCCCAGGACCGCCCGGGGGAGGAGGAGATGGTGCAGGTGCTGCGCACCGTGGGGCTGGGGCCCTGGCTGGATGCCGCACCCCACGGACTGGACACCCGCGTGGGTCCGGCGGGGCATCGTCTCTCCGGGGGCCAGCGGCAGCGGGTGGCGGTGGCCAGAGCGCTCCTGGCCCGGGCCGACGTCGTGCTCCTGGATGAGCCCACCGCGCACCTGGGCGAGGACGAGGCGGAGGCGCTCATGCAGGACCTGGCCGCGGCGCTGCAGGGTGTCACGACCGTCCTGGTCACCCACGACCGCCGATTCATCAGACTCGGCACACACCACCTGGACCTGGGTGCGGCACCGTCTGCTTGACCTGTCCGCCTCAGTCCTGCGCGTCTGACCCGTCGGTGTCAGAGATCTCCGGAGCGGGGGAGGAGCCCAGACCCACGGCCTCGATGAGCTGGTCCATGCCGACTCCCGATCCGTCTCGGGCGCCGAACTCGATCGGCAGGGCACGGGCGACTCCGCCGGAGGAGGCTCCGAGTGCGGGCAGGGGACCGGACCAGGCCAGGGACAGCTGTGTCTCGCCCTTGAGGAGGCGATGGGCACGCACGCCCCCGGTGGCCCGACCCTTCGCCGGATACTCGTCCAGGGGAGTGACCTTCACCGATCCGGGCACGGTGCCGGGCAGCGTCTGCTCACCCTCGGTCACGGTCACGACGACGGCCCGCTGGCTGTCCGGGGCCTCGGCACCGACCGCGGTGGCGGGGACAGCGGCGAAGGAGATGACCTCATCATCAGCGGCGACCTTCAACCCGGCCATGCCTCCAGCGGCACGGCCCTGAGGACGCACCAGCGAGGCCGCATAGCGCAGCAGTTGCCCACGGCGGGTGATGAAGACCAGTTGATCCTCCTCTGCGGCGGGTCCGGCACCCACCACGGCGTCCCCGTCCTTGAGCGTGATCGACTCGAGATCGTCACGGTGCAGCGGCCAGTCAGGGCTGACCCGCTTGACCACGCCTCGCCGGGTGCCCAGCGCCAGGACGGCGTTCAGGGGGACCAGCCCCACGAGGGTCTCACCGCGGTGCAGGGTGAGGAAGTCCTTCACCTTGACCCCGGCGGTCAGGTTCGGCGTGGCGGAGGGATCGGGCAGGGCGGGGACGTCCACCACCTGGATGCGGTGGATCCGTCCCGAGGAGGTCAGTGCACCGATCTCGCCGCGCGCGGTGGTGGGCACGATCGAGCGGTAGGCGTCATGGCGTTGCCGGCGTCCGCCGGGCTGGATCGGGGTGGCGTCGGCGGTGCGGGCCAGCTGGCTGGAGGTGGAGAGCAGCACGAAGCACGGGGTGTCGGCCACCAGCAGATCGGCGGCTGTCCCGCGTGATCCGGCGGTCCGGGCGGCGGGGGCCGCTGCCACGGCCGGGGCCAGGTTCTCGGACTCCAGCAGCACGGTGCGCCGGTCCGTTCCGTGCTCGTCGGCCACGGTGGCCAGCTCGTCGGAGACCACCTGACGCAGCAGCGCGTCCGAGGCCAGGATCGCCTCGAGCTCGGCGATCGCCTTCCTCAGCTCGTCCTGTTCGGCCTCCAGCTCGATCCGGGAGAACTTGGTGAGCTGGCGCAGTCGCAGCTCCAGGATGTGATTGGCCTGGATCTCCGTGAGGTCGAAGACGGCCATGAGCCGTTCCCGAGCGGCCGCGGCATCGTCCGAGGAGCGGATGATCTCGATGACCTCGTCGATGTCCACCAGGGCCAGCAGCAGCCCCTCGACCAGATGCAGCCGGTCCTTCTTCCGTCCCAGGCGGTAGACCGTGCGGCGCCGGACCACATCCAGCCGGTGGTCCACGTAGACCGTCAGCAGGTCACGGAGCCCCAGCGTGCGCGGCTGGCCGTCCACCAAAGCCACATTGTTGATGCCGAAGGACTCCTCCAACGGAGTGAACCGGTACAGCTGGGTCAGGACCGCCTGCGGGTTGAACCCTGACTTGAGCTCGATCTGCAGCTTCAGCCCATGCTTGCGGTCGGTCAAATCCAGCACATCGGCGATCCCAGTGAGCTTCTTGGCGTTGACCGCATCCTTGATCTTCTCGATCACCTTCTCCGGCCCCACGCCGTAGGGCAGCTCGGTCACCACAATCCCGGTCTTGCGCGCCGTGACCTGCTCCACCGTGCTGGTGGCCCGCATCTTGAAGCTGCCCCGTCCGGTGGCATAGGCGTCACGGATGCCGTCCAGGCCCACGATCCGACCACCCGTGGGCAGATCCGGTCCGGGGACGAAGCGCATCAGCTCCTCCAGGGAGGCCTCCGGCTCGGTCAGCAGATGCCGAGCGGCGGCGATCACCTCGCGCAGGTTGTGCGGGGCCATGTTGGTGGCCATGCCCACGGCGATCCCCGAGGCCCCGTTGACCAACAGGTTCGGGAAGGCCGCGGGCAGCACCGAGGGCTGCATGAACTGGTTGTCGTAGTTCGGCACGAAGTCGACGACGTCCTCGTCCAGGCTGCCGGTCATCGCCAAGGCGGCCGGGGCCATCCTGGCCTCGGTGTAGCGCGGAGCCGCAGGGCCGTCGTCGAGGGAGCCGAAGTTGCCGTGGCCGTCCACCAGTGGCAGCCGCAGGGAGAAGGACTGGGCCAGACGGACCATGGCATCGTAGATGGCGGAGTCGCCGTGAGGATGGAGCTTGCCCATCACCTCGCCCACCACACGAGCGGACTTGACGTGGCCTCGGTTCGGGCGCAGCCCCATCTGGCCCATCATGAACAGGATGCGCCGTTGGACCGGCTTCAGTCCGTCCCGGGCATCCGGCAGTGCCCGTGAGTAGATCACCGAGTAGGCGTACTCCAGGAACGAGGCCTCCATCTCCGCGGAGACATCGATGTCCACGATGTTCTCCTGCTCCAGCGGGATCGTCTGCGGAGCCGGGCCGTCGGAACGAGAGCGGGAGGTCTTGGAGGTGCGGGCCATGGGGGAGGGACGTGTCCTTCGTGCTGATCGTGCTGATCGTGCTGACCAGGATGGATGCGCGCAGTCCGTGCACGGGCCTGCGGAGATGTCTAGGCTGATCATATGGGCGAATCCACGCGAACCTCTGAATATCCGGCCCACTGGGAAGCCGATGTCGTGCTGCGTGACGGCAGCACGGCGCATCTGCGTCCCATCCGCCCGGACGACGCCGAGGAGCTCGCCCGGATGCACCGGCAGCAGTCGCAGACCTCGATCTATCTGCGCTTCTTCACCTACAAGTCCTCGTTGAGCTCCAAGGAGCTGCAGCGGTTCACCCAGGTCGACCATCGCGACCGGGTGGCGCTGATCGTCCTGCGCGGTGGCGAGATCATCGGCGTGGGACGTTATGACCGGCTCGATGATCCGCTCGAGGCCGAGGTGGCCTTCAACATCGCCGACTCCCAGCAGGGCAGGGGGCTGGGCTCGATCCTGATGGAGCACCTGGCGGTGGCCGCCCGCGAGAACGGGATCCGCCGGTTCTCCGCCGAGGTGCTGCCGGAGAACCGCAAGATGCTCTCGGTGTTCCAGGAGTCCGGCTTCGAGATCTCGCGGCGATTCGATGACGGAGTGGTCGCTGTCGAGTTCTCCATCGATCCCACGGCCAAGGTCCGCGCTGTGATGGAGTCCCGTGAGCACCGCGCTGAGGCCAAGTCGGTCTCCGAGCTACTGGCACCGGAGTCGGTGGCGGTGATCGGAGCCAGCCGCGAATGGGGCTCGGTGGGCTATGCCCTCTTGGAGAATCTGATCGAGGGCGGTTTCACCGGGCCCGTCTACGGGATCAACCGTGATGCCCTGGAACTGGCCGGCATGATCTCCCGGGCCTCGTTGGACGAAGTCCCGGGTGAGGTGGAGCTGGCCGTGGTGGCCGTGCCGGTGGATGAGATCCCGCAGGTCATCCAGGACTGCGCGCGCAAGGGCGTCAAGGGGATGCTGGTGGTCACCACCGGATTCGCTGATGCCGGACCAGAGGGGCTGGCCCGCCAGCGTGAGCTGGTGCGTGAGGCGCGGGCCAACGGCATGAGAGTGATCGGACCGGCCTCGGCCGGGCTGGTCAACACGGACCCTGCGGTCTCGCTCAACGCCTCCGTGGCGCCGTTCCTGCCCCTGCGCGGTTCGGTGGGGCTGTTTTCGCAGTCCGCCGCCGTGGGCGCCACTCTCTTCGCCGCCGCCCATCGGCGGGGGATCGGCGTCTCTTCGATGATCTCGGCCGGCAACCGTGCCGACGTCTCCGGCAATGACGCCATGCAGTACTTCGAGGACGACGACTCCACCACCGCCGTCGGCCTCTACCTGGAGTCCTTCGGCAACCCCCGCAAGTTCTCCCGCATCGCCCGTCGGCTCTCGCGCACCAAGCCGGTGGTGGTGGCCCGCTCCGATGTGATGGGTCGGCGACTTCCCCCCGGGCACGAGACCCGCACCACGCAGGCACCGGCAGGTGCCGTGGACTCGATGCTCGAGCAGACCGGGGTGATCCAGGTGGACAACCACGACGCCCTGATGGACCTGATCCAGGCGGTGTCCTGCCAGCCCCTGCCCCGAGGGCGCCGTGTCGGAGTGGTCGGCAACTCCCCGGCGCTGAACCGCGTGGTGGCCGATGCCGCTGAACGGCACGGGCTCACGGTCGTGCAGACCGTGGAGGTGGAGGGCATGGACGCCGAACACACCACCTCCGACGCCGAGGCCGCGTTGGACCGAGCGGTGCGCAGCGCCGTCGCCCAGTGCGACGAGTCCTCCGTGGACGCCCTGCTGGTGGTCACCCAGGCGGGCATGCAGCAGAACCCGGGGGACGCCGTCGAGCTGGCCCGCTGTGTGGAGCAGGCGGCGCGCGACTCGCAGATCCCGGTGCTCGCCTCCTTCACGGGCGTGCTGGATCCCACGTTCCAGTCCGCTACGGTGGTCGGCGCCGGTCCCGCTGAGCAGCCCGGGGGGCTGCAGCGAGGACTGCCGGTGTTCTCCAGCCCGGAGCAGGCGGCCCGAGTGCTCAGCCAGCTGGTGGACTATGTCACCTGGCGCAGTGCCGAGGCAGGAGTCCCCGCCGAGCCCACCGGCATCGACCGTCGCCGGGCGGAGGACCTGATCCAGGGCTGGGCTGGCCGGGCCGACGGCGCCGAACTGGTGCGGCTCTCGGCCCAGGAGACCGAGGAGCTGCTGGCCTGCTACGGAATCTCCGTGCTGCCCTCGGCGCGTTTCACCAGCGCAGACGAGGCCGTTGCCGCGGCAGACCGGCTGGGCTGGCCGGTGGCCGTCAAGGCCGTGGACTCGTATGTGCGGCACCGTCTGGACCTGGGTGGTGTGCGCCTGAACATCGTGGACGCCGACTCGCTGCGGCGCAATGTCGAGCGGATGCGTCAGGTGCTCGAGCCCTACGGCAATCCTGACCTGGAGGTCCAGTCCATGGCCCCGTCTGGCCAGGGCTGCACCATCACGGCGCTGGAGGATCCGCTGCTGGGGCCGGTGGTCTCGTTCGGCATCGCCGGGGATGCCGTGGACCTGCTCGACGACTGGGTGCACCGGGTGCCGCCGTTGAACGACCAGGACATCCAGCGCATGGTGCGGGCCCCCCGGGCAGCGGCGAAGCTGTTCGGCCACGGTGGGCTCCCGGACGTGGACACGGCGGCCTTGGAGGACCTGCTGGCGCGCACCGCCGCGCTGAAGGACGATCACCCCCAGGTGGCTCGCATCCGCTTCAATCCGGTGCTGGCCTCAGCGCAGGGTGTGACCGTGCTGTCTGCCGAGATCGATGTGGCCAACGCCGCCCAGCGCACCGACTCGGCCCGGCGGGCCATGCGGGACTGATCTGAGCCGGTGCCGAGTCGGTCCACGGCACACCACCCGCCGTGGACCGACGGATACGATGGAGGGCATGACTCCACTGCGCAGGAACCCTGGATCCGGGCCCCAGGCGGGCGGCACCACCTTGGGTGAAGCCCTGGAACGGGCGGGGTTCTACCCCGAGCTGGTGGCCGACACCCTGGACGAGGTCCTGGACGGACGCACCGTCTCCACCCACTTGGTGCATGTGGACACCCATTTCGACTACGACGAGATCCACCGGCACATCACGGTGCTCGCCCTGGCCGACGATGTGCTGGCCGCCCTGCACCTGGACGACCACGCCCTGGACGAAGGGGGCCACCACATGATGGCCCAGGTCTCCACCGAGGTCATCCCCGTGCGCAGGATCGACTCGGTGGTGACCACCACTGTCCATCCGCGCCCCGAGCAGTACCGCCGCGGTGACCCGGTGGCTGAGGTGACCCTGGCCGTCACGTGGGCCGGTGGCCAGCGCATCGACCTGGGGCCGGCTGCCTGCGGGGATCCCCACTGCGAGGCAGACCACGGCTACACGGGGACCAGCTCACGAGAGGACCTCGTGCTCCGCGTGGCCGCCGAGGCTGAGGGACAGGCGGCCGTGGACGCTGCCGTGTCCTTCGCCCGCGCCCTGCGTCGATCCACCGTGGAGTGGTCCGGACGGTGAGCGCCCCGGACCGACCCGCCGGACCGGACTACCGTGGACGCAGCCTGAGCCAGGTCCTGCCGTCGGCTGCCGCCAGCCTCGGCCTTCCCGGGTGGACCAACGCGTTAGGCCTGCCCGCGTCCCGCCGGGTGGCGGTGGTGATGGTGGACGGACTGGGCAGTGCACACCTGAAGCGCTTCGCAGGACACGCCCCGTTCCTGAAGTCGGCTCAGAGCCAGCAGGCCAGTCTCGTGCTGAGCGCCGCCTATCCCACGACGACGGCCGCCTCACTCTCCAGCCTGGGCACCGGCTTGGAGCCGGGCCAGCACGGGCTGGTGGGCTACGACGTCCTGGACCCGGAGCGGAATGTGGTCATCAACCAGCTCGGCGGCTGGGATCGGACCACCGCCCCCCTCGCCTGGCAGCCACACCCCACGGTCTTCGAACAGCTCGCCGAGTGCGACACTGAGGCTGAGGCGGTCACGGTGTCCCTGCCCAAGTTCCGTGGCTCTGCTCTGACGGAGGCCTCACTGCGGGGCTCGCGGTTCGTGGAGGGCGGCACCCTGCATGCCCGGTTCCAGCAGGCCCGGCAGGAGCTGTCCACCGGGCCGGCCAAGCTGGTCTACCTCTACCTCAACGAACTCGACCGGGCCGGACACCGTCATGGCACCGGCTCACCGGACTGGCTGTACGCCCTCGAAGAGATCGACGCCGCCCTGCGCCGACTCTCCCACCAGGTGCCCGCAGACACCCTGGTGCTGGTGACGGGGGACCACGGCATGGTGGATGTCCCTGAGTCCGGGCGGATCGACTACTCCACGGACCCGGGACTGATCGACGGCGTGGAGCACACGGCCGGGGAACCACGACTGGTCCAGCTGCACTTCGCCGCCGATGCCTCTGTCCGGGTACGGGAGGCCACTCTGAGCCGCTGGCGTGCGGAGCATGGCAGGACCTCGTGGATCCTCACGCGCGAGGAGGCCGTGGCCGCTGGGTGGTTCGGCAGGGTGTCCGATCAGGTGATGCCTCGCATCGGTGACGTGCTGATCGCCCCGTTCGAGCAGCAGGCTCTCTTCGACGGGCGACGGGCCACGCAGAGCGCCTTCGAGATGATCGGACACCATGGATCCCCTACACGGGCCGAACGAGAGGTCCCGCTGCTGACCGTCCACACACCGCGAAGCTGAGCGTGGACTGAGGACTTCCATCCGTCAGTCGTTCTTGCGTCCGAAGACGATCTCATCCCAGCTGGGCACGGTCGCCCGCTTCTGGCGACCACGGCGGCGCCCGCCCTTGCCGGTCTCCGGGTCCGGATCGCCTGAGGAGTCCGTCTCAGACTCGCGGTGGGTCTCGGGACCAGAGTCCTCCTGGTCGGTCGAGGAGGACTCCAGCGCGTCGGTCTGGCCGGCGATCTGTCCGTTGCGTCCGTGGCGGTCATGACGGCCACCGCCGCGAGCGTTGCGCGCGCTGCGCTCCTGGACCCACTCCTCATCGTCCTCCTCGTCCTGGGGACCGACGACCCGGCGGGTCGGGAAGTCCAGGGGAAGCGGAAGGTGCCCGGAATCTTCGTCGTGGTCCTCGGAGGCCGAGTGGTCCTCGAGCCCCTCGTCCTCGAAGAGAGCGTCAGCAGAGGACGGGGCCGGGCCATCGGTGTCCTCGTCCTGTCCGGCCACGCGCAGTCGCGGCCGCTCGGACTGCTCGGACGTCGGCCGTTCGTCGCGGGTGAGCATCAGAGCCAGTTCATCGTCGCCCTCTTCGTCGGCACCCAGACGCTGACCTCGGCGGGCGCGCAGGACATCGAGCAGCTCGTCCTGGGAGTCGGCATCCACCGCCGGCCGCGGTCCGCGGGAGGCCGGTGCCGGGAACGGGCTGGGGGAGGGGACGTCCTCCTCCTCGACGTTGAACGGACGATCGCCCACGGCAGCCAGGCGGCGACCGCCGAAGGGACCGTCCAGCGGGTCCAGCTCGGAGAGCACCTGCGCCCACCGGTTGCGGTTGTCCAGGTGGCTGCTGGCAGGGCGGAAGGACCAGACAGCCGGGGGCTGGTCGCCCACGGACGCGTCCAGGCCCTCCGTGGAGAAGTCGGCCACCACGGTCCACGTGCCGTCATGTCCGCGCCAGGCGTCCCAGCGCAGGGTAGAGGAGTCCATCCCCATGGCGGAGATCCGGTGGCTGACCATCTCACCCAGGGTGGCGGGCTCGTCACCGAAGGCGGAGCGGTACAGGTCATGGCCGGGCTGAGGGCTGGCGACCTCCACGCGACGGGCCAGCTGAGCGGTCCAGTCACGCTCGGCCAGCACGGGGCCCTCATACTTGCGCACCCGATCCAGGTCCAGTCCGAACTCGCTGGCCACCTGCTCGGCGCTGGCTCCCGCCCGGATGCGGGCCTGGATGTCCTTCGGGGCGAGCACACCGGTGGCGGCGTCGGCCGCCTGCGCGGAGGGCCGTCCGATGGGACGCATGGCCGCTGATCGCAGGGACTCGTTGACAGGGAGGGAGAACTCCTCGCCGGCATCGTTGCTCAACAGCAGGTTCTCGCCGTCCTCCTGGACACCTACGAGCCGAAGCTGCTGCATGTTCGTCCTCCACGGGGTCGACGGCGGGTCTGAATGGTCCTTCGGCCGGTCCCGCGGTGCTGGATCGCCAGACGCACTGGAGGCAGAAGGGGAATGTCCCTACCGAACTCTGCCACGATTCGCCCCACGACGCACCATGACTCACCACGAGGCACCCGGGCCCCCGGGCGGCTGTTCGCTGAGGGCGATTTGGCGATTCTCTGCCGATACGGAACAATCTCACCGACGCGGGCACCGGGGTGACCGCCTGGACCCAGGGTCCGGGCACTGGTAGGAACGGACTCCCGTGGCGAGTTCTGCAGGGGGCGCCGGGGCGCTGACCTGCACGTCTGAGCGGTACTTGACGCCGTCCTCGCCGAGTGTCCCCCGAACATCCTGACCACGGGCCGGAGCTGATCCGGCCAGATCGAGCGGAGCGTGAAGACACCTCATGGCCACTGATTACGACGCCCCACGCAAGACAGACGACGACGTCAGCGAGGACTCGATCGAGGAGCTGAAGTCGCGCCGCACCGACACCCAGTCGGCTGTGGTGGACGAGGATGAGACCGAGGCCGCGGAAGGCTTCGAGCTGCCCGGTGCCGATCTCTCCGATGAAGAACTGATGGTTCGCGTGCTGCCCGCGCAGGCCGACGAGTTCACCTGCGGCACCTGCTTCCTGGTGCGCCACCGCTCTCAGGTGGCCAAGGAGAAGGACGGCATGCTGCACTGCACCGACTGCATGGGCTGAACCAGCCCGCACTGCACGGCCCCGTCGGATCCTGACGGGCGTCGGCCCGGCGACTGGCCCGTGAGGGGTCAGGCCAGGTCGCCGTCCTCAGCGTCTGGCGGGGCCGTCGTCGTCTCCGGGGCCGGGACGTGCATCGCACCGCCCAGGACGTCGACCAGCTGCTCGGGACGCCGGGTGCTGGTGAGCCAGTAGGGGGTGCGGTCGCGCTCATCGGTGATCTGGATGCGCACCACCGGGTCCACCCACCCGCGGATGCAGAGGTAGGCCAGGCCGTGCAGGGATGGTCCGCGCTGTTCGGTGGCGGCGTCCCGCCGGTATCCGGTGACCCGTCCCACATGCTCGCGTTCGATGGTGGCCCGTCCCACGCGCAGGAGCCGCTGGGTGACCTCGATCCGGGGCGTGGAGACGATCAGCAGGATCGCCAGCACCAGGAACATCACCACCGCCGCCGTGATGCCGGTGGTCAGGCTGATCGGCACGAACACCAGGATGGCCAGGGAGGAGACCATCAGCGCCACCAGCCAGATCCACCACGCAGGGGTCAGCCGCTCCTCGTACAGCACCGTGTCAGCGGCTGGGCCGGAACGGGCGGTCGGGGACTGAGGGGACGGCTGTGCGGTGGGGGAGGACGGGCTCTGGTGCATGGTCTCTACTGTTCCATATCCGGCCTGCCTCCGGGTCTGTGCATCGGTGCTCCTTCGGCGGTGTCCGGTACAGTGCGGACCGGAGCGCCCGGGTCCTGCGGGTTCAGGACAGTCCACCCGCGCCCGCTGCTGACCCCGGAGAGGACAGAGGACACCGTGATCGATCGCCCCACCGTGGCCGTGACCCTGCTGGACGAGGGGATCGAGCCGCCGTCCTATGCCCTGCCCGGTGATGCCGGAGCGGATCTGCGGACCACCCAGGACGTGGTCCTGGAGCCGGGGGAGCGCGCCCTGGTGCCCACCGGGGTGGCGATCGCGCTGCCGGAGGGCTATGTCGGCCTGGTCCACCCGCGCTCAGGTCTGGCCGTGCGCCACGGGCTGACCCTGGTCAACTCTCCCGGCACCATCGACGCCGGCTACCGGGGCGAGATCAAGGTCCCGCTGCTGAACACCGACCGCACCGAGCCGATCCGCCTGCAGCGCGGGGACCGGATCGCCCAGCTGGTCATCCAACAGGTGGCGCACGCTCGCTTCGAGCTGGTCCAGGATCTGCCGGACTCTGAGCGGGGGGCGCAGGGCTTCGGGTCCACCGGCGGATTCGGCACGGCGACCGCGGCGGATTCAGAGTCCCCAGCCCACTGACATACCCTGGATCGGGCCAGGCACCACAGAACAGGTAGGCAACAGCATGCTCTTCGGACGCAATCGCAACGTGAAGGTCGAGACCGTCGTCCTTCCGGAGGAACTCCAGGACCCCCGGGACCGTGAGGCCACGGTCCCTGCACAGCCGGACTCCGACGCCGGCTCCCTCGCCGCCGAGGGCGGCGGCCCCTTCGACATCAGCGAGCGCAATCCGGCCCAGGGGTACATGGACGTGGGATCCCTGCGGATCCCCATGGTCGAGGGCCTCCAGGTGCGCTTGGACGTGGAGGACTCCACCCAGCGCCTGATCGCCGTGACGCTGACCCTGGGGGCCTCGACCATGCAGATCCAGGCCTTCGCCGCTCCGCGCAGCGCCGGGCTCTGGGACGAGATCCGCGGTGAGATCGTGGCCTCGGTGGGCAAGAACGCGGGGGCAGAGGCCGGAGAGCGGCAGGGCCCCTTCGGCACCGAGGTGCTGGCCCGCATCCCCGCTCAGCTGCCGGACGGCAAGCCTGGATGGCGCGTGGCACGGTTCATCGGTGTGGACGGTCCGCGCTGGTTCCTGCGTGCCGTCGTCGGGGGCGAGGCCGCCTACCAGGAGCAGGCGGCGGAGCCGCTGAACCGGATCTTCTCCCACGTGGTGGTGGACCGGGGGAACACTCCGCTGCCTCCGCGCGACCTGCTGCCCCTGCACCCGCCGGCCGGCCTGCGACGGGTGGATCCCACCACGGGCCGCCCCGCGAACCTGAAGGATCAGGGACAGACCCCGGGCCCCACGCGGCCGCCGGAGCGTGGCCCTGAGATCACCGAGGTCGGCTGAGTGCCCTCCGCGCCGTCCACTGTCCGGGCCAGCGCCAGGGTGGTGGAGCAGGTCGGATTCGT
Source organism: Micrococcus sp. IITD107 (assembly GCF_041927415.1). Lineage (NCBI taxonomy): Bacteria > Bacillati > Actinomycetota > Actinomycetes > Micrococcales > Micrococcaceae > Micrococcus > Micrococcus sp. IITD107. The sequence continues at coordinate 782,069 of NZ_JBHFFN010000001.1, read as the reverse complement.
GGAGTCGGTGACCCGCCCCGGCCACGGGGTGGCACCACGGTTCACGGCCGAGCTGGCCACCGCAGAGCCGGCCCCGGGACAGATCTCCTCGACCGGACGGCGGCTCCGGCTGGTCTGGATCGGTCAACGGGTGGTGCCGGGCATCCTTCCTGGCCGTCGCCTGCGGATCCGCGGCTTCGTCTCCGATCAGGACGGCATGGCCACCGTCTACAACCCCCGTTTCGACCTGTTGCCGAAGGTGCTCCGTGACGGATCAACAGCCTCCTCCCCCCGCCCACGAGCCGGAGGGCTCGCACGCCACCGCGGCCTCCTCGGCATCCGAGGGCGGCTCGTCCACCGGCCAGTGGGATCAGACCCTGAGATCGATCGGCTCCTCGGCCAGCACGCGTGAGGACGGCACCCTGGATGTGCTGGCCACGATCGGCGGCTGGCGTGGGCTGATCGAATCGGTGCTGCCCTCTGCGGTGTTCCTCGTCGTCTTCACCTTCACCGGGCAGCTGTGGGGCGCGGGGATCGGAGCCGTGGCCGTGGCGGCCGTGTTCAGCGTGCTGCGGCTCGTGCAGCGGCAGAGCCCGGTCCAGGCCCTGGCGGGGCTGGCCGCCGTCGCCCTGTGCGTGGTGGTGGCCCTGAACACCGGCGAGGCCAAGGACTTCTATGTCTGGGGCTTCATCACCAACGCCGTCTACATCCTGGTCATGGGCATCTCGGTAGTCGTTGGGTGGCCGCTGATGGGGGTGCTCTTCGGACTCATCCGCGGTGAGGGCCTGGAATGGCGTCAGGTGGCATCACGTCGGCGTCGCTACAGTGTGGCGACCTGGTTCGTGGTGGCCGCCCTGGCCCTGCGCCTGATCGTCCAGGTGCCGTTGTACCTCAGTGACAATCTCGTGGCCCTGGGCACCACCCGGCTGGCCATGGGCCTGCCGCTCTACGGTCTGGCCCTGTGGATGGCGTGGCTGGTCTCCGCCCCGGCGGGGCAGTCACCTGCCGACGAACAGCGGATGGAGCACCCCGACCGCCACCGGTGATCCACCGCGGCGCGGCACCGGGCCAGCTGGTCAGTCCGATCTCGGATCGCCGCCCGGTTCCACGGCGACGTCTCGGCCCTCCATGGCCGGGGCCCGCGTGGCGGTGTCCCGGCGGCTGCGGCGCGCTGAGCGTGCCCGGCGCACCTCCTCGGGGACGAGCATCTCCCGCAGCCGACCCTCGGCCTCCACGGTGGTGAGGAAGAAGACCTCGTCGCCGACCTCCATCACATCGTCCTGATGAGGCGTGATCGGCCGGGCGTCCCGGATGACCGCCACCACGGCGGCGTCCTCCGGCCAGGAGACCGAGCCGATGCGTCGGCCCTCGGTCCAGTGTCCGTCGGGGACGGTGAACTCCACCATGCTGCTCTGTCCGGACCGCAGCGTCAGCAGCCGGACCACGTCGCCGGTCTCCACGGCCTCCTCCACGAGCGCTGTCATGATGCGCGGCGTGGACACCGCCACGTCCACGCCCCAGGCGTCGTCGAAGAGCCAGTCGTTCTTGGGGTTGTTGACCCGGGCCACGGTCCGGCCCACGCCGAACTCGGCCTTAGCCAGCAGAGAGACCACCAGATTGGCCTTGTCATCCCCGGTGGCCGCCACCAGCACATCGGCGGTGGCCAGCTGCGCCTCACGCAGGACCGAGAGCTCACAGGCATCCCCGACCAGCCACTTGGCGCCGCGCAGCCCCGCCCGGGCCACCACCTCCGGGGTGATGTCCACGAGCAGCACCTCATGGCCGTTCTCCAGCAGCTCCCGTGCGATCGAGGACCCCACGGATCCGGCTCCTGTGATGATGACTCTCATCGAGCCCCTCCGTCCTGGACCTGCTGAGGCGACCGGCCGTCGTCGTCGTCCGTCTGGGCGTCCGGCCCCCGGGCGAGCACCCGTTCGGCCTCGGCTCGATCGGTGACCGCGATCATGGCATGCACGATGTCCCCGTGCTGGTAGAGCATCTCGGCTGTGGGCACCACGCCTTCGCCGAACCGGGTGACGAGGCAGACCCGGATGCCGGCCGCCTCCTCCACCTCGGTGAGCGGATGTCCCACCCAGGAGGGGGAGAGGCGGACCTCGGCCATCAGTGCCTGGCCGGAGGCGTCCCTGAAGTCCCCGGCCAGGGCCTGCTCAGGCAGGATCCGGCGCAGCACCTGGTCGGTGGACCAGCGCACGGCGGCGACGGTGGGGATGCCCAGCCGCTGGAAGACCTCCGCCCGGCCGGGGTCGTAGATGCGCGCCACCACATGCTCCACTCCGAAGGTCTCCCGGGCGACCCGGGCGGCGATGATGTTGGAGTTGTCCCCGGAGGAGACGGCCGCGAAGGCGTAGGCGTCCTGGATGCGCGCACGGGTCAGGGCATCCCGATCGAAGCCGACGCCGGTGACGCGCTGACCGCTGAAGTGGCGGCCCAGTCGACGGAAGGCCTGCTCGTCCTGGTCCACCACGGCCACCGAGTGTCCGCCGTCCTCGAGGGTGAGGGCGAGCGAGGAGCCGACCCGGCCGCAGCCCATGATCACGAAGTGCGCCATCTCTTCGGACACCGTCCTCTCTGCACATCCCGGCAGCGGCGCGGGGTGCCGTCGGGGGATCTGCGGTCCCAGTGTGCCACGAGAGGAGTACCGTGGACGCGTGCCACGGCTCCTGGAATCCGCCCGCCGCCTGCTGGTGGGCCGACCCTTCGACACCGCACGGCTGCGTCGCCGCCCGCTGGGCCGGGGGACCGCCCTGCCGGTGTACTCCGCCAATGCCTTCTCCTCCACCGCCTACGCCCCGGACGAGATCCTGATGACCCTGGCGCTGGGTGGGGTGGCCCTGTTGGCACTCGGACCTCAGATCGGCCTGGCCGTGGTGGCGGTGATGCTGCTGATCGTGCTCTCCTACCGGGTCTCCGTGCGCGCCTACCCGCGGGGAGGGGACTACCAGATCGCCTCCTCCAACCTGGGTCCGCGGGCCGGGGTGACGGTGGCCGCCGCCATGATGCTGGACCTGGTGTTCACGGTGGCGGTGTCCGTGGCGGCGCTGGCCCAGTACCTGATCGCTCTGGTCCCTGGGCTGGCCGGACGCGAGCTGTGGATCGCCCTGGGTGCTGTCCTGGTGCTGGCACTGTCCAATGTGCGCGGCGCCGGTCGCGGCCGGCGGATCACGGCGGTCCTGGTCTATCTCTTCCTGGCCGGGATGCTCGCTCTGCTGGCGACCGGACTGGTCCAGGAGAACCGGGGCACGCTCTCCCCGGCGGCGTCCGCGGGGCTGACCGCCGTGCCGGATCCGGCCTTCGCCACCGGGGTCGGCGCCCTGGCCATGGGCGTGCTGGTGCTGCGGGCCTTCTCCTCCGGTTCGGCGTTGGTCACGGGCGTGGAGGTCCCGGCCTCCAACGTGGCCTCGATGGCCCAGCCCCGGATCCGCACGGCCCGCTTCGTGATGCTGGTGATGGGGCTGCTCACCGCCGTGATGACCTTCGGGGTGATGCACCTGGCCGCGGGAACGGGGGTGGTGGTGACCCTGGAAGCGGACTCGCTGCGGCAGGCGGACGGCGGCTCCCTGCCCTCGGACTACGTGCAGCACCCGGTGCTGGCCCAGCTGGCCCGCGCCGTGTTCGGGGAGGGGACCGTTCCGTCCATCCTGTTGATCTCCGTGGTGGTGGCGCTGCTGGGGATCGCCGGTCAGTCCGCGTTCAGCTCGTTTCCGGACCTGGTCTCCCGGCTGGCCACGGACGGCTACCTGCCGCGGCAGCTGGCCACCCGCGGGGACCGGCTGACCTTCACGCGCAGCATCCTGCTGCTGGCGTTGGCCGCGCTGATCCTGGTGGTCGTCTTCCGTGCGCAGACCGCCCTGCTGGTCCAGCTCTACGTGATCGGCGTGTTCCTGGCCTTCACGCTCTCCCAGCTGGGCATGGTCCGGCACTGGCGCCGCACCCTGGTCACCACGGCGGGGCGGCAGGCCCGCACCGCGGTCCGGACCCGGCTGGTGGTGAGCACGGTGGGCTTCGCCGTCACGGCCCTGGTGGCGATCGTGGTGCTGACCACCCGATTCGTCCAGGGCGCCTGGGTGGCGCTGCTGGCGATCGGCCTCCTTGTGCTGGTCATGACCCGAGTGCGCGGTCACTACCAGGAGGTCTCCGCCGAGCTGGCGCTGACACCGGATCAGGACGCCCGGGCCCTGCCCTCCCGCGTCCACGCGCTGATCCTGGTCTCCACGGTGCACCGCCCCACGCTGCGGGCCCTGGCATACGCGCGGGCCTCCCGACCGTCCACCCTGCAGGCTGTGGTGGTGGACCTGGACGCCGAACGGACCGAGGAGCTGCTCGCTGAGTGGGACCGACTCCAGGTGGAGGTCCCGGTCACGGTCCTGGCCTCGCCCTATCGGGAGATGATCGCCCCGCTGATCCGGCACCTGCGGGCCCTGCGCCGCACCTCGCCCCGAGACCTGGTGGTGGTCTACATCCCCGAGTACGTGGTGGCACCGGGGTGGCACACCCTGCTGCACAACCGCACGGCGGCCCGGATCAAGCAGCGGCTGCACCGCGAGCCGGGGGTCATGGTGGCCTCGGTGCCCTGGCAGCTCCAGGAGGCCCTGGAGGACCTGGGGCACGACGACGCCCCGAGGCTCCACGAGGCATCTCACCCTGAGCGCGGGGCGGCAGGGCAGTAGAGTCGGGACCACGGCACCGCCACACCCCGTCGCCGGACCGTCACGACCGTCAGGAGTCCATTGCCATGACCGCCCACTCCTCATCCGGTGCGTCAGCTCAGACCGCTCCTGAGCTGATCGAGGTCGAGGTCGGCCCCATGGCCCACGGAGGCCATTGTGTGGCCCGGCATGAGGGCCGTGTGGTGTTCGTGCGTCATGCCATTCCGGGCGAAATCGTCCGGGTGCTGATCACCGACGCGGGGGAGAAGGCCCGGTTCTGGCGGGGGGACGTGGTGGAGGTCCTGCGCCCCTCGGAGTTCCGGCGGACCCACCAGTGGAAGCTCGCCGACTCGCTGCGGGCCCACGCCGCTGGACGACACCCGGTGGGCGGCGCGGAGTACGGCCACATCGTGCTGCCGCACCAGCGCCGGCTCAAGGCCCAGGTCTTCCGGGACACCCTGCAGCGGATCGCCGGTCTGACTTTCGAGGTGCATGTGAGTGGAGCCGACGGGGATGACCCCACCGGCCTGCACTGGCGGACCCGCAACGCCTTCGCCGTCACCCCGGCCGGACGGCTCTCCATGCATGTCCACCGGTCCTCCATCCTGGTGCCGGTGCGCAACATGCCCCTGGGCGTGCATCGGCTGGATGAGCTGAAGCTGTGGGACCTGAACTTCACCGGCATCGAGCGCGTGGAGGTGGCCACACCGGCGGGCTCGGACGAGGCCCTGGTGGTGCTCACTCCCACCGAGCAGACCGTTCAGGACATTCCGGCCCTGTCCGGTCGGATGCATCAGCAGACCTCGCGCCTGCCGGCAGGGACCTCAGTGGTGCTGCTGGTGCCCGGGCCGCGTCGCCAGGACAGCCCGGAGATCGTGCGCTTGCGCGGACGGACCTGGGTGCAGGAGACGGTCGAGTCCACCCACGCGGGGCGCAAGGACTTCCGGATCACCGCGGACGGCTTCTGGCAGGTGCACCGGCGTGCTCCAGCGCTGCTGGTGGACCATGTCCTGGCCGCCGCCCAGCCCTCCGCCGGTCAGACGGTGGCGGACCTCTACGGCGGTGCGGGACTGTTCTCGGCCTTCCTGGCCGAGGCCGTGGGGCCAGACGGGACGGTGCTGTCGGTCGAGGCCTCTCCGGGTGCCAGCCGAGATGCCCGGCGCAATCTCCACGCCGCCCCGCCGGCGGTGGTGCAGAACGGCACCACGGACCGTGTCCTGGCCGGCTGGCTGCGGGACCGGAACGCCTCCCTGGACGAGGGCGGGCTCGGCGGCCGCCGGCTGGACACGGTGGTGCTGGATCCCCCGCGTGCCGGCGCCGGACAGCGGGTGGTCGAGCAGATCCACCAGCTCTCGCCGGGACGGGTGGTCTACGTCTCCTGCGATCCGGCCTCGTTCGCACGGGACCTGGGCCAGTTCACCCAGCTGGGCTGGCGCACCACGGGCCTGGAGGTGCTGGACCTCTACCCGGACACCCACCACATGGAGTCGGTGGCCGTGCTGGAGCGCGTGGAGCAGTGACCGGCCGTGATGCACGGAACACCGGCGCGCTCTGCGGCTAGGATGGATCCGAAGCCCGCTGTGTGAGAGAGAGCAGGCTGCCACATCGCCGTGACATCGCCCGGCACTGGGCGGGAAGAGGAGTCCCCGTGACTACTGTTGACAGCTTCGGCTCCAAGGGCGTCCTTGACGTCCAGGGTGCTGAGTACGAGATCTTCCGACTCAAGGCGGTGGACGGCTATGAGAAGCTGCCGTACTCGCTGAAGGTCCTGCTGGAGAACCTGCTGCGCACCGAGGACGGCGCCAACGTCACCTCCGAGCAGATCAAGGCCCTGGCCTCCTGGAACCCGGATGCCGAGCCGGACACCGAGATCCAGTTCACCCCGGCCCGCGTGATCATGCAGGACTTCACCGGTGTTCCCTGCATCGTGGACCTGGCCACCATGCGTGAGGCCATCGAGGACCTGGGCGGGGACCCCAAGCGCGTGAACCCGCTGGCTCCGGCCGAGCTGGTCATCGACCACTCCGTCCAGATCGACTCCTTCGGCAACGATCAGGCGATCGAGCGGAACATGGAGATCGAGTACCAGCGCAACGGTGAGCGCTACCAGTTCCTGCGCTGGGGCCAGACCGCGTTCGATGACTTCAAGGTCGTCCCCCCGGGCATGGGCATCGTGCACCAGGTCAACATCGAGAACCTGGCCCGCACCGTGATGACCCGTGCGGTCGACGGCGTGCTGCGTGCCTACCCGGACTCCTGCGTCGGCACCGACTCCCACACCACCATGGTCAACGGCCTGGGCGTGCTGGGCTGGGGCGTGGGCGGCATCGAGGCCGAGGCCGCCATGCTGGGCCAGCCCGTCTCCATGTTGATCCCGCGCGTGGTCGGCTTCAAGCTGACCGGCTCCATCCCCGCCGGCGCCACCGCCACCGACGTGGTGCTGACCATCACCGAGATGTTGCGCAACCACGGTGTGGTGGGCAAGTTCGTGGAGTTCTACGGCGAGGGCGTGGGCTCGGTGCCGCTGGCCAACCGTGCCACCATCGGCAACATGTCCCCGGAGTTCGGCTCCACCGCGGCCATGTTCCCCATCGACGACGTCACCCTGGACTACCTGCGCCTGACCGGCCGCTCCGAGGAGAACATCGCCCTGGTGGAGGCCTACACCAAGGAGCAGGGCATGTGGCATGACCCCTCCTCCGAGGTGAAGTACTCCGAGTACCTCGAGCTGGACCTGTCCACCGTGGTGCCCTCGATCTCCGGCCCCAAGCGTCCGCAGGACCGCATCGAGCTGACTGACTCCAAGGAGCAGTTCCGCAAGGACATCCACCACTACGCCACCGAGGACGAGGCCGGCGAGGGCCGTCCGTCCAAGTCGGTGCCGGTGTCCATGGAGGACGGCCGCCAGTTCGAGCTGGACCACGGTGCGGTCTCGATCGCCTCGATCACCTCCTGCACCAACACCTCCAACCCCTCGGTGATGATGGCCGCCGCCGTGCTGGCCCGCAACGCCGTGGAGAAGGGCCTGACCTCCAAGCCGTGGGTCAAGACCTCCGTGGCCCCGGGCTCCAAGGTCGTGACCGACTACTACGAGAAGTCCGGCCTGATCCCGTCGCTGGAGGCCCTGGGCTTCCACATCGTCGGCTACGGCTGCACCACCTGCATCGGCAACTCCGGTCCGCTGGAGTCCGAGATCTCCCAGGCCATCCAGGACAACGACCTGTCCGTGACCTCGGTGCTCTCCGGCAACCGCAACTTCGAGGGCCGGATCAACCCGGACGTGAAGATGAACTACCTGGCCTCCCCGCCGCTGGTGGTGGCCTACGCCCTGGCCGGAACCATGGACTTCGACTTCGAGAACGATCCGCTGGGTCAGGACTCCGAGGGCAAGGACATCTTCCTCAAGGACATCTGGCCGGACCCCACCGAGGTCCAGGAGATCATCGACGCCTCGATCGACACCGAGATGTTCACCAAGGAGTACTCGACCATCTTCGACGGTGACGAGCGCTGGCGCTCCCTGGACACCCCCGAGGGCGACACCTTCGAGTGGGATCCGAACTCCACCTACGTCCGCAAGCCCCCGTACTTCGAGGGCATCCAGGTTCAGCCCGAGCCGGTCCAGGACATCACCGGTGCACGTGTGCTGCTGAAGCTGGGCGACTCGGTCACCACCGACCACATCTCCCCGGCCGGCTCGTTCAAGTCGGACACCCCGGCGGGCAAGTACCTGCTGGAGAACGGTGTGGAGCGCAAGGACTTCAACTCGTACGGCTCCCGCCGTGGCAACCACGAGGTGATGATCCGCGGCACCTTCGCCAACATCCGCATCAAGAACCAGCTGCTGGACGGCGTGGAGGGCGGCTTCACCCGTGACTTCACCCAGGAGGGCGCACCGCAGGCCTACGTCTACGACGCCTCCCAGAACTACCAGGCCGCCGGCACCCCGCTGGTCGTCCTGGCCGGCAAGGAGTACGGCTCCGGGTCCTCCCGTGACTGGGCGGCCAAGGGCACCGCACTGCTGGGCGTCAAGGCCGTGATCGCCGAGTCCTTCGAGCGCATCCACCGCTCGAACCTGATCGGCATGGGTGTGCTGCCACTGCAGTTCCCCCAGGGCGAGTCCGCGGACTCGCTGGGCCTGACCGGGACCGAGACCTTCGAGATCTCCGGGATCACCGTCCTGAACGACGGCTCCACCCCGAAGACCGTGAAGGTCACCGCCCAGGGCGAGGACGGCAAGAGCACGGAGTTCGACGCGGTCGTGCGCATCGACACCCCGGCTGAGGCCGACTACTACCGCAACGGCGGCATCCTGCAGTACGTGCTCCGTCAGATCTCCGCCAAGTGAGGCAGCGGGGACCCTGAGTCCTCGCAGCTGATCTGACCGCACCCGACGACGGCCGGTGACCTTTCCAGCGATAGGTCACCGGCCGTCGTCGTGGTCCTGCCTGGTCCCGGGATCCCCAGGTGGGGGCACCGTGCGCGGTAGGCTGGAGCGAACGAACGCCGCGGCGGCATCCGGTCCACCCGGACGCCTGACCGGCGGCACACCCCATCCCACAGCAGAGAGGACCGCACGCCCGTGGGCCTTCTGGAGACCATCAGCTCACCCCAGGACCTCTCCCGCCTGACCGACGACCAGATGGCGCGGCTGGCTGAGGAGATCCGCAGCTTCCTGATCACCAACGTCTCGCGCACCGGCGGGCACCTCGGACCCAACCTGGGCGTGGTGGAGCTGACGCTGGCGATCCACCGGGTCTTCGACTCCCCCCGGGACGGGGTCATCTTCGACACCGGTCACCAGTCCTACGTGCACAAGCTGATCACCGGGCGGCAGGACTTCTCCACGCTGCGCCAGCAGGGCGGGCTCTCCGGCTACGGGGACCGCGCCGAGTCGGTGCATGACATCGTGGAGTCCTCCCACGCCTCCAGCTCGCTCTCCTGGGCGGATGGGATCTCCCGGGCCTGGAAGCTGCGCGGTGAAGGGGACCGGTTCGTGGTCGCCGTGATCGGGGACGGCGCCCTGACCGGCGGCATGGCCTGGGAGGCCGTGAACAACATCGCCGCCGACCGGGACCGCCGCGTGGTGATCGTGGTCAATGACAACGGCCGCTCCTATGCCCCCACTGTGGGCGGGCTGGCCAATCAGCTCTCCGGGCTGCGCCGGGTGTTCCTGGACAAGCTGCGCACGCACCGCAACTACGAGGACACCCTGGACTGGTGGAAGTCGCGGCTGCAGACCGGGGGAGTGGCCGGGCGGTTCATGTACCGCTCCCTGCACGCCACCAAGAAGGGCATCAAGGACTGGTGGGCGCCGCAGGGCCTGTTCGAGGACCTGGGCATGAAGTACATCGGCCCCATCAACGGGCACGACCAGGCCGAGCTGGAGGAAGCCCTCCAGGACGCTCGGAACTATGCCGGTCCGGTGATCGTGCACGCCATGACGGAGAAGGGGCACGGCTACGGTCCCGCCGTGGCGCATGTGGACGACCAGTTCCACGCGATCGGGCAGATCGACCCGGAAACCGGCGAGCCGGTGGCCTTCTCGTCCGGTCCGTCCTGGACCAGTGTCTTTGGCGAGGAGATCCTGGCGATCGCCGACGAGCGGGAGGACGTGGTGGCGATCACCGCCGCCATGCAGATCCCCGTGGGCCTGGGCGCCATGGCGGCCAAGCACCCCTCCCGGGTGTATGACGTGGGCATCGCCGAGCAGCACGCCGTCACCTCCGCCGCCGGCATGGCCTTCGGCGGCCTGCACCCCGTGGTGGCCATCTACGCCACCTTCCTCAACCGTGCCTTCGACCAGGTCCTGATGGATGTGGGCCTGCACCGGGCCGGCGTCACCTTCGTGCTGGATCGGGCCGGTGTCACCGGTCCCGACGGCCCCAGTCACCACGGCATGTGGGACCTGGCGCTGCTGCAGTCCGTCCCGTCCCTGCGCATCGCCGCACCCCGTGACGCCGAGCGGCTGCGCGAAGAGCTGCGGGAAGCGGTGTCCGTGGAGGACGCGCCCACCGTGGTGCGGTTCTCCAAGGGCTCTGTGGGCCCGGAGATCGCTGCACTGGAGCGGCTCCAGGACGGCACCGATGTGCTGGTGCGTCTGGGTGCGGCCTCGGAGGAGCCCGGCGCCGAACGCGATGTGCTGGTGGTCGCCGTCGGGACCATGGCCGAGCTCGGACTGGACGTGGCAGCGCGCCTGGCGGACCAGGGCGTCACCGCCACCGTGGTGGACCCCAGGTGGGTGCTGCCGGTGCAGGAGAGCGTGATCGATCTGGCGCGCGACCATCGCCTCGTCGTCTGTCTGGAGGACGGGGTGAAGGCCGGTGGAGTGGGGTCCCGGATCCGCCAGGAGATGCGCGCCCGTGGCGTGGACACTGCCCTGAACGAGGTCGGACTGCCCGTGGAGTTCCTGGCCCACGGGTCCCGTGACCAGATCCTGGAGCGCACCGGCCTGACCGCTCGTCAGATCGCCCAGGACACTCTGGCGCAGGTGCTGGGCACCAAGGTCCCGTTCGCCCGTCCGCTGCCCGAGGGACAGGGTCACGGCCAGGACACCAGCACCGGTCAGTTCCCGACGACGAAGGGTCGCCCATGAGCATCGTCCGCACCTACCGACGCACTGAGCAGGACGGCGGGCAGCGCCGCCTGGAGTATCGCGAAGCCTGGTTCGTGCCGGGGGAGGACGGCCCGGGTGAGTTCGTGGTGCACCACGGGCGCGTGGGCACCACCGGCACCACTGCCGCCGAACCCGTGGCGGAGGCCCAGGACGGAGAGGAGCTGCTGGCCACGTTCGCCGCGCAGTGCCAGGCTGACGGATTCGCTCCGCTGGAGCAGGACCAGCTGGCCCGGGTGGAGGTCACCTACCGGTTCAAGGGCACCGAGCCCACCACGGTGGAGACCTCACTGGTGGAGCGTCTGCGAGCAGAGCTGACCAATCAACTAGCCTGGCGGGGACTGGGTGAGGTCGTGCAGGTGCGCACCGAGAGCGGACAGGCTGTGCTGGAGGTCGAGACCCCGCATGCGGCCAAGGCGCAGGCGGAGATCCCCGCCGCCGCCAAGCACGCCGGGGTGCAGGCCTCGCGGGTGGCCGCCGCCACCCTCCGCTCCTGATCAGAACGACTTCGTGAGAGGACCCTTCCTGTGGACTATCGTCGCCTGGGCCGTTCCGGCCTGACCGTTTCCGTCGTCGGACTGGGCTGCAACAACCTGGGCCGCCCGGGAACCGCCACCCTGGAGCAGGAGGGGACGGACGCCGTCGTGCATGCCGCGCTGGACGCTGGCGTGACCCTGTTCGACGTGGCGGACATGTACGGCGCCCAGCCTGGCCTGAGCGAGGAACGCCTCGGCCGTGCCCTGGGCACGCGCCGCGACGAGGTGGTGCTGGCCACCAAGTTCGGGATGGACATGCAGGGCGTCAACGGCAACGACCATGGGGCTCGCGGCTCCCGCCGCTACATCGTCCGCGCGGTGGAGGCCTCGTTGCGCCGCCTGGGGACGGACTGGATCGATCTCTACCAGTTCCACACCCCGGACCCGCAGACGCCGATCGAGGAGACGCTCTCGGCGCTGGACGACCTGGTGCGGTCGGGCAAGGTCCGGTACATCGGGCACTCCAACCGGTCCGGCTGGCAGATCGCCGAGGCCGAGTTCGTGGCGCGGGAGCAGGGCACCGAACGCTTCATCTCCGCCCAGAACCACTACAACCTGATGGACCGGCGGGCCGAGCTGGAGGTGCTGCCAGCCTCCCGTGCCTACGGGCTGGGCGTGCTGCCCTATTTCCCGCTGGCCAACGGCATGCTCACCGGCAAGTACTCCTCCGGGCAGGCGCCGGAGGGATCCCGCCTCTCCCACACCCGGCAGTCCATGGTGGAGAACGCCGACCTGGACCAGCTGAAGGCCTTCGGCGACTTCGCCCGGGAACGAGGTCTGACTGAGCTGCAGGTCGCCTTCTCCTGGCTCGCCGCCCAGGAGCCGGTGTCCTCGGTGATCGCCGGGGCCACGCGCCCGGAGCAGATCCGCCAGAACGCCGAGGCCGTGTGCTGGGTGCCCATTGACCAGGAGCGTGCTGAGCTGGACGAGATCTTCGCCCCGGCTCAGAAGGTGGCACTGTTCTGACCATGGCCGACCAGATCCCCGTGGCGGGGCAGATCGGGCTGTGGGTCCTCTCGGCGGTCCTGCTGGGGCTGCTCATGACCGCCCTGGTGTCCCTGATGCGCTCACCGCTGGATGAACACCGGCGCCTGCCGTGGCTGCTGACCCTGTTCATCCTGCCGGGGATCGGCCCGGCCATCTGGCTGTGGTGGCGCTGGTGGTACTACCCACGCCGGCTGGCCGAGACCCCGGAGTGGGATCCCAACCGGCGGGAGAGCATCGTCAACGCCCCACGTCGACCCCGGCCCTGAGCTCAGAGGGTGACGGTGATCCAGTCACCGTCCACCGCTGCGGTGAACTCGGTCAGTGGCTTGCGGGCCGGGCCGCCGTAGGGCACTCCCGTGGTGACATCGAAGTGGGAGCCGTGGCAGGGGCAGGCGAAGGTCGGTTCCCCCTGACGCTCTCCCAGCCCGACCGTGCAGCCCTGATGCGTGCACACGGCCGAATACGCGTGGACCGTCTGCTCGGCAGAGCGGTGGATCAGGAGAATGCGGCCGCGCAGCTGCACCGACGCCGAATTGCCCACGGGCAGCTCGGCGGTCTCGATCGCCCGGGTGGGAGTGCCTCCCACATGGTGGGAGGGGGCGTTCTGCTCGTTCCGAATGGCGTCGGTGCAGCCGGAGAGCCCGACAGCGGCCACACCGGCGGCTCCGATCAGGGCCCCCCGCTCCAGGAAGGTCCGCCGTGTGGGGCCGCACCCGCCACAGCATGAGGTGTCCTCCGGGGACGGGACGCGGTCAGGGGCAGAGGAGCGATCGGAGGAGGTCATCCCCCCATTATCCGGGGTCGATGCCGTCCCCGGCGAATCCAGGCCTGCGCGTGGCGGCACCGTGGCGTTCAGGACAGAATGGATCAGACACCCGAGACGGAACAGGAGGGCGCATGGAGCGCTGGGAGACGATGTACTTCGAGGGTCGGCGGGCGGGCTTCCTGCTCCGTTCCGTGCAGGACGGAGTGCTGACCACCCGCACAGCCTTCGGCGGGGCGCGGCCCGGGGAGCATCGTGCGGGGCCGGCAGAGCGATTCCTCTCCGAGTCCACGATCACCCTCTCCGCGGGGGCCACTGTCCAGGGATGGCGCGCCTGCACCTTCCAGGACTCCTCGGCGACCCAGCGGGTGAGCGTGGACCGAGAGCGCGCCGGCCTGGACCGGGACGCCCTGCCCAGCTACGGAGAATGGATGCTGCTGCAGCAGCTGGCTGCGCAGGGGACGTCCGGGGCGGAGTACATCCGGCTCGAGGAGTCCCAGTTCTTCACCGGGACCCTGGCACCCTCGCCCGCCCGGATGGTCCGCCGTGGTGCCGAGCCGGTCCAGCGGCCCGACGGGCAGACGCTGGTGGCGGACAGGGTGGAGGTTCTCAGCCACGGACTGGTGCTCGCCACCCACTGGCTGGCCGGAGAGCAGGTGGTGATGAGCGACTGGGGCGGTCCAGCCGTGTCCGTCCCGGTGGACTCCCTGGCCCAGGCGCTGGAGGGGATGGACGACAACATGACGGCCTTCGCCCTGCGCGGCTTCGGCTTCTGAGGCCAGGCCGAATGCCGGACGGGCCCGGCCACACAGTGTGCGTGGCTGGGCCCGTCTCTGCAGGGCGGGCTGCGGTGTCTCAGGTGTGGAAGCGGCGGCCGTTGACTCGCTCTGAGGCTCCGACCTCGTCCAGGTACGGGGTGATCCCGCCCAGGTGCAGCGGCCACCCAGCGCCCAGGATCATGCACAGGTCGATGTCCTCGGCATCGGCCACCACGCCCTCGTCGAGCATCAGGCCGATCTCTTCGGCCAGGGCGTCCTGGACGCGGACCAGCAGCTCCTCGGAGGTCTGGGGAGCGTCCCCGAACTCCATCAGTGCCAGAGTCTGCTCCGGGATGGTCTTCGAGCCGTCCTCAGCCCAGATCCCCTTCACCCGGTGGTCCACCAGGGCCTGTAGGTTCTGGGAGACCGGGAAGCGCTCATCTCCGAAGGAGGCGTTCAAGGACTCGGTGACATGCTGGGCCACCGGCACGCCCACCATGGCCAGCAGGGTGAACGGCGTCATCGGCAGCGCCATCGGATCCAGGGCATGGTCGGCCACCTCGGCCGGCGTGCCCTGGTCGAAGGAGTTCTGGATCTCACCCATCTGACGCAGCAGGATCCGGTTGACCACGAACGCCGTGGCGTCCTGGACCAGCACGGCGGTCTTGCCCAGGGTCTTGGCCGTGTCGAAGGCCGTGGCCAGCACCTCGTCGGTGGTCCGCGGGCCCCGGACGATCTCCAGCAGGGGCATCACGGCCACCGGATTGAAGAAGTGGAACCCGACCATGCGCTCGGGGTGCTGGAGCACCGAGGCCATCTCGGTGACCGAGAGCGAGGAGGTGTTGGTGGCCAGGATGCACTCGGGAGAGACGATCGCCTCGAGCTCGCTCAGGACCTGCTTCTTGATGCCCATCTCCTCGAAGACGGCCTCGATGACGAAGTCGGCGTCGGCGTAGACGTCCTTGGAGACGGAGCCGGAGACCAGTCCCTTCAGGCCCTCCGCCATCTCGGACTTCAGCCGGCCCTTGGACACCAGCTTGTCCACCTGCTCGTGGACGGAGGAGACCCCGCGGTCCACGCGCTCCTGATCGATGTCGGTCATCACCACGGGCACCTGGAGGCGCTGGGCGAACAACAGGGCCAGCTGGCCGGCCATCAGCCCGGCGCCGACCACGCCCACCTTGCGGACCGGCCGGGCCAAGTCCGCCGAGGGCGCGCCCGCCGGATTCTTGGAACGCTTCTGCACCACGTCCAGGAATGCATAGACGGTGTGATGGAACTCAGGGGTCTGCATCAGATCCGCCAGAGCGTCGCATTCGGCCTGCGCGGACTCCTCACGGGTGCGGTGCTGGCCCTGGGCGAACACCTCCAGGGCCCGAGCCGGCGCGGGGACATGCCCACCGGTCTTGGCCTGCACGATCCTCTCGGCCTTCTGCACCGCGCGGCCCCAGGCCTCCTCGGAGGTGTCCCGGCTGCGGTGCCGCTCGATCTGCTCCAGGGCCTGCGCGTCGCCGGCCACCACCTGGGCGGCCCAGTCCACCGAAGCCTGGACGAAGGCGGTGGTGTCGGCGGGATCCTGTCCGGCGTCCAGCAGCGCGTCGGCCAGGCCCAGCTCGTAGGCAGCGGCGCCCTTGAGGGTGCGGTTGCCGTTGAGGGGGTTCTCGAAGATCAGGGTGGCGGCAGCCTCCGGTCCGATCAGCCGCGGGGACTTCCACACGCCGCCCCAGCCCGGGATCAGCCCCAGGTGGGTCTCCGGCAGCCCGAGCCCAGCGGCAGCGGTGGAGATGGTGCGGTACTGGCAGGCCAGAGCGATCTCCAGCCCACCGCCCAGGGCCATGCCGTTGATGAAGGCGAAGGAGGGGACCGGGAAGTCCGTGAGGGTGTTGTACACCTCGTGTCCCAGCTCGGCCATCAGCTGACCGTGCTCATGGCGGGTCAGGCGCTTGATGGAACCCAGGTCGGCGCCGGCCACCAGGAAGCCGGGCTTGCCCACGATCGCCACGGCGGCGATCTGGCCGTCTCGAGCGCGCTGGGCCTGCACGTCCAGGACCTCGCCGATGCCGATCAGGGAGTTCGGGCCCAGCGTGGTGGGCCGGCGCGGTCCCGCGTGGTTGTCCAGGGTCAGCAGCGCCAGGGTTCCTCTGTCGCCGGGGAGGTCGAGGTCGGTCACCTCAGCGCGGGTAATCACCTCGTCGGGGAACAGTGCGGCCAGTTCGTGGAAGCGGTCGAAACGATCTGCAGTGGTCATGACACTCCTGAGCGGGGGTTCGGTGGTCTCGCCCCGAATGTTACCGGCCAGTAACAGGTCGCTCAAGGAGTGCGGACCCTCGGCGGTTCACTCGGCCGGATCGGGATCCAGCAGGGCGACGGTGATGATGGGGGCGGTGATCCTGACCTGCCACGGGCGGGCCCCGAGGGCGGTGAGCGCAGCGGCCACGGTGTCTGGGTCGATCGGGGACGGCGGTCGCCAGCAGACCCGCCGCAGGGTGTCCGGAGTCAGCAGGTTCTCGGTGGGGATCGTCAGCTCGTCCGCGCGCCGGCCGATCCAGGCCTTGGCCGTCTTCAGGCGACGGTCCGCGAGGGGGTCACGGTCCTTCCAGGCGCGCGGGGGCGGCGGTCCGTCCTGGGGCAGGTGCAGAGCAGGCAGGCCCCCGGGCTCCCGTGCAGCCTGCTGCCCGTCCTTGATGGCCCGCAGCCAACGCGGAGCCTCGCGGCCGGCGGCCCGACCGTGGAAGCCCTGGGTCTTGAGCAGGTCGGGGACGGTCTGCGGCTGCGCGGCCGCCGCCGCCACGATCGCCGAATCAGGGATGAGGCGCCCAGGGGCAGTGTCCCTGCTCTGAGCCAGCGTCTCCCGGGCGTTCCACAGTTCACGGACCACCGCCAGCTGCTGGGGGCGGCGCAGCTTGTGCATCCCGGAAGTGCGCCGCCACGGATCCTGCCGAGGGCCGGGCAGGGGAGCGGTGCGGACGGCCTCGAACTCCTCCTGGGCCCAGTCCATCTTCCCCTGCTCCTCCAGCAGGCCGATGATCGCCTCACGCAGCTCCACCAGCAGTTCCACGTCCAGGGCGGCGTAGGTCAGCCAGTCCTGCGGCAGAGGGCGCTGGGACCAGTCGGCGGCAGAGTGCTCCTTGGCCAGGGTCACGCCCAGCAGGGACTCGAGCATGGCGGCCAACCCGACGCGGGGCAGCCCGGCGATCCGGCCAGCCAGTTCGGTGTCGAACAGGCGGTCCGGCCACAGCCCCAGTTCGGACAGGCACGGAAGGTCCTGCGTGGCTGCGTGGAGAATCCACTCGACCCCGGAGAGGGCCTCCTGGATCACCGTCAGGTCCTCGAACTCCTCGGGATCGATCAACCAGATCCCGGCACCCTCGCGCTTGATCTGGACGAGGAAGGCCCGCTGGCCGTAGCGGAAGCCCGAGGCGCGCTCGGCGTCGATTGCCACCGGGCCGGTCCCGTGGGCCAGCAGGTCTGCGCAGCGATCCAGCTCCTGAGCTGTGGTGGTCAGGAACGGAAGCCCGCCGGCGGGCTCGGTGATCAGGCGCGGCTCAGAGATCGGGGCCTGATCGGGGCCGTCGTCGAGGCCAGCAGTGGTGACGGGTGCCGGTTCGGTCTCAGCGGTGATGTCAGTTCCTCCTGATGCGGGGCAGTGGGGTGACGCCCTCCGGCACGGGAGGCAATCCGGCGAAGGCGCAGACCATGTCTGACCAGGCCTCCAGATGAGCCGTCGAATCGGGGCCCGCCGGGGTCCAGGAGGCACGCAGCTCGATGTCGATCGTGTCCGGGCGACCCGCCAGTCCACCGAAGCTCTCCGAGAGCACGCGCGTGGCCGTGCCGCCAGCTTCGCTGTACTGGGCCCGGTGGCTCTCCAGTGCCTCCACCAGCCAGGTCCAGGCCACCGCCCCGACCATGGGATCGTTGCCGAGGTCGGCCTCCAGAGAGGCGCGGATGTAGGTGACCACGCGGAAGGTGCCGTTCCAGACGGCTGAGCCGGCGGGATCGTGCAGCAGGATGAACCGACCGGTGGCCAGTTCCTGGGCCGGGGCGTCGTCCTCGCCGGGAGGATGGTCGTGGACCTCGGCCGCCAGGGCCACTGCATAGGGGGCCAGACGGCTCGGGGCCGGGATCTCCTCGAGGGTGACCTCACGCCGGGATCGGGCGCGCCGCAGTCCGCTCAGCGCGGACCGGAAGTCTCCGGGGAGGCGCTGCAGCTCGGCGGGGTGGTGGCCTATCACAGTCACGGACACCACGGTAGATCCGGTGCGGCCACCGGCGTCGGCACCACGCCGTCAGCGCGCTGAGGCCAGGGCCTCCTGCAGAGCGAGCGCGAAGCCGGTGACATCGTCCGCAGTGGTGTCCCAGGAGGTCATCCACCGGACCTCTCCAGTGGATCGGTCCCAGTCGTAGAACGGGAACTGCGCGCGGACGCGATCGGCCACGGCGGGGTCCAGCACGGCGAAGACGGTGTTGGCCTCGGGGCGTTGGGTGAGGCGCACGCCGTCCAACGGCTCCACTGCTGCGGCCAGCAGGGCGGCCATGGCATTGGCGTGACGGGCTGAGCGCAGCCACAGGCCGTCCTCCAGCAGTGCGACCAGCTGCGCGGAGATGAAGCGCATCTTGGAGGCCAGCTGCATGGAGGCCTTGCGCAGATGCTCCACCGCCAGTCCGGACGTGGTGGCGGTCTGCCCCCGGCCGGTGCCGCCGCCGATCACCGCATCCGGATTCAGCACGATCACCGCTTCGGCTCCCAGGGCACCGTTCTTGGTGCCCCCGAAGGAGACCAGGTCCACGCCGGCATCCGTGGTGAAGGCACGCAGGGGCACCTCCAGGGCGGCCGCAGCGTTGGCCAGCCGGGCCCCGTCCATAAGCACGCCCAGGCCCAGTCCATGGGCGTGGTCACTCAGGGCCCGGATCTCCTCCGGCGTGTAGACGGTGCCCAGCTCGGTCACCTGGGCGATCTCGACGACGGCCGGCTGGGCCCGGTGGACGAATCCGAAGCCGTGAGCCTGGCGGTCCACGAGTTCCGGGGTGAGCTTGCCGTCAGGAGTGGGCACCGTGAACAGCTTGGTCCGGCCGACCCGCTCCGGCGCCCCGCCCTCGTCCTGGTGGATGTGTGCGGACTCGGCGCAGATCACCGCGCCCCACGGCGGGAGCATGGCCTGCAGAGCCACCACATTGGCTCCCGTGCCGTTGAACACAGGATGGACCGCGGCCCGCTCGCCGAACTCCTGGGTCACCAGCTGTTGCAGACGCGCGGTCCAGGAGTCCCCGCCGTAGGCCGGCTCATGTCCGACGTTGGCGCGGGCCAAGGCCTGCAGCACCTCGAGGTGGACGCCGGCATAGTTGTCCGAGGCGAAGCCACGCCGGGAGACGCCCTCGGACACGGTGTCCGCGCTCATGCGCCCGCTGCAGGGTCGGCGGGCTGCAGGGTCAGGGAGATCGAGTTGATGCAGTACCGCAGATCGGTGGGGGTGTCATAGCCCTCGCCCTGGAAGACATGTCCCATGTGCGAGCCGCAGCTTCGGCAGCGCACCTCGATCCGCTCCATGCCCATGCTCATGTCTCGGATGTACTCCACCCGGTCCTCGGCCAGGGGGGCGAAGAAGGACGGCCACCCGCAGTGCGAGTCGAACTTCTGCTGGGACCGGAACAGCTCGGTGCCGCAGGCCCGGCAGGAGTAGACGCCTTCGGTGTGGGTGTCCCAGTACTCGCCGGTGTAGGGGCGCTCGGTGCCGGCCTGGCGCAGCACATGGAACTCCTCCGGGGTGAGACGCTCGCGCCACTGGTCATCGGTGACCTGCCCCACCTGAGGCGAGGGGCCGTCGTCGTGGTGGTCCGTGGCAGTGGCCGGCTGGTCTGGGGTCTGGGGACTCTGATGATCGCTCACACCCCCATAACACCACGGGCAGGGCAGCCATTCCGAGCCCTGCGCCACGCCGGACCCGCCGAGTGGACGGGGTGGGCAGGTCGGTGGTGACAATGGAGCATGAGCTCGCGCGCCGCCACCTCCTCCGGACTGTCCCCGCTCCGTGCCGCTGTGACCCAGCGGATCGGCAGGGGGGTGCAGAAGGCGGCCCCCACCGTGAAGTGGTCCTCCTTGGCCGCCGGCGCCGGCGTGGTGGCCGGGTCCCTGGCGGCCGGGGCTGTCTCCGGTCTGGCCGGCGTGTTCGCGCGCACCGTGGTGACCCCGGTCAAGACCCCGGCGGAGGATCTGGAGATCCTGGCGGTGGTGCACGGTGAGACCGGTCAGGAGATCATCCTGCCGGCCACGGAGGAGACCACAGTGCCCGGCACCTACTCCCTGGTGTTCGACGGCGGTGCCTCCGTGGCACGGATCGGCGCGGTGACCTCGTTCGACCCGCGGGACGGCACCGTGCAGCGCCAGGTGGAGCAGGTCTACTCCGGAGACATCACCCGCGCGGTGCGGGGACGGTGGACCGGATTCGTCTACCCCGATCCGCGCGCGGCGGGGTATGAGACCGAGGACGTGAAGATCCCGGTGGAGAACGGCTCCGCACCGGCCTGGCTGGTGCGCCCGGAGCCGCTCAAGGACGGCTCCCGACGACGGCCCGGCGAGGGCGCCTGGGCGGTGATGGTTCACGGGCGGGGCACCAAGCGCACCGAGGGGATCCGCGCGGTGAGCACGGCGCGGTCCCTGGGCATGACCTCGCTGATGATCTCCTACCGCAACGACGGTGATGCCCCGGCCGCGCCGGACGGACGGTACGGCCTCGGCACCACTGAATGGCAGGACGTGGAGGCCGCGGTGGCCTATGCCCTGGACCAGGGGGCCACCGAGGTGGTCCTGTTCGGCTGGTCCATGGGCGGGGCCGTCTGCCTGCAGCTGGTGGACCGCTCCGAGCTGGCCGCCACCGCGGTGGCCGCCATGGTGCTGGACGGGCCGGTCATCAACTGGATCGACGTGCTGGCCCACCAGGCCAAGGCCAACCGACTCCCGGAGGCGTCCGGAAAGCTCGGGCAGTGGCTGATGTCCAACAAGGCCGGTCGCTGGGCCACCGGGCTGGCCGCCCCGGTGGACCTGAAGGCGATGAACTGGGTGGCACGCGCCGAACAGCTGCGCGTGCCCACCCTGATCCTGCACTCCGAGGACGACGACTTCGTGCCCCTGGGCCCCTCCGTGGAACTGGCCGCCAAGGCACCTCAGCTGGTCTCCTTCGTCCGGTTCCGTCAGGCCAGGCACACGCGGGAATGGAACGTGGACCCGGAGAAGTGGCACCGGGCGGTGAGCATCTGGCTCTCCGCCGTGCTCACCTCGCCCCGGCCCGGGGTGCCGCAGCTGACGTCTTGACTCAGGCCAGCCCGCGCCGCTCCAGCAGCGGCTGCGGCTCCGGGTCCCGCCCACGGAAGGCACGGTAGGACTCCATGGGGTCCCGCGTGTTGCCCCGGGCCAGCAGCTCGGCCCGGAAGCGGTCGCCGTTCTCCCGGGTCAGCCCGCCGTTCTCCTGGAACCACTGCACGGTGTCCGCGTCCATCACCTCGGACCAGATGTAGGAGTAGTAGCCCGCGGCGTATCCGCCGGAGAAGATGTGCTTGAAGTAGCTGGAGCGGTAGCGCGGCGCCACCAGCTGCGGGTCCAGACCGCCCGCAGTGAGCTGCTCGGCCTCGAACGCCAACGGGTCCGCCACCGTCTCGCCGGGGCGCAGCGCGTGCCAGGCCAGGTCCAGGAGGGCCGCACCCAGGTACTCGGTGGTGGAGAAGCCCTCGCCCCAGAGCGAGGCGGCCTGGAGCGACTCCAGCGCCGCAGGATCCAACGGCTCTCCGGTGTCCACGTGACGGGCGTAGGCCTGGACGATCTGCGGCCACTGGATCCACATCTCGTTGACCTGCGAGGGGAACTCCACGAAGTCCCGGGGGACCGAGGTGCCGGAGAGGGTGGCATAGCGGGCCTCCGCCAGCAGCCCGTGCAGGGCATGGCCGAACTCATGGAACAGGGTGGTCACCTGGTCCAGGGTCAGCAGAGTGGGCTCACCGGCGGGAGGATGGGGGATGTTGAGATTGTTGACCACCACGGGCCGTTCGTCCAGTTCCGTGGAGCGCTCCCGGATGGGGTTCATCCACGCACCGCCGGACTTGGTGGGACGGGTGTAGAAGTCACCCAGGAACAGTCCCAGTCCGGTGCCGTCGGCGTCGAAGACCTCCCAGACGCGCACATCGGGGTGGTATCCGGCCAGATCGGTGCGTTCCCGGAAGGTGATGCCGTACAGAGCTGTGGCGGCGGCGAACACGCCCTGGGTCAGGGTGCGGTCCAGCTCGAAGTAGGGCCGCAGGGCGCCGGCGTCCACGGCGTAGTCCTCGCGCTCCACCTGCGCGGAGTAGTAGGGCCAGTCCCAGGGCTGGATCGGGTGACCGGCCAGCTGCTCCAGTCGTTCCCGTTCGCGTCGGGCGTTGGCGGTGGCGGCGGGGACCAGCCGACCCAGCAGCTCCTGGACCGCCGGCAGGTCCGGGGCGGTGCGGTCCTGCAGGGCGTAGTCCGCCCAGGTGGGGTAGCCCAGCAGTCCGGCCTTCTCCGCGCGCAGCGCGGCCTGCTCGGCGGCGATGTCCAGCACGTAGTGCTCTCCGGGCTCGGTGCCGCGCGCCCAGGCGGCCTCATGGACCCGCTGGCGGGTGTCTCGATCCTCCAGCTGCTCCAGCCAGGGCTGGGAGGTGAACATCGAGAGCGTGAGGAGGTGGCCGTCGTCGTGCCCTGCCTCCGCTGCTGCGTCCGCCGCGGCGGCGCGGTCGGAATCGCTCAGTCCGGCCAGCTGGGCGGGGTCGGTGATCAGGACGGCGCGCGCCGCGTTCTCGGCGACCATCCGACGGTTGTACTGGGCACCGAGCACCGCCAGGCGCTCGTTGATCTGCTCCAGTCGGGCCTTGGCCGGTGCGTCCAGGCCGGCTCCGCGCAGGATGAACTCCTGCAGGACCACCTCGGCCAGCCGGGCGTCCTCCCCGGTCAGCGCAGTGCGGTCCACGGCCGAAAGGCGCGCGAAGAGCCGTTCGTTGAGGTAGATCGCGTCCTCGTGGGCCGAACGCACGGGCTCGAGCTCCTCATGGATCTGCTGACGGGCCTCAGTGCCGTCCGCAGGGACGAGCGTGTAGAAGACCATCTCCACCCAGCGGCGCAGCTGGCCCGAGCGCTCCAGCGCCAGGAAGGTGTTCTCGAAGGTGGGCTCTGAGGTGTCCGCGGCGATCGCCTCGAGCTCCTCACGGTGCAGCGCCACGGCGTGACGGAAGGCCGGAGCGAAGTGCTCGTCCCGGAGGGCCGCGAAGTCCGGCAGGCCGTAGGGGAGATCGGACGGGGTCAGGAGCGGGTTCTCGGCCAGGGCGGGGTCAGTCACAGTCATGGACAGCAACTGTTTCACATTCTGTGCGGCCAGGGGAGTGCCGCGCCGGGATCGGCCGGTAGACTCGGGCGCGGACTTTCTGCAGAGCCGGACGCAGTGGCACCACCAGCTGCACAGCCGGACGACCACCAGCACTCGGCCGGACGCCTCACGGGCTCGGCCTCGAGAGGAGAGCACATGGCAGGGCATTCCAAGTGGGCCACCACCAAGCACAAGAAGGCCGCCCTGGACGCCAAGCGCGCCAAGGCCTTCGCCAAGTACATCAAGGGGATCGAAGTGGCTGCCCGCGCCGGCGGTGCCGACCTCTCCGGCAACCCCGCACTGGACCTGGCGGTGACCAAGGCCAAGAAGCAGTCGGTGCCCAACGACAACATCGAGCGGGCCATCAAGCGTGGCGCCGGCCTGACCGGTGAGGTCATCGACTACACCGAGATCATGTACGAGGTCCGAGGACCCAACGGCTCCGCACTGATGGTGGAGTGCCTGACCGACAACAAGAACCGCGCCGCCTCCGAGGTCCGGGTGGCCGTCACCCGCAACGGCGGCACGATCGCCGACCCCGGTTCGGTGGCCTACCTGTTCGCTCGCACCGGTGTGGTCCGCCTGCCTGCCGAGGGCAACACCGAGGATGACATCCTGATGGCCGTGCTGGACGCCGGTGCCGAGGAGGTCGTGCAGTCGGGGGACAGCTTCGAGGTGCTGTGCGACCCCTCCGACCTGCAGGCCGTTGCTGCCGCGCTGGATGAGGCCGGCATCCACTACGACACCGACGAGGCCGAGTTCGTGGCCTCCATGAAGGTCGAGCTGGACCTGGACGGAGCCAAGAAGTTCATCCGTCTGGAGGAGGCCCTGGAGGAACTGGACGACGTCCAGTCGGTCTATTCCAACGTGGAGATCCCCGCCGAGGTCATCGAGCAGCTGGACGAGGACTGATCTCGACCGTGGACACGGGCGGGGGCGTCGGCGACCGCACGGCTCGAGGTGAGCCCACCGCACTGCGGGTGATCGGGGTGGACCCCGGGCTGACCCGCTGCGGCATCGCCGTGGTGGATGTGACGGCTCGACGCACGGCCACGCTGGTGGACGTCACGGTGGTCGGCACCCCGGCGGACCACACCCTGGACGCACGGCTGCTGGAGATCGATGCCGCCATCACGCGCATGCTGCAGCTGCATCGGCCGGACCATCTGGCGGTGGAACGCGTCTTCGCGCAGAACAACACCCCTACGGTGGTCGGCACGGCGCAGGCCTCCGGTGTCGTGATCGCCGCCGCCGCCCGGGCTGGCATCCCGGTGGCCCTGCACACGCCTTCGGAGGTGAAGGCGGCCGTGACCGGCAACGGCAACGCCGGCAAGGAGCAGGTCACCTCCATGGTGACGCGGATCCTGCGCCTGGACGCCCCGCCCCGTCCGGCCGATGCCGCGGACGCCATCGCCCTGGCCATCACCCATGCCTGGCGCGGGGGTCTGATGGGCCGAGGCCTGGAGACCGCCTCCCTCACCAGCCCGGCACGCCCCTCCAGGTTCCCGACGACGCCCGGCGCCTCCCGCGGTCAGGGTGGCGGGATGACGGCGGCCCAGAAGGCCTGGCTGGCCGCCGAGAAGAAGGCGGCGGGCGGGCGGCGCCCTGGAGGGCGTGGCGGTGCCTGAGTGCTCCGGAACACGCGCTAGGGTGGACGCGTACCTCGTAGATGTGTTCGAATCCTCTCGCGCTCGGAGCTGCCTGTGATCTCCTCCCTGACCGGCACGGTGGACCATGTGGGTCTGCATCAGGCCGTCCTCAATGTCTCCGGCGTGGGGATGCTCGTCCACGCCACCCCGCACACCCTGGCCGGACTGCGTCTGGGGGAGACCGGCACCGTGCACACCTCCCTGGTGGTGCGTGAGGACTCCCTGACTCTCTACGGCTTCGGCACGCCGGATGAGCGTGAGGTGTTCGAGGTGTTGCTGGGCGTCTCCGGGATCGGCCCGCGGCTGGCGCTGGCCGTGCTGGCGGTGCACACCCCGGAGGCGGTGCGCGTGGCCGCATCCGGCGGGGATGACAAGGCGTTCACCAAGGTCCCCGGCATCGGTCCCAAGGGAGCGCGGCGGATGATCCTGGAACTGGCGGACAAGCTGGTCCCCACCGGTACGGAGGAGTCCGGCTCCGGCCCTGCCGCGGCCACCCCCGCTGCGGCGCCCTGGACCGATCAGGTGCTCGAGGCCCTCACGGGTCTGGGCTGGTCGGAGAAGGACGCCGAGAAGGCCGTCACCTCCACCCTGGCTCACCAGCCCGAGCTCGAGGAGTCCGGGGATGTGGGCGCCGTCCTGCGAGCCACGCTGCGGCATCTCGGTCAGGGCCAGACCGCGCGGAGCGGGCGGTAGTCGGTGTCCATGTCACCCGAGGAGCGGATGGTCGCCCCCGGCGCCGAGGCCGAGGAGCGTGAACTCGAGGCGGCCCTGCGCCCCAGGACCCTGGACGACTTCGTCGGCCAGCACCGGGTCCGCGAACAGCTCTCCCTGGTCCTGGAGGCCGCCCGCCTGCGCGGCAAGACCGCCGATCACGTCCTGCTCTCCGGCCCGCCGGGCCTGGGCAAGACCACGCTGTCGATGATCATCGCCGCGGAGATGAACGCGCCCCTGCGCATCTCCTCCGGACCGGCCATTCAGCATGCCGGTGACCTGGCCGCCATCCTCTCCTCCCTGACCGAGGGGGAGGTGCTCTTCCTGGATGAGATCCACCGGATGTCCCGTCCGGCCGAGGAGATGCTCTACATGGCCATGGAGGACTTCCGCGTGGACATCGTGGTCGGCAAGGGCGCCGGAGCCACCTCGATTCCGTTGGAGATCCCGCCGTTCACCCTGGTTGGGGCCACCACGCGCGCCGGTCTGCTGCCGGGTCCCCTCAGGGACCGGTTCGGCTTCACCGGTCACCTGGAGTTCTACAGCAGCGCAGAGCTGGAGCTGGTGCTGCGTCGCTCGGCCCTGCTGCTGGACCTGGCGCTGAACTCGGCGGCGTTCGCTGAGATCGCCACCCGCTCCCGGGGCACTCCGCGCATCGCCAACCGGCTGCTGCGCCGGGTGCGGGACTGGGCTCTGGTCAAGGGCCTGGACCAGGTGGACGCCCGCGCCGCCTCCGCAGCCCTGGACATGTATGAGGTGGACGCGCGCGGCCTGGATCGTCTGGACCGCGGCGTGCTCCAGGCGCTGTGCACCAAGTTCGGCGGCGGCCCGGTGGGCCTGTCCACCCTGGCCATCGCCGTGGGCGAGGAGGTCGAGACCGTGGAGACCGTCGCCGAGCCGTACCTGGTGCGGGAGGGACTGCTGGGACGCACGCCGCGCGGGCGCATCGCCATGCCGGCCGCCTGGGAGCACCTGGGACTCCAGCCCCCGCCCGAGGCTCCCGGGGCCGCCTTCTGGACGGTCGCCGCCGGCGCCGCGCAGGAGGCTGGAGGCTCTGGTCTGCCCGACGACGACCCCACGGACACGCTCTTCTCCCCGTGACCTGGGGCCGAGCGAGCGCCCGGCGTGTGGCTCGGACCACACGCGGCAGGCTCATGTTCCGCTCAGTCACAGGTTCAGCCCCTAGACTGACCCAGTTGACCTGTGCCCCGAACCTGAATGTGGTGTCTCCTTCATGCCTCTGAGCGTCTTCGACCTCGCCCCGACCGCCTCCGTCCTCGCCCAGAACGGCCAGCAGGCCGCTCCGGGCTTCGATCCGTTCCTGCTGATCATGCTGGCGCTGTTCGGCCTGATGATCTTCTTCATGTTCCGCAAGAGCAAGAAGGTCCAGCAGCAGCAGCAGGAGATGCGCTCCACCGTCGCCCCCGGCGTCGAGGTGATGACCTCCATGGGCCTGTTCGGTCGTGTCGTCTCCGTGGACCAGGAGGAGAACAAGGTCGTCCTGGAGCTCTCGCCGGGCAACACCGCCACCGTGCACATGCAGGCCATCGGCCAGGTCATCGATCCGGTGAGCACTGAGGCCGCCGCCCAGGCAGAGGGCTTCGAGGCCCCGGCCTACGAGCAGGGCAGCGACTATGACCTCAACGGTGAGTCGACGCGCCCGGCCGGTGACCCCACCGACCCCCGCGGTCCCATCGACCCACAGGACCCCCGCCCGGACACCGGTCGCCCTCAGGCCTGACCTCCCTGCGGCCGGGGCACCCCGGCGCCTGATGACACTCCGCTGAACGAAAGCCGTCCTCTCCATGTCTGACAAGACCCCCCGAGGTCGGGCCAAGCGCACCCTGTGGTGGCTGCTGGCCCTGACCCTCGCCCTCACCGCTGCCCTCGGCGTCGGCGTGGCCACCGGCCAGACCGATGGCGCCCCCAAGCTCGCACTGGATCTGGAGGGCGGCACGCAGATGGTCCTGGCGCCCCAGGTCAGTGGTGGTCAGCAGGCCACGGAGGAGCAGCTGGGCCAAGCGGTGGAGATCATCCGTCAGCGCGTGGACGGCTCCGGTGTCTCCGAGGCAGAGATCGCCACGCAGGGCGGCAGCAATGTCGTCGTCTCCCTGCCGGGCATCCCCGATGAGCGGACGCGGCAGCTGATCCAGGCCTCCGCGGACATGGAGTTCCGCTCCGTGCTCTCGATCGCCGGCGGTGATCCTGTGCCGGAGGAGGAGCGGACCGCGCTGGAGGACTTCCCCCAGCCCGAGGGCGAACCGGCCAACGGCTCCGACCCGGCCTGGATCACTCCCGAGCTGGCCGCCGAGTTCGAGGCCATGGACTGCGCGGCCGAACTGGCGAACCCCAATCGTGAGCCGAAGCCGGCTGATCAGGGGACCGTGGCCTGCCAGCCTGCCGATGAAGAGCGGGGCATGCCGGCCATCAAGTACCTGTTGGGACCGGTGGAGGTCAAGGGCACCGAGATCGCCGACGCCGACTACGGGATGACCCAGTCGCCGACCGGCGTCTCCACCAACCAGTGGGCCGTCAATCTGTCCTTCACGAACGAGGGCACCGAGAAGTTCCGCGATGTCACCACCCGACTGACCCCCTTCGCCGACGGTGACCCGCGCAAGCAGTTCGCCGTCCTGCTGGACGGTGCGGTCATCACGGCACCTCAGTCCAATGCCGTCATCACCGACGGACGCGCACAGATCACCGGCAGCTTCACCGAGCTGACCGCCCAGGGGCTGGCCGAGCAGCTCAGCTACGGCGCGCTGCCGATCAGCTTCGAGATCCAGTCCGAGCAGCAGATCTCGGCCACGCTGGGCTCCGACCAGCTGCGCATGGGACTGATCGCCGGACTGATCGGCCTGATCCTGGTGGCGGTCTACTCCTTCTTCCAGTACCGCGTGCTGGGACTGGTCACCATCGCCTCCCTGGTGGTGGCCGGCGTCCTGACCTACCTGGCGATCGTGCTGCTGGGCTGGTCGGACAACTACCGACTCTCCCTGGCCGGCATCGCCGGCATCATCGTGGCCATCGGCCTGACCGCCGACTCGTTCATCGTCTACTTCGAACGCATCAAGGACGAGCTGCGGTCCGGACAGAGCCTGGAGGCGGCCGTGGAGCTGGGCTGGGCCCGCGCCAAGCGGACGATCACCGCCTCCAAGGCCGTGAACCTGCTGGCCGCCGTCGTGCTCTACTTCGTGGCCGTGGGCAACGTCCGCGGCTTCGCCTTCACCCTCGGCCTGACCGCCGTGGCTGACCTGATCGTGATCTTCATGTTCACCCACCCGGTGATGCGCCTGCTGGCTCAGACCCGGTTCTTCGGCGGCGGCCACCGCTGGTCCGGACTGGATCCGTCGCTGCTGGGCGTGGAGCCGCTCTACAAGGGCGCCGGCCAGGTCCGTGCCTTCCGTCCTCGGGCCGCGGCAGCGGCCAACGGGGCCGGCGCCAACGGCGGCGGCAAGGCGGCTCGCCGCAGTGCCAGATCCGCCAAGGAGGCCGAGCGCCGCCAGACCATCGCTGAGCGTCGGCGCGCCGAACGGCAGGAGCAGCTGGCCGGAACCCCGGTGGGCGAGGCCCTGAGCTCCCGCCCTGGCTCATCCACCACCCTCAGCCCGGCCGAGGCCGATCAGGCCGGCCGCCGCCCCCGCGGCGGCAGCCACGCCGCCGGCCCTGACACCATCCGCACCCAGGACGGGGAGGACTCCAAGTGACGTCACTGGCACAGTGGGGCAACGAGCTCTACACCGGAAAGCGCTCCTACCCGTTCGTCCAGAAGTGGAAGCTGTGGTTCGCCATCGCCGCCCTGCTGCTGCTGGTCAGCGGCGGCCTGACGATGATGCGCGGCGGATTCAATCTGGGCATCGAGTTCCGTGGCGGATCCGAGTTCACCGTCTCCGGAGTGGAGAACACCGATCCGTCCTTGGGGCAGGCCGCCATGTCCGAGGCCGCGCCTGAGTCCGAGTCCACGGTGACCAACATCGCCCCCGGCACCATGCGGGTCCAGACCGAGCAGCTGGACGACACCCAGACCCTGGCCGTGGGCGACCGCCTCCAGCAGGCCTACGGGGTGGGCGAGGACCAGGTCACCTCCAACTTCATCGGCCCCACCTGGGGAGAGGCCGTCTCACAGCAGGCGCTGTTGGGCCTGATCATCTTCGTGGTCCTGGTGGCCCTGTTGATGGCTGTGTACTTCCGGACCTGGAAGATGTCCCTGGCCGCCGTGATCGGCCTGCTCTATGTGGTGGCCCTCTCGGCCGGGATCTACGGTGCCGTGGGCTTCGAGATCACGCCCTCGGCCATCATCGGGTTCCTGACGATCCTCTCCTACGCCCTGTATGACACGGTGGTGGTGTTCGACAAGATCAGAGAGAACACGGAGACCTCCCTGGAGGACTCCCGCCGCACCTTCGCTGAGAACGTCAACCTGGCCATCAACCAGACCCTGGTCCGCTCCATCAACACCTCCATGGTGGGCGTGCTTCCGGTGGGCTCCATCCTGTTCATCGGCGTGTTCCTGCTGGGCGCCGGTACCCTGCGTGACATCGCGCTGGCCCTGTTCGTGGGCATCATCGTGGGCACCCTGGCCACCCTGTTCATCCAGGCCCCGCTGTACGCGCTGCTGCGCCGCAACGAACCGTCCATCCAGGCCCACGACCGCAAGGTCCTGGACCAGCGCGTGGGCGAGGAGCCGGCCGAGTACGCCGCGACCTTCGAGACCGAGCTGGAGGAGAAGGAGGCCGCTGCCGCACGCAAGCCCGGCGCGGACCTGGAGGAGCGTCCGGCGCACTAAGCTGGAGTGCATCCTCCTCGCGGACTCTCCGTGAGCACGGATGACCATGGCAGCGGACCTCGGCCCGCGGGAAGGACAGCGGTGACAGCGAACCCTGCTCAGCCCGAAGGAACCAGCGCGCCCGGCCCCGCCGGCTCACGCCAGGAGACCGGTCCCGACGACGTCGCAACCGCCCCAGCAGGGGAGGCGGCTCCCAGCCCGGTGGGCAGTGCGTCCACGGCAGGTGTGGGCACCGTCGTCTCGCGGCGTCCGCGCGGTCGTCTGGCCCGGCTGACCGGTCGTCACGTCACGGCCTACTCGCCGATCCTGGAACCGCTGATCCGCACCCTGAAGGTCCGGCAACCCAAGGAGGACCTGGACCTGATCATCCGGGCCTACGAGGTGGCCGAGGCCTGCCACGCCGGTCAGCGGCGCAAGAGCGGGGACCCGTACATCACCCATCCGGTGGCCGTGGCGACCATCCTGGCCGAACTGGGCCTGTCCGGGAACACGTTGGCCGCCGCCCTGCTGCATGACACGGTGGAGGACACCAGCTACTCCCTGGACCAGCTGCGCAAGGACTTCGGCGAGGAGGCCGCCCACCTGGTGGACGGCGTGACCAAGCTGGACAAGGTCAAGTTCGGGGACGCCGCCCAGGCCGAGACCGTGCGCAAGATGGTCGTGGCCATGGCCCAGGACGTACGGGTGCTGCTGATCAAGCTCGCCGACCGCCTGCACAATGCCCGGACCTGGAGGTACGTCTCCCCGGAGTCCAGCGCCCGGAAGGCCAAGGAGACCCTGGAGATCTACGCTCCACTGGCCCACCGGCTGGGTATGAACACCATCAAGTGGGAGCTGGAGGACCTCTCTTTCGCCGCCCTGCATCCCAAGGTGTACGCCGAGATCGTGCGACTGGTGGGGGAGCGCACCCCGGAGCGGGAGAAGAACCTCACCGGACTGCGCGGTGAGATCGAGCGTCAGCTGCGGGAAGCCCGGATCAAGGCCGTGGTCACCGGCCGGCCCAAGCACTATTACTCCGTGTATCAGAAGATGATCGTGCGGGGCAAGGACTTCGACGAGATCCACGATCTGATCGGCGTGCGCGTGCTGGTCGACTCGGTGCGGGACTGCTATGGCGCGTTGGGTGTGCTGCACTCCACCTGGAGTCCGCTGCCGGGGCGGTTCAAGGACTACATCGCCATGCCCAAGCTGAACATGTACCAGTCGCTGCACACCACGGTGATCGGTCCGGGCGGCAAGCCGGTGGAGATCCAGCTGCGCACCCACGAGATGCACCGGCGTGCCGAGTACGGCGTGGCCGCGCACTGGAAGTACAAGAACCAGGCGCAGACCGGTGAGGGCGGTGCTGCCGGCACCGTGGAGGGCACCCCGGCCTGGCTGCGCTCGGTCATGGACTGGCAGAAGGACACCAAGGACCCGAACGAGTTCCTGCAGTCGCTGCGCACCGAGATCGACGCCGCTGAGGTCTTCGTCTTCACCCCCAAGGGGGAGGTGATGGCCTTGCCGGCCGGCTCCACGCCGGTGGACTTCGCCTATGCCGTGCACACCGAGGTGGGTCACCGCACCATCGGGGCCCGCGTGAACGGCAAGCTGGTGCCCCTCAACAGCGAGCTGGCCCACGGCGACTGGGTGGAGGTCTTCACCTCCAAGACCGAAGGGGCCGGCCCCAGCCAGGACTGGATGAACTTCGTGCGCAGCCCTCGAGCGCGCAACAAGATCCGGCAGTGGTTCTCCAAGGAGCGCCGTGAGGAGTCGATCGAGAAGGGCAAGGAGCAGCTGACCCGTCAGCTGCGGCGGATGAACCTGCCCCTGCACCGGCTGATGAGCGCGGAGGCACTCGGCGAGGTCGCCACCGTCCTGAGCCTGCCGGATGTCCCGGGTCTGTATGCGGCCATCGGTGACGGAAACGTCTCGGCGCAGAACGTGATGGAGCACCTGGAGGCACTGACCGAACCGGTCGAGTCCGAGCCGAGCCTGGACACCGTGCCGATCACGCAGGTCTCCCGGGCGCCGCGCCATTCCGACTCCGGCGTGGTGGTCCAGGGCTCGGCCGATGTCATGGTCAAGCTGGCCCGGTGCTGCACGCCCGTGCCGCCGGATGAGATCGTGGGCTTCGTCACCCGCGGATCGGGTGTCTCGGTGCACCGCGCGGACTGCTCCAATGTGGGTCCGCTGACCCAGGAGCCCGAGCGCATGGTCGAGGTCTCCTGGGCCCCCACCCAGTCCTCCGTGTTCCTGGTGGAGATCCAGGTGGAGGCCCTGGACCGCAAGTCACTGCTCTCGGACGTGACCCGGGTGCTGGCCGAGCACCACGTGAACATCCTCTCGGCTTCGGTGAACACCTCCCGGAGCCGGGTGGCGATCAGCAAGTTCGTCTTCGAGCTCGGAGACCCGAAGTTCCTGAGCCACGTGCTCTCCTCAGTGCGCCGGATCGACGGCGTGTACGACGTCTACCGCACCTCGGGGCGGCAGCAGCACCGAGAGTCCCGCTGAGCACCGTTCCGGTCAGACCGTGACCACGGTGCGCTCCAGGACCGCCTCGAGCCGTTCGCGGGCCTGGAGCATGCCCGGTAACCTGCGCCGGCGTTCGAATCGCGCACGCAGCGCGGCGGGGTGAGTGCATCCGGCGAGGCGCTGCACGGTGTGCTCCAGAGCCAAGTCCACGCTGCCGTCGGCGCTGTCCCGCAGCAGGTCCTCCAACGTCCGGTCGGGAGTCGTGCACCGCAGTCCGTGCAGGATCTGGACGTCCTCCTGTGCCTCAGCGGTGTGACCTGCCGGGGCGGCGACGTCGAGCTGACGCAGGACCAGGGGCAGGGCCACGGCCAGGGCAGGTGGACGGTGGAAGTGGCTGACGGCCGCCTCCAGCCGTGTGGGTGCCGTCCCGCCGACGTGGACCCACGCTGCAGTCCTGCCCACGGCACACCAGTGGCCCGCCAGCACGGGGGCGGCGATCTGCAGCACCGCTGCGGCCCGCAGGGCGGCGTCGGCCGGAGTGGCCGCTGAGCGGTAGAGGCCTCCGAGCAGAGGCCGGACCATGCCTGTCTGGGCCATCAGCTGCAGCTCGGGCGCGGTGAACGGGCGGCCGGGGACCAGCAGTGCGTGGTCGGTCGCGGGGTCGTCAGTGGGGTGCACTCCTCCAGGGTGGCAGAGACAGCTGTGGCCCGGCACGGGGCCGGGCCACAGCTGTGGACAACCTCTCCGTAGGGGAGGCTGCACCGGGAGAGTCAGCTCTGGGAGGCCTGGAGCATCTCCAGCCACTGACGCCGTGCGTCCAGGGCCTCCTGGGCCTGGGTGATCTTCTTCTGATCACCCTGGGCCTGGGCCTGCTCCAGGTCCTTCTCCAGTCCGGCGATCGTCTCCTGCAGCTGGCTCACCGCCGAGCTGGTCCGAGCCTGGGTCTCCGGATTGGTCTTCTGCCAGTGCTCGTCCTCGGCCTGCTTCAGCGCCTCCTCGAGCTTGCGGAATCCCGACTCCATGCGGGAGATGTCCTTGCGGGGGACCCGCCCTGCGTCCTCCCAGCGGCCACGGAGGTCATTGAGCGCTGCACGGCCGGCCTTGAGGTCGGTGAACGGCAGCAGCTTCTGGCCCTCGGCGAGGATCTGCTCCTTGACCTTCAGGTTGTCCCCGTACTCCCGGTCGATCTCGTCGTTGGCGGCCTTCCGAGCGGCGAAGAACGTGTCCTGGGCACCCCGGAAGCGGGCCCACAGGGCGTCGTCCTCCTTGCGTGAGGCCCGTGGCGCGGCCTTCCACTCATCCATCAGGTCACGGTAGGCCGCCGTGGTGGGGCCCCAGTCCGTGGAGCTGGAGAGCTTCTCGGCGCGCGCGATCAGCTTCTCCTTGACCGACTTGGCCTCGGCATTGGTGGCATCCAGCTGGGAGAAGAAGGCGCGGCGGTGCTTGTCGAAGGTGGTTCGGGCGGCACGGAAGCGCTTCCACAGTCCGTCCTCGACCGACTTGCCCAGACGAGGACCGGCCTTCTGGGCGGCCTTCCACTGATCGAACAGCTCGGCCATGCGTGCGCTGGCCTGCTTCCACTGGACCTGGTGAGGGTCCTTGGCAGCCCAGTCCTCCGCCTCAGCGACGATGCCCTCACGGACAGCCAGCTGCTCAGCCTGCGCGGCCTCCAGCGCTGCCTTGTCAGCGGTGCGACGCTCGTCCAAGGTGTCCTGCAGGGCGGCGAGTCGGTCCCGGAGCGTGGGCAGATCGCCCACCATGCCGCGGGCCTCGACCGTATCCTGCAGGTGGTCCAGGGTCTTCTGGATCTCCCCGGCCGGAGCTCCGGCGGCAACGCGCTGCTCCAGCAGCATGGTCTGGGAGACGACGTCGTCGTACTTGCGCACGAAGTAGGCCAGGGCCTCCTGCTCGGTGGCGTCCGGGTACTGCCCGACCTGGACCTCCTCACCGTTGTCCAGCAGGGTCACATGGCCGTCCTCGCTGACCCGGGCGAACTGGGCGGCCTCCTCCAACGGCGTGGAGTAGGCCGGGGCGACCAGGGGAGCGGCGGCGGGCTTGGCCCCACTCTTGCCAGCCCCCTTGGCGCCGGAGCCGCCGGGGCGCTGGGCCAGCTTGGGCAGAGACGCCGGAGACGGGGCACCGGGCGTGGGCGGCTGGGGGACCGCGGCAGGCTTGGGTGCAGAGGGCGCCGCCGGTGCGGCCGTGGGCTCCTCTGCCGTGGGCGCGGCTTCGGCCTCCGGTGCCTGCTCAGCTGCCGGAGTGCCCTGCTGAGCCTGGTCCTGCGGCTGGTCCTCTCCGGCGGCGGCCGCCGGAGCTTCGGTGCTCTCCACCGACTCCAGCACCGCTGCGGTCTCGGCCTCGGCCGCAGGAAGGTCGGTCTGGTCGGCCGGTGCGGGGACGGGCATGTCCTCGGCGGGGGTGGTGGGCTGGTCGTCGGGCTGCTGACTGGTGGTCACCGCTGGAACTCTCTTTCGGTGCCCTGCACCGACCCCAGGACTGGGTGCGCGCAGGGGGCACGGACACGATCACGGCCAGCCTACCGGCACGGATGCACCGGTGGGACGGATCTGACGCACCGCGGTCACCTGGACGGGAACGCCGAGCCGAAGGACGGGCGACCTAGAATGTGAAGGCGTGTGGCCGTCGTCGGGACGGGCCTGTCTGTGGGGCTCCTTCTGATCACGGGTGTCCACGCGTGTCACGTCCTGTCCCTGAACCGATGAGAAGGTCTCCCATGTCCCGCAAGGCATCCCTGTCCGGCTTCCACGAGTGGCTCCCCGCGGAGCGGATCGTGGAGCAGCATGTGCTGGACATCCTGCGGCGGACCTTCGAGCTGCACGGTTTCAGCTCGATCGAGACCCGCGCGGTGGAGACCCTGGGACAGCTGCTGCGCAAGGGGGAGATCGACAAGGAGGTCTACGCGGTCTCCCGGCTCCAGGAGGACCAGACAGCCCAGTCAGGCGCGGAGGCCAAGGATCCCAACGACCCCAAGCGACTGGCCCTGCACTTCGACCTGACCGTGCCCTTCGCCCGCTACGTGGTGGAGAACGCCGGCCACCTGGCCTTCCCGTTCCGCCGCTACCAGATCCAGAAGGTCTGGCGCGGTGAACGTCCTCAGGAGGGGCGGGCCCGGGAGTTCACGCAGGCGGACATCGACGTGGTGGGTGACGGCACCCTGCCGTTCCGGTACGACGTGGACGTGGCCCTGGTGATCGCCGAGGCCCTGGGCGCCCTGCCGATCGGGGACTTCACGCTGCGGATCAACAACCGCAAGCTCGCCGAGGGCTTCTACCGGGGGATCGGGCTGGAGGACACCGCCGGGGTGCTGCGCTCCATCGACAAGCTGGAGAAGGTCGGCGCCGAGCGCGTGGCCGAGCTGCTCCAGGAGGAGCTCGGCGCCACCGCCGAGCAGGCCGCCCAAGCCCTGGCGCTGGCGCAGATCCGGACCGAGGACACCTCCTTCGTGGAGCAGGTCCGCGCGCTCGGTGTGGAGCACGAGCTGCTGGAGGTGGGGCTGGCCGAGCTGACCGAGGTGATCGGTGAGCTGCACCGCCGCGCCCCCGGACGTGCGGTGGCCGACCTGTCGATCGCCCGCGGCCTGGACTACTACACCGGGACGGTCTACGAGACGGTGCTCACCGGACACGAGCAGCTGGGCTCGATCTGCTCCGGCGGCCGGTACGACGCGCTGGCGTCCAAGGGCAACCGCGTGTTCCCGGGCGTGGGCCTGTCCATCGGTGTCACCCGACTGGTGATGCGCATGCTCTCCCAGCAGATGGCCACTGCCAGCCGCTCCGTGCCCACCGCCGTCTACGTGACCCTGGCCAACGAGGACTCCTGGAGCGCCGCGCAGGACACCGCCCAGCTGCTGCGCGCACGCGGGGTCGCAGCCGAGGTGGCCGTGTCCGCCGAGAAGTTCGGCAAGCAGATCAAGTACGCCGACCGCCGTGGGATCCCCTTCGTCTGGTTCTCTGAGGTCGGTGAGGACGGTGCGCTGACCCACCAGGTCAAGGACATCCGTTCCGGCGAGCAGGTGGACGCTGACCCGGAGACCTGGACCCCGCCGGCGGCGGACCTCGTCCCGCAGGTGGTGCAGGCCTGACAGGCCTGACGGCGGCCACCTCCATCCTCAGCCGCCGGGCTCACTGGACAGGGTGAGGGCGGGGTCATCCAGGTCACCGAGCAGACGCTCGACCGACCACGGCCCGGCCCACCAGGCCCACGGCGAACACGGTCAGCATGGTCAACACCGAGACCGGGGGCAGCGTGACGGCCAGCAGCACGCACAGCGCCAGCCCCACCAGGTTGAACCACCGGGGCCCGGCGATCACCCGCTCCTGCAGCGTGCTCGCGGCCAGGTTGGACACCGCGTAGTACACCAGCACACCGAAGGAGCTGAACCCCACCACGGTGAGGATGTCTGTGGCCAGCACCAGTCCGATCACCACCACGCCCGTCACCACCTGGGCCACCCACGGCACCGAGGTCCGCTCGTCCACCCGGGCCAACGGCCGCGGCAGATCGCCCTCACGCGCCATGGCCAACGCTGTGCGGGAGATCCCCGCCACCAGGTTCAACATGGACCCCAGGCTCGCCAGCGCGGCTCCCACCACGGCCAGCCAGACCCACCCCGACCCGAGGGTCGCCTCCACGGCGTCCCGCACGGGGGCAGGCGACCCCGCCAGTCCTTCGGCCCCCAGCACCTGCAGCAGCGCCACAGCCAGCACCACATAGAGCACCAGGGTGAAGCCCAGCGCGCTCATCACGGCACGGGGGATCGACCGCCGCGGGTCCACCACCTCCTCGCCCAGCGTGGCGATCCGGGCGTACCCGGCGAAGGCGAAGAACAGCAGCCCCGCCCCCTGGACCACGCCCCACAGCGAGCCGGGCTGGGAGGTGCCGGCCGTCGTCGGGAACTGCTGCGGTGAGCCGCTGAAGGCGGCGATGATCACCACCACCAGGATCAGCACCACCGGGACCACGATCGCCATGGTGGCCTGGGCGGTGCGGGTGATGCCCAGCAGATTCACCCCGGTGATCACCACGACGGCGGCCACCGCCACCCAGCGCGGCGTCCAGTCGGTGCTGGGGTCACCCGGTGCCACATAGAGGGCGAAGGTGTAGGCCATGGCGGCCACGGAGGCGGACTTGCCGGTCACGAACCCCCAGCCGGCGATGAACCCTGCCGTGTCATTGAGCTGTCTGCGGCCGAAGGTGTACGCCCCGCCCGAGGTGGGGTGGACTGCGGCCAGCTGCGCGGTGGACGTGGCATTGGCCCAGGCGGTGAGCCCGGCCAGCGCCAGGGCGGCCAACAACCATGCCCCAGCGTGCGCGGCGGCCAGGCCGAGGGCGGAGAACACCCCGGCGCCCACCATGGAGCCGACGCCGATCACGATCGCCTGCGGCAGGGTCAGCCTGCGGGCCAAGGACGGTGTGGCAGACATGGCGGACTCCTTGCGGACGGAGGGACGTGCGGACCGGTCAGGGTGCGGGACGCACTAGACTCGACGGCGAACCCGATCTCTATCACACCGAACCGACGTCCACGTGAACCGTCTGCCACCGCGCCTGCGCGCGGGCTGGAGAGCACCACGATCGGACGGGAAGGACCTCTGTGCTGCGCACACATCAGCTGGGCGACCTCAACGCCTCGCTCATCGGACAGACCGTCACCGTCACCGGCTGGGTGGCCCGCCGGCGTGACCACGGCGGCGTGGCCTTCGTGGACCTGCGCGACGCCTCCGGCTTCGCCCAGGTGGTGGTGCGGGACGAGAAGGACTTCGATCCGCTGCGCAACGAGTACGTCCTGCAGGTCACCGGCACCGTGGAGCGCCGCCCGGAGGGCAACGAGAACCCGAACCTGCCCTCCGGCGAGATCGAGCTGATCACCGAGACCGTGACCGTGCTCAACACCGCCGCTCCGCTGCCGTTTCAGATCGACGAGCACGTGGAGGTCGGCGAGGAGGCGCGCCTGCGTCACCGCTACCTGGACCTGCGCCGCCCGGACCCGGCCCGTATCATGCGCCTGCGCTCGGACGTGAACCGGACCGCTCGCGAGCTGCTGCACGGCGAGGGGTTCATGGAGGTGGAGACCCCCACCCTGACCCGCTCCACCCCTGAAGGTGCCCGTGACTTCCTGGTCCCGGCCCGCCTGGCCCCGGGCTCCTGGTACGCCCTGCCGCAGTCGCCCCAGCTGTTCAAGCAGCTGCTCCAGGTCGGTGGCGTGGAGAAGTACTACCAGATCGCCCGCTGCTACCGGGATGAGGACTTCCGCGCCGACCGCCAGCCGGAGTTCACCCAGCTGGACATCGAGGCCTCCTTCGTGGAGCAGGACGATGTGATCGAGCTCGGCGAGAAGATCGTCAAGGCCGTGTGGTCTCTGGTGGGCGTGGACGTCCCCACGCCCATCCGCCGGATGACCTACCACGAGGCCATGCAGAAGTACGGCTCGGACAAGCCCGATCTGCGCTTCGGCCTGGAGCTGACCGAGCTGACCGAGTACTTCCAGGACACCCCGTTCCGGGTGTTCCAGGCGCCCTACGTGGGTGCCGTGGTCATGCCCGGCGGTGCCTCGCAGGCCCGCCGCACCCTGGACGCCTGGCAGGAATGGGCCAAGCAGCGCGGCGCCAAGGGGCTGGCCTACGTGCTCATCCAGGAGGACGGGTCCCTCACCGGACCCGTGGCCAAGAACATCTCCGACCAGGAGAAGGCCGGACTGGCCCAGGCCGTGGGCGCACAGCCCGGCGACTGCGTCTTCTTCGCCGCCGGCGAGGCCAAGGCCTCTCGTGCGCTGCTGGGTGCCGCCCGCGTGGAGATCGGACACCGAGTCGGCCTGATCAAGGACGCCGGACCGGATGTCCCCGCCTCCGAGGCCGACTGGGCCTTCGTGTGGGTGGTGGACGCACCCATGTTCGAACCGGCCGCTGACGCTGTGGCCTCCGGTGACGTGGCCGTGGGCGCCGGCGCCTGGACCGCCGTGCACCACGCCTTCACCTCGCCCAAGCCCGAGTTCGCCGAGACCTTCGACACCGACCCCGGATCCGCCCTGGCCTACGCCTATGACATCGTGTGCAACGGCAACGAGATCGGCGGCGGCTCCATCCGCATCCACCGCCAGGAGATGCAGGAGCGCGTCTTCCAGGTGATGGGACTGTCCGAGGAGGAGGCCCACGAGAAGTTCGGCTTCCTGCTGGAGGGCTTCAAGTACGGCGCCCCGCCGCACGGCGGCATCGCCTTCGGCTGGGACCGGGTGGTGGCCCTGCTCGCCGGGACCGAGTCCATCCGCGAGGTCATCGCCTTCCCCAAGACCGGCAACGGCTACGATCCGCTCACCGCCGCCCCCGCTCCGATCACCCCGCAGCAGCGCAAGGAGGCCGGGGTGGACGCCAAGCCGGAGCCGAAGGCCCCTGCGGAGAAGTGCTCTGAGTCGAAGGCCTCTGACGCCGCCGAGCAGAAGTAGCGCCGTGGGCGGGGGACGCCGGTGCGCGGCAGCGGTCGGTGTGCTCGCCGGGCTCCTCCTGACCGGCTGCACACCGGTACCGAGCCCGGACCCCACGCCCACCACCGCTGCCTCACCCACGGATCGACCACCGGCATCCGTGGGACCGGCGCACGAGTCAGAGGTGCCCACGGACTGGGATCGGGCACAGGATGTGGCGACCCCGGCCATGGGGCTGAACGGTGACCAGCTGCTCGACCTGGTGCGCCTGCCCGCCACGGCAGACACCGGCCCCGGCACCTGCAGCTCCGCCGCGACCACCGCAGAGATGGGAGCCGTGGAGGCCGCACTGGGGTCCCGCTACGCCCACATCACCGTGACGAACACCGGGTCCCAGGCGTGCACGCTGCAGGGATACCCAGGAATCGGGGCACGCGGAGCGTGGGACCATCCGTTCGTGCTGCAGGTCGAGCAGACGGCCCTGACGCCGACCTTCGGGTACCACCCGGAGACGGAGTCCCTCACCCCGGAGGCGGTGCTCCTGGACCCGGGTGAGTCCGCAGTGGTGCCGTTCCGGTACACCGGAGACCTCGGCGGCAGTGACGCTGAACCACTGGACGCCCTGGTCCTGCAGCTGGCCAGAGACACCCCGCCGGTCCTGGTGCAGGCGGCCGCAGAGCAGGCGTTCGATCTCTCCATGTTCACCACGGTGTCCGTGGGACCCTTCCAGCTTCAGCACGATCCCGACGACGAGGAGGACAGCAGTCCATGAGCGCCACGCCCCCGAATACCGGCCCGGCCCGCAGCCAGCGCCCGCCCACCTGGGCCACCACGCTGCCGATCATCCTGGCCACGTTCCTGACCAACATCGTGATCGATCTGACCACGGACTGGAGCATGGCCGTCCGATGGGCGGTGGCGCTGGTGGTCGGCGTGCTCGTGGGCGCTGTGGTGCTCGCCTGGTGGCAGCGCTCCCGGGGGACGCGCGCCTGAGCTGCAGCTGAGGGTTTAGCGCACGGGCGGCGGGTCGTCCGTGTCCACCAGCAACGTGAACGGTCCCGAGTTCACCAGCGAGACCTCCATCATCGCCCCGAACCGCCCCGACTCCACCTGCGCACCCTGCGCGCGCAGCTCGGCCATGAAGCGTTCGTACAGCGGTTCGGCCTGATCGCCGCGTGCGGAGCGGGTCCAGGAGGGCCGCCGCCCCTTGCGCACGTCCCCGTAGAGGGTGAACTGACTGACCACGAGCAGTGGCGCCGCGGCGCTGGCGCAGGACCGCTCGTCCTCCAGCATGCGCAGGTTCCACACCTTCTGGGCGAGCTGGACGGCCTGGGCCTCGGTGTCCTCGGCGCTCACCCCCAGCAGCACCACGAGCCCTGGACCGGACAGCTCGCCGACCACCTCACCTTCGACCGTGACGGAGGCGGACCGGGCTCGTTGCAGCACTGCTCTCATGACACCATTGTGGGCACACCCGTGCCGCCCGCCGGCCCCCACGTCCGCCGTGTCCGTGGCCACCGATAGGCTGGACGGGTGAGTGACCTGTTCAGTGCCGCGTTCGACGGACCCAACGGATCCGACGAGTCCGCCGCCGAGGCCCAGGACGCCCGCACCTCATCGACCGGACGCACGCGCCCCTCCGCGCCTCTGGCCGTGCGCATGCGGCCGCGCAGTGTGGACGAGGTGGTCGGCCAGCAGCACCTGCTCCACCCGGGTTCACCCCTGCGCAAGCTCGCTGAAGGGGGAGGCGCCCGCGGAGCCGCCGGGCCGTCGTCGTTGATCCTCTACGGGCCACCGGGGACCGGCAAGACCACCTTGGCCCATGTCATCGCCCGTGCCCCGG
This sequence comes from Micrococcus sp. IITD107, assembly GCF_041927415.1. Lineage (NCBI taxonomy): Bacteria > Bacillati > Actinomycetota > Actinomycetes > Micrococcales > Micrococcaceae > Micrococcus > Micrococcus sp. IITD107. The sequence goes on along the minus strand of NZ_JBHFFN010000001.1, from coordinate 739,523 downwards.
ACCGCACGTTCGTGGAGCTGTCCGCCATCTCCTCCGGAGTCAAGGACGTGCGCGCGGTGATGGACCAGGCCCTGACCGACCGCGACCTCTACGGCCGCACCACCGTGCTGTTCCTGGACGAGATCCACCGCTTCAACAAGGCCCAGCAGGATGCGCTGCTGCCCGGCGTGGAGAACCGCTGGGTGGTCCTGGTGGCCGCCACCACGGAGAACCCGTCCTTCTCGGTGATCGCCCCGCTGCTCTCGCGGTCGCTGATGCTGACCTTGCGGCCCCTCACGGACGAGGACATCTCCTCGCTGCTCCAACGCGCCGTGACGGACGAGCGTGGACTGAACGGCTCGGTCGAACTGACCGAGGACGGGCTGGACTATCTGGTGCGCATGGCCCAGGGGGATGCCCGTCGAGCCCTGACCACGCTGGAGGCCGCGGCAGGAGTCACCATCGATCGCCAGCAGATTCCCGACGACGACACCCAGGACGAGCAGGACGGCTCCCCGGGAGTGCCCCGCATCAGTGTGGAGGACGCCGCCCAGGCCATGGACCGGGCGGTGCTGAGGTATGACAAGGCCGGCGACCAGCACTACGACGTGATCAGCGCGTTCATCAAGTCCATCCGAGGCTCGGACGTGGATGCGGCTCTGCACTACCTGGCGCGGATGCTCGAGGCGGGCGAGGACCCGCGGTTCATCGCCCGGCGCCTGATCGTCTCTGCCTCCGAGGATGTGGGGATGGCCGATCCCACCGCTCTGCAGACGGCTGTCGCCGCGGCCCAGGCGGTCCAGCTGATCGGCATGCCGGAGGGAAGGCTGGTGCTGGCTGAAGCCGTGGTCCACCTGGCCACCGCGCCCAAGTCCAACGCGTCCTATGCCGCGATCAACGCCGCAGTGGCCGATGTGCGCGCCGGCCGGGCAGGGCAGGTGCCTGCGCACCTGCGTGATGCGCACTATCCGGGAGCCCAGGCACTGGGCCACGGCAAGGGCTACGTCTACTCCCATGACGAGCCGCACGGCGTGGCCCGGCAGCAGTACCTGCCGGACACGCTCAAGGACCAGCAGTACTATCGCCCCACGGACCGCGGCGTGGAGCGTGGACTGGGGGAGCGCTGGCAGCAGCTGCGGGCTCTGATCCGCGGCATGCCGGGTCCATCTCGAGACCGCGGCACCGGACAATAGGCTTTGGCTCGCGTCATCAATGCTGTTGTTGATGCTGTTATCGGAATAGTCGGAGCGCCTGGCGTGTTGAGATGATCTGGGCCGCCGTCCGACGGCCGTCACCCCCCACCTGTGAGGAGACCCTGTGACCACCCCAGCACAGAACCCGGCCGCTCGACTGATCCCGAACACCACCGAGGTGGACTACCGGATCCTGGAGAGCGTGGACACCTATCCCCAGGCCCAGGCGCTGGTGGACCGGCTCTCCGACGGCGGATTCCCGGTGGAGAAGGTGCGGATCGTGGGCACCGGCCTGCGCTCGGTGGAGCAGGTGGTCGGTCGACTGACCACGGGCAAGGCGGCCCTGCAGGGTGCGCTGCAGGGTCTGTGGTTCGGCCTGATGGTCGGCATCCTGCTGGGCATCTTCGCGGCTCCCGGCAGCTGGCTGTGGACCGTGCTGGTCGGTGTGGGCATCGGTGCCGTCTGGGGCGCGATCTTCGGGGCCATCTCCCACGCCATGACCGGCGGCAAGCGAGACTTCGCCTCACTGTCCACCTTCGAGGCGGAGGCCTATGACGTCCTCGTGGAGGCCACGCACGTCTCCCAGGCGGCCGAGATCGCCCGCGCGCCGCAGGGTCCGGCCGCCCAGGGCTGACCTGGTAGAGTAGTGCGCTGTCTGGCAAGCGCCGCCAGTTCTCCTCTGCTTCCTGTCCACTCGGGCGGGCATGAGGTCCTCGTTCTCGACATCGCCTCCGGGCGTGGTCCGATGTGCGGCGTTGCAGCGTATGACGGGCAGCGGCATGCCCCTCAGCTCTCCGATGGACGACCGGAGGCCAGGTTCCAGCCCACCCTTGTCTCCGTGGTTCCACGGTGCGCCGGCACGCAGTCACGCGGTCCGGCATCAGGGCTGGAGATCAACCACAACCGTGCCGCCTGACAAGAAAGGAGCCCTCGTGGCTTCCAACCTGCGTACCCGCCGTACCGTGCGTCACTCGCGCGCCCTCGGCATCGCCCTGACTCCCAAGGCCGAGAAGTACATGGAGCGCCGTCCGTACGGCCCCGGCCAGCACGGCCGCGCCCGTCGCAAGGCCGACTCCGACTACTCGGTGCGTCTGAAGGAGAAGCAGCGTCTTCGCGCCCAGTACAACATCCGTGAGGCCCAGATGCGCCGCTACTTCGAAGAGGCCAAGCGCACCTCCGGCCTGACCGGTGAGAACCTGGTGGAGCTGCTGGAGATGCGCCTGGACGCCCTCGTGCTGCGCTCCGGCTTCGCCCGCACCATCCAGCAGGCCCGCCAGATGGTCGTGCACCGCCACATCATGGTGGACGGCAAGCGCGTGGACATCCCCTCCTTCCGCGTCAAGGAGGGACAGATGATCCACGTGCACGAGCGCTCAGAGAAGATGGTGCCCTTCCAGATCTCCGCCACCGGCGCCCACCAGGAGGTCCTTCCGGCCGTCCCCGGGTACCTGAACGTGGAGATCGAGAAGCTGCAGTCCACGCTGACCCGCCGCCCGAAGCGCTCCGAGGTCCCCGTGACCTGCGAGGAGAACCTCGTGGTGGAGTACTACGCTCGCTGATCCTGCGAGTGCGCAGCGGCATCGCCGCCCTGCAATCCTGAGACGGCCCGGTCCTCACGCCAGAGGATCGGGCCGTTCCGTTCCCGGTGGGCACCCTGGCGGTACAGTGGTCCAGGCACTCCCGAAAGGACTTCTGTGATCAAGCGTGTTCTCATCCTCGGTGCCGGTGCGGCCGTCGGATGGATCGGCCACACGGCATTCAGCAAGGGCCGTCAGCAGCTCGGCGACCGCGCGGACCGTGCGGTCCGCGATGCCGTGAACCCAGAGACCTGGGGGCAGCAGGTGGGCCAGATGGCCGCCTCCGCCCTGGCCGCCGGTGCTCGTGGCTTCGCCAGCCAGCTGCGCGACGAGGTCCCATCGTGGCGCACCGCGGGCGAACCCCGCTCCACATCAGGAGAGAGCACCGACCCTGGGCATCGGTCGGCGCCACGTCAGCAGGCTCGTTCGTCGTCCACCTCGGGATCGCCCGATCCTGAGGCGGAGCGCCGAGCGGCAGAGCACCGAGCCCAGCTCCAGGAACGGATGAAGGACATCGCGGCCTCCACGGACTGGAGGGCAGTGGCTGAGGCGGCCGCCTCCCGGAACTGGAGAGGTGCGGCCAACAGCTTCATCAGCACTGGGCTCAGCGGGTCACGGACCACAGCTCCAGGCCAGACCATCCCCGGCACCGTGACCGATCCCACCCCCACCGACCCGTCCAACCCCGGAGAACGAAAGCAGTCATGAAGTCACAGGAAATCGCCCAGCGTTGGCTCCGGTTCTTCGAGTCCAAGGGACACGCGGCCGTACCCTCGGCCTCCCTCGTCTCCCCGGACCCGTCCCTGCTGTTCACCATCGCCGGCATGGTCCCGTTCATCCCCTACTTCCTGGGCCAGCAGACCCCTCCCCATCCGCGGGCGGCGAGTGTGCAGAAGTGCATTCGCACCGCAGACATCGAAGAGGTGGGCAAGACGGTCCGCCATGGCACCTTCTTCCAGATGTGCGGCAACTTCTCCTTCGGCGACTACTTCAAGGAGACCGCGATCCCTCTGGCCTGGGAGCTGCTGACCACCTCTCAGGACCAGGGCGGCTATGGCCTGGATCCTGAACGCATCTGGGTCTCCGTGTATGAGGAGGACGACGAGGCCGCACGCATCTGGCGTGAGGATGTGGGCTTCCCTGCCGAGCGGATCCAGCGATTCGGCAAGGCCGACAACTACTGGAACACCGGACAGCCCGGCCCGGGTGGGCCCTGCTCGGAGATCTACTACGACCGCGGTCCCGAGTACGGCCAGGACGGCGGCCCTGCGGTGGACGAGACCCGGTTCATGGAGATCTGGAACCTGGTGTTCATGCAGTACCAGCTCTCCGAGGTCCGTTCCAAGGAGGACTTCGACGTCGCCGGAGAACTCCAGCACAAGAACATCGACACCGGTCTGGGACTGGAGCGGCTGGCCATGCTGCTGCAGGGCGTGGAGAACATGTACGAGACCGATCAGGTCCGTCCCGTGCTCGACCGGGCCGCTGAGCTCTCCGGCAAGGAGTACACCTCCACCGAAGACCCGTCCGATCCGCACTACGCCGATGACGTCCGACTGCGCATGATCGCCGACCACATCCGCTCGGCGCTGATGCTCATCTCCGACGGCGTGGTCCCCGGCAACGAGGGCGGCGGCTACGTGCTGCGCCGCCTGATCCGCCGCGCCGTGCGCGCCATGCGCTTGATGGGGGTCACCGATCCAGTGCTGCCTGAGCTGCTGCCGGTCTCCCGCGATGCGATGAAGGGCACCTACCCCGTCGTCGAGACCGACTTCGAGCGGATCTCCCGCATCGCCTATGCCGAGGAGAAGGCGTTCCTGCGCACCATCACCGCCGGCATCGCCCGGCTCGAAGGTGCCGTGACCGCTGCCAAGTCCGCAGGCACCGGCATCTCCGGTGCCGACGCCTTCGAGCTGCATGACACCTTCGGCTTCCCCATTGACCTGACCCTGGAGATGGCCGAGGAGGCCGGAGTCCAGGTGGATGAAGCAGCCTTCCGCACCCTGATGACCGAGCAGCGAGACCGTGCTCGTCAGGACGCCAAATCCAAGAAGTCCGGCCATGCGGACACCAGCGGGTACCGTCAGCTGCACGCCGAGGGGGACACGGTCTTCACCGGCTACACCGAGCACACCACCGAGTCCCGGATCCGGGGGCTGCTCAGCGGTGGTGAGGTCGTCCCCTCCGGCGCGGCCGGTCAGGAGCTGGAGGTCGTCCTGGACGCCACTCCGTTCTACGCCGAGGCCGGTGGACAGGCAGCCGACACGGGTCTGATCACCGGTGACGGGTACGTCCTGGAGGTCCTGGACGTCCAGGCCCCGGTCAAGGGACTGAGCGTGCACAAGGTCCGCGTGAAGGAGGGCGAGGTGCCCAGTGGCGCCGTGGCCCTGGGACAGATCGACCTCCAGCGCCGCCTGGACGCGCAGAAGGCCCACTCCGGAACGCACATCATCCACGCGGCGCTGCACCAGATCCTGGGCCCTGAGGCCACCCAGTCCGGGTCCTTCAACAAGGAGGGCTACCTCCGGTTCGACTTCCGGTGGAGCGAAGCGCTCTCGGCGATGGCCCGTTCAGAGGTCGAAGACCTCTCGAACATCGCCATCCGCGACAACCACACCGTGCTCACCCAGGAGATGTCCCTGGACCAGGCCAAGGCACTGGGTGCCATGAGCCTGTTCGGCGAGAAGTACGGAGACCGGGTTCGCGTGGTGGAGATCGACGGCGCCTGGTCGCGTGAGCTCTGCGGAGGCACCCATGTGGGCTCCACCGCCGAGATCGGCTCCCTGGCTCTGCTGGGCGAGCAGTCGGTGGGATCGGGCAACCGCCGCGTGGAGGCGTTGGTCGGGCTGGATGCCTTCCGGCACCTGGCCACCGAGCGCACCCTGGTCAACGAGTTGACGGAGATGCTCAAGGTGCCGGCCGATCAGGTCAAGGACCGCATCAGCGGAACGATGGCGCGTCTGAAGCAGGTGGAGAAGGAGCTGGCCGGGCTGCGCGCGGCACAGCTGCAGGCAGAGGCCGGACGCCTGACCGCCGGTGCCCGCGAGGTCCAGGGCATCACGGTCCTCACCCACGAGGCCGGGCCGGTCGGGTCGGCCGATGAGCTGCGGACCCTGGGCCTGGACCTGCGCGGTCGCCTGGAGTCCGCCGCCGGCAACGCGGCCGGGACACCGGTGGTGGTGGCCCTGTCCGGGATCGCCAAGGACCGTCCGCTGGTCCTGGTGGCCACGAACCAGGCCGCTCGCGACGCCGGCCTGAAGGCCGGCGCGCTGGTGAAGACTGCCTGCGGCGTGCTGGGCGGCGGTGGCGGCGGAAAGGACGACGTCGCCCAGGGCGGCGGCCAGCAGGTGGAGAAGATCGCCGAGGCGCTCTCCGCTGTGGAGGACGCGGTGCGTGCAGAGGCCGGCCGCAGCGCATGACCGCTGCGGGAGTGCTCCGGGGTGTCCGTCTGGGCGTCGACGTCGGCAAGGCCCGTGTGGGCCTGGCCGCCGCCGATCCGGACGGCATCCTGGCCACCCCGGTGACCACACTCAAGCGTGATGCCAAGAAGGGCTTCGACCAGCGGATCATCTGCAAGGAGGCCCTGCAGCGCGATGCCGTGGTCGTCTATGTGGGTCATCCGGTGAACCTGCAGGGGAGGCCGACCGCCTCCACCGAGGACGCCGTGCACTACGCCGAGCAGCTGGCCGAACGTCTGGTGCGAGAGGGCAGTGCCGCCCAGGTGCGGCTCGTGGACGAACGGCTCTCCACCGTCACCGCCCATCAGCAGCTGCGGGAGGCCGGCCGCTCGACCCGTGACCACCGCTCGGTGGTCGATCAGGCGGCGGCGGTTCAGATCCTTCAACAGGCCCTGGATATGCAACAATCTCAGCACAAGGATGTCGGCCGCCTCGTGGGCGTGCCCGCCGAAGGACAGAAGGATTCCCCGAGTGACTGATCAGACCCCTGACGACGCAGCCGAGGACCAGCCCCAGGCACGTGCCCGGCGGGAGCAGGAGCACCGGGAGGATCGGGATCAGTCGGCGGAGCCGCAGACGTCCACCAACGATGAGCCCGAGACGCCGGCTCCACTGGTGCCGGAGGACGAGCGGGAGTACCCCGTCCTGGACGACGCCATCCACACCACCGATCGTGATGGAACACCGATCATCGTGGCCCCGTCCACCTACGGTCGCGGCTACCAGACCGTCACGGTCAATCCAGACCGGCCCCATGATGAGGCCAAGCGTGAAGCTCGTCGCAAGCGCCGGCGCCGCCGCAACTTCGTCCTGGCCGGTGCCTTCGGCGTGTTCGTGCTCGCCGTGGCGGTGCTGTCCCTGACCCTCAAGGGACTGCTGCCTCAACCCACGGCCGAGGACTATCCCGGTCCGGGCGGTGAGCCCGTGAGCTTCACCGTGAACGAAGGTGAGGGCGCCCTGGCGATCGGCAGCCGACTGGTCGAGCAGGACATCGTCGCCAGTCAGGACTCGTTCATCACGGCCATGAACCAGGCGCGTTCGAGCAATGACATCCAGCCGGGAGACTATGAGCTGAAGAAGCAGATGCCGGCCGCTGATGCCGTGTCCGTGCTGCTGCGCGAGGGACAGGAGGCCGTGCACTACGTGGCGATCAACCGCGGCATGCGTCTCTCGGAGGCATTCCAGGCACTGAGCACCTCCACCGGTCGATCGGTCGCGGAGTTCGAAGACGCCGCTGAGGACCCCACTCAGTTCGGACTGCCGTCCAGTGCGCCGAGCCTGGAGGGGTACCTGGCCCCGGGCGAGTACCGCTTCCCCGTCACGGCCGAACCGGCCGAGATCCTCACGATCCTGACCGAACCCACCTTTGAGGAGTTGGAGGACCTGGGGATCACCGACGAGGAGGAGCAGTTCCGCATCGTCACCATCGCCTCGATCGTGGAGGCTGAGGCGCTGCCGGAGGACTACGCCATGGTGGCGGGCATCATCGAGAACCGCTTGGAGCCCAACGAGGAGACCAACGGGTACCTGCAGATCGACGCCACGGTGATCTACGGGCTGGGACAGCGTCAGCTGCAGTTCTCCGAGTCCGAGAAGCAGAACGCCGACAACAAGTACAACTCGTACTACTACAAGGGCCTGCCGCCGGGGCCGATCGGTGCGCCGTCCCGCCAGGCGCTGGACGCGGCCGCCGATCCTGAGGACAGCGACTACTTCTACTGGATCACCACCAACATCGAGACCGGCGAGACGAAGTTCTCGGAGGACTACGCCCAGCATCGTGCCTACCAGCAGGAGTACCGGGAGTACTGTGCCCAGAACGCCGAGATCTGCGGGAACGCTGGGTCCATGGCAGGCGACGGTGCCACTGCGGCGCCCGAGGAGTGATCTGCGGTGAGCCTCTCCCGTCCCCGCGCCGGGGTGCTGGGGCACCCGATCGCGCACTCGAAGTCCCCGGTGCTGCACCGTGCGGCCTATCAGGCCCTCGGCCTGGACATCGCCTATGACGCCCATGACCTGAGTCCGGAGCAGCTCGACGGGTTCGTGGGAGAGATCCGTGCGGGCCAGGCTGCCCGAGGCGCCGACCGCTGGGTGGGCTGCTCGGTCACCATGCCGCACAAGGCGGCGATGGTGCCACAGATGGACCAGGTCTCTGAGCGCGTCCATCTGCTCGGTGTGCTCAACACCGTGGTCTGGGACCGCGACGGGACTGCCACCGGCCACAACACCGATGTGGACGGGATCGTGCGGGCGCTGGAGTTCGCCGGGCATGATCCGCTGCAGCGCGGAGGGACCCTCACCGTGGTCGGGGGAGGCGGCACCGCTGCGGCCGCTGTGGCCGCCGCGCGCGGGCTTGGACTGGACGCCGTGCAGCTGCTGCTGCGCAGCCCGGAGAAGGCTGCGGACCTGATCCGGCTGGCCGCGCAGCTCGAGCTGCAGGCCACAGCCCACCCCCTGGAGGAGCTCAACGCTCGAGCTCCCTCCAGCCGGGCTGTCATCGTGACGCTGCCGCCGCGGGCGGCCGACCCCCTGGTCGCCGCCCTGACGCCTCCGGCCTCGGACGGCGTGCTTCCCCCGCTGCTCGACGTGGCCTACGACCCCTGGCCGTCCGCCCTGGCCCTGGCCTGGGAGTCCCATGGTGGTCGTGTGGTCAGCGGACTCGAGATGCTGCTGTACCAGGCCGTGGAGCAGGTCCGGCTGTTCACCGAGCAGCTGCGCCGGGGTGATGCCGAGCCGGACTGGGCGGACGTCACCGCACACATGGCCGGCGCCGTGGGACTGCCCCCGCGCTGATCCCGGGGTTCACACGTCCGGGGTGAGCGGCCTCGCGTGAGAGAATCGCAGCTATGGTGCGCTGGTTGACAGCGGGCGAATCACATGGGCCCGCACTCGTAGGAATCATCGAAGGGCTGCCCGCGGGCATCCCCCTGACGACCGCCATGGTCCAGGAGGCGCTGGCCCGCCGGCGCCTGGGCTATGGACGCGGCGCACGCATGAAGTTCGAGCAGGACCAGGTCACCCTCGTGGGCGGCGTCCGGCACGGCCGCACCCTCGGCTCTCCCGTGGCGATCGAGGTGGGCAACACCGAATGGCCCAAGTGGGAGAAGGTCATGTCCGCCGATCCGGTGGACCAGGACGAGCTGGACGGGCTGGCTCGCAATGCCCCGCTGACCCGTCCCCGCCCGGGCCACGCCGATCTGGCCGGGATGCAGAAGTACGGCTTCGAGGAGTCCCGGCCCCTGCTGGAGCGCGCCTCCGCTCGCGAGACCGCTGCACGGGTGGCTCTGGGCACGGTGGCGGCCTCGTTCCTGAACGAGTTGGGCATCACCCTGGTCTCCCACACCACCGCCGTGGGCACGGTGTCCGTCCCGGAGGGGACCGCACTGCCCACACCGCAGGATGTGATCGCCCTGGACGCTGACCCGCTGCGCTGCTTCGATGCGGCGACCTCCGAGGCGATGGTGACCGAAGTGGATGCCGCCCACAAGGACGGGGAGACCCTCGGCGGCGTCGTCGAGGTGCTGGTGCATGGAGCCCCGGTGGGCTTGGGCAGCCATGTGCACTGGGACCGTCGGCTGGACTCCCGGCTCTCCGGAGCCCTCATGGGCATCCAGGCGATCAAGGGTGTGGAGATCGGCGACGGGTTCACCACGGCGGCCCGTCGTGGCAGTGCCGCGCACGACGAGATCGTGCGCGGTGAGGACGGTCATCCCGTCCGGGTGTCCAACCGCGCCGGCGGGATCGAGGGGGGCATGAGCACCGGGGGAGTGATCCGGGTGCGCGCCGCCATGAAGCCCATCGCCACGGTCCCCAAGGCCCTGCGCACGGTGGACACCTCGACCGGCGAGTCCACCCGCGCCCACCATCAGCGTTCGGACGTCTGTGCCGTCCCGGCGGCCGGCGTGGTCGCCGAGGCCATGGTCGCCCTGGTGATCGCCGAGGCAGTGGTGGAGAAGTTCGGTGGGGACAGCATCCCGGAGACCCGCCGGAACCTGCACGGCTACCTCGCCGCACTGGCGCCCCTGCCGCAACCGGACGACGTCGATCCCCAGCGCGCCGCGGCGCCCATGGGAGACCCCCTGCAGTGAGGCCCGACGACGGCCAGGGCACCTCGGGCGACCATCTCGCCCCGGTGCCGCATCAGGCCTCGACCACCGATCGCGTCCGGTCACTGGTGGAGGCTCGGACCGACAGCACACAGGTGCCCGAGGACCCCCGGTTCGCCGCTCGCCCGATTCAGGTTCCTGTGGTGCTGATCGGACCCATGGGCTCAGGGAAGTCGACCGTCGGCGCCAAGCTGGGCGACCTGCTGGGAGTGGCCGCCCTGGACACCGATCACCTCTTCGACGAGGTGCACGGACCCATCCCGGCCTACTTCGCAGTCCACGGGGAGCCGGCCTTCCGGGCGGCCGAGTCCGAGATCGTCCTCACCGCCCTCTCGGTGGCCCGGCCCACGGTGCTCTCGCTGGGCGGCGGATCCGTGATCTCCGCCACCACGCGGCAGGCGCTGCGTCAGGGTCCTGCCGTGTCCTATCTGGATGTGGACGAGACGGAGGCCCTGGCCAGACTGGGTGGGGGAGAGGGGCGACCGGTGCTCGCCGGAGACCCGGCCCGGACGTGGCGCCGTATCCGCTCCGAGCGCGAACACCTGTACCGTGAAGTGGCGACCTGGACCGTGACGACCACGGGCCTGGACGCCGATCAGGTGGCCGAGCGCATCGCCGATCTGCTGGCCGCCCAGGCCGTGCAGGCCCCTCCGACCGTCCCTGACCGGCAGCACCCCGACGACCAGCACCCAGGAGATGCCCGCTGATGAGCGAGCCCACCACTGACCCCGTCCAGCAGACTCCCGCCCCCGCACCGGAGTCGCCCGAACCGACCGTCATTCCGGTCTCCGGAGGCTCGGCCGCCGCTGCCTCAGGAGGCTATGACGTCGTCGTCGGGACCGGACTGCTGGGCCGTCTGCCCGAGCTGCTGGGGCCCCAGGTCCGCCGAGTCCTGATCATCCACCCCCGAGCGCTGCGCGCCACCGGAGACGTGGTCAAGTCCGACCTGGAGACAGCAGGCTTCACCGCTCTCTCGGCCGAGATCCCGGACGCCGAGGAGGGCAAGCACATCGAGGTGGCGGCCTTCTGCTGGCAGGTGCTGGGCCAGAACGACTTCACCCGCTCGGACGCCATCGTGGCGGTGGGCGGCGGTGCCGTGACCGATGTGGCCGGATTCGTGGCCGCCACCTGGCTGCGCGGAGTGCGTGTGGTGCACATGCCCACCACCCTGCTGGGCATGGTGGACGCCGCCGTGGGCGGCAAGACCGGCATCAACACCGCCGAGGGCAAGAACCTGGTGGGCGCCTTCCACCCGCCGGCCGGTGTGCTGGCGGATCTGGACACCCTGCTGACCCTGCCCCGCAACGAGCTGGTCTCCGGACTGGCCGAGGTGGTCAAGTGCGGCTTCATCGCCGACCCCACGATCCTGGAGATCATCGAGTCCAACCCGGAGCAGGCTCAGAACCCCCACTCCACCCAGCTGCGCGAGCTGATCGAGCGGGCCATCTCGGTCAAGGCCCGCGTGGTCTCCGAGGATCTGCGCGAATCCGGGCTGCGCGAGATGCTCAACTACGGGCACACCCTGGGCCATGCGATCGAGCACGCCGAGCGGTACCAGTGGCGCCACGGGGCCGCGGTGGCAGTGGGCATGGTCTTCGCCGCGGAGCTGGCCCGTTCCGTGGGTCGCCTGGATGACGCGACGGCGGACCGGCACCGCAACGTGCTGGAGTCACTGGGGCTTCCCGTCACCTACCGCGGAGACCGGTGGGAGACCCTGCTGGAGGGCATCCGCCGGGACAAGAAGAACCGCGGCGACCAGCTGCGCTTCGTCCTGCTGGACGGGCTGGCCGATCCCACCACCTATGACGTGCCGGACGCCTCGCTGCTGTTCGCGGCGTACCAGGAGATCGCCGAACAGTGACCGGCCAGGAGGTGGTGCTGCCGTGCGTGGCCCGCACGCGCAGGGTCACCCCTGGAGTGCCCGTAGAATGGGTCACCGGATTGACGACTGCATGACCGCTGACCGACGGAGAGAATGACTGTGGCATCGACGAACGACATCAAGAACGGCACCGTGCTGAACCTGGACGGTCAGCTGTGGAACGTCATCGAGTTCCAGCACGTGAAGCCGGGCAAGGGCGGGGCGTTCGTGCGCACCAAGCTCAAGAACGTCACCACCGGCAAGACCGTGGACAAGACCTTCAACGCCGGTGCGAAGGTCGACACCGCCACCGTGGACCGCTCGGACTACCAGTACCTGTACCAGGACGGCGAGGACTACGTGTTCATGGACACGAAGACCTACGACCAGATCAATGTCCCCGCCTCCGTGGTCGGCGACGCCGCCAACTTCATGCTGGAGAACCAGGAGGTGACCATCGCGCTCAACGAGGGCACTCCGCTGTACCTGGACATGCCCGCCTCGGTCATCCTGGAGATCACCTACTCGGAGCCGGGCCTGCAGGGCGACCGCTCCTCGGCCGGCACCAAGCCCGCCACCCTGGAGACCGGCTATGTCATCCAGGTGCCCCTGTTCGTGGAGCAGGGCACCAAGGTCAAGGTCGACACCCGCACCGGGGACTACCTCGGCCGCGTCAACGACTGATCGACGGTGAGCGCACGAGGCAAGGCCCGCAGGCGGGCACTGGAGATCCTCTTCGAGGCGGAGGCCCGCGGGACGGTAGCCACGGACGGCATCACCGCCCGCCGTGAGTCCACCGAACAGGTCATCAATCCCTACACCGTGGAGATCGTGAACGGCGTGGTGGCCGAGCAGGAGCGGATCGACGAGTTCCTCTCCTCCTACGCCCAGGGGTGGACCCTGGACCGGATGCCGGCCGTGGATCGGATCATCCTGCGGGTGGGCTCCTGGGAGCTGCTGTTCAACGACGAGATCCCGGACGGCGTGGCCGTGGCCGAAGCGGTCTCCATGGCCAAGGAGATGTCCACGGACGCCTCCCCGGACTTCGTCAACGGTCTGCTGGGCCGGCTGCAGCAGCTCAAACCCACCCTGCTGGCCTGACCCAGGGCCACTCCGATCGGTTGCCCTGGCGTGTCCGGTCACACAGTGGCCGGCGGGCCAGGGCGTCCCGACCCGCTGATACAGTGGACTGCGGACCACACACCCCCACCACGGGGATGCGTTTCCTTTAAATTCCGTCCTGTGAGGCGGGGAAGGAGGCAGTGTTGGCAATGTCCCCAGCGCCCGATCCGGCGCCGACGACTGCTGCACCGCGAGCGGCCCGGACCGTGCTGTCCGCCGCTGACGTCGACCGGGCGCTGACCCGGATCGCCCACGAGATCCTGGAGTCCAACAAGGGCCCGGAGAACCTCGTCCTGCTGGGCATCCCCCGCCGCGGCTACCCGCTGGCCCAGCGTCTGGCGGCCAAGCTGGCCGGCATCGAGCCGGGATTCGACCCAGAGGCCTCCACCGGACAGCTGGACGTCACCATGTACCGTGACGATCTGCGCCGCTCCACCTCACGCACCCCGGCCCCCACCCGCCTGCCGGCCCGCGGCGTGGACGGGGCCGTCGTCGTGCTGGTGGATGATGTGCTCTTCTCCGGCAGGACCATCCGCGCGGCGTTGGACGCGCTCTCGGACATCGGCAGACCTGACGTGGTCCGACTGGCTGTCCTGGTGGACCGCGGCCACCGCGAACTGCCCATCCGTGCGGACTTCGTGGGCAAGAACCTGCCGACCTCCACCGCCGAGCGCGTCCAGGTCCGGTTGACCGAGATCGACGGGCCGGACGGCACCGGTGAGTCGGCCGAGGACGGCGTGAGCATCTTGGACCGTGCCGACGAGCCCGGTGATGCACGATGAAGCACCTGCTCTCCACGGCCGACCTCTCCCGGTCCGATGCCCTCCAGATCCTGGACACCGCCGAGGAGATGGCCGCCGTCTCCGGGCGCGAGGTCAAGAAGCTGCCGGCCCTGCGCGGCCGCACCGTGGTCAACCTCTTCCTCGAGGACTCCACCCGCACCCGCATCTCCTTCGAGGCCGCGGCCAAGCGGCTGAGCGCCGATGTCATCAACTTCTCCGCGAAGGGCTCCTCGGTCTCCAAGGGCGAGTCCCTCAAGGACACCGTGCAGACCCTGGAGGCGATCGGCGCGGACGCGATCGTCATGCGCCACTGGGGATCGGGCGCCGCCGCTCAGCTGGCCTCCTCCGGCTGGATCACCTCCGCCGTGGTGAACGCCGGGGACGGCACCCATGAGCACCCCACCCAGGCCCTGCTGGACGCCTTCACCCTGCGCCGGCACCTGAGCCGCCGTCACGGTTCTGCCCCGCACGGGCGGGACCTGGAGGGCATGCACGTGGTGATCGTGGGGGACATCCTGCACTCCCGGGTCGCCCGCTCCAATGTGTGGCTGCTGACCACGCTCGGCGCCCGCGTCACCCTGGCCGCCCCGCCCACCCTGATGCCCTTCGGGGTGGATGCCTGGCCGTGCGAGGTCACCTACTCCCTGGACGAGGCCCTGGCCACCGGACCGGACGCCGTGATGATGCTCCGCGTGCAGGCCGAGCGGATGAAGGACGCGTTCTTCCCCTCCGCCGCCGAGTACACCCGCTCCTGGGGTCTGACGGACGAGCGCCTGGCCGTCTTCGAGTCCACCAGCGCCGCTGACGCCATCATCATGCACCCCGGCCCCATGAACCGCGGACTGGAGATCTCCTCCGCCGCCGCAGACTCACCGCGCAACACCGCACTGGAGCAGGTCACCAACGGCGTCTCCGTGCGCATGGCCGTGCTCTACCTGCTGCTCTCCGGCAGCGCCACCGACTCCCAGGAGGCCACCGTATGACCGCCACCGAACCGTCCCATCTGATCCTCGGTGCCACGCTGCCGAACGGGACCACCGCCGATGTCCTGATCCAGGGCGAGGTGATCGCCGCCGTCGGGACGGACGCCGCGGACCGCGCTGACGAGGCCACCGTGCGCATCGAGGCCGCTGGCCGGGTGCTGCTGCCGGGACTGGTGGACCTGCACACCCACCTGCGTGAGCCCGGCAAGGAGGACGCCGAGACCGTCGAGACCGGCACCCGCGCCGCGGCCATGGGCGGCTTCACCTCCGTGCACGCCATGGCCAACTCCACGCCGGTGGCAGACACCGCGGGCGTGGTGGAACAGGTCTGGCAGCTGGGCCAGGAGGCCGGCTGGTGTGATGTCCACCCGGTGGGTGCGGTCACCGTGGGCCTGGCGGGCGAGCAGCTGGCCGAACTCGGCGCCATGGCCCAGTCCCGCGCCCAGGTCCGGATGTTCTCCGATGACGGCATGTGCGTGCACGACCCCGTGCTGATGCGCCGAGCACTGGAGTACGTCAAGGCCTTCGACGGCTTCATCGCCCAGCACGCGCAGGAGCCGAAGTTGACCGCCGGTGCGCAGATGAACGAGGGGGAGCTCTCCTCCATGCTCGGTCTGGCCGGCTGGCCTGCCGTGGCCGAGGAGGCGATCATCGCCCGCGACGTGCTGCTGGCCCAGCATGTGGGCTCGCGGCTGCACGTCTGCCACGTCTCCACGGCCGGTTCGGTGGAGATCATCCGGTGGGCCAAGGAGCGCGGGATCGAGGTGACCGCCGAGGCCACTCCGCACCACCTGCTGCTCACTGAGCAGCTGGTGCGCACCTACAACCCGGTGTTCAAGGTCAACCCACCGCTGCGCCGTGAGTCGGACGTCATGGCCCTGCGCGAAGGCCTGGCGGACGGCACCATCGACACCATCGGCACCGACCACGCCCCGCACACCGCCGAGACCAAGGAGTGCGAGTGGACGGTGGCCGCCATGGGCATGACCGGTCTGGAGACCGCCCTGCCCGTGGTCCAGCACGCCCTGGTGGACACCGGTCTGATGGACTGGGCCGGCGTGGCGCGGGTGATGAGCGTGCATCCGGCGCGCATCGCGCGCCTGGAGACCCAGGGGCAGATGGACCCCGACGGCGGCCTGGCAGCAGGTGCCCCGGCCCACCTGGCGCTCTACGACCCCGGCATCACCCGCACGGTGGATCCGGAGACGCACACCACCAAGTCCCGCAACAGCCCGTACCGCGGCATGGAGCTGCCGGGCCAGATCACCGACGTGTTCTACGGGGGGCATCCCGTGGTGCGCGACCGTGCCCTGTCCACCCCGCGCCAGCACCGCTGAACCAGACTGCATCCCGTATCCCCTCCAAGCACCGAAGGACCAGACCGCCTGTGACCGAGAACGCCGCAGCCTCCCCCCTGACCTTGCTGACCGTGGCGGCGATCGCCGCCCTGATCTTCGCACTGATCGCCTGGGGATGGCGCAACCGCAAGCGACGTCAGCAGGACCTCGCCGCTCCCGCCGGGGTCCCGCAGCGGGTTTTGGACGCCGAGCCGCTGGCCGGCGCCGAAGGGATGTATGTCTCCACCGTCCGCGGTCGTGACTGGCTGGACCGGATCGCCGTGCATGGCCTGGGTCTGCGCACCACCGCGCGCCTGGAGGTCCACCCGGACGGCGTGGCCCTGCTGCGCAGCGGAGCCGAGAACCTGTTCATTCCCGCTGCGGACCTCACGGATGTGCGTCTGGAGTCAGGGATGCAGGGCAAGTTCGTGGAACGCGACGGACTGCTCGTGGTCTCCTGGATGCTGGGAGCGGACGTGGTCTCCACCGGCTTCCGCACCCGGGCCGCGGCTGACCGGGCCCCGCTGATGGAGGCCCTGCAGTCACTGACCGGCACGGCCACCGCCGCCGTTCCAGCCACCCCTGATCCCACTGACACCACCGACCGTTGATTCGCCGCTGACACGCCGTTGAGAAGAGAAGAACCCATGAGCCAGAACCACTCCCCGTCGGCCGCGTCCGCTGCAGGATCCGCTGCAGGATCCGCTGCCGCCCAGCCTGCTCTGCTCGTCCTGGAGGACGGCACCGTCCACCGTGGCCGGTCCTACGGCGCCGTGGGCACCACCCTCGGTGAGGCCGTCTTCACCACCGGGATGACCGGGTATCAGGAGACGCTGACCGATCCCTCCTACGCCCGCCAGATCGTGGTGCAGACCTTCCCGCACATCGGCAACACCGGGGTGAATGACGAAGACCCGGAGTCCCGGGCCATGTTCGTGGCCGGCTACGTGGTGCGTGACGCGGCCCGCCGCGCCTCCAACTGGCGTGCCCAGCGCACGCTGGACGAGGAGCTGCAGGCCCAGGGCGTCGTCGGGATCCAGGGGGTGGACACCCGGGCGATCACCCGTCACCTGCGCTCCGAGGGCTCCATGAAGGCTGGGATCTTCTCCGGAGAGGCTGCCGAGCGTCCGGTCGCCGAACTGGTGGCCGAGGTCCAGGGCCAGCCCTCCATGGCCGGGGCGCGCCTGGCCGAGGAGGTCACCACGGACCAGCCGTACACGGTGGAACCGGCCGACCACGGATGGGAGGGCGAGCCGCTGTTCGAGGTCGCGGCGATCGACCTGGGCATCAAGGCCGCCACGCCCCGCCACCTGGCCCAGCGTGGGGTGCGCCTGCACGTGCTGCCGGCCACGGCCAGCTACCAGGACATCGCCGCGCTGGATCCGGACGGTGTGTTCCTCTCCAACGGTCCTGGCGATCCGGCCACGGCCGACGCCCAGGTGGAGCTGCTCACCCAGGTGCTGGACGCCGGGCTGCCCTTCTTCGGGATCTGCTTCGGCAACCAGATCTTCGGACGGACGCTGGGCTTCGGCACCTACAAGCTGCCGTTCGGCCACCGCGGTCCCAACCAGCCGGTGATGGACAAGGCCACCGGACGGGTGGAGATCACCTCCCAGAACCACGGGTTCGCCGTGGATGCGCCGCTGGGTGAGGTGGTCACCGCGCCGAACGAGCGGTTCGGCCGGGTGGAGGTCTCCCACTGGTCCCTGAACGACCAGGTGGTCGAGGGACTGCGCCTGCTGGACCGCCCCGCCTTCTCCGTCCAGTTCCACCCCGAGTCGGCGGCCGGACCGCATGACTCCGCCGGTCTGTTCGATCGGTTCATCACTCTCATGCAGCAGCGCTCGGCCGCCGCCGGCACCGCCGCCGCCCAGACCACCTCCGAAGGAGCCTGACCCACGATGCCCAAGCGCACTGATCTGAACTCTGTCCTGGTCATCGGCTCCGGTCCGATCGTGATCGGACAGGCCGCCGAGTTCGACTACTCCGGCACCCAGGCCATCCGGGTGCTCAAGGAGGAGGGCATCCGCGTGGTGCTCGTGAACTCCAACCCGGCCACCATCATGACCGATCCCGAGCTCGCCGATGCCACGTACGTCGAGCCCATCACCCCGGAGGTGGTCGAGAAGATCATCGCCGCTGAGCGTCCGGACGCCGTGCTGCCCACCCTGGGCGGCCAGACCGCGCTGAACACCGCCATCGCCCTGGACAAGAACGGGGTGCTGGAGAAGTACGGCGTGGAGCTGATCGGCGCCAACATCGAGGCGATCGAGCTCGGTGAGAACCGTGAGCTGTTCAAGGGCGTGGTGGAGCGCTGCGGCGCCGAGTCCGCCCAGTCCGAGATCGTCCACACCATGGATGAGGCCCTGGCCGCCGCCGAGAAGCTGGGTTACCCCATGGTGGTCCGCCCCTCCTTCACCATGGGCGGGCTGGGCTCGGGCATGGCCTATGACGAGGCCGACCTGCGCCGGATCGCCGGAGCGGGCCTGCAGTACTCGCCCACCTCGGAGGTGCTCCTGGAGGAGTCGATCCTGGGGTGGAAGGAGTACGAGCTGGAGATGATGCGCGACCGCAACGACAACGTCGTGGTGGTCTGCTCCATCGAGAACTTCGACCCGGTCGGCGTGCACACCGGCGACTCCATCACGGTGGCCCCGGCCATGACCCTGACCGACCGCGAGTTCCAGAAGATGCGGGACATCTCCATCGCCGTGATCCGTGAGGTCGGCGTGGACACCGGTGGCTGCAACATCCAGTTCGCGGTGAATCCCGAGGACGGCCGGATCATCGTGATCGAGATGAATCCCCGCGTCTCGCGCTCCTCGGCCCTGGCCTCCAAGGCCACCGGCTTCGCCATCGCCAAGATCGCCACCAAGCTGGCCGTGGGCTACACCCTGGACGAGATCCCCAACGACATCACCCAGAAGACCCCGGCCTCCTTCGAGCCGGTGCTGGACTACGTGGTGGTCAAGGTCCCGCGCTTCGCCTTCGAGAAGTTCCCGGCGGCCGACCCCACGCTGACCACCACCATGAAGTCGGTGGGCGAGGCCATGGCCATCGGCCGCAACTTCACCGAGGCCCTGCAGAAGGCTCTGCGATCCCTGGAGCAGAAGGGCGCCGAACTGGACTTCTCCTCGGTGCCGGACCAGGCCGAGCTGGCTGAGCTGATGGACCAGGTCAGGATCCCGACGACGCAGCGCCTCTCCCAGGTCCAGCGCGCCCTGATGGGTGGGGCCAGCATCGAGGAGATGTTCGAGGCCACCGACATCGACCCCTGGTTCCTGGACCAGCTGGTGCTGATCAACGAGGTGGCGGCGCAGACCGCTCAGGCTCCGGAGCTGACCGAGCAGGTGCTGCGTCACGCCAAGCGGCACGGGTTCTCCGATGCTCAGATCGGCCTGCTGCGCCACATGGACCCCTCCGTGGTGCGCGGCGTGCGGCACGCGCTGGGGGTGCGCCCGGTGTACAAGACCGTGGACACCTGTGCCGCCGAGTTCGAGGCCTACACCCCGTACCGGTACTCCACCTATGACCTGGAGGACGAGGTCACCGAGCATGAGAAGCCCTCGGTGATCATCCTGGGGTCGGGGCCGAACCGGATCGGACAGGGCATCGAGTTCGACTACTCCTGCGTGCACGCCACGATGGCCCTGCGCGACGCCGGGTACGAGACCGTGATGGTCAACTGCAACCCGGAGACCGTCTCCACGGACTATGACATCTCCGACCGTCTCTACTTCGAGCCGCTGACCTTGGAGGACGTGCTGGAGATCATCGCCGCCGAGGAGCGCACCGGCGGGGTGATGGGCGTGTTCGTCCAGCTGGGCGGTCAGACACCGCTGAAGCTGGCCCAGCAGCTGGCGGATGCCGGAGTGACGATCCTGGGCACCTCCCCGGAGGCGATCGAGCTGGCCGAGCACCGCGGCGAGTTCGATCAGGTCCTGCAGCGTGGGGGACTGGTGGCCCCGAAGAACGGCACGGCCGTCTCCTTCGAGGACGCCAAGCGCGTGGCCGACTCGATCGGCTACCCGGTCCTGGTCCGTCCCTCCTTCGTGTTGGGCGGCCGTGGCATGGAGATCGTCTATGACGAGCCCTCGCTGTCGCGGTATGTGGAGCACGCCACCGAGATCACCCCGGAGCACCCCATGCTGGTGGACCGCTTCCTGGAGGACGCCGTGGAGATCGACGTGGACGCGCTCTTCGACGGCACCGACCTGTACATGGGCGGGATCATGGAGCACATCGAGGAGGCCGGCATCCACTCCGGCGACTCCGCCTGCGTGCTGCCCCCGCTCACCCTGGGCCCGGACACCGTGCAGCGGGTGCGTGAGGCCACGCGGATCATCGCCGAGGGCGTGGGCGTGCGCGGACTGATCAACATCCAGTTCGCCCTGGCCGCTGACGTGCTGTACGTGATCGAGGCGAACCCGCGGGCTTCCCGCACCGTGCCGTTCGTCTCCAAGGCCACCGGCGTGCAGCTGGCCAAGGCCGCGGCGCTGATCGGCACCGGCAGCAGCATCGCTGACCTCAAGGACCAGGGCATGCTGCCCTCCACCCATGACGGCTCCACCCTGCCGTTGGACGCCCCGGTCTCGGTGAAGGAGGCCGTGCTGCCCTTCACCCGCTTCCGCACGCCGGAGGGTCGGGTCGTGGACTCCCTACTGGGCCCGGAGATGCGCTCCACCGGTGAGGTGATGGGCATCGACCGGTTCTACGACACCGCCTTCGCCAAGGCCCAGACCGCTGCCGGCGGACCCCTGCCCACCTCGGGCCGGGTCTTCGTCTCGGTGGCCAACCGGGACAAGCGCGGTGTGGTCATGCCCGTCAAGCGTCTGGTGGACCTGGGCTTCACCATCGTCTCCACGGGCGGCACCGCCGAGGTGCTGCGCCGCAACGGCATCCAGGCGGACGTGGTGGACAAGATCGCCGCTGCGGACGACGAGACCGGGGCCGGCACCATCCTGGAGCAGCTCACGGCCGGTGAGGTCGCCTTGGTGCTCAACACGCCCTCGGGTGGTGACTCCCGCGGGGACGGCTACGAGATCCGCGCCGCAGCCACCTCCATCGGCGTGCCGATGATCACCACGCTGGCCGAGTTCGGCGCGGCGATCCAGGCCATCGAGGCGGTGCGCGAGCACGAATGGTCGGTGACCAGTCTGCAGGACCATGACCGAGCCCTCCAGGAGGCCATCACCCGCGCCGGGGCCGCACAGTGAACCAGCCCGACGACGTCCGGCAGGCGAGCGTTCCGGCGCCGGTCCGCGTTCCCTTCGGTCAGCGGCTGGACGCCGCGATGCAGGAGCACGGTCCGCTGTGCATGGGCATCGATCCCCATGCGGGGCTGCTGGCCGAGTGGGGACTGACGGACACCGCTGAAGGCCTGGAGACCTTCTCGCTGCGGTCGCTGGAGGCGGCCGCAGCGGAGGGGGTGGCCGCGATCAAGCCGCAGGTCGCCCTGTATGAGCGTCACGGATCGTCGGGCATCGCCGCGTTGGAACGGCTCCTGGGCCAGGCGCGCGAGGCCGAGGTGCTCACCATCGCTGACGCCAAGCGCGGTGACATCGGCTCCACCATGGCTGGATATGCAGAGGCCTGGCTCTCGGACGGATCCCCTCTGGCCGCAGACGCGGTGACCCTGAGCCCCTACCTGGGATACGAGTCGTTGCGACCGGCCATCGATCTGGCCGTCCAGAACGGCCGAGGCGTGTTCGTCCTGGCACTGACCTCCAATCCAGAGGGAGCCTCGGTCCAGCATGTCGGCGGCGCCGACGGGTCGGTGGCGCGGTCCATCGCCCGGGCCGCTGCCGTGGACAATGCTGAGGCCGGGCAGGACCATCTGGGCCCCGTCGGACTGGTGGTGGGTGCCACGGTAGCTGAGGATGCTGCGCGGCTGGGCCTGGATCTGGCCACCGTGGGCGGTGCGTTGCTGGCCCCTGGCTTCGGCGCCCAGGGAGCCACCGCCCACGGCATGAAGACCGGGTTCGGGCAGGCCTGGCCGCACGTGGTGGCGACGTCCAGTCGAGCCATCCTTCAGGACGGACCCACGATCGAGGGCCTGCGCCAGGCGATTCGTCGAAATCGGGCTGATCTGGCCGGATGACCTGTCGGCTTTCCTGGAATCGAGCCCCGGTTACCGATCAGTTTCACATTTCACTGCACCTTTGATGAGGCCTGTGCATTGTATTCAGAGGGGCACAGGTCGCTGTATAGTCTGAACCCAGATCTTGTATTCTCAGGTGTCTTTGTGGGAACCAGAACCCCACCCCGACTGGATCTCGACACCCCAAGGTGGTTCAGCATGGCATTGAAGGATCTTTCACCCCAGGAACGTGCGGCCGCTCGCGCCAAGGCGCTGGAGGCCAGGTCGGCACGGGCCGACCTGAAGGAGCAGTTCCGGCAGGAGAAGATCGGACTGCGTGAGGTGTTCGCAGCGGCGGACCAGGACCCGGCGATCGCGCGGATGCGCACCATCGACCTGCTCCAGACCCTCCACGGAGTGGGGGAGGTGCGTGCCAACGGCATCATGGACTCCTGTCAGGTGTCCCGTAGTCGTCGCCTGGGAGGCCTGGGCCGTCGCCAGCGCGAGGCGCTGATCGCCTATATTGGCCGGTAGGCCGCCTCTGGCTGGCAGGTCCCTGCACGAGCTCGCCGGGTGCGGAGGCCCGCCAGACCCCCTGCACCTGATCCACCAGCGCCTGTCCGGGAGGACCTGTGACCTCATCCAGCCCCGATGCTCCCGCGATTCCCGGACCTCGACCGGTCCGGACTCGTGAGGAGCTCAGCTCTCCAGACCGTCCACAGGTCACGGTCCTGGCCGGACCCACTGCGGTGGGCAAGGGGACGGTCTCGCAGTTCATCCGCGAGCACTTCCCTCAGGTGTGGCTCTCCGTCTCCGCCACCACCCGAGCGGCTCGGCCAGGCGAGGAGGACGGGCGGCACTACTTCTTCGTCAGTCCCGAGCGGTTCGACGAACTGGTCGAGCAGGACCAGATGCTCGAGTGGGCGGTGGTGCACGGTGTGAACCGCTACGGAACGCGGCGGGACACCGTCCAGCAGGCGTTGGACCAGGGACAGCGTGTTCTGTTGGAGATCGACCTCCAGGGAGCTCGCCAGGTGCGCGAGTCCCTCCCGGAGGCGACCTTCGTCTTCCTGGCCCCGCCGAGTTGGGACGAACTGGTCCGCCGCTTGGTCGGGCGCGGCACGGAGTCGCCTGAAGAACAGCGGCGTCGCCTGGAAACGGCTAGAATGGAACTCGCTGCCGAGCCGGAGTTCGATGCTGTGGTGGTCAATGACACCGTGGAGCGCGCCGCTGAGGAGCTGGTGCGCATCATGGGCCTGGACCCCGCTGAGCGTCGCTGAGCTCGGCACCGGCTGCCTGAGCAGCCCACCAGACTCCGCCCTCACACCGAGTGGCGTGACCCCTAGACAGACCGTGGAGACCCTGTGACCGAACTGTACGAAGGCATCGTCAACCCGCCCATCGACTCCCTGCTGGACAAGGTTGACTCCAAGTACGCCCTGGTGCTGTTCGCCGCCAAGCGAGCCCGCCAGATCAACGCCTACTACTCCCAGTTGCACGAGGGCCTCTTCGAGTACGTCGGCCCCCTGGTGGACACCAAGCTCAACGAGAAGCCGCTGTCCATCGCCCTGCGCGAGGTCGATGAGAACCTGCTGGAGATCGCCCCGGCCGTGGACGAGCCGGCCGAGCCCGCCGCTGACGAGTTCGCCGACTTCAGCCTGGAGGGCCAGGACGACTCTGCAGCCTTCTCCGATGAGGGCTTCCTGCCGGACGCTCCGGTGGCCGACGCCACCACCGACCCCGGCACCGCCACGGACGACGTCCCCGCGGCCGAGCAGGCCGAAGGCGGCGATCTGGACGGCACCCCCACCGAGGGTGACGAAGACCAGCAGTGACCCCCTGCTCCGGCCGGTGCCTCACGGCGCCGGCCGGAGCTGTCTTCAGGCCCAGAGCTCCGGATCTGCACCGGAGTGCAGCAGACAGGAGTGCCACGGATGCGGATCGTCCTGGGAGTGACCGGCGGAATCGCCGCCTACAAGTCGGCGTTGCTGCTGCGCCTGATGAAGGAGGCCGGGCACCACGTGGACGTGGTCCCCACTCCAGCGGCACTGAACTTCGTGGGGATGGCCACCTGGGAGGCGCTCTCGGGGAGGCCGGTGCACACCGACACCTTCGAGGCTGTGGACCAGGTCAACCACGTGCGCCTGGGCCGTGAGGCCGAGCTGGTGGTGGTGGCCCCGGCCACGGCGGACTCCCTGGCTCGAGCGGCGACCGGCCTGGCCTCGGACCTGCTGGGCAACGTCCTGCTGACGGCCACCTGTCCGGTGCTGATGGCGCCGGCCATGCACACCGAGATGTGGCTGCATCCGGCCACCCAGGCCCATGTGGCCACGCTGCGCGAGCGCGGTGTGCACGTGATGGACCCGGACTCGGGCCGACTCACGGGACGGGACTCCGGCCCCGGTCGACTGCCGGAGCCGGATCGGATCTGGTCCGAGGCACAACGATGGGCCGCCACCGCTCCTCGTTCCTCGCGCCAGTCAGCCCAGACTGCATCCGAGGACTCACCCCAGAGCGCTGCCCGGCATGAGTCCTGGGCATCAGTGCTGTCGTCCCCCTCGCCCTCGAAGACCGCCGCCGGCCCTCTCACCGGCCGGGCCGTCGTCGTGACCGCCGGAGGCACCCGCGAGGCACTGGATCCGGTGCGCTATCTGGGCAACCGGTCCTCCGGGAAGATGGGCGTGGCCCTGGCTGAGGCCGCTCTGGCCGCTGGGGCGTCGGTGCGGTTCATCGGGGCTGCCATGGACGTGCCAGCGCCGAGCGGTGCGGAGGTCACCCGCGTGGAGTCCACCGAGGAGCTGCGCGAGGCGGTGTTCGCCCACTGTGCCGGAGCCGACGGACTGATCATGGCTGCAGCTGTGGCCGACTTCCGCCCGGCCGACTACACCGACGCCAAGATCAAGAAGACCGAGGACGGGACCAGCCCGGTCATCACGCTGGAACGGACCCCGGACATCCTGGCCGAGACGGTGCGCCGCCGAGCCGAGGGAACGGACGTGCCGCCGGTGATCGTCGGCTTCGCCGCCGAGACCGGGGACGACTCAGGCTCCGTGCTCGAGTACGGCGCGGCCAAGCTGCGGCGCAAAGGCTGTGAGGCGCTGGTGGTCAACCAGGTCGGGCGGGACCAGGTGTTCGGTCAGGACACCACGGAGGTCACCGTGCTCTTCGCCGACGGGCGTGAACCGGTCCAGGCGGCGGGAAGCAAGGCCGAGGCGGCAACCGTGGTGGTGGAGCAGCTCGCGGTCCTGATGGGCCGTGACGTCCAGCCTGGCTAGGATGGTCCGGTGACTGACGCTGCGAACACCTCCCAGAGCCCGTACGAGTCCTACTCCGGAGTGGGAGGACGCGGACTGCGCCTGTTCACCTCCGAGTCCGTGACGAGCGGACATCCGGACAAGATCTGCGACCAGATCTCCGACTCCATCCTCGACGCGCTCCTGGCCGCCGACCCTGACGCCATGGTGGCAGTGGAGACCCTGACCACCACCGGACTGGTGCACGTGGCCGGAGAGGTCACCACCTCGGCCTACGTGGAGATCCCCACGATCGTGCGCCAGACCATCCTGGGGATCGGCTACGACTCCTCGGCCAACGGCTTCGACGGCGCCCGGTGCGGGGTGTCGATCTCGATCGGCCAGCAGTCACCGGAGATCAACGAGGGCGTGCAGTACTCCTGGGAGTGGCGCAACGGCTCCCGCGATCCCCTGGACCGTCAGGGCGCCGGGGACCAGGGCATCATGTTCGGCTACGCCTCCTCCGAGACCCCCGCCTTCATGCCCACGCCCATCTACCTGGCGCACCGACTCTCCGAGCGACTGACCCGCGTGCGCCAGTCCGAGAACGGGCTGGCCTACCTGCGCCCGGACGGCAAGACCCAGGTCACCGTGGGCTACGACGAGCATCACCTGCCCGTCTCGGTCGAGACCGTGGTGGTCTCCACCCAGCACACCGACGACGTCAGCCTGGACCAGCTGCGCCAGGACATCGCCGACCACGTGATCGCACCGGTGCTGCGAGACTCGGGACTCAAGCACGACCACACCCAGCTGATCGTCAACCCCGGGGGCCAGTTCGTCATCGGCGGCCCTGTGGGCGACGCCGGACTGACCGGACGCAAGATCATCGTGGACACCTACGGCGGCATGGCCCGCCACGGCGGCGGCGCCTTCTCCGGCAAGGACCCCTCCAAGGTGGACCGTTCGGCGGCCTACGCCATGCGGTGGGTGGCCAAGAACGTGGTGGCCAGCGGCCTGGCCGAGCGCGCCGAGTTCCAGGTGGCCTACGCGATCGGCAAGGCCCGTCCGGTCGGCCTCTATGTGGACACCTTCGGCACGGCCAAGGTCCCGGAAGAGCAGATCATCGAAGCGGTCAACCAGGTCTTCGACCTCCGCCCGCTGGCGATCATCGACCAGCTGGACCTCAAGCGTCCCATCTACGCCCGGACCGCGGCCCACGGCCACTTCGGCCGCACCGATCCGGACTTCACCTGGGAGCGGCTCGACCGCGTGGACGCTCTGCGCGCCGCCGTCGGCTGGTGACCGCCGCGCCGCCTCCGGACGACGCGCTGTTCATCCTGCCCGATCCGGAGGA
Organism: Micrococcus sp. IITD107; assembly: GCF_041927415.1. Classification (NCBI taxonomy): domain Bacteria; kingdom Bacillati; phylum Actinomycetota; class Actinomycetes; order Micrococcales; family Micrococcaceae; genus Micrococcus; species Micrococcus sp. IITD107. The sequence goes on along the minus strand of NZ_JBHFFN010000001.1, from coordinate 712,456 downwards.
AGGGCCCCGAGGCCTGCCGGAGGTTGCGGGGGGATGGCCTGACGATCCCGTGGCCCAGGTGCTGCTCGACAGCCCGGTCCCGCACCTGGACCGGGAGTTCGACTACCTGGTGCCCCGGGAGATGGACGCTGACGCCCGTCCCGGCGTGCGGGTCAAAGTCCGGTTCGGGCACCGCGAGGTGACCGGGTGGCTGATCAGTCGCACAGCAGAGCCGTCCACGGGGGCGAAGCTGCAGCCTCTGCGCCGGGTGGTCTCCGCCGAGCAGGTGCTCGCTCCTGAGGTGCTGGCCCTGGCCCGGGCAGCGGCGCGACGCTATGCCGGGACCACCGCGGACGTCCTGCGCCTGGCCCTGCCCCCGCGGGTGGCCAAGGTCGAGAAGGAGCTGCGCGAGGCGCAGGTGGTTCCGGAGGCGACCGGCCAGTCCGGGGTCACGGATACACCCTCGGGTGCTGAGGCTGAGGAGACCTCATCGGAGCCTGCATCCCAGCGGGCTCAGGTCTGGTCTGAGCTGTCCGGGGCAGAGGCCTTCTGGACGGCGGTCACTGAGGGTGGACACCCTCGTTCTGCCGTGGTCCTGCCCAGCGCGCACGGCGCCTGGGACGCCGCCGTCATCCTGGCCGACTCGGCAGCCCTCGCCGTCAGCGCAGGGCGAGGGGCCGTCGTCGTGGTCCCTGACCAGCGGGATCTGGACCGGCTGTGCCGCGCGCTGGACGAACGGGTGGGGCCAGAGGGCTACGCCCGGCTCACGGCTGAAGACGGCCCGACGCCGCGCTACCGGTCGTTCCTGCAGCTGCTGCAGGGCTCACGACGGATCGCCGTGGGGACACGGTCGGCGATCTGGGCCCCGGTGCAGGACCTGGGGCTGATCCTGGTCTGGAACGACGAAGACTCGCTGCTGGCCGAACCCCGAGCTCCCTATGCCCACACGCGGGAGGTCGCCCTGCTGCGGTCCGAGCTGGACGGCGCCGCGCTGATGTTCGCCTCCACTGCTCGAACTCCGGAGATCCAGCGGCTCGTGGAGTCCGGCTGGCTGCAGGAGCTGGCGGTGGACCGTCCGGGCCTGCACGCTGCGACGCCGCGCGTGGTCTCCACCGCGGACTCCTGGGAGTCCGAGCGTGATCCGTTCCTGCAGCGGGCACGTCTGCCTCAGGCGGCCTGGCGTGCGGCCCGGGAGGCGCTGGAAGGGCGTCACGGGGAACCCGGTCCGGTGCTGGTGCAGGTGGCCCGCAGCGGGTTCATCCCGGCGGTGCTGTGCCAGGACTGCGGCACTCCGGCGCGGTGTCAGGCCTGTGCCGGGCCGCTGGGTTACCCGGACCGTCATGCCGCCGCGCGCAGTGAGCTGGCCTGCAGGTGGTGCGGACGCCGTGAGCGTCGGTTCGCCTGTCCCGAGTGCGGGGGGCAGCGGCTGCGTGCTGGTTCACGTGGCGTGGACCGGACGGCGGAGGAGCTGGGCCGGGCCTTCCCCCACACTCCGGTGCTGTCCTCCTCGGGCGACCACATCCTGTCCACCGTGACAGATCGTCCCGCGCTGGTGGTGGCGACCACGGGCGCGGAACCGGTGGCCGAAGGCGGCTATGCGGCGGCGCTGCTGCTGGATGGTGACGCGCAGCTGCAGCGTGAAGGTCTGCGGGTGCCGGAACAGGTGCTGGCCCACTGGTTCGCGGCGGCATCGCTGGTACGGTCCCGGCGGGACGGGGGAGTCGTGGTGGTGACGGCCTCGCAGCAGGAGGTCGTCGGTGCCCTGGTGCGGATGGATCCTGCAGGCTTCGCCTCCCGCCAGCTGGAGGAGCGGCGGCAGCTGCACCTGCCGCCGGGCGCCCGCATGGCCGAGGTCATGGGTCCGGCGCCGTCCGTGGAGGCCTTCCTGACCCTGGTGGACGAGGCACTGGCCGTGCAGCCCCAACGCCCGGGCGCTCCTGCAGGGGCGCATGCCCTGCCGTGGATCGGACCGGTGCCGGTGGAGGATCCGCGCGTGCTCGGCACGGCGGAGGCCTACGACGACGTCCCTCACCGTGCGCTGCTGTTCTTCCCCTATGCGCGGGCCGAGCAGGTGGTGGGCGCGTTGCGTGCGGCCCGGTCGGCCGCCAGTGCGCGGCGGGAGCATGAGCCGGTACGCGTCCGTGTGGATCCGGCGGATCTGCCGTAGGCTCTGCGGACCGGATCGGTGACGGGCCATCCGGCGGCCCAGAGGCCACCGGGGCCACACAGGGGGAGACCATGACCACCCAGGGCATCCGTCAGATCACCGGCGTCACCATGGCAGCGGGATAGGGACTGGCACTGCTGTCCGGCTGCGCACAGGAGCCTGCCCAGTTGACCTCCGGCACGGCAGCGCAGGCCTGCACGGAGGACACCTCGGCAGACACCGTCACGGTGGATGTGCTGGAGGAGAACGCCCCGGTGGGCACGGCGGAGATCCCCGTCCTGCACAACGACTGCGACTGAGCCGCGAGTCAGCTGTTCGTCCACTGGGTCAGCGGGTCACGAACTCCTGCAGCAGCCGGGCGGTCTGCGGTGCGCGTTCGTAGTGCACCAGGTGACCCACGCCGTTCAGCATCTCGAGCCGGACCGACGGCGAGACCTCACCGACCCGCTCGGCCAGGTGCTCCTGTCCGGCCACGGAGCCCAGCTCGTCCTGCGCTCCGGCCACCAGCAGCACCGGCAATTCCAGCTGATCGGCCACGTCCAGCACCGTCCCCGACGTCGAGGCACGGTAGGACTCCACCAGCACCTGGCGGGTGTCGAACGCGGAGAAGTACTGGTGGTGCTGATCATGCAGGTAGGCCAGTGTGCGCCGGTCCTGGGTCTTGGTCATCACCGTCCCGGTGATCCACACGACCACCGGCGAGCCGAGCAGCGCCATGCCCAGCCGTTCGGGCACCGCGGCCGAGACCTCGTAGTAGCCCTGGGTCACCCGCGCCAGGACCCGTTCGAAGACTGAGCCATCTGCGCTCAGTGCCGGTTCGCAGATCGGGTTGAGCAGGGCCAGGCCCTCCCACCGGCTCGGCGACTGGGCGGCCAGGTGCGAGGCCACCACCGAGCCGAAGGAATGCCCCACCAGCGTGGGGCGAGATGCCCCGTGGCGGTGCGTGCCGTCGTCGGGAATCACGCCCAGCTGAGTCATGGCCTTCCCGATGACGGCCGCATAGTTCTCCACGGAATGCTCGGCCTGGGGGAAGGCAGGGGAGTGGCCGAAGCCGGGGAGCTCGGGCAGGTAGAGCTCGAGCTCGGGCAGGCAGTCGGCGATCAGCGCCAGGCCGTGGTGGTCACCGCGGAAGCCGTGGACCATCACCAGCGGCGCCGACGGTGCGAGGTGGTCGGCAGCCGACTCCGGGGTGTAGTGCCAGACGGCCAGGGGAGTGGGCTCTCCGGAGACCGGGTCCGGGACCTGCACCATCAGCCGCTCGGGCGTGCGTGCCGGGCGGCCGGTGATCAGGGAGGTGTCCCGAGGAGCGTGGGGGACCAGGATGCGGTCGCGCAGCCGGATCGGCAGGGGAGCGGCGGGACGGGATGGGGTGCGCACCGGCCCAGCCTATCCAGGCCGTCCCGACCCAGGGACCCGCCTCATCCGAATCACGTGCGCAGCTCATGGCGAGACACGCCGTGGCAGAACCCTGTTGGCGTGATCGTGTTCGGGAGGTGGGTGTGGTGTGCGTCTCGGTAGGCTCACTCCATGAGCGCCAGCACCGGTTCCTTCGTGATCAGCATCGACCAGGGCACCACCTCCACCCGCGCCGTGGTGATGGGGCAGGACGGCCAGGTCGTGGCCACCGCCCAGCGCGAACACCGTCAGCACTTCCCTCGGCCAGGCTGGGTGGAGCATGATCCCGCCGAGATCTGGGAGAACACCCGTGAGCTGACCGGCCTGGCTCTGACGCGCGCCCGCCTGCGCCCGGCTGATGTGGCCGCGGTGGGGATCACCAACCAGCGCGAGACCACCGTGCTGTGGGACGCGGACACCGGCCGTCCCGTGCACCGTGCGATCGTCTGGCAGGACACCCGCACGGACTCCATGATGAACCGCCTGCGAGCGGACGGGCACGAGGACGCCGTCCGGGAGAAGACCGGCCTGCCGCTGGCCTCGTATTTCGCCGCGGGCAAGATCGCCTGGACCCTGGAGCACGTGCCGGAGGCCGCCGAGCTGGCCGCCAACGGGAGACTGCGTGCCGGGACCATGGACACCTGGCTGCTCTGGAACCTCACCGGTGGACCGGACGGAGGAGTCCACGCCACCGACGTCACCAACGCCTCACGCACACTGCTGATGGACCTGACCACGTTGGACTGGGACAGCGACCTCGCCGCCGTGTTCGGGATCGACCCGGAGCTGGCCGCCGCCATGCTGCCCCGCATCCACCCCTCTGTGGGTGAGCTGGGCACCATCAGCGGCCCGATGTCCCTGGCCGGCATCCCCGTCTGCGGCATCCTGGGCGACCAGCAGGCGGCCACCTTCGGTCAGGCCGCGTTCAGCCCCGGGGACGTGAAGAACACGTACGGCACCGGGTGCTTCCTGCTGCAGAACACCGGCACGACGACGGAGACCTCCTCCCACGGTCTGGTCACCACGGTCGCGTATCAGGTGGAGGACCAGCCGGCCCACTATGCGCTGGAGGGCTCCGTGGCGGTGGCCGGGTCTCTGGTGCAGTGGCTGAGGGACAACCTGGGGCTGATCCGCACCTCGGCGGAGGTCGAGGCTCTGGCCGGGTCCGTGGAGGACAACGGTGGGGTCTACTTCGTGCCCGCCTTCTCCGGTCTGTACGCCCCGCACTGGCGACCGGACGCCCGTGGGCTGATCGCCGGGCTCACCGGCTACGTCACCGCTGGCCATCTGGCCCGCGCGGCGGTGGAGGCCACGGCCTATCAGACCAGGGATGTGCTCGAGGCCGTGGTGGCCGACACCGGGCAGCGTCCCGAGGAGCTGCGCGTGGACGGCGGGATGACGGTGAACGATGACCTGATGCAGTTCCAGGCCGACATCCTCGGTGTTCCCGTGGTCCGTCCCTTCCAGACCGAGACCACGGCCGCAGGGGCAGCCCACGCTGCCGGTCTGTCCGCCGGTCTGTGGTCCGGACTGGATGAGCTGGCCGGACTCTGGCAGGAGGACCGTCGCTGGGAGCCGGGCATGGACGCCGCCCGGCGGGATGACCTGCTCGAGCACTGGGACCGTGCCGTGGCCAAGTCCATGGACTGGGTGCAGGACGGTCCGGGTGCCTCCCGTGGCTGAACCGCGCGTGGTCCCGCCCCTGTTCACCGGACTCAGTGCCTTTCCGCTGACCCCGCTGCGTCAGGACCGGGTGGACGAGCGATCCTTCGTGCACCTGGTGGAACGCTGCGGTGCCGCCGGGGTCGACTCGATCACCGCGCTGGGGTCCACCGGCTCCTACGCCTACCTCCACCGGGACGAACGAGCGGCCGTGGCGCGGCTGGCCGTGGAGCATGCAGGACAGACACCGGTGTTCGTGGGGATCGGGGCCCTGCGCACCTCCGATGTGCTCGCCCATGCTGAGGACGCCCAGGCCGCAGGCGCCGCCGCTCTGCTGCTGGCCCCGATGACCTATCAGCCCCTGACCGATGACGATGTGGTCGGCCTCTTCGCGGCGGTCACCGCGTCCGCCTCCGTGCCGGTGATCGTCTACGACAACCCGGGGACCACGCACGTCACCTTCACCCCGGAGCTGTACGGGCGGATCGCACAGCTGCCCGGCATCGCCTCGATCAAGATCCCCGGAGTGCCCCCGGACCCGGACGAGGCGCGAGAGCATGTCTCAGGGCTGCGTGACGTGGTGCCGGAGCACATCGGTCTCGGGGTCTCCGGAGACGCGCATGCCGCCCGTGGCCTGCTCGCCGGCTGTGACTCCTGGTACTCGGTGATCGGCGGCACCCTGCCCGAACTGGCTGTGGCGATCACCCGCGCCGCGCAGCAGGGCCGCCCGGAGGAGGCTCAGGAGCTCTCCGCCCGGCTGCAGCCGCTCTGGGATCTGTTCGCCGAGCACGGCAGTCTGCGTGTGGTGGCCGCGATCGCCGAACAGCTCGGCGTGGCGGAACGCTCCTGCCTCCCGCTGCCCCTGCGCGGACTGGACGCCGCCGCACGCGCCCGCGTCGCCGACGTGATGGAGGAGTCCGTCGCCCCGCTCTGCCAGCGCTGAGGCACGGAGTAGAATGGACTGGCACACCGGTGCGCCCCCGGCGCCTGCCCGCCCTCAGCGGCAGGCGCCTGTTGTTGCCCTACGGGACGCGCCGTCGTCGGGAAGTTTCCCTGCACCCGCCCACCAGATGACAGGACCAGCGTGAACCAGCCAGCGCAGAGCACCCCAGAGACCACCGGGCCCCAGGAGTACTCGTTCCGGGCCCTAGAGGAGCGCTGGGGCGGGTACTGGGAGCAGGCCGGCACCTTCACCCCTGCCGATGACGGCTCGCGCGAGCGCAAGTACGTGCTGGACATGTTCCCGTATCCCTCGGGCGATCTGCACATGGGGCACGCCGAGGCCTTCGCCATGGGCGATGTGGTGGCCCGGTACTGGATCCAGCGCGGCTATGACGTTCTGCACCCCATCGGTTGGGACTCCTTCGGTCTGCCCGCCGAGAATGCCGCCATCAAGCGCAACGCGCACCCGGCCGAGTGGACCTACGCGAACATCGAGACCCAGAAGGGCTCCTTCCAGCGGTACGGCATCTCCGCGGACTGGTCGCGCGAGCTGCACACCTCGGACCCGGAGTACTACCGGTGGACGCAGTGGCTGTTCCAGCAGTTCCACCGGAACGGTCTGGCCTACCGCAAGGACTCCCCGGTCAACTGGTGCCCCCAGGACCAGACCGTGCTGGCCAACGAACAGGTGGTCAACGGGGCCTGTGAACGGTGCGGCACCGCGGTGACCAAGAAGTCGCTGAACCAGTGGTACTTCCGCATCACCCAGTACGCCGACCGCCTCCTGGAGGACATGGCCGAGCTGGAGGGACACTGGCCCGAGCGCGTGCTGGCCATGCAGCGCAACTGGATCGGCCGGTCCGAGGGCGCCCACGTGCGCTTCGAGGTGGAGGCTGTCGAGGGTGCCGACGGTGCTGCACCGGTCGAGCCGATCACCGTGTTCACCACCCGCCCGGACACCCTCTACGGGGCCACGTTCATGGTGGTCGCCGCGGACGCCGACCTGGCCCTGGACCTGGTGACCGAGGAGCACCGGGCTGAGCTGGAGCGCTACCGCGAGGAGCTCACCCACGTCTCGGAGATCGAGCGTCAGGCCACCGACCGCACCAAGTCCGGCGTGTTCCTGGGCCGCTACGCCCTGAACCCCCTGAACGGGGAGCGCCTGCCGATCTGGGCCTCGGACTACGTCCTGGCCGACTACGGCACCGGTGCCATCATGTCCGTGCCTGCACACGATCAGCGTGACCTGGACTTCGCCCGCGCCATGGACCTGCCCGTGCGCATGGTCGTGGACACGGGGGAGGAGGACCCGGCGGTCTCCGGTGTGGCCACCACCGGCGAGGGCACTTTGGTGAACTCCGGCGAACTGGACGGACTGGACAAGACCGCCGCACTGGCCCGGGCCATCGAGATCATCGAGGAGCGGGGCACCGGTGAGGGCACCGTGAACTACCGTCTGCGCGACTGGCTGCTCTCCCGCCAGCGCTTCTGGGGTGCGCCCATCCCGATCATCCATTGCCCAGACTGCGGTGAGGTGCCCGTCCCGCAGGACCAGCTGCCGGTGCTGCTGCCCTCGGACGTCTCCGGCGAGCAGCTGGCGCCCAAGGGGCAGTCCCCGCTGGCCAGCATCGAGTCCTGGGCGAACACCGACTGCCCGTCCTGCGGTGGCGCGGCGAAGCGGGACACGGACACCATGGACACCTTCGTGGACTCCTCCTGGTACTACATGCGCTACATCTCCCCGAACGACTCCACCCAGGTCTTCGACCGTGCGTCCGTGGATCGGTGGCTGCCGGTGGACCAGTACGTGGGCGGTGTGGAGCACGCGATCCTGCACCTGCTCTACTCCCGGTTCTTCACCAAGGCGATGTACGACATGGGCCTGATCGGCTTCACCGAGCCCTTCAAGGCCCTGCTGAACCAGGGCCAGGTGCTCAACGGCGGCAAGGCCATGTCCAAGTCGCTGGGCAACGGCGTGGACCTGGGCGAGCAGCTGGACCGGTTCGGTGTGGATGCCGTGCGGCTGACCATGGTCTTCGCCTCCCCACCCGAGGACGACGTGGACTGGGCGGACGTCTCCCCGTCCGGCTCGGCCAAGTTCCTGGCCCGCGCGTGGAGACTCGCCCAGGACGTCAGCCTGGGCGGTGCCCCGGCCGGCACGGCTCCCGACGGCGGCGATCGCTCCCTGCGTCAGGTCACCCACCGCACGGTGCAGGACGCGGCCGGGCTGCTGGACGAGCGCAAGTTCAATGTGGTGGTCGCCCGCACGATGGAGCTGGTCAACGCCACGCGCAAGACCATCGACTCCGGCGCCGGGGCGGCCGATCCCGCCGTGCGGGAGGCCACCGAGGCCGTGGCCATCCTGCTGAGCCTGTTCGCCCCGTACACCGCTGAGGACATGTGGGCTCTGCTGGGTCATGAGCCGTCCGTGGCCCGTGCGGGCTGGCCCACCGTGGACGAGTCACTGCTGGTGCAGGACACCACGGTGGCCGTGGTCCAGGTCAAGGGCAAGGTCAAGGACCGTCTGGAGGTCGCACTGGACATCTCCGCCGAGGAGCTGGAGTCGATGGCGCTGGCCTCGGAGGCGGTGCAGCGCTCGATCGGCGATGCCCCGATCCGTAAGGTGATCGTCAAGGAGCCCAAGCTGGTCAACATCGTCATCTGATCCTGCGGGCGGGCCGAGGTGTCTCGGCTCGCCCAGCAGATCCACCCGACGCAGAGGAGAGGAGCAGGATGGCCGAGATCGTCCAGTGGCACGACGACCTGCTCCAACGGCTGCGTCGCCGGCGCGGCGGTCCCTCCGGCCGCGCCAAGTACAGTCCGCGCCGACCGCGTCGTCGGGATCGGACCGCGGTGGTCACGGACTCCTCAGCGGCGCTGCCGCGCGTGGTGTTGGAGCACCCTCTGGCGGCCGGACTGCGCCAGGTGCCCATGCCCGTGATGATCGGGGACCAGATCCACAGCGAGGGCACCGCCGAACTGGACCGCGACCTGCCTCTGGCCCTGGCCGCCGGCACCACCGTGCGCACCTCTCGACCGGCCCCGGGCGTATTCTCCGGGGTCTACCAGGAGGTCGCCGAGGCCGGCTTCGCGCGCATCATCTCCATCCACCTCTCCGGCAAGCTCTCCGGCACGGCCGACGCCGCACGGATCGCCGCGCGTGAGGCGCTGATCCCGGTGACCGTGGTGGACACCGAGACCACCGGGTTCTGCCAGGGCACCGTGGTGCTGGACGCCCTGATCCGCGCGGGGTTCCATGAGCCGATCGAGGAGATCGCCGACGGTGCGCAGCGAGCCGCAGCGGACTCCCGGGTGGTCTTCACCGTCCCGAACCTGGAGCAGCTGCGGCGCGGCGGCAGGATCGGCACGGTGGCCGGGCTGCTCGGCAGCCTGTTGCAGGTCAAGCCGGTGCTGACACTGGCGGACGGCGTGGTCTCCCTGGTCGACCGTCCCCGCACCACAGCCAAGGCCGTGGATCGCATGGTCGAACTGGCCCAGGAGTCCTCCCAGGGCCGGCCGGTGCGGATCGCCGTCCACGGCTTCGGCAACGACTCTGCCGCCCACGAGCTGGCCGCTCGAGTCCAGCCAGAATCAGCCACCCCGGTGCCGGTCATCACGCTGCCCGCCGTCCTGGCGGCACACCTGGGCCTGGGCGCGCTGGGCATCACCGTCAACCCCGTGGACGAGGCAGCCCTGGGCCTGCTGCCCTGACCCGTCTCCCGTCACCCCACCAGAGCGGGAGGATCCACGGGGGATGAGCTGTTCCCGCAGTCACCCGCACAGGCATAGCGTCGCACCATGACACCATCCCCCGGTGGTCGTACCTCGGTGACGGCCCCTGCAGCTCCGCCGTCGCGGGTGCGGGTGCACAACTTCTCGATCTCTCTGGACGGCTTCGGCACCGGAGAGGGACAGACTCTGGACGCACCGTTCGGACACGCCGGACACCGTCTGCTTCAGTGGGCCCTGCCGACAGCCACCTTCGCGGCGATGGGACTGCATGGTGCGTCGACAGCCACCACCGGTGTCGACGATGCGTCTGCAGCTCGGTGGGCGGATGGCATCGGTGCGGAGATCATGGGCCGGAACAAGTTCGGGCCGCAGAGGGATCCCTGGGAGGACACGGACTGGCGAGGCTGGTGGGGTGCGGACCCTCCGTTCCACACCCCTGCCGTCGTCCTGACCCACCACCCTCGGCCCACGCTGCGGATGGATGGGGGAACCAGCTTCCACTTCATGGATGCCGCCCCCGTGCAGGCGCTGGCCGCCGCTCGCGCCCTGGCCGGTGGCCGAGACATCCGGATCGGTGGGGGTGTCTCCACGGTCCGCGAGTTCCTGGCGGCTGACCTGATCGATCAGATGCACCTCGTGGTGGCGCCGGTCCTGCTGGGCCGCGGCGTTCGGCTGTGGGACGGACTGGAGGGGCTGGACCAGCGCTTCCACATCGAGTCGACGGCCTCGCCCAGTGGTGTCACCCACCTGATGTTCTGGCGGCGCTGACTCCTGCACAGCTGAGCCACCGAGGTCGCCGGTCCACAGAACCCGGGACGTTCACCGCATCCAGGGATCCTGAGAGCCAGTCTGGAGGCATGCCCCGCCATCGTGAAGGACTGCACCGCTCTGACATCACCGAAGCCATCGACGCAACCGTCGACCCCAAGGGCAGTCGTGAGGACCTGACGGATGTCGAGTGGGAGGAGGCCCCGCCACCTGCACCCCTGTGGCGTTCGCGGATCCTCATCCCCGCAGTTCTGATGATCGCTGTGGTCGCCGTCGTGTGGTGGACCGTCTCCTGGCTGACCACTCCCGGCATCTCCGACTCCGAGACCGTCCCGGCCTCGGTGCCGCTCTCCGCGGGGGCGGCATCCGCGGAATCGTCAGTGCAACGGGGTTCACCGACCGCGGACGGGTCCAGTGAGCAGGCGCAATCGGACGATGAGGCGATCGTCCACGTGGCAGGACAGGTGCGCACACCGGGCATCGTCCGTCTTCCGGCCTCCTCGCGGGTGGTGGATGCGGTGCAGGCGGCCGGCGGACCCACAGACGAGGCACGCCTGGACCTGGTGAACCTGGCCGCACCGTTGACAGACGGCGCGCAGATCCTCGTTCCCGGCTCGGATGACGCAGCGACGTCACCCCCGGGGACCGTCCCATCCGGTGCTGCTGCGGGAGCAGGCGGGGCCGGCGCGGCCACGGTGAACGTGAATCGCGCGGATGCCACCGCCCTGGAGAGCCTCCCGGGGATCGGCCCAGCACTGGCCCAGCGGATCATCGACCATCGAGAGCAGGTCGGACCCTTCGGATCCTTCGACGATCTGGACGCCGTGTCCGGAATCGGCCCGGCGATGCTCGAGCGGCTGGACGGGCTGGTCTCCTGGTGAGACCAGAGCACCAGCACCAGCGCCCACTCACACTGGGGCCGCCGTGAGCGCGGCAGACGGACCAGCCGCCACGGGCCGTCCACCTCTGCCCGTGGACGTGCGACTGGTGCCCTCGGTCCTCCTGACCCTGGCCTGTGCCCTGTGGGCCCCGGTGGCACCCTGGGGGGCCGTGCGGCAGCTGCCGCTGGTGCTGATGGTGGCAGCTGGTCTGTGCACGGCGACCGTCCTGGTGGTCCGTCACCGTGAGCGCCATCTGTGGACTGGCCTGCAGACCGTGCTGGCGATGATGTCCGTGGCCCTGTGGATCGGGTCCATCGTGAGCGTCCAGGCGATCGCCCACCGGGAGGAGTCCAGGGCCCTGGGATGGGAACAGTCTGTGACAGCGGAGGCCACGGTGCTCGTGGAGGGGATGGCAGCTGGCCCCGCCGTGTATGCACCAGGACGGTTCGCAGACCGCTGGTACGTCCCAGCGGAGGTGGAGTCGTTCGGTCATCCGGGGGCCGCCGCCCCGCGGGAAACCCAGGTCCAGGCGGCCGGGGACGTCAGCTGGTCCTCGGTGGCACCAGGTGATCGCCTCTGCTTCACGGCAGACCTGGAGGGGGCGGGCGCCACGGTCTTCGCCCGAGTGCGCACCGTTCCTGACACCGGGCGGTGCGGCCCAGGCCGTTCCGATGTGCACGGACAGACCGGACGTGATCACCTGCGTGAGGGCCTGCGGCAGGCTGCGGCCGGGACCGTGGCGAGGGCCCCGGAACTTCTGCCTGGCCTGATCCTGGGGGACCGTTCCGTGCAGAGCCCTGAGTTGGACACGGCGATGAAGGACTCTGGCCTGTCTCACCTCTCTGCCGTCAGTGGCGCGAACTGCACACTTCTGGCCGGGGCCATCACCATGGCGCTGCGCACTCTCCGTGTCCGTCGACCTGTAGTGCTGGCCGCGGTGTTGGGCACCTTGGTCATGTTCGTGATCGTGGTGGGTCTGGAACCGTCCGTGATACGCGCCGCGGTGATGGGCGGCATCGGGGCTGCCGCCCTGTTCTTCGGGCGAGGTCGCCAGGCGCTGCCTCTGCTGTGCGTGGCGGTCTGCGTGCTGCTGTGCTGGCAGCCTGGCCTCGCCACCGAGGCGGCCTTCCAGCTCTCCGTCTGCGCCACCGCGGGGATCGTCCTGGGCGCTCGGCCTGTCGAACAGTGGCTCACCGCAGTGCTCTCCAGGTGGCTTCCCGGACCGGTGGCTGGAGTCCTCAGTGCGGCCCTGGCCGTCACGGTGTGCGCGCAGATCGCCTGCCAGCCGGTGCTCCTGCGCCTGTCCGGCAGCATCAGTGCCTACGCCGTCCCGGCGAATCTCCTGGCGGCGCCTCTGGTCCCGTTCGTCACGGTTCCCGGAACCGTGGCGGCAGCCCTGGTGCCGCTGCTGCCCGGCGTGGCGGAACTCATCCTGTGGTGGGTGGCCTGGCCGGCGGCAGGGATCGGCTGGATCGCCACCACGGTCTCCGCCTGGCCGGGCGCGTTGCATCCCTGGCCGGAGGGGTTGGTGGGCGGGGCGCTCATCGGCGTGCACCTCCTGTCCAGCCTCGCACTGCTCTGGCTGCTCCTGCGGTGGGAGAGGGTCCGTCCGGCACGGGTCCGTCGCACCGGTCGGGGCCGCAGGACTCCGGAACCTCGCCGAGTCCTCTGGGCCACGCGGGCCTGCTGGGCGGTGATCGCCGCGGGCATCGGCAGCCAGGCCGCGATCCTGGTGCCGCCTCCCGTGGGAACGGTCCCGGCCGACTGGGCGCTGGCGGTGTGTGACGTCGGTCAGGGAGACATGCTGGTCCTGCGCTCTGGCGCACGCTCGGCCGTGGTGGTCGACACCGGACCCGAACCCGGCCCGGCATCGGCGTGCCTGGACGAGCTGGACGTGGGACAGGTGGACCTGCTGGTGCTGACCCATCTGCATCAGGACCATGTCGGTGGGACGGTTGCTGTCCTGGACTGCTGCCCTCCTGCGCGGACCATCTACTCCACCTCACAGCGTCCGGTCGGCACCCATGGCGAGGACACCGTCTCCCGTCAAGCGCCGGCCGAGGCCGAGCTGGTGTCAGCGGGGGAGCAGGGCCACCACGGTCAGCAGGGCTGGGCTGTGGACTGGACGGTGCTCGCCGCCGATCACGCGGCCCGGTCGGAGAACGATGCGTCCGTCGTGCTCCACGCGGTGCTCACGGCGCCACAGGGACGTTTCACCGTGCTGCTCACCGGGGACCTGGAGGAGCAGGCGGCAGCGAACCTGGTCAGGGCCGGAGGCCTGCCCGAGTCAGTCGATGTGCTCAAGGCCAGCCATCATGGGGCACGCAACGGCGGGCTCGACATCGCCGAGACCGTGCATCCGCTCGCCAGCGTGATCTCGGTGGGAGCCGACAACGACTACGGCCACCCCCACTCACAGATCACCGGGGCGCTGTCCCGCTACGGTCCCGTGGTGCGGACCGATCACCACGGCACCTTCGTGTTCTCGGTCCGGGACGGGATCCTGGAGCCGACCGTCCGACCACGCCGCTCGGCACCGGCCAGCCGATAGGATGTCAGCCATGCCCGCACCGAGTCGTTCCCGCCGCACCAAGACCTCTGGCGCGGACTGGCGCACCGTCGGACGCGCTCCGCTGATGCTGCTCAAGGGGCCGGAGGACTTCATCGCCACCCGGGTGACGGACCGGGTCCGAGCTCAGCTCCGGGAGGCAGATCCCGGACTGGAGACCCACCGGATCGCCGCCGCCGACTACCAGGCAGGCCAGCTGTCCATCCTGGCCAGCCCCTCGCTGTTCGGTGAGGCCAAGATCATCGTGGCCGAGGGGCTTCAGGAGATGAACGAGGCCTTCTTGGCCGACTGCCTGGACTATCTCAGCGCTCCGGCAGAGGACGTCACCCTGATGCTGCGTCACACGGGGGGCAATCGCGGCAAGAAGCTCCTGGACGCGGTGACCCAGGCCGGAGTGCTCGTGGAGTGCCAGCCGATCAAGTCCGAAGCGGAGAAGTCCGAGTTCGTGGCCCAGGAGTTCCGTTCGGTGCGTCGATCCATCGACCCGGAGGCCGTGCGGGCGCTGATCGACGCCAACAGCTCCTCGCTGACCGATCTGGCGGCGGCGATCCGTCAACTCCTCTCGGACACGGAGGGTGCCGTGACCGTGGAGGTCGTGGATCGGTACTACGGAGGACGGGTGGAGGCCACCGCCTTCAAGGTGGCCGATGCGGCTCTGGCCGGCCGACCAGGACCGGCCACCGCACTGCTGCGTCATGCCCTGGCCACGGGCGTCTCGGCGCCGGCCTTGACCGGGGCCCTGGCCATGAAGGCACGTCAGATCGCCCGGATCGTGGATGCCAGGATCGGACAGGGCCAGATCGCCTCCGTGCTGGGGGTGGCTCCGTGGCAGGCACGCCAGGTGCAGGAGAGCGCCCGATTCTGGAACCCGGCCAGCATCGCGGCCGCCATCGAGTGGATCGCCCAGGCCGACGCCGAGGCCAAGGGGCTGTCCAAGGACGCCGAGTACTCCGTGGAGCGGGCCGTCACCCGGATCGCCCTCACCGCCCGCCGCTGACGGCTCACGTAAGCCTCTCAGGACACAGCGAAGCCCCCGACCAGGACGGTCGGGGGCTTCGCTGAAACGTCTGTGCTGCGGGTGTCAGCCCTGGGAGCCCAGGCCCAGCACGCGCTTGGCGATGCCGGACTTGCGGTTGGCGGCCTGGTTCTTGTGGATGACGCCCTTGCTCACGGCCTTGTCCAGCTTGCGGCTGGCGGAGGCCACTGCCTTGGTGGCGGCCTCCTGGTCACCGGCGGCAACGGCCTTGTCCACGGCGCGGATGAGCGTCTTGAGCTCGGACTTCACGGCGACGTTGCGCTGGCGCGCCTTCTCGTTGGTGAGAATGCGCTTCTTCTGGGACTTGATGTTGGCCAAGTTCGGTCCTTCTGGTTGTCAGTTGACGTGGTCGGTGAGGGAGTTTCTCGGTCATCGGCGACTGAGCGGCGTGGGGATGCCATGGGAGCCGATCCAAGAGTGCCCGTCGACCTGCGCGGACACACAGCGATAGATCTTAGCATGATCACCAGAGCAGACGGTCGCGGCCCGCCGGTGCCGTCCGTGCTCGTGCCGTGTCCTCAGGACCAACCCTGGTTCTGACGCAGCGCCTCGGCCACTCGCCCGAAGATCTGCTCCGAGAGGACGCCGCCTTCACGGCGCACGTCACGCGGGTTGACCAGCAGGATGCGGTCCAGCTTCACCTCGGAGGGCCGACCCTTGGAGTCCCAGGGGCCGGAGCCGATGTCCAGGTAGTCCCGATCGCGGGAGACGGCGTTGTTGCGGTCCCGCGTGGTCAGTTGGGCGCCGAGCAGATAGCCGTCCTGGCGCCCCACGATCAGCACGGGCCGGTCCTTGCCACGGCCGTCCAGCTCCTCGAACGGGACCCAGGTCCACACCACCTCGCCCGGACCCGCCTCGCGTCCGGCCACCGGCGCATACTCCACGTGCGCGGATCCGTGGAAGTCGCCGGGGTAGTCCAGCACCTGTCCCTCGGGGGCCACGCCGGCCCCCTGTCCAGCTGGACCACCGGATCGGCCGGCATGGCCGCCGAGGTCTCCGGACGTCGTCGGGAACCCGGTGCCTCGGGGCGGACGCGGGGAGGTGCCGCGGCCCGCGCGATCCGGCGAGCCGGCGCCGCCACGCTGCTGCTGAGACCGCTGGACCTGCTGGACCACGCGGTAGACCTGACGGCCCACGGACAGGATGCGATTGAGATTCCACGCCATGGTGTCCAAGATAGCGGCCGGGCTGAAGCATGGAAGAATGGGCAGTCAGTCCCTCTCCGCTCCACCCGAAGGAAGATGCCTGTGTCGCCCATGGCGCGCAACGCCCCGGTGCCCTCTGCCACCGATCCTGCGGTGATCCGCAACTTCTGCATCATCGCGCACATCGATCACGGCAAGTCGACCCTGGCCGACCGGATGCTCCAGTCCACCGGCGTGGTCCAGCCGCGCGACATGAAGGCCCAGTACCTGGACCGCATGGACATCGAGCGCGAGCGCGGCATCACCATCAAGTCCCAGGCCGTGCGCATGCCCTGGGAGGTGGACGGGACCGCCTACGCGCTGAACATGATCGACACCCCCGGGCACGTGGACTTCACCTATGAGGTCTCCCGCTCGCTCGCCGCGTGCGAGGGCGCCATTCTCCTGGTGGACGCCGCGCAGGGGATCGAGGCCCAGACCCTGGCCAACCTGTACCTGGCCATGGAGAACGACCTGGCCATCATCCCGGTGCTGAACAAGATCGACCTGCCCGCGGCCGATCCGGACCGGTACGCCAAGGAGATCGCCGGACTGATCGGGTGTGAGCCGGAGGAGGTGCTGCGCGTCTCCGGCAAGACCGGTGTGGGCGTGGAAGAGCTGCTGGACAAGGTGGTCGCCACCATCCCCGCACCCCAGGGCGACGCCTCCGCCCCAGCGCGGGCGATGATCTTCGACTCGGTGTACGACACCTACCGCGGCGTGGTCACCTATGTCCGCGTGGTGGACGGCAAGCTGCACCCGCGCGAGAAGATCGTGATGATGTCCACCGGCGCCACCCACGAGCTGCTGGAGATCGGCGTGTCCGCCCCGGAGTCGGTGCCGAGCCAGGGCCTGTCCGTGGGCGAGGTGGGATACCTGATCACCGGCGTGAAGGACGTGCGTCAGTCCAAGGTCGGCGACACCGTCACCAACTTCGCCAAGCCGGCCTCGGAGAACATCGGCGGCTACGAGGATCCCAAGCCCATGGTGTTCTCCGGCCTCTACCCGATCGACGGTTCGGACTACCCGGTGCTGCGGGACGCGCTGGACAAGCTCAAGCTCAACGACGCGGCCCTGATCTATGAGCCCGAGACCTCCGTGGCCCTGGGCTTCGGCTTTCGCGTGGGCTTCCTGGGGTTGCTGCACCTGGAGATCGTCCGTGAGCGCCTGGAGCGCGAGTTCAACCTGGACCTGATCTCCACCGCACCGAACGTGGTCTACGAGGTCACCACCGAGGACCGCTCCGTGGTGACGGTGACCAACCCCTCGGAGTTCCCGGAGGGCAAGATCCACGAGATCCGCGAGCCCATGGCCTCAGCCACGGTGATCGTCCCGGCGGAGTTCATCGGTGCGGTGATGGAGCTGTGCCAGTCCAAGCGCGGTCAGATGCGCGGCATGGACTATCTCTCCGAGGAGCGCGTGGAGATCCGCTACTGGATCCCGCTGGCCGAGATCGTCTTCGACTTCTTCGATCAGCTCAAGTCCCGCACCAAGGGCTACGCCTCCCTCGACTGGAAGGCCGACGGCGAGCAGGCCTCGGACCTGGTCAAGGTGGACATCCTGCTCCAGGGCGAGGCGGTGGACGCCTTCAGTGCCATCACCCACCGGGACAGCGCCTACTCCTACGGTGTGATGATGACCGGCAAGCTCAAGGAGCTCATCCCGCGCCAGCAGTTCGAGGTGCCCATCCAGGCGGCCATCGGCTCCCGGGTGATCGCCCGTGAGAACATCCGAGCCATCCGCAAGGACGTGCTGGCCAAGTGCTACGGCGGCGACATCTCGCGCAAGCGCAAGCTGCTGGAGAAGCAGAAGGAGGGCAAGAAGCGCATGAAGATGGTCGGCCGCGTGGAGGTCCCCCAGGAGGCGTTCATCGCCGCACTGTCCTCGGACGGTGCCAGCGGTGAGAAGTCCGGCGCGAAGAAGTAGCCGGTCGCCCCTGTGCCCTCCATCCTTCCCGACGGCGACCCCGCACCTGCCCACGGACGGCTGCCTTCCAGCGCCGTCCAGCAGGTGAAGGACGCCGAGGCGTCCGGTTCTGCCCGCACCTTCAGCCTGTACGTCCACGTGCCCTTCTGCACGGTGCGCTGCGGGTACTGCGACTTCAACACCTACACCGCCGAGGACCTGGGGCCCGGAGCGTCCCGCACCTCCTATGCGGGCACCGTCACGGGCGAACTGGACTTCGCCGCTGAGGCACTCCGAGCCTCCGGTGTTCCAGACAGAGCCCTGCACACCGTGTTCTTCGGCGGCGGCACCCCCACCCTGCTGCCGGCCTCCGACCTGGTCTCCATCCTGGGCCGGGCCCGGGAGCTGTGGGGCTTCGAGCCGGGGGCGGAGATCACCACGGAGGCCAATCCGGACTCGGTGACCCGTGAGTCCCTGCAGGAGCTGGCCGAGGGCGGCTTCACCCGGGTGTCCTTCGGGATGCAGTCCGCCGTCCCGCACGTGCTGGCCACGCTGGAACGCACCCATCGTCCGGAGAACGTGCCGGCCGCCGTCGGGTGGGCCCGTGAGGCGGGGCTGGTGGTCTCTCTGGACCTGATCTACGGCACGCCGGGGGAGTCCCTGGCGGACTGGCGCACCTCGGTGGAGGCCGCCGTGGCACTGGAGCCGGATCATGTCTCGGCGTACTCGCTGATCGTGGAGGAGGGCACCAAGTTCGGCGCGCAGGTCTCCCGCGGCGTCGTCCCGGATGTGGATCCTGACGACCAGGCGGACAAGTACCTGCTCACCGAGGAGCTGCTCGGTGCTGCTGGCTTCCGCTGGTACGAGGTCTCGAACTGGGCGCGGGACCTGGAGGGCGCCGGGGTGCACCAGGCGCGGCACAACCTGGCCTACTGGCGGGACCAGGACTGGTGGGGTGCAGGGCCCGGCGCGCATTCCCACGTGGCCGGGGTGCGGTGGTGGAACGCCAAGCACCCGGCCGCCTACGCCCAGCGGCTGGCCACCGGAGTCTCCCCGGCGGTGGGCCGGGAGACCCCGGATGCGAACGCGCGTCTGCTGGAGCAGGTCATGCTGGGCGTTCGGCTGGCCGAAGGTCTGGACGTCACGATCCTGGACCAGGCTCCCGACGGCGGCCAGTCGGCTCGGCAGCAGATCGCCGCCTTGATCGGTGAGGGCCTGCTGGACGGTCGCGCCGCACTGGCCGGGCGTCTGGTGCCGACCTTGCAGGGCCGTCTGCTGGACGACGCGATCGTCCGGAGGCTGCTGGGCTTCTGAGGCCGCGTCAGTGGATCAGGCGCAGGTTCAGCGGGTAGCGGTACGGCCGGCCCTTGTTGCACTGGATGCCAGCGTTGACGCCGGAGACGGTCATGAACAGCCAGATCACCACGGCGATGATCCCGAAGATCCCCCCGACGACCGGCAGCAGCGCCAACAGGTTCGCCACGATCGCCACGGCAGTGGGCGGGAGGGTGAAGTTCAGCGCCTCCTTGGCCTCCTGGGCGGTGAACGGCCCGCGGTGGCGGAAGACCAGGAAGATCACCAGAGAGGGCAGGAAGCCCAGAAGCGCACCGAAGTGGGCGAGCGTGGCCCACTGACGGTCCTCGGAGGGGGTCAGCGGCTCGGCGCGGTCGGACGAGCCCTGAAGGTGCTGGTCGCGACGTGGACCGGCGGACGATCGCGTCCGATTCGGCCCGGGCGTGTGCTGCTGGGACACCTGGTCTGCCTTTCGATCTGCTGCAGGGTGGACGGCTCTGATCTGGATGGCCGCCGGAGCGCAGGCCCACCGGCCCGGACGCTGGAGTCAGTCTATCCCCGGGAAGGCAGGCTGGTGCGGAGCCCGTGCCGCTAGGGGACGGTCAGGAAGTCGATGACCTCTTCCACCCGTCCCAGCAGTGAGGGCTCCAGATCGGCGTAGGTGGTGACCTGGGCCAGCAGGCGCTTCCACCCCAGGCCGATGTCCTCCTTGGTCCGGTGCGGCCAGCCCAGCCCGCGCAGGATCCCGGTCTTCCAGTCCTGTCCCTTGGGCACCACGGGCCAGGCCTGGATGCCCAGCACCTGCGGCTTGATGACCTGCCAGACATCCACATACGGGTGTCCGACGATCAGCACGTTGTCCCTGGCCCCGGGCACGCGCATGGCCTCGGCGGCGATCCGCTCCTCCTTGGACCCGGTCACCAGGTGGTCCACCAGGATCCCGAGGCGGCGCTCGGGGCCAGGATTGAAGTCGCGGATGGCCCCGGCCAGGTCGTCCACGCCGTGCAGGGGCTCCACCACGATCCCCTCCAGGCGCAGGTCTTCGCCCCAGACCTTCTCCACCAGCTCGGCGTCGTGGACGCCCTCCACCCAGATGCGGGAGGCACGTGCGGTGCGGGCGCGGGCGTTCTCCACCCGGACCGACCCCGACGCCGTCCGCACCGGCTTCTGCGCAGCCCGCGCCGCGGCGCTGGGTGCGGGCACCAGTTCGACCGGCTCACCGTCGATCAGGAACCCGTGGCCCAGGGGGAAGGACCGGGTCCTGCCTCTGCGGTCCTCGAGCACCACCAGGTGCACGCCACCGGACTTCTCGGTCCGGATCACCGCACCGGTGTATCCGCTCTGTGCGTCCTCGACCACCGTGCCCACCTGCGCCGGCACCGAGGCGACCGTGCGTGCGGCAGGGCGGAAGCCGCCGTCGAGGGATCCTGGTCCCCAGTTGTTCCAATCCACGGGAGTCGAGGCTAGCAACGCCGGTGGCGCACGAAGCGGTACGGCTCGCGGCTTCTCCGGGCGTCGCCGAGGCGGGGGTACTACACTTGGCACTTGGACCCCCGGAGTGCTAACTGTGCTCCGGCTGTGCTGTGACACCCGAGGAGGGATGAGATGAACGAGATGCCGCGCCGCCTGCAGGTGCTGCAGGCCATCGTGGAGGACTATGTCTCCTCCCGGGAGCCCGTGGGCTCCAAGGCCCTGGTGGAACGTCACCAGCTGGGCGTCTCCTCCGCCACCGTGCGCAATGACATGGCCGTACTGGAGGAGGAGGGGCTGATCGTGGCCCCTCACACCTCCGCCGGCCGTATCCCCACGGACAAGGGGTACCGCCTCTTCGTGGACAGCCTCTCGGAGGTCAAACCGCTCTCCGCTGCCGAACGCCGTGCAGTCCAGGCGTTGCTGGACAACGCGGACGATGTGGACGAGATGATGGCCCGCACCGTGCGGCTGCTCTCCCAGCTGACGCACCAGGTGGCGGTGTTGCAGTACCCGCACCTGGACACCGCCACGGTCCGCCACCTGGAGTTCGTGGCCCTGGCCCCGCACCGAGTGCTGGTGGTGCTGATCCTCTCCAACGGCAAAGTGGACCAGCGGGTGCTGGCCACCGAGCAGGACGCCACCGATGAGCAGCTGCTTGCCCTGAAGCAGGTCTTCCTCACGCATCTGGACGGGCTCACCCCGGCCGCGGCACCTGCCGTCCTGGCCGTCGTCCCCACCCAGGTGCCCGAGCAGGACACCGGGCTGGCCCGCAGCCTGGCCCACATGCTGGACCAGCTGATCGCCGCTGGACGCGAAGACCGGATCATCATGGCCGGCACCGCCAACCTGGCCCGGTCCACCGGGGACTTCCCCCTGACGATCGGACCCATCCTGGAGGCCCTCGAGGAACAAGTCGTGCTGCTTCGACTGTTGACGGAGATGGAGCAGGATGTGCGGGGCCTGAGCGTGAGCATCGGCTCGGAGAACGCGGGCTCGCTCGCCGACACGTCCGTGGTGGCCGCCTCCTACGGGCCCGGCTCCGTAGCGAAGCTCGGTGTGGTGGGGCCGACGCGCATGGACTATCCCGGCACCATGGCCGCGGTCCGTGCGGTGGCCCGCTACCTCTCCCGCATCCTGTCCCAGTAGAACCACAGACCACCTCTCCATTCGGAAGGAACACCGCAGACCGTGTCAGACCACTACGAGGTCCTCGGCGTCAGCAAGGACGCCTCCGCAGAGGAGATCAAGCGCGCCTACCGCAAGCTGGCCCGCAAGCTCCACCCGGACGTGAATCCCGCACCGGACGCCGCTGAAGAGTTCAAGGCCGTCACCCGTGCCTATGAGGTGCTCTCGGACGAGTCCAAGCGACGCAACTACGACGCCACCGGCCATGAGAACGGCACCGGTGGCTTCGGCGGAGGCGGCTTCAGCGGCGACTTCGGAGGGTTCTCCGACATCTTCGAGACCTTCTTCGGCGGTTCTGGCGGGGGCACGGGCGGCCGTGGCCCGGCCAGCCGTTCCCGGCGGGGTCAGGATGCCCTGATCACGGCACGGATCGATCTCGAGGACGCCGTGTTCGGGGTGGACAAGACCCTGGAGGTGGACACCGCCGTGACCTGCTCCAGCTGCGACGGCTCCTGCTGCCAGCCGGGGACCTCGCCGGAGACCTGCTCGATCTGCGGAGGTCACGGGATGGTCCGTCGTCCGGTGCGCTCGATCCTGGGCACCGTGATGGCAACCGAGAACTGTACGGCCTGCCAGGGCTACGGCACCACCATCCCGCACCCCTGCAAGGAGTGCTCCGGCCAGGGCCGGGTCCGCGAGCGCGCCGCGCTGACCATCAAGATCCCCGCGGGCGTGGCCACCGGCACCCGCATCCAGCTGGCCGGGCGCGGCGAGGCCGGCCCGGGCGGCGGACCCAACGGTGACCTCTACGTGGAGATCGACGTCCGTCCCCATGCTGTGTTCACCCGGGACGGCGACCACCTGATGGCGGCCATGACCTTGCCCATGACCGCGGCCGCTCTGGGCACCACCCTGACGCTGGAGACCTTCGACGGCGAACAGCAGATCGAGGTCAAGCCCGGCACCCAGTCCGGCGAGGTCCACACCCTCAAGGGCCTGGGCGTGGGTCGACTGCGGGGGCAGGGCCGAGGCGACCTGAATGTGAACCTGCAGGTGGAGACCCCCACCCGGCTCGACGACGACCAGCGGCGTCTGCTGGAGGAGCTCGCCTCCCTGCGCGGAGAGGAGACCTCTCCGGGGCAGGTGGAGCACCGGGGCATGTTCGCCCGTCTGCGGGAGAACTTCGAGCAGTTCAAGAACCAGTGACCCACCATCTCTTCTACGCCGAACCTGGCGGACTGGACACGGCTGCCCCGGGGCAGACGGTCTCGATCGGCGGACCCGAGGCGCGCCATGCCGTCCAGGTCATGCGCCTGGAACCGGGGGAGTGGGTCGACCTGGCCGACGGGGCCGGACGCAGGGTCTCAGGCCCCATCACCGCCGCCAGCACCACGGACCTCACTGTGCAGGTGGACAGCGTCGTGGATGAGCCGGCGCCAGCTCCACGGCTGGTCCTGGTCCAGGCCCTGGCCAAGGGGGATCGCGACCTGCTGGCCATCCAGACCGCCACCGAACTGGGCATCGACGCTGTGGTCCCCTGGCAGGCGGAGCGGTCCATCGTGCGGTGGAAGGGCGAGAAGGCCGCCAGGGCCCAGGCCAAGTGGGATGCCTCGCTGCACGCGGCCGCCAAGCAGGCCCGGCGCAGTCGCATTCCGAGCACGCGTCCGCTCACCGTGGGCACCGCCGTCGCGGAGCTGACAGGTCCCGACGTCCTGGTGCTGGCGCTGCACGAGGACGCCGCCTATAGCCTGGGTGAGGCGGTCGACCGTCACCTGGGAACAGCCGGATCGTCCGCGTCCGCTGAGCCGACCTCCGCAGTCGGGGCCGCCCATCCGGCAGAGGTGGTCCTCGTCGTCGGGCCGGAAGGGGGGATCAGCCCCCAGGAGCTGGAGGCACTGACCCAGGCCGGAGCCCACCCGGTTCGCATGGGGCAGCACGTCCTGCGGTCCTCCACCGCCGGCCCGGCCGCCACCGCCGTCCTGCAGCAGCTGCTGGGCCGCTGGCAGTCCTGACCGTGATGGACCCGGCCGGTAGACTTGCCGCGGGAGGAGGGCGACGCCCGCTCCCCGCGTTCTCACACCTGATGACACCCACCCCCAGGAGCTGAAGCACACCCCGTGACAGACCCCAAGGACCCGTTGGACGCCACTGCCCCCACCCTGCCGGACGCGCTGACCGCCGCCACCCTGGGTGCGGAGCCGGAGCTGGACCAGATCACCATCACCTTCCCCACTGCCGAGGAGATGGTCCGGACCTTCGGCGCGCAGGACGCGCTGCTGCGCATCCTGGAGGGCATCTACCCTCGGGTGGACCTGATCGTGCGCGGGGAGGACCTGGAGATCACCGGTGCCGGCAAGGACGCCGAACAGGTGCGCCAGGTGGTGGAGGACCTGCACGGGATGTCCCGGCGCGGGACCGTCATCACCCCGGCCGTGATCGAACAGGTCATCGGCCTGGTCCGGGGCGGCTCCGGCGCGGCGAAGTCCGGGCTGCTCTCCGAGTCCATCCTCTCCACCCGGGGCAAGAAGATCCGCCCCAAGACGGTGAACCAGCAGAACTATGTGGCGGCGATCGATCAGAACACCATCGTGTTCGGCATCGGCCCGGCAGGCACCGGCAAGACCTACCTGGCCATGGCCAAGGCGGTCCAGGCGCTGCAGGCCCAGGAGGTCAACCGGATCATCCTCACCCGCCCTGCGGTGGAGGCCGGCGAGCGGCTGGGGTATCTGCCCGGTTCGCTCAGCGAGAAGATCGACCCCTACCTGCGTCCGCTCTACGATGCGCTGCATGACATGGTCGAGCCCGAGTCGATCCCGCGGCTGATGGAGGCCGGCACCATTGAAGTGGCGCCACTGGCCTACATGCGCGGGCGCACGCTCAATGACGCGTTCATTATCCTGGACGAGGCCCAGAACACCACGGGCGAGCAGATGAAGATGTTCCTGACCCGGCTCGGGTTCGGATCCCACATGGTGGTCACCGGGGACACCTCGCAGGTGGACCTGCCGCGCGGCACCGACTCCGGACTGGCCCAGGCCGTCGAGGTGCTGGACGGCCTGGATGACGTGGCTGTGGTCCGGCTGCAGTCCACGGACGTGGTGCGCCACCAGCTGGTCAGCCGGATCGTGGATGCCTATGAGGAGCGCGTGCCGACCCAGCACGGGCGGCCCCGCGGACCCCAGGGCGACCACCGCGGACGGAAGGGGGGCGGCCATGGCCGTTGAGGTGGTCAATGAGTCCGGTGTCGAGGTGGACGAGCACGCCCTGCTGGAGCTGGCCCACGCGGTGATGGACGGACTGCACGTGCACCCGGCGGCCGAGCTGGCTGTGCTCTGTGTGGACGAGGCGGCCATGGAGCAGCTGCACCTGGACTGGATGGACCTTCCCGGTCCCACCGATGTGATGAGCTTCCCCATGGACGAGCTGCGCCCTGGCACGGCCACCGCCCCCACCGAGGGGCTGTTGGGCGATGTGGTGATCTGCCCCCAGGTCGCCCGGCTGCAAGCCGAGCGCGGCGGACACTCCACCCAGGATGAGATGCAGCTGCTGCTCACCCATGGGATCCTGCACCTGCTCGGCTTCGACCATGAGGACCCCGCTGAACGTCAGGAGATGTTCGAGCTGCAGGACCGTCTGCTCTCCGAGCACCTGGGTCGTCCCGCCCCACGACCCACCATGGACTGACCAGCGCCCCGCTGCGGCACCGCCGCGTCGAATCCCTGCCCCTCGAACTGAGAGACCCCTGACCTGTGTTCACCCCGATCGTGCTGGCCCTGCTGCTGGTGGCATTCCTCGCCCTGTCCTGGGTGCTCTCCGCCGCAGAGACCTCGCTGACCTACCTCTCGCGCAAGGAAGCCGAGGGGATCGTCGCCAAGAAGCCGAAGAGCCCGATCCTCACGGTCATGGCCCAGCTGCCCGAACACCTGCAGGCGCTGCGGTTCTGGCGGATCTTCGCCGAGACCGCCTCCGCGGTGGCCGCCGCCCTGCTCTTGGACTGGTTCCTGGACTCCACGTGGTGGTCGGTCCTGACGGCCACCGTGCTGATGGGCCTTGCCTCGCTGCTGCTGGTGGTGTGGTCACCTCGCCAGGTCGGGGCCCGGCATGATGTGGGCACCGCCCGCACCACGGCCGGTCTCGTGAGGGTGCTCACCCGCGTGCTGGGCCCGTTGCCGGCCAAGTTCGCCGCGCCGGGCACCCGGACGGAGGACGAAGAGGAGGAGGCCGCGGAGATCGAGGAGCGCCATTTCCGCGAGTTCGTGGCCCGCGCCAATGACGCCGATGTCCTGGAGGACTCCGAAGCGGAGCTGATCCAGTCGGTGTTCGACATGGGGGACACCATCGTCCGCGCCGTGATGGTGCCGCGCACGGATGTGGTCACCGTGGACTCCGGGACCTCCCTCGAGGACACCATGAACCTGCTGCTGCGCTCAGGCTGCTCCCGCGTGCCGCTGATCGGCGAGAGCGCGGACGAGGTGTTCGGCATGATCTACCTCAAGGACGTGGCCCAGGCCCTGCACCGCGCACGCATGGACCCGCACGAGCTGGTGGACGGGATCGTGCGCGAGGTCCGCTTCGTGCCCGAGTCCAAGCCGGTCTCCGAGCTGCTGCAGGAGCTGCAGCGCGAGGCCACGCATGTGGCGATCGTGATCGATGAGTACGGCGGCACCGCTGGGCTGGTCACCCTGGAGGATCTGATCGAGGAGATCGTCGGCGAGATCTCCGACGAGTACGACCAGCAGGACCGCCCCGAGGTCGAACCGGTGCAGGATGGACTGTTCCGCGTGGACGCACGGATGAACGTGGACGACTTCGCGGAGATCTTCGACATCGACCTCGAGGACGAGGATGACATCCACACCGTGGGTGGCCTGTTGGCCAAGGAGCTGGGCCAGGTGCCGATCCAGGGCTCCGAGGTGGAGGTCCAGGGCCTGATCCTGCACGCGGAGACCTTGGAGGGCCGGCGCAACCGGGTCGCGCGCCTGTTGGTGCGCCAAACCGAGGACTCCACCGGGCAGATCCGCCTGGACGGGTACGACGACGCCACGCTCCAGGGTGCCCACGGCACCTTCGGATCCACCACCGACTCCCGGGAGGGACGATGACCACCGACGACCTGCTGCTGGACCCCAGCGCCGCACCCGAGGGCTTCCGCGCCGGATTCGTCTCCCTGGTGGGACGC
This sequence comes from Micrococcus sp. IITD107, assembly GCF_041927415.1. Lineage (NCBI taxonomy): Bacteria > Bacillati > Actinomycetota > Actinomycetes > Micrococcales > Micrococcaceae > Micrococcus > Micrococcus sp. IITD107. The sequence continues at coordinate 685,166 of NZ_JBHFFN010000001.1, read as the reverse complement.
CCCAACGCCGGCAAGTCCACGCTGACCAACGCTCTGGTGGGACAGAAGGTGGCGATCACCTCCTCCAAGCCGCAGACCACCCGGCACACCATCCGCGGGATCGTGCACCGGGAGATGTTCCAGCTGGTGCTGGTGGACACGCCCGGACTGCACCGTCCCCGCACGCTGCTGGGCCAGCGGCTGAACGATCTCGTGGCCGAGACCCTGGGCGAGGTGGACGCCGTCGGCTTCTGCATCCCCGCAGATGAGAAGATCGGCCCGGGGGACCGGTTCATCGCCCAGCAGCTGGCCATGCTGAACCGCACGCCCGTGGTCGCCCTGGTGACCAAGACGGACAAGGCGAACCCGGCCCAGGTGGCCGAGCAGCTGCTGGCCGTCACCGAACTGGGTGACCAGGTGCTCGGGCCGGAGAACAAGGGAATCGGCTTCGCCGCCGTCGTGCCGGTCTCCGCCGTGAAGGGACACCAGGTCGAGGACGTGGCCCAGGTGCTCGCCGAGCAGCTGCCGGTCTCGCCCCCGCTCTACCCCTCCGGGGAGCTGACCGATGAGCCGGAGCTGATCATGGTGGCCGAGCTGATCCGCGAGGCGGCCCTGGAGGGCGTGCGCGATGAGCTGCCGCACTCGGTGGCCGTGGTGGTGGAGGAGATGAACCTGCGCGAGGACCGGCCCCAGGACCGGCCGCTGCTGGACGTGTACGCCAACGTCTTCGTGGAGCGGGACAGCCAGAAGGCCATCATCATCGGCAAGGGCGGTTCCCGGCTCAAGCAGATCGGCCAGCAGGCCCGGACCGGGATCGAGAAGCTGCTGGGCACCCCCGTCTACCTGGACCTGCGCGTCAAGGTGGCCAAGGAGTGGCAGCGCGACCCGAAACAGTTGGGCCGCCTGGGCTTCTGAGCCGCGCGCGGTGCTAGCCTGATCAGCATGCGTGACCGACAGCACAGCCTGTGCGCCCCGGACTTCCGGGCCAGCGCCGCAGGTGGACTCTGGCTACTGAGCTGCCGCAGCGAGGGCGTGCAGTCAGCCGTGGTCGCCTCCACGCACTGACACGCCAGGGCACCTGGCCGGGCCGGACCCTCGTTGCGGAGGAGACACAGACCGCCCCGCCACCACACAGTCAGTCCTTTTCGCCCGCCGGAGCATCCGGCCCTCAGAGAGACGGTGAGTCGCCATGCAGAACTTCCAGAAGACCTCCGGGATGAACTTCGCCAAGTACGCCCCGTTCCAGGACCAGATCGAGGTCAGCCTCCCGGACCGCACCTGGCCGGACCAGGTCATCACCAAGGCACCCCGCTGGTGCGCGGTGGATCTGCGCGACGGCAACCAGGCGTTGATCGACCCCATGGGCCCGGACCGCAAGATGAAGATGTTCGAACTGCTGGTGCGGATGGGCTACAAGGAAATCGAGGTCGGCTTCCCCTCGGCCTCCCAGACCGACTTCGACTTCGTGCGTCAGCTCATCGAGCAGGACCGCATCCCCGAGGACGTCACCATCCAGGTCCTCACGCAGTCCCGTGAGCACCTGATCGAACGGACCTACGAGTCCCTCGAGGGGTGCCACCGGGCGATCGTCCACCTCTACAACTCCACCTCGGTGCTGCAGCGCAAGGTCGTGTTCCGCGAGGACCAGGACGGGATCGTGGACATCGCCACCACCGGCGCCCGGCTGTGCCGCAAGTACGAGGAGCAGATGACGGGCACGGAGATCATCTACCAGTACTCCCCGGAGTCCTTCACCGGCACCGAGCTGGACTTCGCCGCCCGGATCTCCAACGAGGTCGCTGAGATCCTGGAGGCATCCACCGACCGGCAGATGATCCTGAACCTGCCGGCCACCGTGGAGATGGCCACCCCGAACGTGTACGCGGACTCGATCGAGTGGATGCACCGCAACATCGCCCACCGCGAGGGCATCATCCTCTCCCTGCACCCGCACAACGACCGCGGCACCGGGGTGGCCGCGGCCGAGCTGGGCTTCATGGCCGGTGCTGACCGGATCGAGGGCTGCCTGTTCGGCAACGGTGAGCGCACCGGCAACGTGGACCTGGTCACCCTGGGCATGAACCTGTACTCCCAGGGCATCGACCCCATGATCGACTTCTCGGACATGGACGAGATCCGCCGCACCGTGGAGTACTGCAACCAGCTCAAGGTCGGCGAGCGTGTCCCGTGGGGCGGCGACCTGGTCTTCACCGCCTTCTCCGGCTCCCACCAGGACGCCATCAAGAAGGGCTTCGAGGCGATGGACGCCGAGGCGACGGCCGCCGGCAAGGGCATCGACGAGATGATCTGGGGCGTGCCCTACCTGCCGATCGACCCCAAGGACATCGGCCGGTCCTACGAGGCCGTGATCCGCGTGAACTCCCAGTCGGGAAAGGGCGGTGTGGCCTACCTGCTCAAGTCCGAGCACAACCTGGACCTGCCTCGCCGCGCCCAGATCGAGTTCTCCCACGTCATCCAGACCATGGCCGACCGCCAGGGCGGCGAGGTCACCGGAGCCCAGCTCTGGGACGTCTTCCAGGACGAGTACCTGCCCGCACCGGAGGGACAGCCGCGCTGGGGCCGGTACCGCCTGGGCTCGGTCCAGTCCGAGACCGCGGCGGACGGCACCTTCACCATGACCGCTGAGGCCGAGGTGGACGGCCAGCTGCGCACCCGCACCGCCGAGGCCAACGGCCCCATCGCCGCGCTGCTCAAGATCCTCGCTGAGGAGGGCACCGACGTCCGCGTGCTCGACTACACCGAGCACGCGCTCTCCGAGGGCGGTTCGGCCATGGCCGCGGCCTATGTGGAGGCAGCGATCGGCGATCGCATCCTGTGGGGCGTGGGCCTGGACCACAACACCACCATGGCCAGCCTCAAGGCCGTGATCTCCGCTGTGAACCGCGCCGTGCGGGATGCCGAGCAGGTCTAGGTCCGGCGGATCGGGCTCCGGCTACGCGGCCAACAGCTACCGCACCGAGGGGCTGGTGCTGCGCACCTACTCCCTGGGCGAGGCCGACCGGATCATCGTACTGCTGACCCCGCAGCACGGCCAGGTCCGGGCCGTGGCCAAAGGGGTGCGCCGGACCACGTCCAAGTTCGGCGCCACCCTGGAGCCGTTCATGCTCTCCAAGCTCCAGCTGGTGCGCGGGCGGAACCTGGACATCATCACCCAGGCGGAGTCGGTGCGGCCCTACGGATCGCTGATCGCCGCCGACTATGACGGCTACACGGCGGCCTCGGCCATGGTGGAGACAGCGGAGCGTCTCACCCTGGCCGAGGTCCCCGGCTCTCCGGTTCCCGACGACGGCCCCGGCACCTCCCAGCTCCAGGTTGGGCTTCCGGGGCTTGTCACCGCTCCCACCCAGTACCGTCTGCTGCACGGCGCCCTGGCGGCCCTGGCTCGGCGGGCCCATGCCCCACGTCTGCTGCTGGACTCCTATCTGCTGCGGGCCCTGTCCACGGCAGGCTGGGCCCCCACCTTCACCCACTGCGCCCGGTGCGGAGACCCCGGACCGCATCGCTCCGTCAACGTCACGCTGGGCGGAACCGTCTGCCCGGACTGCCGTCTGCCCGGATCCTCCACCCCGGCTCCGGAGAGCATCGCTCTGCTGGCCGCTCTGCTGGCGGGGGACTGGGAGGTGGCCGACGCCGCGCCGAGCGGTGCCCGCCGGGAGGCGGCCGGTATCGTGGCCGGGTACCTGCAGTTCCATCTGGAACGCCATCTGAAGTCCATGTCCGTGATGGACCAGTACCGCTGAGGAGCCTCGTGACCCAGGATCCGTACCCGCACGCCGGGGGAGCGCAGCCGCCCCAGATCGATCCGCGGTTCATCCCGCGCCATGTGGCGATCGTGATGGACGGCAACGGCCGCTGGGCCAACCAGCGTGGTCTGCCGCGCACGGAAGGACACCGGGCCGGCGAGGCCGCCCTGCTGGATGTGATGGCTGGCGCCGTGCAGCTGGGGATCGAGCACGTCAGCGTCTATGCCTTCTCCACGGAGAACTGGAAGCGATCACCGGAGGAGGTCCGGTTCCTGATGGGCTTCTCCCGGGATGTGCTGCGCCGTCAGCGGGACACCCTGGACTCGTGGGGGGTGCGGATCCGCTGGAACGGGCGCCGTCCCCGACTCTGGAGCTCGGTGATCAAGGAGCTGGAGATCGCTGAGCAGCAGACGCGGCACCACACCCGCTGCAACCTGACCATGTGTGTGAACTACGGCTCTCGCGCGGAGATCACGGACGCCGTCCAGCGGATCGCCGCCGAGGTGGCCGCCGGGCGTCTGAAGCCCAGCGGGATCCGTGAGGAGACGATCGCCCGTCATCTGGAAGAGCCGGACGTCCCGGACGTGGACCTGTTCCTGCGCACCTCGGGGGAGCAGCGGCTCTCGAACTACCTGCTCTGGCAGTCCGCCTACGCCGAACTGGTGTTCCTGGACGAGCTCTGGCCGGACGTGGACCGCACCACCCTGTGGAAGGCCGTGGAGATCTACGCCCGGCGTGACCGCCGGTACGGGGGCGCTGTGGACCGGGCGAAAGCCTGATCGCTGCCGACGGGTCGCCGCCCTGTCATGCCGCTGGGAGGCAGGTGGTGGCTGGGACTCATTCCTCGTCGTCGGGAATGAGGGGGTCCACCGCGTGGCCTGGCGTGGTGTCCGGGCCCACATAGACCGACATCCACCGGAACAGCTCACGGGCCGCCTGGCGGCGCACGTCTCGGCGTGAGGCCATGACATCGTGCATGGCGCCCTCGTGGCGCACCACCGTGACGTGCCGTCCCAGCCGGGTGGCGCGCTGGGCCAGCACCTCCACGTCCAGGACACTGTCTGCGGCCAGCATCTCCTCGTTCCACTTGGTGCCGAACATGGTCTTGGCGGCCAGCATGACGTACACCGGCTCAGCCAGCCCGAGCCCGGCGGACACCTGACTGTGCCCGGCCATGACCGCCTTGAGCCAGCCCGAGGGGACGTCGAAGGCGTACTGCGGCCGCCACGCGGGGTGCAGGTCCCAGTCCCCGTCCGCCGAGACCGAGAGGGAACGCCAGTAGTGGTCCACCTTGGGCAGCTTCAGGAAGCTCTTGGGCTGGACGCGCGTCACCGGGTTGACCACCGCACTGGCCATCAGCCGCACCAGGGTGGATCCCTGCATCTCCAGCCAGGGACTGTTCAACACCAGCGCGCGCAGCCTGCCCTGGTGACGGGCGGACCACAGGGCGGCGGTCAGACCGCCCGTGGAGTGGCCCATCAGCACTGGCAGAGCCGGAACCTCCTGCGCGATCTGGTGGAGTGCGGCGCCGATCTCGTCGTCGTACACCTCCAGGGAGTCCGCCCACCCCGGAGTCTGGCCCGGCCGCAGGGAGCGGCCATAGCGGCGCAGGTCCAGAGCATAGAACGCGTAGCCGTGCGCTTCGAAGTGCTCGGCGAGCGGGGCGTTGTAGAAGTAGTCCGACCAGCCGTGCAGATACAGCAGCGGGATGCGGTCCTCCCGGCCCGGTATGGGATCAGGGCGGACCAGGGTGGCCACGTTCTGGCCCTCCTCGTCCACCTCAAGGGGAATGGTCAGACGTTGGAAGCCCTCCAGCACGTCCGGAACCCACTCACCGGGCGGAGAGTCCTCGAGCAGGTCAGGTCCATCCGCTGGGGTGATCATCCACCGAGCCTAACGGTGGCCCGGCAGCCCTGCTGCGGGAGCAGCGTGACGAAGGGCCCAGGTGCCGAGTTGCCGCCCCGGGGTGCCTACGATGGAGTCATGCTCGCACGCCACGGACTCCAGCTGCCCCGCGTCTACCCGACCTTCTTCCGACTCGCCTTCGCCGAGATGGACGCCGAGAAGGCCCATCACACCGGCTTCGGGATGATCCGGGCCGCTGAGTCCACGGGCGCCTCAGCCGCACTGCGCCGGTTCACCCGGCCGGATTGCCGCCTGGCCACGCGGGTGATGGGACTGGACTTCCCCTCACCGTTCGGATTGGCCGCGGGCTTCGACAAGCAGGGCCTGGGCACCTCTGCCCTGGCAGACCTGGGGTTCGGGCACATCGAGGTCGGCACCATCACCGGTCAGCCGCAGCCGGGCAACCCGGCACCGCGCCTGTTCCGTCTGGTGGAGGACAAGGCCCTGATCAACCGGATGGGCTTCAACAACGACGGCTCGGCCGCCGTGGCACCGCGGCTGAAGGCCACCCGGGCGAGGTTGACTCGCCGGTTCGGTGCCCGTCGTCCCATCCTGGGGGTGAACATCGGCAAGACCAAGGCCGTGCCCCTGGAGGATGCCACTCGGGACTATCTGACCTCCACCAGCGCGCTGGCCCGTCACGCCGACTACCTGGTGGTCAACGTCTCCTCGCCGAACACGCCGGGGCTGCGCCAGCTGCAGGCGATCGAGTCGCTGGCACCGCTCCTGGCGGCGGTGGGCCGGGAGGCGGACCGGACCACCGGTCGGCACGTGCCCCTGGCCGTGAAGATCGCTCCGGATCTGGCCGATGAGGACATCGATGCCGTGGCCGCCATGGCCCAGGATCTGAAGCTGGACGGCGTGATCGCCACCAACACCACCATCGAGCGCGGGGGACTGGTCACTCCGGGTGCGGAGGTGGAGCAGATGGGTGCCGGTGGACTCTCCGGTGCACCGCTGAAGGAACGGTCGCTGCAGGTGCTGGACCGGCTGCGGGCTGGTCTGCCCGAGCAGATCGGACTGATCTCGGTCGGTGGCGTCACCACCGGTGCGGACGTGGCTGAGCGCCTGGAGCGCGGTGCTGACCTGGTCCAGGGTTACACGGCGTTCCTCTACGAGGGCCCGTTCTGGGCCGCCCGGATCAACCGGGAGCTGGCCGCGGCCAGCTCCGGGATCACGCGGGGTACTGGCCGCGCTTGACCTGAGGCTTGGGCAGGCGCAGGCGGCGCAGCTGCAGGGCGCGCATGACGCCATACCAGGCCACGCCCTTCTCGACCTCGCCGAACTTCTCGGCCAGCTTCCTCTTGAGCGTGCGGCTGAGCAGGATGCCCTCCAGGATGACCAGCACCACCAGGCCCCACAGGGAGAAGGTCAGGATCAGCTGGAGCTCGGGGACGGGGATGAAGGCCAGCAGGACATAGACCAGGACCACGATCATCAGCCATTCGGCGATGCCGGTGCGAGCGTCCACATAGTCACGGGTCCAGCGCTTCTGTGGGCCCCGGTCACGAACCGGCATATGCCGCTCGTCGCCGGTCTCCAGGGCCAGGCGCATCTTGCCGCGTTCCATGGCCTCGGCCTGACGTGCGGCCTGGCGTGCCGCCTTCCGGTCATCCGGGACCAGGGGACGCTTGCGGGCGGCTTCGCGCTCACGACGCGTGGGAGTGGGCGCATTCTTGCCCTGAGAGCGGTCAGGCCGGTCCATCGGCTCGCCGTTGAGCACGGCGCCGGTCTCAGCAGGGGCGTCGACGGCGTGGGAGCCGTTCAGGGTCTCAGGGGTCTTCTTGCGTCCGAACACCGGTCCATCCTACGCGAGGCGGGCCCCGGAACCGGGCAGATCCGGGCAGTTCCACGCTGATCGGACTAGCCTGGCCCCATGTCTGAATCAAGCACTTCACAGCAGATTCCCGCCACCGCCGCCGAGCCGCTCTCTCCGCAGGTGCACCAGAGCATCGCCGAGGCGGTCGACCGGCAGCTGCCCCGGACCATCCAGACGCTCACCGAGCTGGTGTCCATCCCCGGGATCGCCTGGGACTCCTTCGATCGCGAACCGTTGGAGAGGTCGGCACAGGCCGTGGCGGAGCTGCTGCGTGGCCTCGGACTCCAGGACGTGCAGATCCTGACGGAGGACAAGCCAGCTGACGCCTCCGGTGAGGTGCGTCCGGGAGGACCGGCCGTCGTCGGGACCCGCCCGGCGGCGCCCGGGAAGCCCACCGTGCTGCTCTACGCCCACCACGACGTCCAGCCCACCGGAGACACCGCGCTGTGGGAGACCGAGCCGTTCACCGCGGTGGAGAAGGACGGACGCCTGTACGGGCGGGGGGCCGCCGATGACAAGGCCGGGATCATGGTGCACATCGCCGCACTGCAGGCCCTGCTGGCCTCCGAGAACGACACCGGTGTGGGCGTGACGTTCTTCATCGAGGGGGAGGAGGAGGCCGGGTCCCCGACGTTCCGGACCTTCCTGGAGGCCCACCGGGACCGTCTGCAGGCCGATGTGATCGTCGTGGCCGACTCCAGCAACTGGAAGGTCGGTGTGCCGGCGCTCACCACCTCCCTGCGGGGACTGGTGGACGGCGTGTTCGGCGTGCGCGTGCTGGAGCATGCTGTGCACTCGGGCATGTACGGGGGCCCGGTGCTGGATGCGCCGACGCTGTTGGCCCGGCTCATCGCCACCCTGCACGACGACGAGGGCAATGTGGCCATCGCCGGACTGAAGCAGACCCAGACCGCCGCGGTGGACTACCCCGAACAGGACTTCCGCGCCGACGCCTCCGTGCTGGAGTGCGTCCGGCTGGCCGGCACCGGCCCACTGGCTGATCGGCTCTGGAACCGTGCAGCGCTGAGCATCATCGGCACGGACGTCCCTCAGATCGAGGTCTCCTCCAACACCATCCAGCCGGTGGCGCGGGCGAAGTTCTCACTGCGTCTGGGCGCGGGGATGGATCCTGCTGCCGCGATGAAGGCCATCGAGTCGCACCTGAAGGCCCAGGACGTCTTCGGCGCCGAGGTGTTCTTCGAGGCGGGGGAGACCGGGCTGCCCTTCCACACCGACACCGATGCACCTGCCGCTCAGGCCATGCTCGCCTCCCTGCAGGAGGCCTGGGGTGTGGAGCCGGTCGAGACCGGGATCGGAGGCTCCATCCCGTTCACCGCCGACCTGGTGGAGGTCTTCCCCGAGGCCACCATCCTGGTCACCGGTGTGGAGGACCCCGATTCGCGGGCGCACTCGGCCAACGAGTCCCTGCACCTGGGTGACTTCCGTCATGCGATCGTCGCCGAAGCACTCCTGCTGGCCCGGCTGGGAGCCGAGTAGTCTGGGGAGGTCGCTGGCCGTCGTCGGGAATGAACCGCGCTGAGGCGGCGTTGGCAACCACAACGGGTCCCCCGTGACCCCGCACCAGACCGTCCCTGCGCATGTGCGCGCAGCGTGCCACGGTCCACCGAACGTCAGAAGGAGCATCATGGCCCTCTCCGCCGAAGAGACCGGAGTCGAGATCGCCGCGGCCCAGCCGGCCGACGACCTGCCCACCCACGAGGTCGAGCTGACCGAGGTCGCCGCCACCAAGGTGCGCACCCTGCTCGAGCAGGAGGGACGGACGGATCTGCGCCTGCGTGTCGCCGTGCAGCCTGGCGGCTGCTCCGGCCTGATCTACCAGCTCTACTTCGATGAGCGCGTGCTGGATGGAGACGCACTGCGGGACTTCGACGGTGTCGAGGTCATCGTGGACCGGATGAGCGTGCCGTACCTGAGCGGTGCCACCATCGACTTCGAGGACACGATCTCAAAGCAGGGCTTCACCATCGACAATCCCAACGCCGGTGGTTCCTGCGCTTGCGGTGACTCCTTCCACTGATCGGACCGTCGCCATCCCTGCCACCAGGGTCGCCGCCACCCCGAGAGACGGCGGGTCGCCGGGCATGACATGCCCGGAGACCCGCCGTTTCCATGTCATGGTCTCCCGAATGACCGGGGTAAGCTCTACAGTGAGTAGTAAACCTAGGGGCCGATCCATGACCTCTGTGAGCCGACTTCGGACGGCAGGCACGGAATGTGGCACGGCAATCGCACCGAGATGAAGAGGAAGGGCCGTCTGTGAGATCGCAGAATCAAGCCGGCAGCCGCGGTAGGCGTCTCCTGAAGGGGGGAGCGCTGGCCACCGTGGCCGCACTGGTCCTGACCGGGTGCTCTGAGCAGGTCCAGCGTGGCTGGCTGCCGGGCACGCGTGAGACCACCAACAACACCGCTCAGCTCACCGACCTGTGGGTCAACTCCTGGATCGCCGCTCTGGCTGTGGGCCTGGCGGCCTGGGGCATGATGCTGTGGTGCATGGTGGCCTACCGTCGCCGCAAGAATGAGCAGGGTTACCCCCGCCAGATCGCCTACAACGTGCCGATCGAGGCACTGTTCACGATCATCCCGATCATCATGGTCTTCACCCTGTGGGGCTTCACCGACCGCGTGCAGCGTTCCGTGAACGCCCCGGTAGATGACTCCCCGCTCGTGGTGTCCGTGTACGGCAAGCAGTGGTCCTGGGACTTCAACTACCAGTACGAGGGCCAGGAGAAGCACTACACCGGTGTCCAGGCCCAGCTGGACGGCACCGAGGGTGTGGAGGAGACTCTGCCGACCCTGTACCTGCCGGTCGATGTCCCCGTCACCTTCGAGCTGGAGTCGCGTGACGTCATCCACTCGTTCTGGATCCCTGCCTTCCTCCAGAAGCTGGACATGATCCCCGGCAAGACCAACTACCTGTACCTGACCCCGCAGGAAGTGGGCCAGTTCCAGGGCAAGTGCGCAGAGCTCTGCGGTGAGTACCACTCGGAGATGCTGTTCAACGTCGAGGTCGTGGAAGAGGACGAGTTCCAGCGCCAGCTCGATCAGATGGACGATGGCCTGCTGGAGTACGAGTACAGCCGTAACCCCAATGAGAACGATGGTGGCGCCACCCGCCAGGAGATCCCTCAGGGTGACCCGGAGATGGATCGGAGCAACGACTGATGACCACCTATGAGTACACGAGTGACGAAGGACGTGCTGCGGCACAGCCTCGTGTGGTTCCGGTCTCCAAGGGCAAGATCATTGTCAACTGGCTGACCTCTACCGACCACAAGACCATCGGGTACATGTACCTGATCACCTCCTTCCTGTTCTTCTGCATCGCGGGCGTGATGGCCCTGCTGATCCGTGCTGAGCTCTTCGAGCCCGGCATGCAGCTGCTGCAGACCAAGGAGCAGTACAACCAGCTGTTCACCATGCACGGCACGCTGATGCTGCTGATGTTCGCCACCCCACTGTTCGTGGGCTTCGCCAACGTCATCGTCCCGTTGCAGATCGGTGCACCGGATGTGTCCTTCCCGCGTCTGAACGCCCTGGCGTTCTGGTTCTTCCTGTTCGGCTCGCTGATCGCCACCGCTGGCTTCCTCACCCCGCAGGGTGCGGCCTCCTTCGGCTGGTTCGCCTACGCACCGCTGTCGAACACCACGTTCTCACCGGGTGTGGGCGGTGACCTCTGGGTCTTCGGCCTGGCATTGCAGGGCTTCGGCACCATCATGGGTGGCATCAACTTCATCACCACCATCATCACGATGCGCGCCCCGGGTATGACCATGTGGCGCATGCCGATCTTCACCTGGAACACCCTGATCACCGGTATCTTGATCCTGATGGCCTTCCCGCCGCTGGCAGCCGCCATCTTCGGCCTGGGCCTGGATCGTCGCTTCGGCGGACACATCTTCGATCCAGAAAATGGCGGCGCCATCCTCTGGCAGCACCTGTTCTGGTTCTTCGGACACCCTGAGGTGTACATCATTGCGCTGCCGTTCTTCGGCATCGTCTCCGAGATCCTGCCGGTCTTCAGCCGCAAGCCGATCTTCGGCTACAAGTCCCTGGTGTTCGCCACCACCGCCATCGCTGCCCTGTCCGTGACCGTGTGGGCACACCACATGTACGTCACCGGCTCAGTGCTGCTGCCGTTCTTCTCGCTGATGACCATGCTGATTGCGGTACCGACCGGCGTGAAATTCGTGAACTGGATCGGGACGATGTGGCGAGGGTCCATTACCTTCGAGAACCCCATGCTGTGGGCACTGGGCTTCATGGTGACCTTCCTCTTCGGTGGTCTGACCGGTGTCATCCTGGCTTCCCCGCCGCTGGACTTCCAGGTCTCGGACACCTACTTCGTGGTGGCACACTTCCACTACGTGGTCTTCGGAACCGTCGTGTTCGCGATGTTCGCCGGCTTCTTCTTCTGGTGGCCCAAGTTCACCGGCAAGATGCTCAACGAGCGCCTGGGCAAGATCCAGTTCTGGATGCTGTTCATCGGCTTCCACGGCACCTTCCTCATCCAGCACTGGCTGGGCGTCATGGGTATGCCTCGTCGTTACGCGGACTACATGGTCGAGGACGGCTTCACCCTGATGAACCAGTTCTCCACCGTCTTCTCTCTGCTGCTGGGCGCCTCGATGATCCCATTCTTCTGGAACGTGTACATCACGGCCCGCCACGGCAAGAAGGTCACGGTGGACGACCCCTGGGGCTTCGGTGGATCTCTGGAGTGGGCCACCTCCTGCCCGCCGCCGCGGCATAACTTCCACTCCCTGCCCCGCATCCGTTCCGAGCGTCCCGCTCTGGACCTGCATCACCCCGAGCTGCTGCCGTACTCCCCGCAGAACGAGCCGGAGCTCTTCGGACAGAAGGCGAGCGTCGAGTGAAAGCCAACATCAAGATCTTCGCGATCATCGGAGTCTTCTTCATCATCATCGCCACGATCTATGGCTTCTGGGTCCGCTGGACCGAGTGGGCTGGGATCCCCGCCATCTACGCCCTGGGCGGCATGGCACTGATGATCTCCTTCTACCTGTGGCTCACCGACCGCAAGTTCGGTGTCGGGCCCGCAGATGATGAGGACGGCGAGATCGAGCAGTACTCGGGCACCTACGGCAACTTCGCTCCGTGGAGCTGGTGGCCACTGGGCCTGGGTGCGGCCGCAGCCATCGTGGTCCTCGGCCTGGCCATCGATTGGTGGATCTTCTTCATGGGAGCCGGACTGGGCGTCTACTTCCTGGTGGGGTGGGTCTACGAGTACTCCCGCGGTCAGCACGCGCACTGATCATCTGAACTGAATCAGCAGGACATAGTCGGCTGTGGCCCCTCTACGGAGGGGCCACAGCCGTTTCTGGCGTCATGATGAGGAGACCTCCCTGCTTCCACGGGATTCAGATGGACCTGCATGGACCTAGGCCTGCGCGCTCCGTGAGCTGAACGTGCTTCAGCCATCGGGACGCCCCCTCGGTCTGCGCGGGGGCCCCGAATCCAAGCTGTGACCGGACAGTGATGACGAGAGGGCACACATGGGGGAGGTCGGCAGATGAACACTGGTGGGAGCGTCATGATCGGGCGCATGATGGAGCATGACACGCTACCTGGTCTCCTTTCGGAGCAACACGATGCGCCTGGCCCCAGGCGGGCTTGATGCCGTCATCGATTCCTCCCACCGAGTCATCCGCGAGGCTAAGGCAGCCGGTGTCCACCTGTTCAGCGGGGGAATCGACGAGAACGTTGATCCGGTCATGGTGCACTCTGATGGGAGCGTGACCGCAGACACCTCGGATCTGGATGGTGGATTCTGTGTCATCGAGGTCCCTACGCGGATCGAGGCGGAGAGGTGGGCGGCTCGCATCGCTCAAGGTTGCCCCGCGCCCCAAGAGCTCCGTGAGTTCGGGGAAGACCCGGAGGCATAAGGGCATCGACGACGGCCGTGATCTGACCGGTTCTGGTGGGTGTCCCTCGCGCTGGCCTCGCGCAACTGGCGGTTCTCCCGCCCTCAGCTGCTTGATGCGCTCCGTCTGCCTGGAGTGCACTGCCTGGCGTTCTGCGGTATCGATCTGGGCTGACGGACCCAGAGCGGCGAAGGGAGTTCCTTCCCGGTCCCCAGGCAGTCGCCGGCGCACTGACAGGCCTCATCAGGGTGGGGTACTCATCCGGGTGGTCCAGCACGAGGCTGGAGGCACGCCGTTTGATCTCCTCGGGAGTCCTCCTCGGCCTGCTCTGCATCTTCCAGACTCGAAGGAGCCCGTCATCACTCCGAGGACGGTTCACGACGAATGAATATTCGGCGTTCTGAGCGCCATCCGTATTGAGTTTGAGAGCCAGTGACTGCTTGAGACGTTGGGCGCCTTGAGAGCCATCGGTATTTTCGTTCAGAGCCACCTGCTTAGGCTCCTTCCGCTGGGTGTAAAGGGCACCCGGCGGAAGGAGCAATTCAATGGTAAGGAAGATCAAGGCCAAGCTCGTGCTGCAGTTACGGGCTGAGGGCCTGTCCGGGCGGGCGATCGCCGCGTCTCAGCAGATCTCGCGGAACAGTGTCGCCGAGGTGCTGGAGGCCGCCGACGCGGCCGGGGCGCGGTGGGACGACATCGCGGCACTCCCCGACGCGGAGGTGTATTCGCTGTTGTTCCCCGGCCGTGGGGAACACGAGAGTGTCTTCGCCGAGCCTGATTGGTCCCGGGTGCACCGGGAGATGGCCCGGGTAGGGGTGACGATGAGGTTGCTGCACGGCGAATACGTGGACCAGTGCGCTCAGGCGGGATCCCCGTCGATGGGCTATGACCGGTTCTGCAAGTCCTACCAGCGGCATGTGCTGGTCACCGGATTGGCCTCCCGGATCGGACACAAGGCCGGCCAGACGGTCGAGGTCGACTGGTCCGGGCCCACGATGCAGCTACTCAATCCGGCCACCGGAGAGTTGAGCCGGGTCTACTTGTTCGTGGGGTGCCTGCCGTATAGCCGGTACTCCTTCGTGGAGCCGACCCTGGATATGAAGCAGGACACCTGGCTGCGGGCGCATGTGGGCATGTTCGAGCACTTCTCCGGCTCGGTGCCGAGGATCGTGCCTGACAATCTGAAGACCGGGGTGATCAAGCACCCGAAGGAGGGCGAGATCGTCCTGAACGAGGCCTACCGGGAGATGGCGGCCCACTACTCCGCGGCTGTGCTCCCGGGACGGGTGAAGAAACCGAAGGACAAGGCCAGTGTGGAGAACACCGTGGCCCACGTGGCAACCTGGATCATCGCCGCCCTGCGCAAGCGGCAGTTCACCACGCTGGCCGAGCTCAAGGCTGCCATCGCCGTCCAGCTGAAGGCCTATAACGCGGAGCCGTTCCAGAAGCGCGCCGGCTCCCGCGCCTCGGTGTTTGAGTCGGAGGAGAAGGCGTTGCTGCGCCCGCTGCCGGCCGCCGCCTATGAGATCAGCCGCTGGGTCTACGGGCGCCGAGTAGCGCGCAACGGGCACGTGGCCTTCGCCCGGAACTACTACTCGGTGCCCTACCCACACGTCGGGGCCAAGGTCGACCTGCGGGTCACGGACACGATGCTGGAGGTCCACCGTGGCCATCAGCGGTTGGCCAGCCACCTGCTGGTGGCGGAGAACGTGGTGAATGAGTACCGCACCCACGACGCCGACCTGCCGGCCGGACCGAAGTACCGGCAGTGGGACGAGCACCGCGTCAGAGAATGGGCCGGGCGCATTGGACCATCGACGGTGACCGTGGTGGACAGGGTCTTCGAATCCGTTCCAGTGGCCGAGCAGGGCCTGAACCCGGCGCTGGCGGTGTTGCGGCTGACCCGCCGGTTCTCCGCCGAACGGGTGGAGGCGGCCTGCGGCATCGCGTTGGCCGGACCGATCCGCTCCCCGCGGTATGCCCACCTGCGCCCGATCCTGGACACCGGCCAAGACAGACCAGGAGCACTCTCCAGCAGCTCGCCCGGGACCCCGCCGGCCGAGGAGATCGGCGGTTACGTTCGTGGCGCCTCCTACTACGCGGTGGGAGGCACCCGATGAGCCGGATCGACACCGAGACCAAACGCAAGCTCCGTGAGATGGGCGCCACCGCCCTGCTGGAGTCCCTCGAGGCCCGGGACGAGACCCTGATGCTGGGCCTGGGCTTCGAGGACCAGGTCAGGCTCGTCGTGGACGAGGCCCACACCTCCTTCACCCATGCCAAGGTCGAGGGCCTGATCCGGCGGGCCGGACTGCGCTACCCCAACGCCGACCTACGCCGGGTGGACCTGCTCACCGAGCGCGGCCTGGACCAAGGGGTGATCGCCCAGCTCGGAACCTGCTCGTTCATTGACCGTCAGCAGAACGTCGTCTTCCAGGGCTTCACCGGCTCCGGGAAGTCCTATCTGGGGTGCGCGCTGGCCAAGCAGGCCTGCCAGCACCGGATCCGGGCGCACTACATCCGGATGCCGGACCTGGCCGAGGCATGGGCCCTGGCCCGGGACAAGCCCCACGGGCAGCAGACGTTCTTGAAGAAATACGCCGCGTTCACCCTGCTGGTCATCGATGAATGGCTCCTGGACCACCCGGACGAGGGGATGCGCAGCATGCTGCTGGAGCTGCTCGAGCGCCGGTATGGGAACACCTCGACGGTGTTCTGCACCCAGTACGCCCAGAAGGATTGGCACCAGCGACTTGGCTCCGGAGTCCACGCCGACGCCATCATGGACCGGATCGTGCACAACACCCTCTGGATCGAGACCGGTAGCTTCAACATGCGCGAACACACCGCGATGAACGGTCTCTAGAAACCGCCGTTGAGAGCCGGTGGCTCTGACCCCATCGGCCACCGGCTCTCAACGGCAATACAGGTGGCTCTGAAAGGCAATACTGGGTGGCTCCCAGACCCTCAAATACTCAACGAACAAGCGGCACTTCGTTATCGCCCCGTCCAGGACCACCCAGATTCCCCCGAAGTCCACCTCGGCCTCAGCAGCCGGCGCGTGCTCCTGCGGGACGAATGCCGCCATCCGGCGAACGGCCTCGACATCGATCTGCGCCACATCGATGCGCGCCCGATGCACCCGCACTGTAAGGCCCGCACCGTGGACTACGTCAGTTCCTCAGCCCCGTGCTCCTCGATCAGCCGGGCCAGAAGCAGCCAGCCTCCAGGCCACCCCTTGGCGCGGTGTGGGTTCCGGCAGGGCCGCCGACCCCAGGGCTTGAGGGACCGGTCTGCGGTGGACCCCATACCGGGCGGTCAATGCGCGAACGGCCACGAGAACCGCCCCAGGTGCCCGGCGAGTCACCCAGCCGGCCAGGGACAACCGTCCTCCTGGGGTCACCCACACCTGTCACAGTCACCGTGAGAGATGGTCCGGTGAACGTCTAGGACTCCACGAGGCGGTGGCATCGAACATGGGTGCGGTCACAGGAGGGTGAGTGTGTGGAACCGACAGATCTGGCCCTTCCAACGGCTGAGGCCCCGCACCAGATGGTACGGGGCCTCAGGGGCTCAGCGGAACTGATCAGCGATCGATGCCGTGCGCTCCATGGTCTGCCTCGACGGCGTCGTGGTGCCCATGAGCACGAGCGGCAGTCAGCTCATCCCGGGTCACGGGCTCGACACGCTCCTCGTAGAACCACTTGTTCAGCTTGGCGCGCTGCTTCTCGAGCCCGGAGACCTTGCCATCCTTGCCCGGCTGAGCGGGGACAGGGCGGCGGTTCTCGAAGCCGACCAGGCGGTAGAGCTCGTAGTCGGAGAGGTGCTCATGACGCTCACGGAACTCGCCCGCCGGAGTCATCTCGATGACGCCAGCCTCGCGGCCGTGCAGAGCGATCTCGCGATCCTTGCGCTGCAGTGCCAGGCAGATGCGACGCGTCACGATGAAGCCGATGATCGGCCCAGCGAAGTACAGGAATCGCAGGATGTACAGGACATCGTTGAGCGACATGTGGAAGTGGGTGGCGATGAGGTCCGAGGAGGCCGCAGCCCACATCACGCAGTAGAAGATGATGCCGGCTACGCCAGCGGCGGTGCGGAACGGGGCGTTGCGCGGACGGTCGAGCAGGTGGTGCTCGCGGTCGTCACGAGTGACCCAGCGCTCGATCCACGGCCAGACGATCATGCCGACCATCAGGATGCCCACGGGGATCATCGGCAGCAGCACACCCAAGGGGATGCTGTTGACGCCCCACGGGAACGGAATGTCCCACTTGAAGGAGAAGTCGCCGAGCACACCCGGCATCAGGCGCAGAGCGCCGTCGAACCAGCCGATGTACCAGTCCGGCTGGGTGCCAGCCTGGACGGGAGAGGGGTCGTACGGACCGTAGTTCCAGATCGCGTTGATGGTGAAGAAGCCTGCGAGCAGGGAGATCACACCGAACACGATGAAGAAGAAGCCACCGGCCTTGGCCGCGTACACCGGTCCGACGGGGTAGCCGACGACGTTGTCGTTGGTGCGTCCCGGGCCGGGGTACTGGGTGTGCTTGTGCACGACGACCATGAACAGGTGCACGACGATCAGCAACAGGATCGCAGCCGGCACGATCAGGATGTGCAGGACGTACAGACGGCCGATGACCGCGTAGCCGGGGAACTCCCCGCCGAACAGGAACATCGAGATGTACGAGCCGACCACCGGGATGGCCTTCAGGATGCCGTCGATGATGCGCAGGCCGTTGCCGGAGAGGACGTCGTCCGGCAGCGAGTAGCCAGTGAAGCCGGCAGCGAGGCCGGCCAGCAGCAGCAGGCAGCCCACGACCCAGTTGAGCTCACGCGGGCGACGGAACGCACCGGTGAAGAACACACGCAGCATGTGCACCGACATGGCCGCCACGAACAGCAGTGCCGCCCAGTGGTGGACCTGGCGCATGAACAGGCCGCCGCGGATGTCGAAGGAGATGTCCAGGGAGGAGGCGTAGGCCACCGACATCTCCAGGCCGTACAGAGGCTTGTAGGAGCCCTCGTACGTGGTGTGGGCCATGGAGGGATCGAAGAAGAAGGTCAGGAAGGTGCCCGACAGCAACAGGATGACGAAGCTGTAGAGGGCGACCTCACCGAACATGAACGACCAGTGATCGGGGAAGATCTTCCGGCCGAACTCCTTGACCATGGGGGAGACCCCCATGCGGGTGTCCACGAAGTTCGAGATGCGTCCGGTACGCGTTGCCGCGCTGTACTCAGTGGTTGTGCTCATGTTGATCAGCCACGCTCCCAGTAGACGGGACCCACGGGCTCCTGGAAGTCGCTGCGCGCGACCAGGAAGCCCTCTTCATTGACGGTGATGGGCAGCTGCGGCAGCGCGTGGCTCGCCGGGCCGAAGACCACCTTGGCCTCGCGCGTCACGTCGAAGGTCGACTGGTGGCACGGGCACAGCAGGTGATGGGTGTGCTGCTCGTACAGGGCCACGGGGCAACCGACGTGCGTGCAGATCTTGGAGTAGGCGACGATGCCGTCCACGTTCCAGTCTTCACGACCTTCAGAGACCTCCAGCTTGTCCGGGTCCAGACGCATGAGCAGGACCACAGCCTTGGCCTTCTCGTTCAGCTTGCCGTACTGCAGCTCGTTCAGACCTTCGGGGATGACGTGGAAGGCCGAGCCGATGGTCACGTCCGAGGCTTTGATCGGGGTGCCGGAGGGGTCACGGACCAGGCGCACACCCTCATCCCACATGGTGTGGCGGAAGCGCTCGACGCCGAAGTTCTCGGCGGCCAGGTCGCTGCGGTTGTCGGTGTCATCCAGATCGCGGAAGATCGCGATGGCCGGAAGCGGGGCCAGGGCGACGGCGCCGATCAGGGTGTTGCGCAGCAGCGGACGACGCTTGATCTGGGACTCCTCGAGGATGTCCTCGATGATGCCCTGGGCATCGGCACGGTCGGCCTCAGTGCGGACCTCGTGACGCTGCTCGACCATCTCGTGGTCCGGCATCAGGGTCTTGGCCCAGTGCACGATGCCCACGCCGATGCCGAGCATGGCGAAGGCGGTACCCAGACCCAGCAGCATGTTCTGCAGACGCAGGGTCTCTGCGGCGGTGTCCGGCCCGACCTGGCCGATCACGAAGTAGCCGACGAAGAAGAGGATGGTGCCCAGGATGGACAGCAAGAACAGGAACGCCACCTGGCGCTCGGCCTTCTTTGCGGCCCTGGGGTCTTCGTCAGCCAGTCGCGGACGGTGCGGAGGGAGTCCGGGGTTGTCGATGGCGTACGTGCCCGAGTCCTCCACACCGGCGTGCTCGACGGCGTCCGAGTGGTGCCCCGGACCCCCGTAGCCTTGCTCGCCCATAGATCTCAATCCTTTGCTTCGAGTGATGTTGACGTTGTGTGCGATCGGCGCCCCCACGGCGCCGGATCAGGTCAGGAGGACCGCGAGGTCAGCCAGACCATGAAGCCGATCAGGATGCCGAGGCCGGCGGTCCAGATGAACAGGCCCTCAGAGACCGGACCCAGCGAGCCCAGTGCGGCACCGCCCGGGGAGGGGTTGGCCTCGATGGTCTTCAGGAAGGCGATGACGTCGCGCTTGTCCTCAGGGGTGAGGTTGGCGTCGGAGAAGACCGGCATGTTCTGCGGACCGGTGGCCATGGCCTCGTAGATGTGCTTCTCGCTGACGTCGGCCAGGCCAGGGGCGAACTTGCCGCGGGTCAGAGCACCACCGGCGGCGGCGGCGTTGTGGCACATGGCGCAGTTCACGCGGAACAGTTCACCACCGCGGGCGATGTTGACGTCCTCGTGGTCGGTGTCCAGGTACTCGTCCTCGGGGACAGCCGGGCCGGCGCCCAGGGAGGCGACGTAGGCGGAGAGCTGCGCGGTCTGCTCATCGTTGAACTGAGCCGGCTTCTTCTGAGCCTGGGGACCCTGCATCTGCATCGGCATGCGGCCTGTGCCGACCTGGAAGTCCACGGAGGCTGCGCCGACGCCCACCAGAGTGGGACCGTCCTCGGTGCCGACGGCGTCGAAGCCGTGGCATGTGGCGCAGTTGGCGTTGAAGAGCTTCTCGCCCTCACTGATGTCCTCGGCGCTGTAGCTGGTGCCGGAGGTGGCGGCCTGTGCCTGATTCATGGTGCTGGCCAGGGCGTACATTCCGCCGGTGAGCAGAAGTCCCAGGACCAGCAGCACCACACCCGCGAAGGGGTGGCGGCGGTTCTGTGCGAGTGCCTTCACTGGATGGTTCCTAACGTGTTGTGACCGAAGCTGGTGTGACGGTTCCGTCTCCGGTCGGCCTGATCAAGGTGCGAGCGTCCCGGTGACGTTCGGGTTACTTCAAGAAGTAGACGATCGCGAACAGCACGATCCAGACGACATCCACGAAGTGCCAGTAGTACGAGACGACGATGGCCGAGGTGGCCTCGTGGTGCCCGAAGCGCTTGGCCAGGAAGGCGCGCCCGATGATGAAGAGGAAGGCGATCAGACCGCCGGTCACGTGGATCGCGTGGAAGCCGGTGGTGATGTAGAACGCGGAGCCGTAGGCGTGTGCCCCGACGGTCACGCCCTCGGAGAAGAGCACCGCGTACTCATAGGACTGCACGGCCACGAAGACCGCGCCCATGATGAAGGTGAGGATGAACCACTCGACCATGCCCCAGCGCTTGAAGGCGAAGATGCCTCCGGTGCGGCGCGGCTGGAGACGCTCTGCGGCGAACACGCCGAACTGAGCCGTCACTGAGGAGAGCACCAGGATGATGGTGTTCACCAACGCGAGGTTGACGTTGAGGATCGCCGTGTTCTCGGCCCACAGTTCCGGGGAGGTGGAGCGCAGGGTGAAGTACATGGCGAAAAGGCCGCCGAAGAACATGAGCTCGGATGCCAGCCAGACCATGGTGCCGATGGAGACCATGTTCGGGCGGCTCGGGAGCCCCGCGGCATGCTGGGGGAGGGTATGGGTTGCAGTCGTCACCCGCCCATTATGGCCCGAAAACTCCCCAGGCCACCAATGCGTCGAACGTGTCGGCGTGCCTCGGACATTCCCGCCTTCGGGGCATCTCACCGAACTCGCCCGGATTTCCAAGGTTTTCCTCAGGAATCGACCCCCTCGACACAGCCGGACCCGGTGCAGAAATAGCCGCCGGCGGGGTCTACCATGGCGGCGTGAAGACTCCTGCCTCAGAACTGACCTGGCCGTACATCTTCCAACGCCTGCTCGGGCGGGAGGACCTCTCTCAGGACGAGGCGGCGTGGGCCATGCGCGAGATCATGGCCGGTGCCGCCACCGATGCCCAGATCGCCGGTTTCCTCATCGCCCTGTCTGCCAAGGGGGAGACCGTGGCAGAGCTGTTGGGCCTGACGGAGGTCATGCTGGACCACGCCGTGGCACTGGACATCCCCGGAGAGACCCTGGACATCGTCGGTACCGGAGGTGACCGCCTGGGCACTGTGAACATCTCCACCATGTCCTCCCTGGTCGCTGTGGGTGCAGGTGCCACCGTGGTCAAGCACGGCAACCGCGGTGCCTCGTCCACCGCGGGTGCGGCCGATGTCATCGAAGCTCTGGGCGTGGACCTCTCCCTGAGCGTGGACAAGGTCATCCAGTGCGCCACTGAGGCGCACATCACCTTCCTCTTCGCCCAGGGCTACCATCCGTCCATGAAGTATGTGGCCCCCGCGCGCAAGCAGCTGGGCGTGCCCACTGCGTTCAACTACCTGGGACCTCTCTCCAACCCCGCACGTGTGAAGGCTCAGGCCCTGGGCTGTGCCAGTGAGCGCATGGCGCCCCTGCTGGCTGGGGTGCTGGCCGACCGCGGCATGCGCGGCCTGGTGTTCCGGGGCAGCGACGGCCGGGACAAGATCACCACGTCGGGACCCTCCACGATCTTCGAAGTGCGCAACGGCTCGGTGCAGGAGCACCAGCTGCAGCCCCAGGACTTCGGAATCCCCCTGGCGGCGGTGGAGGACCTGGCCGGTCAGGACGGTGTCCACAACGCGAGCATCGTGCGCAGCCTGCTGGCGGGGGAGAAGGGACCGGTCCGTGATGCCGTGCTGCTCAACGCCGCCGCCGGTCTGACGGCCGCGGACACCCAGGCCGAGAGGCACCTGTTCGAGCGGATCGCCGCGAACATGGAGCGGGCACAGGAGTCCATCGACTCCGGGGCCGCCGCACGTGTCCTGGAGGACTGGGTGCGCGTCTCGCGCTCCTGAGCTGAGCCCGCACAGACCGAAGGCCACCCGGCACGTGCAGGGTGGCCTTCGTGGTCAGGGAGAGCAATGGAGTCGGCGCGGCGCTCAGGAGTCGAATCCCAGCGCGAACCCCTCCTCCAGGTCGTGCTGGGAGTAGGCGCGGAAGGCGAGCATGGTCTCGGTGTCTCGGATGCCCTCGACCTTGGAGAGCCGATCGGAGATGGTGTCGGCCAGCTGGTCATACTCGCGCACGCGCACCATGGCCACCAGGTCCCAGACACCGGTCACGGAGTACACCGCAGTGATGTTCTCCAGGTCCGCGAGCTCGGTGGCGCATTCGGGGATACGGGTCGGATCGGTCTTGATCATCACGAATGCGGTCACCATGGCGGTTCCTCCTGGTCTTGACGTACAGGTCCCGACGACGGCTGGTCGCCGCAGCGGGAGGGGCGCCTCCCAGCGGGGGAGGCACGGTCAGTCTAGGACGCGCGGTCGGTCCGGCTGCGGCGCCGCAGCACTGTGACCAGGCGGCGGCCCAGCAGCAGCACCAACAGGGTTCCCGCGGCCACGAGCTGGAAGGCCAGCGCAGCGGTCTGATCGAACAGGCTCACGCGCAGCAGCAGCCCGCCGAGCACGGTGATCATCCAGCTGAGCACACCGGCCGGCCAGATCTGATGCCAGGTGTTCCAGTGCCGGGTCACCGCGGCGGCCACCAGCAGGGCGATCAGGAACGGTGCGGCGGTGCCCAGCACTCCGGCCAGATCCAGGCTGGAGTCATGGGACCGGCGTCCCAGTGCGGCGAACGCGATCACCAGGACGGCGTCGATCCCCAGGGTGATCCAGGGCCAGGCAGTGGAACGGTTTCTCTGGCCGGTGTGACTCATGGTCATCGATCTTCCCCCTGGGGGGCCTGCTGGGCGTCCAGGACGGCGATCACGGTCTCCACGGGCAGCTGTCCCGGTGCAGAGACCTGCCCGATGGAGGCAAACGTGGCGGCGGATCCGAACAGGCCTCCGCAGAGTCGGGAGGGCGTTCCCTGGGCCCCCATGGACATGGTGATGATCGGCCGGCTCATCCGTTCGGCAGCCGTCAGGGTGGACTCGAGCAGCGTCAGGACGTCCTGAGGGGTGTGCGGCATGACGGCGATCTTCAGCACGTCCGCCCCGGTGGCCTCCATCTCGGCCAGGTGGCCCAGGATCTGTGGGGCTGACGGGGTGCGCTGGAAGTCGTGGTGGGAGGCGATCACCGTGGTCTCGGAGGCCTGTGCGGTCTGGATGGCCTGCCGGGCAGTGGAACAACGGTGCTCCACGTCCACCGCATCCACTGCGGCGCAGGCGCTCAGTGCGGCCACCAGGTCCAGGTACTGCTGATCCGAGACCTCTGCCGCACCACCCTCCGCCGCCGTTCGCACGGTGGCCAGCAACGGGATGCCGCCAGCGGTCTGACGCACACGCGTCGCCAGCGCCGTCAGGTCATCCGCGCTGCGCTGGGCGTGGTCGTCCAGCAGGTCCACCCGCCACTCCACCAGGTCGATCCGCTCGGTGAGCGGATGCTCGGCCACCGCCTGCGCCTGGCGCATCAGCTCGTCTTCACTGGCGCCCGTCAGCGGCACGATCACCGCAGTGTGTCCCGAGACCAGCGTGCGCTCACCGATCGTCACGGTGCTGCTTGGATCCACGGTCGCCTCCTTCATCCTGCTGACCCTGGGGGTCGGCCATCACTGTACCGGCACCCACCGGGAGCCGAAGCCCCAGGGCGCGGGCCGGCGCCGTGGTGGTGGCGTGCCGGATGGCGGCGGCACTGATGCCGATGCTCTCCAGGTGCGCCGCCGCTCGGTCCATGGTCAGGGTGCTGCCGGCCAGGATCTCGGTGCCCGCCAGCACCGCCCGTCCCTCCAGCACGCTCAGGGTGCGATCGCCCAGACGGTGGGTGCCGCCGGTGCATCCGGTGGGGGAGAGTGCGTCCGTCACCACGGCGATCCGCTCTGGCGCGGCGATGAAGAGCAGCCGGAGCAGCGGGGCGTGGACGTGGACGCCGTCGGCGATCACCTCCAGCGTCACCTCGGGCGTGTCCAGTGCTGCGGCCACCGGTCCTGGCGCACGGTGATGCAGTCCAGGCATGGCATTGAACGCGTGGGTGAGCAGGGTGGCTCCGACTTGGAAGGCGCCCCGGGCCTGCGCATAGTCGGCCCCGGTGTGCCCGACGGCGGCGCGCACCCCCGCCGCGGTCAGGTCCCGGATGGCCTGCAGGGCACCGGGCAGCTCCGGGGCGAGGGTGACCTGACGGAGCAGTCCGTCTCCAGCTCCCAGGAGGCGATCGACGAGGTCGGCAGTGGGGGAGACCAGATGGGCTGGATCGTGGGCACCGCGATGGCTGGCCGCCAGGAACGGGCCCTCCAGATGCACTCCGGCCAGGATGGTGTCCGGGCGCGCACGTCGGTAGGCCGCCAACGCACTGAGCTGGGCCTCCAGGCGGTCGATCGGGGCGCTGACCAGCGAGGCCACCAGGGCTCCGGTCCCGTGCCGCGCGTGCAGCTCCAACGCCGGCGTGGGGTCCGTCTCCCCGTTGATCTCGACCCCGGCCCCGCCATGGCAGTGGATGTCCACGAACGCGCCTGGGGACCGGTGCGGATTCATTCGCGCTCCCGCAGCCCTTCGACCCCCAGGGCGCGGATGGCCTGGCGGGTGCGGTGGGCGGAGGCGGCGAAGCGCTCTGCCAGCTCGGGGTGGTCGTCCCAGGCGTCGGGGATCAGGTGCAGACGGGCCCGCTGGGTGCGGTCCATGCTCAGTCCCTGGATCATGGTGGGGGCGAATTCGGCGTCGGTGACGGTGAACCCGCCCTCGGGCTGTTCGGTGAACGTCAGCTCCACGATCGCGCCGTCGTAGGTCCCGGGGCGGCCGGACTCCTGCAGGGCCATCATATTGCCGGTCCCGTAGACCACCCAGACTCCGTTGACGATGTCCACCGGCTGCACCCAGTGCGCGTGCTGACCGAAGATCACATCCACCTCACCGGAGGCGGTGACCTGCTCCGCGAAGCGCTGCTGCTGGCGGTCCGGCATGGTCTGGGAGACGATCGCCACCTTCACGCCCTGGTCCGTGGTGTGGATGAACGGGCGCTCGGCCTCCTCTTGGGTGCGGTAGGCGCCGGTGGCCTCGACTCCTGCCGCCTCCAGAGTGTCCAGAGTGCGCACGAGTCCCTCGAACCCCACGTCCAGGGTGTGGTTCGAGGCGGTGGTGCAGACATCGAAGCCCAGCTCGGCGATGGTGTCCGCGATCTGCGGCGGAGCGGAGAAGTCCGGGTAGCTGGTGTAGGGACCTCCCTCGGGCGCGAACGGCACCTCCGCTTGGCAGACGGCCACATCGGCGGCGCTGATGTACTCCTGAATGTCCTCCAGCTGAGGCAGGAAGTCCATCTCACCGTTGCCCGTGTCCTGGGCATCCATCTCCGCGACCTCCCACAGGGGGGAGTGCCAGAGCAGGTCGCCGGAGACGTTCAGGGTCATGGTGCGCGGCTCGGCAGGTTCAGTCGAGGACGGGGCCGCGGACGGGGATGCCGCAGACGGACGACCCGACGACGGCGCCGTTGCCGAGGCATTCGCCTCACCAGAGGCGAGGGCCGAAGGCGGGGAGGAAGAGTCGTCCTCGGGTGTCACGGCGCAGCCGGTCGCCAGGAGAGCGACAGTGAGCAGGGCGGCACCGCTGCGCCCACTCCTGCGGTGGGCAGAGGACGCGCAGGATGAAGTCACCGATCCATCGTGACACAGCGGCGCCGTCTGACCGGCATCCACCCGCATGATCGCGCGCAGACTCACGGCAGCATGATGCTCGGATCGGTGACGACGTGGTTCAGAGGCTGCCAGCGACCAGTCGTCCGCCGACGACGGTGGCGGTGACGCGCACCGACTCGATCTGCTCGGCGGGGACCGTGTACAGGTCCTCCGAGAGCACCACGAAGTCCGCGAGCTTGCCGGGGGAGAGGGTGCCGAGGTCCGCTTCCCGGTGGACGGCCCGTGCGCTGCCCACGGTGTAGGCACGCACGGCCTGCTCCACGGTGATCCGCTCGGCAGGCACGAAGTCTGCACCGGAGGAGGTCTGACGGTTCACCAGTGCGGCGCTGTTCAGGATCGGGTCGGCACTGACCACGGAGACGTGTTCCAGGCGGTGCCGGGCGTCGGGGCGGGGTCGGATCTGCTGGGCCTCCTCGATGATGTCCATCACCACATCCAGGGCGGCGTCGCCGATGGCGTGGATGGCCAGCTGCCAGCCCGCCAGGTGGGCACCGATGAGACGCTCGCGCAGATCGGACTCGGGGAACTGCAACAGCCCCTTGTTCTCCCGCCCCTGGTCCAGATCAGCCTGGTAGTCGCAGCACATGTAGGCCGAGCGCCCGATCAGGGAGCCGTCGGAGATGACCTTGGTGGGTCCGATCCGCAGCCGGTCATCACCCATGCCCGAGCGCAGACCCAGATCCAGCGTGTAGAGCGGATGGCCTTCCTGCTCGGTCTCGCCCACGCGGTGCAGCGTGGTCAGATAGGGCATGACGGTGGCGCGCACGCCCAGCCGGCCCTGCTCCTGGGCGATCT
Source organism: Micrococcus sp. IITD107 (assembly GCF_041927415.1). Taxonomy (NCBI): domain Bacteria; kingdom Bacillati; phylum Actinomycetota; class Actinomycetes; order Micrococcales; family Micrococcaceae; genus Micrococcus; species Micrococcus sp. IITD107. The sequence continues at coordinate 658,044 of NZ_JBHFFN010000001.1, read as the reverse complement.
GGAACCCGGCCAGGTCGAACCGAGACATGCCGATGTGATCCGGCGCGCCGATCCCGGGCTCCACGATCGAGGTGATGCCCAGCTTGAGCACCTCCTCCGAGCCCGCGGCCACCATGTCCGCCACGTCCTGGGCGGTGTTGGCCGGGATGTGGTCCATCACCAGGGACCTGGCCGTCTCCTGCAGGAGCCCTTCGGCCTGGCCGCTCTCGCTGGAAGGCACGGCGCCGCCGTCGGGAACGGGGACGTCACGGCGCTCCGGGAAGCCGGCGATCTCGAAGGCCTTCGTGTTGGCCACGCCGATGTGGCGGGAGTTGTGGATCAGGTAGACGGGGTGGCCGTGGCTGACCTCGTCCAGCTGCTCGGCGGTGGGGTGCTCGCCCAGCCGGTTCTGGTCGTAACCCTGGCCGATCACCCAGCTGCCTTCCGGCGCGTCTGCGGCGAACGCATCCACCGCGGCCAGCAGCTCCTCCATGGAGGAGACGGCGCTGGGGCGCAGGTCGATCTGCATGCTGGCCTGGCCGATATGGGTCAGGTGGCAGTGGGCGCCCTGGAAGCCCGGCACGACGGCGGCGCCTCCCAGGTCGTGGACCTCGCGGAGGGCGGTGGCCGGCAGATCCTCATCGAGGCTGACGATCCGACCCTGGTGGACGCCGACGGCGTGAGCGGTGGGACGCTCGGGATCCTGGGTGTGGAAGACACCGTTCGTGAAGAGGACGTCGAAGACGGGGGTGATTTGGGAGCACATGTGAGGCTCCGATCCTGGTCAGGGGAGGCGGAGCGTGGCGTCGAGTCCCGCAAGGGATCGGAGGCCCGCCTGCCGCATCGGTGTTCACTCCCGTATCTCGCACAGACTACGGGGTGGCCGGTCAGGTGACTCGCGTCAGGGCAGGGGAGTGACCTGTGTCCTTCAGACCCTGTGGCGCTCCAGGACGGTGCCGGTGCTGCCGAAGAGCACGCCGAGCGCGCCACCCACGATGATCATCAGCCAGTTCTCGTGGGCCACGGCGAAAGCAGCGCCGAGGACCAGGCCGACGACGATGTGGAGCATCAGTCGGTCGGCAGAGCTGACGCCGCCTGCGGGCGCGGGTGCCGTCCGATCGGTCTGGAGGTCGCTGTGCTGAACGGTGCTGGTGGTGGCGTCGGCGGTGAGCATGACTCCATCCTGTCCGGGGACGGGCCCCGCGCGGATCCTCCGAACGGACCGTATCGCCACCCGGTCACCTCATCCTCGAGGATGAGGTGGTACATCCGGGGGAGGACAAGACTGGTCATCGGTATCGATAAACAATAGATTGTTCTCGAGAAGCGGTGGGTTCCAGTGAGAGGTCGATGTGTGATGGATGTCCGACGAGGCAGGCAAGGCACCAGCGCCAGGCTCTCCGTGCTGGGGTGCAAGGCGACGATCGCCGTGGTGTTCCTGGCGGTCCTGTGGGCGCAGGTGTTCGTAATCCCGCGGGTGCTGCGGGATGTGGTCGGGATGTGGAGCGCCCAGCGCGTCCTCGACCTGAGCCTGGTGGGAGCGGTCACGGTGGTCGTGGGGACGTTGGCCGCCCAGGTGGTGCTGGTGTGCATGTGGCGCCTGCTGACGCGCGTGCGGCAGTCCACGGTGTTCGAGGCCCGCTCGTTCCGCGAGGTGGACGTCATCATCGGGTGCATGGCCGTGGTGACACTGTGCCTGCTGACCGCGGGCGTCGCCCTGGCACCCGGAGACGCGGCACCGGGGATCGTGCTGATGTTCGGCGTGGCAGGCGTGGCCGCTGGGGGAGCGGCGGTGCTGATGGTGGTCATGCGCATGCTCCTGACGCAGGCGGTGGAGATGCGCGCGGAGCTGGCGGAGGTGATCTGAGTGCCGATCGTGGTGGACATCGACGTCATGCTCGCCCGGCGCAAGATGCCCGTGGGGGAGCTGGCCCAGAGAGTGGGCATCACGCCGGCGAACCTGGCTGTGTTGAAGAACGGTCGAGCCAAGGCGGTCCGGTTCTCCACACTGGAGGCACTGTGCGAGGTGCTGCAGTGCCAGCCCGGCGATCTGCTGCGATGGGAGCCGGACGCGAGAGGCCAGTCGCCCTCAGGGACGGGCTGAACCGGCGACGATGATGCAGACGGCAACAGGGGAGTCGCCTTTCCCGAGATCTCGGTTACTGCAGTGGGTGAACTGATCGTGGACTGTCAGGTAAGCATCTATCTGTTACCAATGACTAGGAGAAGTGCCAAGTAGTTGCGAACAAGCGGCGAGCCTTCGCTTCGCAAGTAGTTGGCATGATCCGATCCAGTGCCGGCCTGCTCCTAACTACCCCATCACGAACGTGGTAGAGAGGCAAGGGAACATGAGCAGGCAACGCTGCGGAAACTAGAGAACCTGGATACAGTCCAGGCGCATGCAGAATCCCGTCACTACGCACCGTCTCCCAACAACTGCACCGCGAACGCATCCTGGATGTGGCCGACCTTGCAGGCATGCCCAAGGGCCGGGCCGTGGTCCTGGCCTCGGGCAATCGCCCGACCCTGATCCGCACCCAGCCCTGGTACACCGGCCCGCACGCCGAGGCCGTGAAGGCGTCCATCGCTGCGCACGACCCGCAGGCCACTCAAACGATCCGCGAGGCCGAGGACGAACAGCAAGCCGTGGAAGTCAGCAACCGGACCAGGGGGGCCTCGTGAGCGACTGGGGCGAGGACGACTACGACGGCATCCAAGCCCAGCCCAGCGAGCCGGAGCCGACTGAACCTCCGGCCGAAGAACCGACGCTGTACTACGGGTCCGTGGATGAGTTCGTGCGCGAGTACCTGCGCCACGTCTATCGGCGGGCGATCAACGGGCGCAGCCGCGTCTGGGCGGCCCGCTGGTGGGAGTACGACGAAGCGGTGATCCGCCTCGAAGCGCTCTGGCGTGCCTGGGAGCACCCACGCCTAGACCCGGCCACCGGCATGAGCGTGTGGTTCCGCGACCACGCCGATCCGCACATGGCCGTGCTCATGGACCCCGACGGACCGTTCGCGGCCGCCGACGCCAACACCGAGACCAACCACGCCCGCAAGGGCCAGCCGCTGCCGTACCAGGCCCCACCCGAGGGCCTGTTTCCCGACGTCCGTGAAGCGGGCCGTGAATCAGCGTGAGTCTCGCGCCTTAGAGTGCGTCGAGGTGTGCTCTGCGGGGCCAGGCTCGTATGTGAAGACTGTGGAGGGTGATGATGAACGATCCGACGGCCGTTGATTCCTTGCTGGAGGGCCAGCCCGATCTGCTGACCACCGATGAAATCTGCACAATCATGCGCGTCAGTCAGGGCACCGTGCTGCGGTGGATGAAGGACCAGAAGCTGCCCGTGATCTCGGTGGGACCCAGACTGCGCCGGGTACAACAGGAACACTTCCGCGAGTGGTTGTTGCAAGCCGACGAGATCAAAGACTGAGTGCTGAGATCCTGCGAAGGAGAAGGAGTCACCCCACGGTCTCGGTGAGGAACTGAACCGGGCGGGGCGCCAGTCTTGAGCGCGGGGGGAGCGATGAGGCACCGTGTGTTCATTCCCGTCTAAGACCCGCCTTCACAATAGTGTCCAAGCGCCGGTTTGGGACCCACTCTGACGGCATACTTCCGTTGGCTCTATGGGTGTAAAAGAAGGCATACCCGCCCTGACACCTTAAATCCGGCATTGCCTTTACTAGAGAGGCCGGAGGAACGGTTATGGGTGCATGTCGATTTCAGAAGTGGCCGGCACGGATTTCAGAAGTCGGCTGCACGAACCGCCAAGATCCTGCCTCAACAAAGGTTCTATAGCCTGAACTCATGGAAATGGCCTGTGCAGATTGTGGATGTGTGGTCCAACGCGGCATGATCGTGCACGCCTGCGATCGCCATCCAAGTTGTTGCTGCCGGGACGTGCCGGTCGCGCAAGTCAGCGACACTGCGGGCGAATAGCACCCGTCGTGATGGGAGCTCAACGCGTCGGCGACGGCGTCGGGCGGTGCGTGACGACCCGGGGAATGAGTCGGACGTAAGTGACCATGCCGACGAACTCGACCAGTGTCTGAGTGACCACGACGACCCCGACCAGGGACAGCGAGTCGGGCAGGGCCAGGGCGAGGGGCAGTATGACCAACGAGTTGCGGGTCGCCCCGGAGAAAACCAACGCCCGGGACGCCGGTGCATCCTGTCTGAAGACCCGGCCGGTGAGGATGCCCAGCGGGACCATAACGACCAGGAAGGCGACATAGACCGGGATGACCCGCAGCAGCGAGGACAGGTCTGCCCGGACGGCGTCGATCTGCGAGGCCACCACGACGGTGAGGGTCACCATCATCAACGGCACCATCAGCGCCTCCATTAGATCCATCACCCGCCGGGCCGCGGCGGAGCGTGCGGCCAAGAACTGGGTGATCGCGGCCAGGGCCAGGGGTATGACGATCAGCAACAGGAACGCCTCGATGAACGGGGCCACGTCGATGACGTCGAACAGTTCCGGTCCCATGAACAGGCCCAGGTAGACCGGTAGCAGCAGCATCTGCACGAGCATCAGCAGCGGGGCCGCGGCCAGCAGTCGGTCGTGGGCGGCTCCGGCCAGTCCGGAGAAGACGATGACGTAGTCGATGCACGGGGTCAGCAGGACCAGCAACACCCCCAGCAGCAGGGCCTGGTCGTCGGCGATGAACCGGGAGAGTCCGTAGACCACGACCGGGACGACGGCGAAGTTCAGCACCAGCAGTCCGGCCAGGAACCGGCCATCGCGCAGTGCCCGGCCGAGCCGGGTCAGCGGCACGCCCAAGAACGTGGCGTACAGCAGGATCATCAGCGCCGGGTTGATCGCCTGCTCCAAGCCCGGGGCGGTGGAGGGGGCGAGCAGTCCGAACGCGGCGCCGGCTCCCAGCGCCACCAGGTACAAGGGGATCCGCCATCGTTCCAGCCAGCCGATCATGAACTTCCTTTCCGGGCGAGGACCTTGCGTCCATCCTCGCGCAGCTGCCCGGTCGGCGAGACGTGCCGGTAGAGGGTCTGCCGGGTGATCCCCAGCTCCTGGCACAGGGCAGGGCATACCCGCTTGGACACTCGATCCTGACTGGCAGCGGCTGAAGTCGGCTGCATGGATATAAGGAGTCACCGGCACGAACTGTAACTTTGTGAATGCTAGGACTGTCCATAAGGGGACCCCTCACCGACACGCCAGCGACTGCCATCCCTGGTAGCGAGGCGCTCCGGGCATAGTTCAGGGAAGTGTGTGCCCACGCCGGCCGTACTTGGGTCGGCGAGTCAGCGCCACAGCCATTGCGTGTGCTTGGGCCGCGCAGTAGACAGGGAGCACTGGCACGGCCTCGAGGATGGGAAGATCGCCATGAGCAGCAAGGTGCGCCAGAGTCCGACCACCCCGGCGGGTCAGGGGAAAGGGGCAGGACTGGCGGCGCTGGAGCAGGGAGCGAACCTCTTCCAGGGAACCGCCCCGCTGAAGGACTTCGATGTCTACGTCGTTGGGTTCCATCCGGCCATGGACGACCCGCAGATGCAGATGGAGGCCCACCACTACTGCCGGGTGGTCAACGACGACTTCATCCAGTGTGTTCTCTTCGACGGCAACACCCGCGAGGCTAACCTCATCGGCATCGAGTACATCGTGTCCGAAGCGCTCTACCGGACCCTGCCGGAGCAGGAGCGCAGTTACTGGCATCCGCACAACTTTGAGATCCTCTCCGGACAGCTTGTCGCCCCGGGACTGCCCGATGTCGCCGAGAAGGCCTTCATGAAAAGACTGCTCAACAGCTACGGCAAGACGTGGCACACCTGGCACACCGGCCGGCACGACGGCGATCCGGGTCACCCGTTGCCGATGGGCGACCCGATGCTCATGTGGTCCTTCAACCGGGACGGTGAGTGTGATCCGTCGCTGGAGCAGAACCGGGAGGAGGCGATGGGATTGGACACCGTCAAGACGCGGGGCGAACGTCAGTCCTTCGTCTCCGAGGCGCATCCTCAGGAAGGTGTGAACAGGATGCGTGATCAGTTCACCGGGACCTCACCGATCCCCGGCGTCGTGGACGTCGAGGACGCTTGAGTCTGTCGCATGACAGCGGAGGAAGGTGCCGACAGGGGATTGACAGTCTCCGGCGTCGAGCCGGCCGTTGAATCCAGCAGCGATGAGATCGGGCTTGTCAAGGCTCTAGTCAGGATGCCGCTTGACTGGCAAAGAAGAGTTTGGACATCCGGGCATGGACGCGGTGTGGGCCTCAGGCGTGGCGCACGGAGGCGGCCTCCTGGTCCCGCAGGGCGGTGGTCTCCAGTTGGATGGTGGCGTGGTCGAACGAGACGGGGAAGTGCTCCTTGACGCAGGCGAGGACTTTTTCCAGGATTCGCGGGGCGTGGCCGGACTCGAAGCACCGGTCGTCGACGACGACGTGGGCGGAGAGCACCGGCAGGCCGGTGCCGATCATCGAGGCGTGCAGGTCGTGCACGTCTCGGACGTGCTCCAGGCCCAGGATGTGTTCGCGGACCTCGTCGAGGTCCACGCCCTGGGGGGTGAACTCCATCAGCACCCGCACCGTCTCGCGCAGCAGTGAGAAGGCGCGCGGCACGATCAGGGCGGCGATGAATAGGGCGGCGATGGTGTCGGCCTGCTGGAAGCCGGTGGTGTTGATGACGATCGCCGCGACGATCACCCCCACGGATCCCAGGGCGTCGTTGAGGACCTCCAGGAAGGCCGCGCGCATGTTGAAGTTCGCCCCCCGGCTGGAGGCCAGCACCGCGATGGCTGCGACGTTGGCGACCAGCCCGATGACGCCGAAGACCAGCAACTCGGTGCCGGGCACCTGCGCGGGTTCGAACAGTCGACGGATGCCCTCGACGGCGGCGTAGGTGCCGACCACCAGCAGCAGCGCCGCCTGGCCCAGGGCGGCGATGACCTCGATCCGGGCAAAGCCCCAGGTGCGGGAGCTGCTGGGCGGGCGCAGCATCATGGTCGCGGCGATGAGAGCCACGAGCAATCCCGAGGCGTCGCTCACGGCGTGGGCGGTGTCGGTCAGCAGCGCCAGGCTGCCGGTGACCACGCTGCCGACCGCCTGGGCCAGAACAATGATCGCGGTCAGGCCGAAGGCGATCAACAGTCGGGTGCGCATCCCTCGATCGGCTTGCTGCGGCACCTGACCGTGGCTGTGGCTCTGGCCGTGCTGGTGTCCGGCGCCCATCAGCCCTCCTCGGTGATCAGTGCGTCGTGGTCGTGGTGATCGCGCAGGGACAGCGACACCCCGGAGGCCCCCAGCAGCGCGTCCGCGCCCTGCATCAGATCGGCCAACCGGGACGGATCGGCCAGACAGAACCACGAGGACCGGCCCTCGGCACGCACCCTGACCAGGCCGCAGTCCCGCAAGCAGGCCAGGTGCTTGCTCACCGTCGACTGCGCCAGGTGCATGTGATCCACCAGGTCCCGGACCCGGTGCTCACCGCTGGCCAGGTGCTCCAGCAACGCCAGCCGAGTCGGTTCGGCCAGCGCATGGAACAACGCCGCGTAGGCGCCGCGGTCCTCGAACCCCGAGGGCTCGTCACGGATCGGATATATCGTCATACAACGATGATAGCCACAACCGGCGATTTGACAAGGTTGAGAACGCTACGATCGGCGTGCCGTCGGGGCGCCCGCCTTGCCCGAAGCCCGGGGGCGCCCTCAGGGCCGGGGCGCTCAGGCCGGTGAGCGTGACCTACGGCACCAGCGCCGTGCGCAGGAGTGGCGGACCCGCGACCGCCCGGGGCGCGCGACCAGCGGTCCTCCCGGACCAGACAGTCGGGAGACAATGGAGTCATGTACGCGCCGATCGACCTCCAGACCCCTCTCGTCACCCAATGGGTCGGCACGCTCGTGGCCATCGTGGGGCTGGCGGTCCTCGCCCACGGGCTGTGGCGCCGCAAGCGTTACCAGGCCCACTTGGACGACGAGGACGCCCGCTTCGCCGGACCGGACCGGACGAAGGATGCCGTCCGTGAGGTGTTCGCGGGGGCGGGGGTCCTCGTCATCGGCCTGGCGGCTGTCGCCTATGCGGTCTACGGAGACATCACCTCGCAGAACAACATCCAGGAGAACGTCGCCAAGAAATACGGGGTCGAATCGGTGGAGGACAAGGGGTGGCGCGGCAATGCGCTGCGCGCCGACGTCACCATGCCGGACGGCACCGTCCACCGGGACGTCCAAATCATCTTCGAGGACTCCGGCGAACCACAGATCAGCCGCGACCTGAGCGGCCCCGCCACCGACGGCACCGAGTAGGCCACACCGGGCGTCCGCGTTGGCTCCCGGGCACCCCGTGGCCAGGCCACGGCCCCAGCATGATCCGACCTCCACGTACCACCTGCAGCTCAGCGCGGCTGCCACGGGCGGACATACCCCATTGCCGTTCACGTCGGAGGCCGGAGGGTCGGGCCCGGGGGCGCGGCCGGTGGGGGCCGCAGTAGACAGTAGGCCTCGCCTCACCGCTGGACACGACAGAGCGGGATAGCGCCGGTGGGGAACAGCACGCAGGCGGCGCCATCATCGCCCGGCCCTGCCGCCCAGTGCCGTGGACCGGGGGACAACTGGTGGGCAGGCAGCCTGCGCCAGCCCGGCACCACCACCGACTCGAGGCAGGGCGGTCCGGCGGTGTCCCTGGATAGCAGGACGGACGACCCGAATCTGAGAGGCCGGCGCCGGGGCCACACGGCCCGGTCATTCTCCGGAGCCCGGTCGTCCTGCCTCATCACCATGCCCTCTCACCGGGGCCGGTGCCCTGGGCGGCGCGGGCAAGGACCGTAGGCGCTGTCCTCAGTGGTGGCCGGCCCGGGGATCAGGCCTCCGCGGCCTTCCACCGGCGGGCGGAGACGAACGAGTGGACGCCCAGGACCACATAGAGCAGGAGCAGGGCGAAGGTGATCGTGCTGGTGAACACGGCCGTAGGACGCTCCGCGGTGCCGGCGATCAGTGCGCCCAGCTGCAGGACGTTCATCGAGGTGCCCAGGATGCCCAGCACGGCCACGGCCAGGGCCAGGTGGATGCCGAGCTTCTGATTCTTCCGGCCAATGAGGCCCGCGACCAGGATCACCGCTCCCAGGATGGCCGGGATCAGCGCCGTCCAACTGGCGAACGCCGTGGCGATATAGGCGATGGCGCCGACGGCGATGAGCAGGACGCCGAGTCCAATGGTGATGCGAGGCATATCGCTCCTTAGGCAGATGGGGCCCACACATGTTCTACTTCTACGCGCTGTAGTAGAACCTTCTTCTACGCAGTGTAGTAGAGATGGCGTTCCGGCCTGTCGCCGCAAACCCAGCCGGGGTCTCGCATCCGCACCGCCGACCGCATCGCCATCAGGCAGGTCCGGGACGCACCCGGCGCGTCGGGACGGCACGTTGCCGGCGGCCGAACAGGGGTCGGCCCAATCCCCGTCAGTACGGCACTTGGCCACCCCGCCGGCCATGTCCTGGACCAGGTGCGTGTCCGCGCAAGCCGTGCAGGCCTGGGGGCGCTGGGAACAGGCCTGGATGCACTCGGCCAACATCTGCCGGCCGATGCCCCCCACCTGCATCGGGGAGGTGTCCAGCATGGTGCTCACGGGATGGGTCGCGGTGCGCTCCTTCGTCGATCCGAGGGATCGACGCCCACGCCCGCCCGGTCACCGACCGCGGACCGCCCCTGCGGCGCGGACGGAGGGGCCGAACCTTGAAGGTTTCGTGAAGATCGCCGCCCGCCACGGACACCGTCCGTGGTCGCCGCAATGGTGGGAAACCCCGCCGTTACTGGGATTCCGGGCCGACGCCGGCCCATGGAGGGGGCGCGGAGGCCCGCTGGCCTCCCGTGCTTCCTTCCGGGGCCCGAGGCGTGAAAGCGGCTGAGCCACCGTGAACACCATTTCCTCCCGGCCGCTCGGGACAGAGTCAGCTCACCGAAGCCCCGGGGCCCCGCGGGGTGAGCCGGTCACGGCACCGCGGACGCCGAGGAGTCCCCTACTCGCACCCGGGGCCGGGGCTCGTGGGCTCAATACTGCCGGCCTGCCCGGTCCCGGCCTCCTCGCCGCCGGGGAACAACCCCACGTCGACCTCACGTCGCGAACCCAGATCCGAGGGGCCGACCCATGCCCGCCGCACGTACACACCAGGCCCGGACCGGCGCAAGACCTGGCTGGCCTGCCCTGGGCACCGGGACTGGCTCACCGACTACCTGCGGTCCCGCGGACTGCTGAAGGACGTACTGCGCCTTGACTGAGACCCTGACGGACCGGCCGACGAAGCGCGGCCGCCTCGACTACCGCTTCCTGATCTCGCCCCAGTGGCTCGGCGGCCTGGCCTTCTGCGCCCTCTTCGCCCTCGCCTGCGCCCTGCTGGGCCAGTGGCAGATGGACCGCCGCATGGAGACCGTCGCCGAGATCAACAAGGTGCTCTCCAACTACGACGAGCCGGCCGTGCCGCTGGCCGGCAACGCCGGGCTGTTCACGGACGTGCGGCCGGAGCAGGAGTGGACCCCGGTCGAGATGCACGGGGAGTACCTCGAGGAGGACACCCGGATCGTCCGCAACCGACCCCTGGCCGGCAAGCCGGGCTACGAGGTGCTCGTCCCGTTCCGGGCGGACACCGGCGACGTGATCGTGGTCAACCGCGGCTGGCTGCCCATCGGAGACACCACCCCCGGCCGTCCCGACGTCGTCCCGACGCCCCCCGCGGGCGAGGTCACGGTGGTCACCCGCGTCAAGCCCGGTGAGCCCGACCTGGGCCGGGACGCCCCCGAGGGCCAGCTCGCGTCGATCGACCTCGCGGCGTTCGAGGACAGCGTCGGCTACGACGTGGCCGACACCGCGTACGGGCAGCTCGCGACGGAGTCCCCCACCCCGGCCGTGGCGCTGCAGCAGCCGCCGAAGCCTCCGCTGGACGAGGGCCCGCACCTGTCCTACTCCCTGCAGTGGTTCATGTTCGGGCTGATGAGCTTCATCGTGTGGGGCTACATGGCCCGGCAGCGCGCGGTCAACGACCGCGACGACCGGGAACTGGGGCTGACCGAGGACGACGGCTACCTCTCGGCCCACCGCGCGCCGCGCGCCCGCCCCGTGAAGCGCCGCGGCGGGCGGCCCACGGACGAGGAGGTCGAGGACGCGATGCTCGACGCGGTCGACTCGCGGCACTAGATCGTCACCATCAGCATGTCGCCGTCCACGGAGGCGGTGAACTCGGTCAGCGGTTTCTGGGCCGGGCCGCCGTAGGGCACGCCCGTTGCCACGTCGAAGTGCGACCCGTGGCAGGGGCAGGCGAAGGTGGGTTGGCCCCGATTCTGGCCCGGGGCCACCGTGCACCCCTGGTGTGTGCACACGGCGGAGAAGGCACGCACCGTGTCCTCGGATTCGCGGTGCAGCAACATGGTTCGACCGTCGATGGTCACGGACGCCTGGCCACCGACCGGCAGGTCCGCGGCGGGCAGGGCCGGGGTGGGGGAACCACCGGGGTGCTGTGACGGTGCGCTGGCCTCGGCCTGGAGGTCCTCCGTGCAGCCCGTCAGGCCCACCGTGGTGGCCACTCCCACCGCACCGATGACCGCACCGCGCCCCAGGAAGGCCCTCCGGGAGGTGCCGCACCCGCCACAGGCGGTGTCGCCGTCGCGGTGACCCGAAGCGGTGGGGGTGCTGGCGGTGGAGGTGTAGGTGGTGGGATCGATCGCGGAAGTCATCCGTTCATTATTCGCCGTCCGTCTCCGATCGGTGGACGCCCGTGACGTGGTTCAGGCGAGTTGGCTCAGACCGCGGCCGCGCCACATCCGTCCGGTTCAATGCTGCTGCTCGGGAACGTAGTCTCGGCTCAGACCGTGTCGGTGCGTTGGGAGGTGGAGGCCATGCCGAGGATGTCCACCCTGGAGGCCGCGTTCTGTCGCAGTGCGCCGTGGCGCCTTGTGGCCCGGCGGCTGGTTCCCTGGGCGACGCAGGGTGTGCCCCTGGCCGGGAGGGTGCTGGAGATCGGTGCAGGCAGCGGAGCGATGGCCCAAGCGATCCTTGCGGCCCACCCCCGGCTGCGTCTCACCACGACCGATGCGGACCCGGCGATGGTCCGGTCCGCGCAACGGCGCCTCGCCCGGTCCGCGGCGGAGGTACGCCAGGCCGATGCCACCGCCCTGCCCTTCGCCGAGGAGTCCTTCGACACGGTGCTGAGCTTTCTCATGCTCCACCACGTGATCCACTGGGAACAGGCGGTGGCCGAGGCGTCCCGGGTCCTGCGGCCGGGCGGGTTCTTCGTGGGCTACGACCTGCTCGCCTCGCGCGCCGCCGCCTGGCTGCATGTGGCCGACCGCTCGGCGCACCGGCTCATCGAACCGGCCGCGTTCGGACCGGCCCTGCAACATGCCGGCCTGGAGCCGGTCCGCCTCCAGGTCTCCCGCGGTGGTCGGGTGCTGCGTTTCATCGCGCACAAGCCCGGCACCGTCCAGGCCGAACCCGGTGCCGACAGGGGAGCGCGCCGAGCCGGGCGGGGCGGACCGAGGGTCCCTGGCCTCATCAGCGCTACCAGCGCCAGCGGCGCCGCGCCCGCGCCGCCCGGCCTGGAACCCGTGCCTCGACGGGAGCATCGTGGTGCGGATTCTCCCCTTCCTTCTACGGGCTGTAGAATTCCGGGGACGTCCTGCCCCGAGGGAGAGGTCCCGGAAGTACGCCATGTCCTGCGCCCAGCATTCCCGTGAGTCCGATCGCCGGAGCCCGGACCACCCGGGCTGGCCGGGACGGCGCGGCGTGCTGGCCGGTTTGGCCGGTGTGGCGTTTTTGCCGCTCCTGGCGGCCTGCGGGGCGGAGGATCCACTGGCCGCCCAGGCCGGCAACGCCGATGGCAAGAACTACATCGCCGGCGACGGGTCCGTCCTGGAAATCGCCCCGGACCAGCGCGGTGCACCGGTGCAGTTCAACTCGACCCTGTTCTCCGGGCAGCCGATCAGCACCGAGGACTTGGCCGGGGATCCGGCGGTGCTGAACTTCTGGTACGCCGCCTGCGCCCCGTGCCGGGTGGAGGCCCCGGACCTGCAGGCCCTGCACGAGCAGTTCGCCCCCGAGGGCGTCCAGTTCTTGGGCATCAACGTTCGGGACACGATCGCCACGGCGCAGGCTTTCGAGCGCAATTTCGGGATCACCTACCCCTCGGTGGAGGACCGGGGCGGGGAGGTGCTGCTGGCGATGACCGACTACGTGCCGCCGCAGGCCGTGCCCACCACCATCGTGCTGGACCGCCAGGGCCGGGTCTCGGCCCGGATCCTGGGAATCGCCGAGCCCTCCACGCTGCGCACCCTGATCACCACCGTGCTGGATGAACAGGCCTGAGCGTCCCATGACCGCCTGGACACGTCCCCTGACCGCCACCGGGACTGCGGCGGTCGGCCCCGGCGATGGGATCGGCCTTGCCGGTTCGCCGCCGCCGACGCAATGCCCCGGTGACGAGAGGCAGTCCAGGGACGAGAGGTGGCCGCGGTGAGCCAGCAGGACAACGTGCGGGTGGCCCGGGACGAGGCCGCCCAGGCCAATACCCCGCCCCCGCCGGAGTCTCCCGCCCCGGACGGTGGCTCTCCCCGCGGACGCCAGGACGTGGAACTGCCCGCCCTGGGCGTCTGGGGCACGCTGCGGTTCGCTTGGACCCAGCTGACGTCCATGCGCACCGCGCTGATGCTGTTGCTGCTGCTCGCCGTCGCCGCGGTGCCCGGGTCCCTGTTCCCGCAGCGCCCGGCCGGGCCGGGAATCGTCCAGAACTACATCGACGACAACCCGGTGCTGGGGGAGTGGCTGGACCGGTTCCAGATGTTCGATGTCTACTCCTCGGTCTGGTTCTCGGCGATCTACCTGCTGCTGTTCGTCTCGCTGATCGGCTGCGTGGCCCCGCGCGCCGTCAAGCACGCCAAGGCGCTGCGCTCGGCCCCGCCGCGCACCCCGCGCCGGCTCTCCCGGTTGCCGGAGTACGGCCGGGTCGTCCTCGAGTCCTCCGGTCCCGCACCCGTCGAGGCGGTGGAGCAGGCGGCGAACTACTTGCGCAAGCGCGGCTACCGCATCGAGGTGCGTGAGGAGCCCGACGGCGGCGCCTCCGTGGGCGCCGAACGCGGCTACGTGCGCGAGGTCGGCAATATCGTCTTCCACCTGTCCCTGATCGGGGTACTGGTGTTCATGGCCACCGGCTCGCTGCTGAGCTACCGCGGCCAGAAGATTCTCGTCGAGGGGGAGGGCTTCGCCAACACCCTGATCGCCTACGACGCCTTCACCCCGGGCAGTGCCTTCTCCGAGGAGATGCTCACTCCGTTCTCGATGACACTGAAGCGTTTCGAGTACGTCTATGACCGGCAGTCCCCGACCCACTACGGCCAGCCGCTGGATTACACGGCCGTACTGGACGTGCAGGACGGTCCCGGCGACACGGCCCGAGAGGTCGAGCTGAAGGTCAACCATCCACTGGACTTCCAGGGCACCCGGGTCTACCTGGTCGGCAACGGGTACGCCCCGGTGGTCACCGTCCGGGACGGCAACGGGGACATCGCCTTGCAGGGTCCGGTGGTGGCGCGGGTCCAGGACAATGTCTTCACCTCCTTGATGACTATCAAGGCCCCGGACGCCCGTCCCGACCAGCTCGGCTTCGTCGGCTTCTTCCTGCCCGCCGCCTACACCGGCGAGGACGGGGTGGCGGTCTCGATCGACCCCGCCCCGCTGAACCCGGAGTTGAACCTGAACTCCTACTACGGCGACCTCGGCCTGGACGAGGGCGACCCACAGAACGTGTACGTGCTCGACACCGAGAACCTCACCGAACTGAACTCCCGGAACCTCGAGGCCGGCGGCATCACGCTCAAGCCCGGGGAATCCTACGAGCTGCCCGAAGGCAAGGGCTCCATCAGCTTCGACGGGCTTAAGCGCTACGTCGGCCTGGACATCCTCTACGACCCGGGCAAGTGGGGCGTCGGCTTCTTCGCCGTGCTGGCCCTCGTGGCCCTCGGCGTGAGCCTGTTCGTGCGCCGCCGCCGCGCGTGGGTGCGTGGCACCACGGGCCCCGACGGGTCCACCATGGTCGAGTACGGGCTGCTGGCCCGTGGCGAGGACTTCGGCCTGCGCGAGGAGAACCTCACCCTGCGCCGGCAGTTTGAGAAGTTGTGGCCGGTGCAGGCACCAGAAGACATCGAGAGCACCGAGGGACCGATCGTCGTCGCCGGTGCCGCACAGAACCGAGTGGAGTGACCCATGCAACCCATCAACTATCAATTGGCCGCCTACAGCGACCTGTTCATGCTGATCGCCGCCATCGTCTACGCCGCGGCCTTCATCGCCTTCGCCCTGGACATGGCCAGCTCCTCCAAGACCATCCGGGCCCTGGAGTCCGAACTGGCCGAACAACAGGAGCGCACCGATGCGGCCCGCTCCTCTGAGGCCCGCCACAAGCAACTAGTCGGGGCCGCAGGGGGGGCGGCAAGCACCCCGACGCCGGGCCACGGCCCAGGCACGACGGCATCACCGGCCGCCGGGAACGCGGTGGGCGGCCTGGTGGACGAAGACATGGACTACACCGGGGCCACCCGGCGCCCGGCCGCCAACGTCGCGGTGGCACTGATGGTCATCGCCGCCGCCCTGCACGCCTTCGCGGTCATCGCCCGGGCCCTGGCCGCGCACCGGGTGCCGTGGGGCAACATGTACGAGTTCTGCACCACCGGCGCACTGCTCGTGGCCGCGGTCTACCTGCTGTTCCTGATCCGCAAGGACATCCGCTTCCTGGGAACGTTCGTGGCCGGGCTCGTGGTGATCATGATGGCCGCGGCCACGATGGGCTTCCCCACCCCGATCGCATACCTGCAGCCGCCGCTGCAGTCCCCGTGGATCGTCATTCACGTCTCCATCGCCGTGCTGGCCTCGGCGCTGTTCACCCTGACCTTCGCCATGAGCATCCTGCAGCTCATCCAGCACCGCCGCGAGGCCAAGGCACCCACCGGTGCCACCGGCGGGTTGGTCTTCATGCGCCTGGTGCCGTCCGCGCTGAGCCTGGAGAACTGGTCCTACCGCCTCAATGCGGTGGGCTTCATGATGTGGACGTTCACCGTGATCGCCGGCGCCATCTGGGCCGAGGCCTCTTGGGGCCGGTACTGGGGCTGGGACACCAAGGAGGTCTGGAGCTTCGTGATCTGGGTGGTCTACGCCGGGTACCTGCACGCCCGCGCCACCCGCGGCTGGACCGGGGAGCGCGCCGCCTGGCTGTCGATCATCGGCTACGCCTGCGTGGTGTTCAACTTCACCATCGTCAACATCTACTTCCCAGGCCTGCACTCCTATGCCGGCCTGCCCTCATAGAAACGCGGAGAGGGACCGGTACCGCCGAACCGGCCCGACTGCTCGCCGAGTCGCTCGGTGTGCCGGCTGCTGAAGGCTTCCACGCCGGCCCGGGAGCGGACCGGTTCGGGCCCCGCGGTCCGGCCCTGCATGTTGATGTTCCCGGCGTCGACCAGGCCGGTAGCTGGACCGGTTTTCATCCCGGTCCTGCTGCCCGCGGGCAGGCTGCCTCCGGAGTTCAGCCAAAAGCCCGTGATGGTGCTCCCCGCCTCTGGCCCGCGCGGTGGATGTGCTCGGGGCGCGCCGGCCGTGGCCCCCAGCGTCGAGGTCCTGAGGAGTGACGGTGGCGGCCGGCCCTTGTCGGGCTCCCTCTGTGGGTCTTCCGCCGAGCACGGCAGTCAGGTCACCCCCTGGTGTATAGTCATCGCATGCTGACTATTGCTTCGCGGGTTGACGTGATGAACCGGTTGGGTCGGGCAATGGCCGATCCCACCCGGTCCCGGATCCTGCTGTCCCTGTTGGAGGCGCCCGGGTACCCGGCCCAGCTCGCCCGCGAGCTGGGGCTCACGCGCACGAACGTGTCGAACCATCTGGCCTGCCTGCGCGGGTGCGGGCTGGTCGCGGCGGAGCCGCAGGGCCGACAGACCCGGTACGAGATCGTCGATCCGCACCTGACCGCGGCCCTGACCGCGTTGGTAGAGGTGACCCTCGCGGTCAATGAGACCGCACCGTGCCTGGACCCGGCCTGCACCGTGGCCGGGTGCTGCACCGGGACGGGGGGTGCGGTGTGAGCTCGGCATGTGGCTGCGATGAACCCTCCCCGAAGTCGGCGGCAAGCACCGAGGCGGAGGAGGTGGAGACCCCGTGGTGGCGCGACCGGAGCATCCTGATCCCGGTATTCTCCGGGGTCGCGTACCTGACCGGGCTGGTGCTGGAGTGGTCCGCCGCCCCGACGGCCGCGCTGGCCGTGTTCTGGATCGGATTGGTGCTGGGCGCGTCCACGTTCGCGCCCAGTGCGGTGCGCAACCTGGTCACCCAGGGCAAGGTCGGCATCGCGCTGCTGATGACAATCAGCGCGATCGGGGCCGTGATCCTGGGCTATATCGAGGAGGCCGCGGCGCTGGCCTTCCTGTACTCGATCGCCGAGGCCCTGGAGGACAAGGCGATGGACCGGGCCCGCGGCGGGCTGCGCGCCCTGTTGAAGCTGGTGCCGGAGACCGCGACGGTGCTGCGCGACGGCGCGCCGGTGCAGATCCCGGCCAAAGAGCTCACGGTCGGTCAGATGCTGCTGGTGCGGCCCGGGGAGCGGATCGCCACGGATGGCCTCGTGCGAACCGGCCACAGCAGCCTGGACACCTCGGCGATCACCGGGGAGTCCATCCCGGTGGAGGTCGGACCGGGAGAGGCGGTGTCGGCCGGGGCGATCAACACCGCCGGGGCCCTGCAGATCCAGACCACCGCCGGCGGGACGGATAACTCGCTGACCACGATCGTGGAGCTGGTCGAACAGGCCCAGGCCGAGAAGGGGGAGCGGGCCCGGCTGGCGGACCGGATTGCCCGGCCGCTGGTGCCCGGGGTGATGATCCTGGCCGTGCTGGTCGGGGTGATCGGCTCGCTGGTCGGGGACCCGGAGCTGTGGATCACCCGGGCCCTGGTGGTGCTGGTGGCCGCCTCGCCGTGCGCGCTGGCCATCGCGGTGCCGGTAACCGTGGTCTCGGCCATCGGCGCGGGCAGCAGGTTCGGGGTGATCATCAAGTCCGGTGCCGCCTTCGAACGCCTCGGCGGCATCCGGCACCTGGCCGTGGACAAGACCGGGACCCTGACCCGCAACGCCCCGACCGTGACCGCCGTCATCACCAGCGACGGAATCGCCGAGGACCAGGTCCTGGGCTGGGCGGCCGCGCTCGAGCAGCACAGCACCCACCCCCTGGCGGCCGCCATCACCGCCGCGGCCCCCACCGCGCCCGCGGCCCAGGCCGTGTCCGAACAGCCCGGTCACGGCCTCACCGGCACGGTCGACGGCCACCCGATCGCGGTCGGCAGCCCCCGATGGATCGACCCCGGGGCGCTGGGACCCCGCGTGGAATCTCTGGAAGTGGACGGCCAGACCTGCGTGTTGGTGACCCGCGACGGCACGGTCGTGGGCGCCATCGGGGTCCGCGATGAACTGCGCCCCGAGGTCCCCGAGGTCGTCCGCACCCTGGACCGTCACGGGGTACACGTCACCATGCTCACCGGAGACAACGCCCGGACCGCGCACGCCCTGGGACGCCTGGCCGGCATCGAGGATGTGCGCGCCGAGCTCCGCCCCGAGGACAAGGCCCGCATCGTCACCGAGCTGGCCCGCACCCGACCCACGGCCATGATCGGTGACGGCATTAACGACGCCCCGGCCCTGGCCGGAGCGAACGTGGGGATCGCGATGGGCGCCACCGGCTCCGATGCCGCGATCGAATCCGCGGACGTCGCCTTCACCGGCCACGACCTGCGACTGATCCCGCAGGCGTTGGCCCACGCCCGCCGCGGCCGGGCAATCATCAACCAGAACATCGTCCTGTCCCTGCTGATCATCACCACCCTGCTGCCACTGGCCATCACCGGCGTGCTGGGCCTGGCAGCCGTCGTGCTGGTCCACGAGGTGGCCGAAGTGATCGTGATCGCCAACGGCCTGCGCGCCGCCCGCACCCCCCGCCAGCCCACCGCCCAGCGCACCGGCAGCGCCCTCACACCCGCCGACCAGGTGCCGGCGGCCTAGCTGGGGGCCTGTCGGAGGGAGGGTCCGGGGTGTCGCTCTTGGGGCAGGCGACACCCTTGAAGTCCGGTCTCGCGCGCCGCCGACCCGGAGCCGGTGCTGCACGTGGCAGCGGAGTAACGGTCAGGCCGCCACGTCGGAGGGGGCCGGAGGCGAGGTATCGGCTTCCGGGCGTGGGGGCCGGGAGAGGACCAGGGCGGTGAGCAGGAAGGCCATCGGGGCGAACCCGGCCGTCAGCACCGAGATGCCGGCCAATTGCTGGTCCAGGGTGACCGGTGGCCCCCAGGTGCGCGCCATGCCGACGAACCAGTCCGGCTCCAGCACCGGCAGCACGCCGGTGGCCAGCACCACCGCCCAGACCAGCAGCGTGCCGGCCAGGACCGCAGCTGTGCGGACCCGGACGGGCCGGGGCACCGGGTGGTCGCCGAAGGGTCCCAGCACCGAGGCCATGAAGCAGAAGCCCACCGTCAGGAAGTAGAGGTTGGCCAGCTGGTGAGCGATCCAGTAGTCCAGCACCAGCCGAAAGAGCGGGGTGTAGTAAAGCAGCCCGAGCGAGACGGCCAGTATCGCGGCGCTGCGGGCCGGGGCTGCCAGGGCCGGACGGGCCGCGTCCAGCCACTCCCGGGGTCCGCGGCTGCCGTCGGTGCGCCGGGCCACGGTTCGGGAAACCAGGTCCAGCGGGGCCCCGAGGGCCAGCAACAGCGGCACCAGCACGGCCAGGGCCAGCAGCATCAGGGTGTGGGCGCTGAACAGCACCATCCCGTAGATCGTCGGCGCCGCGCAGGTCACGTAGAGCAGCAGTCCCAGTCCGGCCAGCCAGCTGGCGGTCCTCGGCCAGGGCCAGGTACGCGCCCGGCGCGCCCCCAGGAGGTAGACGACGGCGGCGGTGAGCGCGAGGGCGACCCAAATCCAGTCCCACCGCCACTCGGTGAACCACTGAACCCAGGTCAACTCGGGGGGTAGCAGGTAACCGGTGAGGACCTCGGCCGGGGTGATCGCCGGTTTGAGCTCTTGCGGGACCGGGGGGGCGGTGCGTCCCAGGGCCCCGGTGACCCCGATAATGCCGGCCATGATGCCCAGCTCGGCCAGGATCAGCCGCCAGGCGGTCCGGTCGGCCGGGACGGTGCCGAGCCGGCCGATGGACCACCGGCGGTGGGCCAGCCCGATGGCCCCGAGCAGCACGGTTCCGGCGGCCTTGAGCAGGACTAGCTGGCCGTACGCGGTGACCAGCCCCTCCCACGAGCCCAAGCGCATGGCGGAGTTGACCACCCCGGAGGCCAGCACCAGGAAGAACGCCACCCCGGCCATCGCCGAGAAGCGCTCCAGCACCGTCTGGGACAGCCGGCCCTCAGCCCCAGTGTCCCCGGGCCGGGAGGGGGTCAGGGTTGGGGCGATGATCGTCAGGGCGGCGACCCCGCCCACCCAGAGGAGCACGCCGAGCCAGTGCACGACCAGGGCTCCGACACCGGCGTAGTGATCGTCGCTGCCGGCGGCGTGGCCGACCAGGGAGATCGGGATGGTTGCTGCTGCGGCCAACCCGGCCGTGGCGCCCAGCCCGGCCGGGGAGCGGATCAGGAAGGTCAGGGTGGACACGACGAAGGCGATCACCACGACGGTGGCCCAGGCCTGGCCCACGACCAGGTCGGTGACGAAGTACGCCAGTTCCCGGGCGAACGCTTCGCTGCCCGACACCGGTTGGCCGGACAGGTCGACATAGGTGAACACCAGCACGATCACCGCCGACAGCGCCCAGAGCACGGACACGGCCGAGGCGGCGGTCATCACCCGGGTGGACGCCGGATGGGCCTCGCGCGTGCCCTGCCGATCCCCGCGGTCCCGGGCGCCGGCGCGCCGGGGCGGCAGGAGAGTGGTCGCGAACAGTAGACAGCCGACCACCACGGCCAGCGCCAGGTGGTGCACGGTCACCGCGATCGGCAACACCCACCGGGCCAGGGCTCCCGGGTCCAGGGCCTCGCGTTCGGCGAGGGCCCCGGTGAACGCAGCACTGGCCACGACGCCGGCCGCGGCCAGGACGAACGCGGCCACCAACCAGGCCGCCGCCCGCCCCGACCGGTTAGAGGTAACAGGGCGGATCGGAGCGTCCGAGCCTGGTCGAGGGCCTATCGGCGCCCCTGTCGGTGTGCCGGCGGTGCTCACTGGGGGTCCGTGGCGTCCGCGCGGCGGCGGGCCAGCAGGGCCACGACGACGATCACCAGTGCCAGCACCAGGATGACCCCCAGGGTGATGACGAAGCCGACGGGGAACCCCGCGGTGGACTCCTCCGCTGTCGCCGGCTCAGTCCCGGCCGCGGGGGTGGGCGCTGCCTGTGACGGCTCAGAGACGGTGGGTACCGGCGGGGCCGGCGCGGTGGCCGGGGTGCCGGACGGGGACGCTTGAGCTTCCGTCCCGGTCACGGTGAAGTCGAAGGTGCCCTCGATCGGATGAGAGTCCGAGGACACCACGCGCCAGGTCACCGTGTACTCTCCTGCCGGGGCCTCGGGCCGCAGCGGCTGGGCGGCGCTGTTCCCGACGATCTGCACCTCCCCGGTGGTCCAATCCGTGCCCTGGGCGTCCTCGACCAGGATCTCGGCGCCCAGGGCGAGCGGGGTGTTGCTGAAGGACACCTCGATGGCCTCCGGCGCCGCCTCCAGGGCCTGCCCGTCGGACGGGTTCGTGCCGGTCACGACATCATGGGCCACGGCCGGAGAGACGGGCCCCAACAGGGCCAGCACCAGGGCGGCCAGCACGGTCAGGATGGGCATGGCGGGCCGCACCGCGTATGGACGCAACAACTTCTACCTCCTGTAGAAAACGCCCCCCAGCCTACCAACGGGGCCCCGCCTCCGCCGTCAGGTGTGACCGGTAGCGCATCGGAGGAGTAACCTCGGGCCGGAGCACGGGCCGGAGACGGTGGTTACCGGGAGGAGCCGGAGGGCGTTTCGGTGGCGAGTTGTTCGAGGTAGGCGTTGTACGCATCGAGCTCCGGGGTGCCATGGAGGTCGGCCTCGGCGTCGGCCCGGCGAGCCTGGCGGGTATCGGCGCGGAACCATTGGTGCGCGATGAACACCAGGATCAGCACGGTGGGCAACTCACCATAGGCCCAGGCCAGCCCGCCGGCGACTTTCTGGTCGGCCATCGGGTCCAGGTCCCAGCTGGCCGGCGGGGTGGCGAAGAACTCCACGATCGGTGTGGTGGCCATCATCAGCACCACCCCGAAGAAGGCATGCAGCGGCATCTCGATGGCCACGTCGAGCAGGCGCCCGCCATAACCCTGCTTGGCCGGCAGCGGATCACTGGACAGCAGCGGGACGGTGAACAGGACCCCCGAGGCCAAAAACACCAACTCCAGCCCCGTGTGGCCGTACCAGGTGGGCAGTAACCGGTCGTCCAGGCCGCTGAGGTAGATCCCGTAGTAGGTGATCAGGAACAGCGGGATGGTGAAACCCGGGTGCAGGGCGACCCGGCCCCAGCGGGACCGCAGACCGGCATGGGCCCAGCGCAGCACCACCGCGCCCGGTCCGCGGTGGGGGGTGGCCCGCAGCAACAAGGTGCCCGGACTGCCTAAGACCAGCAGCGGTGGGATGGCCATCATCAAGGTCAGTTGCTGGAAGATGAACACCGAGAACATCTTCAGCCCGTAGCCCTCGACGCCCGCGCCCATCGTCACCGCGATGGCGGCGCATCCCACCAGAAAGCACAGGGTTCTCCACACCGGCCACCGCCGCCGCGCGCTCCACAGCCGCAGCGCCCCGGCCAGGTACAGCACGCCCAGCACCACGGCGATGGCGGGGATCAACGGGATCGGCTGCAGCGTGGGTGCCAAGAAGTTTTCCATGCTGGGAGGCTCCGTGGGGATCCACACCGGCCCGTCCATGCTGCGCTCACCCATCGGTACAAAGAGCCTCGACCATCATCGTCCCAGTCTCCCACACCCCCACCGGGGACCTCGCCTCCCGGGTCGAGACCCCCCGGGGCGTGCTCCCTCCACCCCGCAGCGCCCTGCGGCGCCGGCGGCGAGGCTCAGGGGCACGCCCCGCGGGCGGATCGCGCACCGGGCTCGCCCCGTGAGGCTCAACTCACCTCGGAGCACCCCACCCCAGGGCTCCTCGGGCGCGCCAGTCCGGCTGTGCCGACGTCGCGGGTAACACGGCGACCCTGCTGCCACCGCCCCGCAGAAGGCGGTCCGCTCACGAGGTCGGGCCCAGGGGTCCTCAGCGGCAGGGCGCCGCGCCCGGGCCTGGACAGGGCGGGACCCCGGGTGATCCGGCCTGCGTGAGAAGAGGAATAAAAACGCATTGGCCGGGCCCGGGGCCCCTGTCAGCATCTCCTGTGCCTTGGTGAGATGTACTCAGCATAGGAACCCCCGGTGGGCACCACCCGCACAGCGACTGACAGCTCCCTGGCAATCCGCAACCGGCGCGGGACGTCCTGGACGGCGCTGGGGCGGGGCATTACTGCCTGGATACGCTCGATGGTTCCTCCTCGCCGCCGGAGCGCCCCTGGAGGCGGTCCCGGACGGCGAGAAACTCAGGCGAGGCATCCCTGGGCGTCCGTATCGCCGGCCCTATCGATCCGCCACCGGCTGCCGCGCCGGCCGGAGATCTGCCGGCGGTCCTCGGGGCGGGGGGCCTCCCGTGCTCCGGCCTGTGGGGCGACCGCGGATGACGATGGATCGGTGCATCCGCCACCCCGGCCTCAGTGGACACCGGTCGTCTCGCCCGCCGGGGGCCACAACGCCACGGAGGGCAGCGTGGCGGTCTGCGTGGGCCTGATGGTGGGGGTGCGCTGAGGTCGGCTTGACCCGCAGTGTTCAGCGGACACTGTATAGTTCAGTACATGATGACTGTTACCTCTCGTGTGGATGTGATGAACCGGTTGGGCCGGGCGATGGCCGACCCGACCCGGTCCCGGATCCTGCTGACCCTGCTGCAGGGACCGGCCTACCCGGCCGAGCTGGCCCGGGACCTGGAGTTGACACGCTCGAACGTGTCGAACCATCTGGCGTGCCTGCGGGACTGCGGGATCGCGGTCGCCGTGTCCGAGGGCCGGCAGACCCGGTATGAGATCGCCGATGCGCACCTGGCGCGGGCGCTGACCGCGCTGGTCGATATCACCCTGGCGGTGGATGAGAGCGCCTCGTGCCTGGACCCGGCGTGCTCGGTGCCCGGCTGCGGCCACCCGGGGGTGGAGGCGTGATCCTGTCCTCGATCCTGCAGGCGATCGGCCTGTTCTTGGTCACGAACATCGACGACATCATCGTGCTCTCGCTGTTCTTTGGCCGCGGCGCGGGCCAGCGCGGGACCACCGCCCGGATCCTGGTCGGCCAGTACCTCGGCTTCGTCGGCATCCTGGGCGCGGCCGTGCTCGTGACCCTGGGTGCGGGTGCGTTCCTGCCTCCGGAGGTCATCCCGTACTTCGGGCTCATCCCGCTGGGCCTGGGACTGTGGGCCGCTTGGCAGGCCTGGCGCGGGGACGACGACGATGACGACGAGGCCAAGATCGAGGGCAAGAACGTCGCCGCCTGGACCGTGGCCGGGGTGACCTTCGCCAACGGCGGGGACAATATCGGCGTCTACGTCCCGGTCTTCCTCAGCGTGGGCCCGGGCGCCACGGTCGCGTACTGCGTGGTGTTCCTGGTGCTGGTGGCGGCGCTGGTGGGCCTGGCCAAGTTCGTCGCCACCCGCCGGCCGATCGCCGAGGTGTTGGAACGCTGGGAGCACATCCTGTTCCCCATCGTGCTGATCGGCCTGGGGGTCTTCATCCTCATCAGCGGCGGCGCCTTCGGCCTCTGACCGCTCCGGCCCCCGGCCGCGCAAACCCGCTGACCCACACCCCGCCGGCCCGGTCACCACACGGCGACCGGGCCGGCCGGGCGCGGGTTCGGGCGGGGGTGGTGAAGGTCCCGGTGAGGTTCTGCGGCTGGTCCGTCCACAGCATCCAGACCCCGGAGACCATCAGGACCCCGACCACCAGCAGACAGCCGCCGATGACGGTGACCACCCGGATGTTGCAGCGGATGCAAGGACAGGGCGGTGGTGACCCAGTTGATGCCGGCCGTGGCGGCCAGGACGGGGAAGGGTCCAGCCTGTACCGGTCATGCCCCCAGCGAAGCGCGCCGTAGAGACGCCGGTCGCTCCTAATTGGTTCTGCCCGCGAAGTGAGGTAAGGGCTGACCGACCGTTGAGCGTTCCTGACGCCGCGCCCACCCGCGCGTCCGCCACAGCGGAGTGGGCACCCCCGCCAGCGCCGGGGACAGTGGGGTGGCGTTGATCACCATTCCCAGGGCCCAGCTGATGAGCACGGTGAGGACGAGTTTGGCGCCGTCGTGCAGGATGCCGACGTTTACGAGGGTTTCCAGCAGCCACCCGTGGAAGAGGACCACCACGGTGCCGGTCCGCACCACGGAGTTGACCGGCCGGGACGGGACCCGCGTGATCCGGTCCACCACGGTGCTGAAGATCAGCACGAGGCCGGCGGCGGTCAGGGCGCCCACCGCCGGGGTGAGCAGGAAGGTGCCGAAGCCGGCGAACTTGATGTTCAGCGGTTCCACCCCGAGCCGGACGGCCAGCAGCCCGACGCCGACGCATCCGGTCCCGATCAGGGCCCGATTGCGCTGGATCCGGGGCAGGACACCGCGGCGGAACCCTTCACCGGCCAGCACGAAGACCAGGCACGGCAGGGCCAGCCCGAGCCCCAGGGGGGTGCGGCCCAGCAGGGAGTCCGGGAGCAGGGCCAGGGCGAGCCCGGCCACCGAGACCGCCCAGGCCACCCACGCCGGGAACCGTTCCAACCAGCGGCGCAGCAGCACCACGAAGAACAGCACGGAGATGAACCAGAACGCCCACCACGGCGGGGCCTGGTCCGAGCCGCCGTACCAGCCGTTGGCCATCAGCGGCCAGAACCCGTCGGGGGCGTCCCGGGTCCACGCCCAGGCGGCCACGCTCATGATCACGGCCCAACTCAGGTACGGCACCGCAAGGTTTGTCCACCGGGCCCGCAGCTCGTGCCCGAAAGGGCGTCCTCGGGTCCAGAAGTAGCCGGTGAGGAAGAAGAACAGCGGCATCCGCCAGATCTCCAGGTACTCACCGCCGGGCAGTCGCGGCCCGTAGGCGTGGCCGGCGACCACGGCGACGATGGAGACGATACGCAGAACGTCCACGCCGGTGTTCCGGCGGGGACGCGGTTGCGGCGACGCCGCCGGGCTCAGTGGGGGAGAGATACGGGCCTTTCGGTGCCGGTGTCCCGCGGGGCCGGTGTTCGGGTCCATGCCGGTGGGTGGGTTCGGTCCTAGACGGGGGTGGTGAAGGTGCCGGCCAGGTTCTGCAGCTGGTACATCCACAGCATCCAGACCCCGGAGACCATCAGGACCCCGACGACCACCAGCAGGGAGCCGCCGATGATGTTGAACACGCGGATGTTGCGGCGGATGTAGCTCAGGGCGGTGGTGACCCAGTTGATCCCGGCCGCGGCCAGCAGGAACGGGATGCCCAGGCCCAGGCAGTAGAGGAAGCCCAGTAGGGCCCCGCGCCAGGGATCGCCGGTGGTGGTGCTCAGCGCCAGCACGGCGCTCAGGGTCGGGCCCATGCAGGGGGTCCAGCCCAGGCCGAACACCACCCCGAGCAGCGGGGCCCCGGCCAGCCCGGTCCGGGGGGCCAGGGTGGGTTTGAGCGTGCGCTGGAAGAGGGAGAACTTGCCGACCATGACCAGGCCCATGACGATGACCAACACGCCTAGGACGCGGATCATCGGATCCTGCCAGCGCACCAGCCAGTGCCCGATGGTGCCGAAGGCGGCCCCGTAGAGGGTGAAGACCGCGGCGAAGCCCAGGATGAACAGCCCGACCCCGGTCAGCACCCGGCGGCGGTTGTCCGGGTGGGTGGGGTTGGACAGCCCGGAGACGTAGCCGAGATAGCCGGGCACCAGCGGCAGGATGCACGGGGACAGGAACGAGACGATCCCGGCGATCATTGCCAGCGGGGCGGCGATGAGCAGCGCCCCGGAGTTCACCATCTCGGCGAAGTAGTTCCCGATGCTCACACCGACCCCCGCCCGTCGGTGCGGCCCATCGGGCCGGCACAGACACCGTGGGGGCGTCGGCGGAGAGCGGGCCCGGGCCTCGTCATCGAGGAGGGCATGGTGGAAGGACGGGGCACGACGGGCAATCTCCTAAGAGCGGGGAGTGGGGTTCACCGGTGGGACCGGCTGCCCACCACAGGGGTGCCACTGCTCCGGACGCAGTACAGCAGTACACCTGGGCCGGTGCTGGTCACCGGGTGAGGGCAGGGTCCCGGTGGTGCTGCCGGGCGGCGGTGCCATAGTTCGGACATAGGCTCACCGCGCTGCCGGTGGCGGCCAGGAGGGTTTCGGCGGCAGCGAGCAGGTCCATCAGCTCGGGACGGGCCAGAGAGTAGTAGATGCTGCGCCCCTGGGTGCGGCCCTGCACGAGTCCGCAGTCCCGCAGGCAGGCCACGTGAGCCGAGACGGTGGACTGGGCCAGCCCCAGTTCCCCGGCCAGGTCCCCGACGCGAACCTCCCCCCTGGCCATCCGCTGAGCGATGGCCAGGCGCTTGGGGTCCCCCAGGGGATGAAACAGGGCCGCGGCCGGATCCAGGCCGGGCCCGGCACAGCCAGAGATGATCGCCATCTACCGATCATAACAAGGGGGGCCTGCCGTCCCGGTTCCCGCGGCGACCGGCCCGGTGCGCCGCGGTGGGGCCCGGCGGACGGTGCGCCGTTAGGACGGCTTCCAGGGGATGACGGTGCGCAGTTTGCCCCCGGCGGACAGCTGAGGGGGCTCAGGGTCAAGGGTCACACGCACGTGTGCCAGCGTCTGGTCGATCAGCACGCGCCTGAGCTGGTCGCAGGCTGCCCGCCCTGCCCGGGTGGGGTCTGTGCCGGGGGCCGGGCGCAGCCGCAGAGCGAGGCTGGCTGGGCCGGTCTGGATGATCTGGGACTGCTGCACATCGGGGACGCGATCCAGGGCCGAGCTCAGGGTCAGCGGGGTGAGCGTGGCGGTGGTGCCGTCGAGGCGGGAGAAGGGCAGCAGGTCCGCGGTGCGGCCCTGGACCCTCAGAGCCGGCAACGGATTGGCGCAGGGGCAGGGGTCGGGGCGCACCAGCACGCTGTCGCCGAGGTCGTTACGCAGGATCGGCTGGACGCGGTTAGCCAGGTTGCTCACCAACACGGTGCGTGAGGGCTGGCCCTCGGGCACGGGCGCGTGGTCGGCGTCCACCGGCTCGAGCAGTACCCAGTCGCTGTTGACATGCAGCCAGCCCCGGGCGCAGCTGTAGCTCAGGAAGGGGCATTCGGTGGCGGCGTAGCTGTGGCGCACCGTGGCGCCGAAAGCCTCAGCGATGTGGGCGTATCCGCCCTCGGCCAGCCCCTCGGCCGCAAGCACGACCAGGACCGCATGGATGTCCAACCGCCCCGCGTCCTGTTCGGCTGCCAGTAGCTCCCCGGTGGCGGCATAGGGGGCCAGCACGGCCGGGTCGAAGGCGTTGAGCTGCTCCACCAGCTGCGGCAAGGGGTCGTGCACCGAGAAGGCGCCGATGCGGGCGGCGGCCGGCCCCCGGCGCAGGCCCGCGGTGACTGCCCCGGACGCGAAGTGCCCGCCGGTGGCGGCCACCACGGCCAGACGTCCACCTCGGGTGAAGATGCGCACCAGGTCGGTCGGGGTGAGCCAGTCGCGGAGCATCCGCCCGGCCATCGCGACGGTCACGGCCCTGGACCGGTCATCGAGCAGGTACAGGCCCCGGACCCCGGTGGTGCCCGAGCTGGTGGCCACGGTGTAGCGGCCCAGCAGTCGGTGGCCGATCAGGGCGGGATCGGACACGAAGGCCTGGACATCGGCCAGGGTGAGGGCCGGATCGGTCACCCACTCGTCGAAGTGGGCCATCAGCGCGGCCTTGGTGGTGCTCGGCAGCACCCGCGGGTCGGTGATGCGCTCGGGCAGCCCCTGGTAGCGGCGGCGATAGTACGGGGAGCAGGTCCGGGCGTGCGCCACCATCACCGCCAGGCGGTCCCGTTGCCGGCGCACCAGGGCTTGGGGGCCGCCCTGGCGGGCCGCACGCGCCTCGAGCAGCAAGCGCAGGGCCTGTTTTGGCATGTCACATCCCAAGGCCGCAAGGGCAGGTGCTCCGGGGCGCCATGGTTGGCGGTCGGCGGGTGGGGCGCCTCCCCGGAGATCACCCATTATTGCGCTAATATCGCGATGTGACGATCACATGGGATGCGATGCCGCCTCGGCGCGGGCCGGTCCGGCCCACAGTGACCGGGAAGCCGGGGACATGAGCGCCGTCCCGGCCCGCCCGGCCGACGCCCGGGCGCGCGGCAGGTGTCGGGCCAGGGCGTCCCTGCTCGTGACGGCCCTCGCGCTGGCCGCAGTGGACCTGGTGGTCAAGGCCGCCGCGGTCGCCGGGCTCTCGGGCGGGCAGACGGTGGATGTGGGGCCGGTCAATCTGCGCCTCTACTACAACCCCGGGGTGGCGTTCAGTATGGGCGCGACCCTGCCTTCGTGGGTTATCATCACCGGCACCGGGCTGGTCATCGCCGGGCTGCTCTGGTACCTGTGGTCCTCGGTGCCCACCCTCACCGCGCTGTCACGTGCCGGTGGCACCGTGTTGCTCGGCGGGGCCCTCGGCAATTTCCTCGACCGGCTCGACGGGACCGGGGTGGTGGACTATCTGCACACGACCTGGTTCCCCACCTTCAACCTCGCCGACGTCTTCGTCACCTCCGGGGTGATCGCCTTGGCGCTGGGAACGATGTGGCGTCCGACACCCGACCCCACACCGAAGCCGTAACAGCCCCTGGCCATGCCCGCTTCGACGCCCGCATGCCCCCGGCAACCCCCGGCGACGATACACGTTGTGATGTACCGTTGGGGGCATGGGCACCATGACTCCGACGCATGTCTCGGCGCTGTCCCGGCTGGGCCATGCCCTGGCGGACGACACCCGGACCTGGATCCTGCTGGCCCTGCGAGCCGGCCCGGCCCGGCCCTCCCAGCTGGCTCAGGAGTTGGGGGTGTCCAAGCAGGTGATGTCCAACCAGCTGGCCTGCCTGCGTGGCTGCGGGCTGGTGTCCAGCACGGCCGAGGGCCGCAACGTCTGGTACACCCTGGCCGACCCCCGCCTGGGCCAGGCCCTGGGGGACCTGCTGGAGCTGACCGTGGCCATCGACCCGGACTGCTGCTCCGCCCAGGGGTGCACCTGCGCATGAGCGCCCCGGCCCGGAGGTCCACGCCCGTCTCGGCCGAGCGTTGCCCGGACCGGGCCCGCTGGCGGGACTGAGCATGCTTTCAGCATCCTCGGGCAAGCTGAGGAGGCTGAGCGGATGACCCATCGAGGAAGAGAGGCGTTGGTGTGAACGGACACGATCATCCCCATGCCCTGCCGGCGGCGGGCCGGCGGGGCCGGCTGGCCGTGGTCTTCGGGATCACCGCCACGATCATGGTCGCCGAGATCATCGGCGCGCTGGCCTCGGGCAGCCTGGCGTTGCTGGCCGATGCCGGGCACATGTTCACCGACTCCGCCGGGCTGCTGATCGCCCTGATCGCCGCGTCCCTGGCGCTGAAACCGGCCACGGCCAAGCGCACCTGGGGGTACCAGCGAGCCGAGATCCTCGCCGCCGCCGCGCAGGCGGCGGTGCTGCTGGCCGTGGGCGGCTTCGTGGCCGTGGAGGGCGTGCGCCGACTCCTGACCCCGCCGGCGGTCGAATCCACCACCATGCTCTGGTTCGGGGTGATCGGGCTGGCCGGCAACCTCATCGGCCCGGCGATCCTGGCCTCGACCCGGGGGCAGAACCTGAACATGAAGGCCGCGTTCCTGGAGGTGCTCAACGACGCCCTGGGCTCGGTGGCGGTCATCGTCTCGGCGATCGTGATCGCCACCACCGGCTGGACCCGGGCCGATGCGGTGGTGTCCGTGCTGATCGCCGCGCTGATCGTGCCCCGGGCCCTGATCCTGCTGCGCGACACCATCGAGGTGCTCATGGAGACCACCCCGAAGGGCCTGGACCTGGAGGCGGTCCGCACCCGGCTGGGCCAGTTGCCGCACGTGGTCGAGGTGCAGGACCTGCACGCCTCGCGCATCGACTCCGATACCCCCGTGCTCTCGGCCCACGTCACCGTGCGCGATGAGTGCCTGACCGCGCAGCACCTGGGGACCGTGCTGGCCGATCTGCAGCGGTGCGTGGCCGAGGACTTCCACGTGGCCATCGAGCACTCCACCTTCCAGATCGAACCGGCCGCCCACCGCCACACCGAGACCCACCACCCCTGACCCGCCCCTTACCCTGATACCACCGCCATCCCTACCCGATTGGAACCCTTGTGAGCACACCGACCCGCAATCCCACCCCCGCCAACTCCTCAACCTCGGGCACCACGTCCCGCAAGGCCAAGACCATCGTCTGGGTCGTGCTGGCCGCCGTGGTGGTCGCCGGGGTGATCGCCGGGGTGGTGGCCGTCGGCGCCGCTCGAAACGCCACCCCGGACGCCGCCGCGACGCAGGCCGGCCAAAGCGCCGCCCAGGGGTCCGGGCCGACCACCGCGGAGGAAGCCGGAGAGCTCGTCGTGCGCCCGAACAGCCGGGTGCTGTCCAAGGCCCCGAACGAGCAGGCCGTGCTGGTGGAGTTCCTGGACTTCGAGTGCGAGGGCTGCGGGGCGGCCTACCCGGTCGTGGAGGAACTGCGGGCCGAGTACGCCGACACGGTGACCTTCGTGACCCGTTACTTCCCGCTGCCCGGGCACCGCAACGCGATGCCCGCGGCCGTGGCGGTGGAGGCCGCCGCCCAGCAGGGTGAGTACGAGGCGATGTACCAGCGGATGTTCGAGACCCAGGCCCAGTGGGGTGAGGCCACCGAGGACAAGAGCCCGGTGTTCCGCGGTTATGCCGAGGAGTTGGGCCTGGACATGGCCGCCTACGACAAGGCGGTGGCCGACCCGGCCACCCGCGCCCGGGTCGAGGCGGACGTGGCCGACGGGACCGCGCTCGGCGTGCGGGGCACCCCGACCTTCTTCCTGGATGGTGAGATGCTCACCCTGACCTCCCTGGAGCAGTTCCGCGCCGAGGTCGACGCGGCCGCAAGCAACTGAGCCGCACCATGCGCACCCCTGCCACCGACACCGACTCACCCGTGAAGACTGAACCCCTCACCGACCTCCCCACCGAGCGCGCAGCCGATCCTGATCCGAGTGCCCCGGCGCCGGTGCCGGCTGTCGCCCGGCACCGCCCCTTCGGTCTGGTCCTGCTGGTCACCGGGGTGGTCGGTTGGGTGGCCTCGGCGATCCTGGTGCTCGAGCGCCTGGAGTTGTACGAGGATGCCGGGCACATCACCAGCTGTGACATCAATCCGTGGGTGTCCTGCGGGCGGGTGATGGGCACCTGGCAGTCCGAGCTGTTCGGCTTCCCCAACCCGCTGATTGGGATCGTGGCCTTCGCCGTGGTGATCTCGACCGCGATGGTGGTGCTCTCCGGGGCCCGGCCCGGGCGCTGGTACTGGGCCGGGCTGCAGGTCGGGGTCACCGCCGGGGCGGTGTTCGTGGCCTGGTTGTGGTTCCAGGCGTTGTTCGTGATCCACATCCTGTGCCTGTACTGCATGATCGTGTGGGCGGCGATGATCCCGCTGTTCATCCTGCTCACCGTGCGCAACCTCGCCCACGGGGTGATCCCCGCCCCCGCCGCGGTGGTGCGGTTTGCGACCGGCTGGGCCGGGACCCTGGTGGCCGTCGTGTACGTGGTCGTGGCCGGCTCGGTGTTCTGGGCCTTCTTCCCCGCCCTCACTGGCTACTGAGACCCCGGCCGTACCACCGCACTCTCGGTACCACCGCGGCGGGCCCACAGGAGCCGACCAAAACGTAGGCGGCCTGGCCTACGGGACGCCGGATTCCGGAGTGCCGGTCCCGTGGTCGGCGTCCGGCTCGTCCCGGTGCTGTTCGGAGGTACTGCTCATTCGCTCTCGTCTGTTCTCCCGCCCCCTGACCCCTGGTCCCTGACGGCGAACCCGGGGATTTCGGGACGACAAACAGGGGACCTCGAGGGCCCGGACGTTTCGGGATGGTCAGCGGCGCCCCGCGATATCATGGAGAGATATGACTTCCACACCCCAGGCGCCGGCGGATCCTGCGCCGGATAATGGCCTGGCGAACCGGTACGGGCGCCCCCCAAGCTCGGGGCCGTCGTTCCCCGCCCGCTGGGGCAAGTGGATCGCCGCCGGGGCCCTCGCCGTGGCCGTGACCCTCGCGGTGTGGTTCACCGCGGCCACCAACGGCCAGACCCTGGACTGGAAAGACGTGGGGTACAACATCAAGTCCCCCACCCAGGCATCGGTGACGTTCCAGCTCACCAAGGACTACGAAGACACGGTCGAGTGCGCCATCCAGGTGCTGTCCGAAAACTATGCCGTGGTCGGTTGGCGCACGGTCACCATCGGCCCCGAGACCCCCTCCGCGGAGAACACCCCGTCGGACAAGACGAAGTACTACGACGTCGACCTGCGCACCGACGCGCTCGGCGTCACCGGCGGCGTGAACTCCTGCTGGATTCCCGACCCCGCGTGACGCCCCCCAGATGGCCGGAACCCCCGCTGGGCCAGCGAGACGGTTCTGCGCGACTCACTTCCGGAGCCCGGCTCGAGGCATCGGCGCCACCAACCGTCAACAGGAGTTCTTGTCTCAGCCACATCGATGGCGCCCTCGGCCGCCTTCCCGGGAGCTGCCCTGGCAGGCGGCGAGTCGGCGTCGTCAGCGAACAACAGCGCTGACGTCGCGTCGACAGCTCTGGCGACCTGAGGCGCCACCGGCTGCACCACCACGCACGGAGCATCACCGCAGTGACCAGGAGGCCTCCGGCCTTGGCCCCTCCGGGCAGGCAATCGGGCATTCCCTGAGGCACGCCGACCTGCACCTGCTGATCGGTCCTGCTGGGTTTCGTCTCCGCCGGCGCCGCCCGGCTGGCCCCCGCATCGCCCAGGCCGTGGCCGGCCCGGAAACCCGGGCGACGGTGCCTGGTTACCGAGACTCGATCGTCCCGCCAAAGTGAATGTTCGTGTACCTTAACTTTTCATGGCGGACAGTGGCGCGCGACACGAGTTCACTCAGGCGGTGCGGGCGCCGTCGGGGGAGGAGTGGGTACGGCGCCAGCCGCTGCCCTGGCTGTTGGGACCGGCCTTCGTGGCGTCGGTGGCCTACGTGGATCCGGGCAACGTGGCGGCCAACCTCACCGCCGGGGCCCAGTACGGGTACCTGCTGGTGTGGGTGCTGGTGGCGGCCAATGCCATGGCCGTGCTCGTGCAGTACCTCTCAGCCAAGCTCGGGCTGGTCACCGGCTCCTCCCTGCCCGAGCTGCTGGGGAAGCGGTTGCCGCGGGGCCGGCGGCTGGCCTATTGGGTGCAGGCCGAGGGCGTGGCCGCGGCCACCGACCTGGCCGAGGTGATCGGCGGGGCGATCGCCCTGCACATCCTCTTCGGCATCCCGCTGCTGGCCGGCGGGCTGATCATCGGGGCGGTGTCCATGCTGCTGCTGGCCCTCCAGTCCCGGCACGGGCAGCGGCCCTTTGAGTTCGTGGTGACCGGGCTGCTGGTCATCGTCACCCTCGGCTTCGTCTCCGGGCTGTTCTTCGGCCCGGTCTCCTGGGGCGGGGCGGTGGCCGGGATCGTGCCGCGATTCGAGGGCACCCAGACCGTGCTGCTGGCCGCCAGCATGCTCGGGGCCACCGTCATGCCGCACGCCATCTACGCCCACTCCTCCCTGGCCCGGGACCGCCACGGCAGCCCGCCCCCGCCGGCGGCCCTGCCGCGACTGCTCAAGGCGACCCGGTGGGACGTGGTGCTGTCGCTGCTGGTGGCCGGGTCGGTAAACATCGCCATGCTGCTGCTGGCCGCCGGCAACCTCGCCGGGGTGCCCGGCACCGACAGCATCGACGGCGCCCACGCGGCGATCGCCACCGCCCTGGGCCCGGTGGTCGGCGTCGCCTTCGGCCTGGGACTGCTGGCCTCGGGGCTGGCCTCGACCTCGGTGGGCTGCTATGCCGGGTCCACCATCATGGCCGGGCTGCTGCACCGGCTCGTCCCGCAGGTGACCCGCCGGGCCGTCACCCTGATCCCGGCGCTGGTGATCATCGCCGCCGGGGCGGACCCGACCTGGGCGCTGGTGCTCTCCCAGGTGGTGCTGAGCCTGGGCATCCCCTTCGCCCTGATCCCGCTGGTCGCTCTGACCGGCAACCGCACCCTGATGGGGTCCTTCACCAACGCCAGGGCCTTGCGGGTGGCGGCCTGGGTGGTGGTGGGCCTGATCGTGGCACTGAATCTGGCCCTGATCGGGCTGATGGCCACCGGCCAGGGCTGATGATCGCCGGACAGGGCCGAGACCGGGTGTTGGGTAGCGTGGCCGGCATGGATCCGAGCGAGCTCACCCCGGTGGCCCAGGACTACCTCAAGGTCATCTGGTCGGCCACCGAATGGGGGGACCCTCCGATCACCACCACGGCCCTGGCCGCCCGGTTCGGCACCAGCGCCCCGAACGTCACCGACACCGTCAAGCGCCTGGCCGGCCAGGGGCTGGTCGAGCACCGCCCGTACAAGCCGGTCACCCTCACCGCGGCCGGACGCGACTACGCCGTGGCCATGGTCCGGCGCCACCGACTGCTCGAGACCTTCCTGGTCATCGCCCTGGGCTACGCCTGGGACGAGGTCCACGAGGAGGCCGAACGCCTCGAACATGCCGCCTCCGAGACCCTGATCGAGCGCATCGACGCCCTGCTCGACCACCCCGTCACCGACCCGCACGGGGACCCCATCCCCACCGCCACTGGACACGTCCACCGCCCCGCTCAGGCCACCCGGCTTAGCCACGCCACTCCGGGGCCCTACACCGTGGCCCGAGTCTCCGACGCCGACCCGGGCCGGCTCGCCCGCTTCCGGGAGAAGAACCTCCTGCCGGGCCAAGTCCTGCACATCACCGACCGACACCCCGATGGCACCCTCACCGGACTGCTCGGCCGACCCCGCGGACCGATCGATCTGGGTCTCGAGGAAACCACCGCCATCTGGGTGACACCCGCTCCCGGTCCCTGACGAACGACACCTCACTAGCCAGGCAGACGACCTCCTGCTCAGGACCTGGCCCGAGGAACCCCAGGAGCGTGATCCGCATCTTCACGATGTGCCAGAAATGCACATGGTTAATCTTCAAGTGCTGGCCTGACGTATTCGTGACCGGCGTATTCTCTCGATTCCAGAGCGGGAGCGGGCTACGCGGGGAGCCCAAGGTCAGAGATCGGTGCTGCGGTGGTTGATGTAGTCGGTGAAGGTGGCGCCCGCGTCGCGGCGGTGTTTGTCGGTGACTTGGTAGCTGTAATTGAGGGCGTCGGCGACGATGGGCGCGGGCATTTCCAGGACCAGGGCCCGCAGAGAGGCGTTGCGGGCGCCGAGCAGGTCGATGCCTCGCTCACGCAGGCGGCTCATGATGGTGTTCTGGTGCAGGTGTTCTCCGGGCCTCATGCCGGGGAAGAGCCAGGTGTTGGCCCGGTGCGCGGAGGTGTTCGTGTGCGGCAGCGCGTCAAGATGTGCCCGCACGATCCTGTCGAACGGGGGCGGGATCTGGAGTCGGTCGTCGGTGAAGCTCACGGTGAGCTTGCCCTCGGTGTCGTGGATCTGTGCCAGGCGCATCCGCGAGATGCGGGTGAGCGATTGACCGTAGAGCAGCAGGAACAGAGCGGCGACTTGCAGTGTGCCCGGGATCTGAGTTGAGGGTTCGGTGAGGGTCCGGAGGTGTTCCAGCCGCTGGGCCTGGCTGATGACAGGGGTGGCCTGGGCGATGCGGTAGGGGAAATCCACGGTGGGCAGGTGCCCGTGCTCGACGGCCCAACGCACGAAGCCCCGAGCCAGACTCCGGGTGGTGGGCCCACCGGCCAGCCAGGCGTCCACGTCGTGCTGAGTGCATTCCGCGGGGCTGTGTCCGCGGGCCCTGAGGTGTCCCAGCAAGCCGATGGCCATGGTGATGGACTGCTTGGCGGCCAGGAAGGTGCCCTTCTTCAGGCCCTCGGTGGCCTGAAGGTGATGTATCCGGTTCAGGTGCACCCAGAGGGCGTACTGCCGGATGATCCGGGCGTCCTCGGCGGGCAGGGCGCTGACCTTCGTCTCGAGCCAGGACTGGAAGCGTTCGATGTCCAGGTTCACCGGCTCCAGTAGTTGGTGCTCGAGGCACAAGGCGCGCAGGAAGGCGACTTTGCCGGGGCAGGGGTGCTCCTGGAAGGTCTGGTGAGTCAGGGGCAGCCGGCCTTGGGCCAGATCCCGCAGCAATTGTTCGGCGTGCCGGTTAATGGTGAGCCAGATCCGGGCGCTACGGGCGTGCTTCTGGCCGGTCAGGGCGGTAAACAGGGGGAGCAGTGGTGCAGCGATGGCCCCGGTGCCATCGTCGAGCAGCACGGTGAGGTCATCGGCCAGGCAGCAGTGGGCGCAGAGTCCGGTGCGCACGAACTGGTCCTCGCGCCCGCACCGGGTGCAGTGGAAGTCGGCCGGGATGCTGGTGCAGTCGGCGCAGGCCGGGGCGCCGTCGAGTAGCCCGGGCAGTAGGCGGTGTTGGGCGCAGCCGGGGCAGGTGCCGTGCAGGCGGGTGGCGCGCTGGTAGCAGCGCCGGCAGATCCGCCCCCCGGGCCAAGTGGCCGCGAACCTCACCCCAGTGCGGTCGCAGCGGGCGCAGGGCCCGATGAAGGCCGGCCGGCTCATTCGGGCCGGTGAATGCGGGCCCTGATCGGGCGGATGGCGTCTCTCTTCGCGGTGCTGGCCTCGGTGCCGGTGGCCTGGTGCCGGACCGGAGTGGCCACCACCGTGGTGGGGCAGAGATCTTCGAAGCTGCACTCCAACACGTCCAGCAGCGCCCCGAGCAGAGTCAGGTTCATCCGCTCCGGGGTGGCCCCGAGCAGCCGGTAGAGCTGGGAAGACGACAGGCTCACCCCGCGATCGTGCAGGTGGGGGATGAGCTCGGAGAGGTTGTTCATCCCCCGGGCGGCCATGACCTCCCGCAGCCGCCAGGTGTACTCCACGTGCCGTTTCATGGGTCAGTACTCCTTGCTGGTGGTCATTGCGGTCGCGGCCATCCGGTGGACGGCCCCGTCCACGACCCGGGCCCGGTAATCGGGGGACAGGCCGGTGTAGATCGAGGTCGTCGAGGCGTGCTCGTGGCCGACCTGTTGCTGGATGAAGAACGCGTCGTAGCCGGCCTCGATCAGGTGGGTGACGTAAGACCGGCGCAGCGAGTGGAAGTCCAGGTCATCATCCAGCCCGGCCTCCCGCTTGACCTCCTTGAAAGCCCGGCTCAGCGAGTCCGCGGCGATCGCCGCGGTGCCCCGCTCGCTCGGCCACAACCAGGTCGAACGGGCCGGGGCGTACAACGGGCGCACCTGATCGGTCCATTGCCGCAGGCATTCCACGGCCCAGTCGAACTCCGGCACGGTCAGCACGCTGCGCCGCTTCGGCGGGGAACCGCGCATGGCCTTGCCGTGCCGGACGTAGATAATTCCCGCGTTGCCGAACTGAGGTGCCCGCGGATTGGTGGCGATGTCGACCAGGTCCAGGCAGCGGACCTCGTTGCGGCGCAGCCCCCACGCGTAGGCGACCTTCATGATCGTCGCGGTGCGGAACGCCGGGATCCACCCCTTGGCCCCGGCCTGGCGAATGCGCAGCACCCGGTCATCGGCGCAGTCGAAGAGGTCCTCGAGCTCGTCCCGGGTGTACGGGCGCTTGCCCGGGGTGGCCACCGCATCCTGGGCGTGACGGGCGGTGTTCCACTCGTGGAAGACCTGCGCCGGGTGCTCACCGAACCGCTCCCAGCACTGCTCGCCCCACCCATACGCCGGGTCCGTCAGGTACTCCAAGAACATCCTCAGCGCGTTCTGGTACCCCAGCACCGTCGACCGGGCCGCACCCTTGACCGCCCGCAGCTCCAGGAAGAACTCGTCCACCACCGAGGCCGTCCACTGCCACGGGTAGGCCTCGGCGAACCGCCGGAACCGCATCACCGTGGACCGGCGGCCCTCCACCGTGCCCGCCGAGAGGTTCCGGGCGAACTGCTGGGCCGCCCACCCGTCCAGCATCGCCACCCACACCGTCTCGGCCTCGTTCAGCACGCCCGTCCCGCAGCGCAGCACCAGCGGAACACTGCCGACCGGACCGACCTCAGGCGTTCGCATAATGAGCGAAATCTTCGCACTAACCGCGAACCACCGTCAATGCTTGCCGTAAACCGCTGGTCAGCCCGGTGTTCTTGGCCCCTGTGTCCGGACATCGGTGTACTGCAAGTGCTCCGCGGCCCGCTCAGAAACCGATCTCCAGCGCTCCGTCATGGGGGAGTCGTCCCAACCGGCGGATTCGCAGAAATCGCCAACATGCCATGGTCGAGATGACATAAGGTAGATTATCGGCGTTTGGGAACGGGTCCAGGCAGGGGCTGGGTGGACCAGTGTGTCGCGGTGGTCTGCTGATGCAGTGCGAGTGACGGGCGGCCGTCCTGGTGGACGTGGGTGCTGATCGCGTCAGGCCGGGTGGTTCTCCGGGGCATTTCACGCACGTGCGGCGCTGAGTGAAGCCATGGCCGATAAGAACGCTCGGTCAGGAACGTTGCGGTTCACCAGCATTCAGCCCACTCGAGCGTCAGCACCGCCTCAAGGGGCAGGCTGGTCATCCTGCCCTTCGCTCTGCACTCAGCCAGGTGCGTTCTCTCACGTCTAGCTTTACATCATTCAAACGCAGGGTGCTGGGATGGTCGACGCTGAGCTGTTCACTCAGGATCCCTGCGGTGATCAGACCGGGCGGTGAATCGTCGCCGATACTCCGAGGGTGTCGTCGAGAAGGCCGCACCGAAGTTCTGCCGCATGGTGATCGGGCTGGAGAACCCGCACTCGGCCGCGATCTGATCGATCGGCAGGACCGTCAATTCCAGCAGACGCCGGACCTCATCCAGGCGGCGGGCACGCAGCCAGGCGGCCGGCGTCGTGCCGGTCACCTGCCTGAAGGCCCGGATGAAGGTGCGCCTGCTCATGTGGGCCGCGGCAGCGAGGTCGTCGACCGTCAGGGGGTCCTGCAGGTGCGTCAACGCCCAGTCCAGGGTCTCGGCGATCGGGCTGGACTCCTTCTTCTTCTTCGGCAGGACCGGGCGGTCGATGTACTGGGCCTGCCCTCCCCCACGGTGCGGTGCCACCACGAGGCTCCGTGCCACCTGATTGGCGGCCTCCGCGCCGAGTCGGGTGCGCACCAGGTGGAGACAGGCGTCAATGGCCGC
This sequence comes from Micrococcus sp. IITD107, assembly GCF_041927415.1. Taxonomy (NCBI): domain Bacteria; kingdom Bacillati; phylum Actinomycetota; class Actinomycetes; order Micrococcales; family Micrococcaceae; genus Micrococcus; species Micrococcus sp. IITD107. The sequence continues at coordinate 617,765 of NZ_JBHFFN010000001.1, read as the reverse complement.
GGCCGTCCCCGCGGAGGTCAGCACGTCCCCATGGTCGATGTAGAGGACGGTCCGGTCCACGGCGATCTCAGCATGCCGACTGCTGAAGTCCTCCAGCGCCTGCCAATGGGTCACCGCCGGGCGTCCGTCCAGCAGTCCAGCCTCGGCCACGGCGAAGGCCCCCAGGCACAGCCCCGCCACGGAGGCACCCCGGCCGTGAGCTGTACGCAGTGCCTGGGCCAACCTGGCAGAGGGCGGCCTGTGGTCCTCATGCCAGGCAGGGATCACGACGACGTCGGCAGCCGCCGCTGCACCCAGGTCCTGCAGGCCCTCCACCCGGTACCCCTCAGCCGTGCGGATCGATCCGCCGTCCTCGGTGAACAGGACCGTCTCCCACGGGGCCAGCCCCAGACGTGCGACCTCGCCGAACACCATCTGAGGCACCGACAGGTGGAACATCGTCACGCCCTCGACGCCATAGACCGCGATCCGCACGCTCATTCCCCTCTCTGTGGCCCGAATCCATCATAGGTATGCACGCGTGCCACTGGCAGTCAGGGGGTGGACCCCGGGATGCTGGATGGACTGCGTGAGATCCGCACCCTGACGAACTGGAGGTCCCACCCCATGACTGCACCCCGCCGCGCCCTGATCGTGGTCGATGCCCAGCAGGAGTACTTCACCGGACTGCTGCCCATCCAGTACCCACCGCGGGAGGAGTCGATCCAGCGGATCGCCGACGCCATCCGCGCGGCCGAGCAGCACGGGGACCCGGTGGCCGTGGTCCAGCACTCCGCAGGTGCGGGCGCGCCGGTCTTCAACCTGGAGGCGCCCGAAGGGCAGCTGCATGACGCCGTCGAGCAGCTGCGATCGGAGGACTGGAAGACCGTGGTCAAGCAGTTCGGTTCGGTCTTCCCCGGGACGGATCTGCTGGACTGGCTCCGCGAGCGGCAGGTCGACACCATCACCCTGGTGGGATACATGACCAACAACTGCATCATCGCCTCCGCCAGCGACGCCGAGGTCCACGGCCTGGCCGTGGAGGTCCTCTCGGACGCCACCGGGGCCATCGATCTGGCCAACGCCGCCGGTGCGGTGAAGGCAGAGACCGTCCACACCACGCTGATGGCACTCCTGCACTCCAACTTCGCCGCCGTGGCCTCCACCTCGGACTGGGTCACTGCCCTGGAGGTCGGTGCGCCTCTGGCCACGAGCAACCTGGTCGAGTCTGCTGCCCAGGGTCGCGCATGATCCGGCCGCATCCGCAGGGCACGGCTCCGTTCGTCCTCTCCGTCCTCGACAATGCGATCACCGGCAAGGGCCATACGGCGCAGGAGGCCTTCGCCGGGGTGATCGACCTGGCGTGCGCCGCTGACCGTCGAGGTTTCGAGCGGTTCTGGATGTCTGAGCACCACGCCATGCCGGGTGCCTCCACGTCGTCCCCGCAGCTGATGGTCGCTCGGCTGATCGGAAAGACCGAGCGCATCCGTCTGGGTGCCGGCGGGATCATGCTGCCCAACCACGTCCCGCTGGTGATCGCCGAGCAGTTCGGCATGCTCGAGGCCCTGGCGCCCGGACGGATCGATCTGGGACTGGGCCGAGCTCCCGGGACGGACGGTGCCACCGCCGCGGCCCTGCGTCGCCACCAGGGAGCCAACGAGCAGTTCCCGGATCAGGTGGACGAACTCTTCGCCTTCCTGGAGGACACGCATCCCCCAGGGCATCCCTACGGGCGAGTCCATGCGGTGCCGGGGCCCTGGCAGTCTGAGCAGAACCATGTCACGGGCTCGGACTCACTCCCCCAGATCTGGATCCTGGGATCCTCGGTGTACTCCGCCCAGTTGGCCGCGCGGCTGGGACGTCCCTATGCGTTCGCCCTGCAGTTCGGCAGTGCGGACGTGGTGAGCGCCATGCAGATCTACCGCGAGCAGTTTCGTCCCTCATCTGTGCTGGAGGAGCCGTACAGCCTGCTCAGCATCGGGACGATCGCCCTCGACGACCCGGCTGAGGCCCGCCGACATGCCGCCACCTCGGCCATGGGCATGATGCGGATGTTCCTCGGCCAGGGCTTCTCCATCCCCCATCCGGACGACGTGGAGAGGATGGCCTCCGGGGTGCGCGAGGGACAGTTCATCCGGGAGTGGACGGAACGCACCCTGCACGGCACGGCAGCGGATGTCGCCCACGGACTGGAGGCGCTGCATCAGCACACCCAGGTGGATGAAGTCATGCTGGTGACCGGTGGCCACTCCCGTGAGGTCCACACCCGCACCCTCGAGCTGATCGCAGACCACTACAGCCTGCCCGAGCACTGAGTCTCTCCGGGGTGTCTCACCCGTCGAACCGGACGTAGGCACGCACCGGCGACGGGCCGACGTCGTGGGTCTCGGTGAAACCCAAGGCCGTGTAGAAGGCGCGCTGGGAGTCATCGTCGTCGGTCAACAGCACCTTCTGGCGCACAGCGGCGAAGGGCTCGAACGCCGCCTGCACCAGTGTCCGGCCGATGCCGCGCTGGTGCAGGCCAGGGTGGACCAGCACGTCCTGCAGGTAGGCGATGGTGGCGCCGTCGCTGATCACCCGTGTCGGCCCGGCCAGTCGGTCCCCGTCCCACGCGCAGACCACGTGCGAAGAGCCGTGCAGCGCACGACCCAGCGTCTCAGGATCGCTCGTGTAGGCACTCCAGCCCACGGAGTCGTACAGGGCGAGGACGCTCTCCATCGGAGGGGCGTCAGTGGTGAGGGCGAAGGTCATGGGTGCCGCTGTATCGGGCGACTCCCCGGCCCGCCCTTCCTGCACAGGGTCCCGGCGACCTGGAGTGGTCACCAATTCCGCCTCCGCGTCTCCCGCGCACAGTCTCGTCGCGTCACGCTGATGCCATGACATCTGACCCGACACCACCCGTGAACGAGGTCCGCCTGGCCGGCAAGGTCAGCGGCGAGCCCACTGAACGGGAGCTGCCCAGCGGGGACCTTCTGGTCCAGTTCCGCCTGGTGGTCCCCCGCCCGCAGCGGAAGAAGGGGCCCGACGCCGGCTCACGCGCCTCCGTGGACACCATAGACATCGCCTGTTGGACGGCTCGCACACGCGCATCCGCAGTGAGATTCACCGACGGACTGCAGGTGGAGGTGAGAGGCGCCCTGCGCCGACGCTTCTTCGCCACCGGGGCCGGACGGGCCTCCCGCTACGAGGTCGAGGCGGTGCGGGTCCGGCGGCGTTGACGGGCCCGTTGACTCGGGCCGAGCTTGCTCTAGCCTGGCCAGATGGGTGTATGGGGACCAGCGATCTTCTCGGACGACACAGCCAGCGACATCCGCAACGAGTACCGCGAGCTGCTCGAGGACCAGGTGCCGGACGAAGAGGCCACCCAGCGGATCCTCCACCGCTACCAGGACCTCGACGACGACGAGGTGCATGTCCTGTGGCTGGCCCTGGCCGCCGCGCAGCAGCAGGCGGGACGCCTCGAGGATCGGGTCAGGGACGAGGCACTGCGGATCATCGACACCGGCGAAGGCCTCGAGTATTGGGCTGAGGAGGCTGACGACGGTGATGGGGCGGACCTGAAGAAGCGCAAGGCCGCCCTGCAGGCCCTGCGCACGAAGCTGACCGCGCCCCAGCCGTCCCGGAAGAAGACCCGTCGGCCGTACCGGCCCACCACGGACTTGGTGCCCGGAGACCTGCTGTCCTACACCCCTGAGCAGGGCGCCACCCTGGTGTTCCGGGTCATCGGCATCGAGAGCAACCGGCACTTCGAGGCACCGGTCATGCAGCGTCTGGACTGGTCCGAGCACACCGCACCGACCTTCGACCAGGCGGTGGCCCTGCCGAACCATCCTGGTGCCCCCAGGCCGGACGGAAGTGTCGATGACTGGTGCATCTGCGCGGGCAGCGGCCGCACGAAGGACCCGGACTGGCAGGGCATCGGCATGCAGCACCTAGGTCGGCAAAAGGTCTGGACGGCAGTCGACGACGCCCATTACTCCTTCGCGAACTGGGCGTTCTACGCCACGCAGTTCGAACACCCGTTCGCCCAGGAACGCCTGGGCAGCTGAAGCACCCGCACCACGCCGACTCTCTGACACGATGGACGCATGACAGCCACTCCCCTCTTCGACCTGACCGATGACCAGCTCCGCTCACGGGCGAGCGTCAAATGGGGCACCGTCGGATCGGAAGTGATCCCGGCCTGGGTCGCCGAGATGGACGTGAAGATCGCCCCGGCCATCACCGAGCGGCTGCAGCAGGCCCTGGACGCCCATGACACCGGGTACCCCGGCGAGGTAGCCGGCCTTCAGTCGGCTTTCGCGCGCTTCGCCGCCGACCGATGGAAGTGGTCGCCGCGCCCTGAGGATGTGACCGTCCACGTGGATGTGGCCAGTGCTTCCGCCACCGTCATGTCCCACCTGGCCGGCCCGGACCGCGGCGTGGTCATCATGCCTCCGGTCTACAACAACTTCTACACCTGGGTGGAGCACGCTGGACTGCACCCGGTGGAGGTCCCCCTGCTCGATGTCGCCACCGGTGGACGGATGGACCTGCAGGGCGTGCGCCGGGCGCTGGAGGACGGCACCCGGATCATCCTGCTGTGCAGCCCTCAGAACCCCCTGGGCCGGGTCTACACCGGTGAGGAGCTCGCCGCGCTGGCCGAGCTGGCCGCAGAGCACCACGCCACGGTCATCTCCGATGAGATCCACGCTCCCCTGGTCCACTCGGGCGTGGAGTTCGTCCCCTACCTCACCGTCTCGGATGCGGCCCGGACGACCGGGATCGCCGTCCATTCAGCGTCCAAGTCCTGGAACATCGCCGGGCTGAAGTGCGGACTGCTCGTGCGCTCTCCGCAGGGCCCCTGGCCAGAGCAGGTGGACCCGGCGATCACTCAGACCGAGGCAGGCCACTGGGGTGTCCTGGCCGCCGAGGCCGCGTTCCAGGACGGAACTGAGTGGTTGGACGAGGTCGTGCAGCACTTCGAAGACCAGTCCCAGCACCTGGTCGCCCTACTCGAGAAGCATCTGCCCGGAGCCCGCTGCCTCCCGCCGCAGGCCAGCTTCCTGGCCTGGCTGGACTTCAGCCCGCTCGGACTGGAGGACCCCGCGCAGTTCTTCCTGGACCACGCGCAGGTCATGCTCTCCCCCGGCGAGATCTTCGACCCCTCCTGCCGTGGCCGGGTCCGGCTGAACATGGGGACCTCGAGGGAGCGTCTCGAACGGATCATCGCAGCCATGGGCACCGCCTGGGCCGACCACCGGAACTGACCGAGCCTAGAGCTCGGCGGCCACGCGGGTGGCCTGCTCGATCGCTCGCTTGGCGTCCAGTTCCGCGGCCACATCCGCCCCGCCCACCAAGGTGTACGGCACCCCGGCCTGGTCCAGTCCTGCGGTCAGCTCCCGGCAGGAGACCTGACCGGCACAGATCACGACGTCGTCCACCTCCAGCACTCTGGCCGCGCCGGGAGTGCTCGGAGACTCAGCGGACACGAACGGCAGATCGGCGATGGCCGCCTTGCCCGCCTCCACCACCCGCTGAGCCTGACCTGCCAGGCCAGCCGGCCGTCGTCGGGAGCTCTCGGCCTGGACCGTCAGGTGCAGCCCCAGATCGTCGATCCGTTCGTAGGTGGCACCGGTGATGAACTCCACGCCTCGAGCCTTGACCGCCGCCCGGTGCACCCATCCGGTGGTCTTGCCCAGCCCGGCCCCCATCTTGGAGGTCTTGCGCTGGACGAGGTACACCTGACGCGGTGAGGGCTCCGGATGCGGCTTCTGCACTCCGCCGGCCGTGCTGAAGGAGGCGTCCACGCCCCAGTCGCGCTGCCACTCCCCCAGCTCCTGGGGTTCGTGGGCGGACGTGTGCGCCTGGAACGGGCGGTCCTCTGAATGCGGTTCAGTGAGCAGCTCTGCGACATCGAATCCGATGCCGCCGGCGCCGATGATCGCCACGCGCGGCCCGATCACCGCCTTGCCGTCCACCACGTCCGCGTAGGAGTGCACGTTCGCCCGGTCAGCGCCCGGGATGTCCACCTCGCGGGGCAGCACCCCGGTGGAGAGGATGACATGGTCATACCCACCCCCGGCGAGTTCCTCAGCGGTCGCGCGCCGCTCCAGATGCAGGGCCACCCCGGTGTCCTCGATCCGCTGCCGGAAGTACCGCAGGGTCTCGGCGAACTCCTCCTTGCCGGGGATCTGCCGAGCCAGACGGAACTGCCCGCCGATCTGCGCACCGGCCTCGAACAGGTCCACCTGGTGGCCCAGTGATGCAGCGGTGGTGGCGGCGGCCAGACCCGCCGGGCCGGCTCCGACCACGGCGATGCGGCGGCCCGTGGGGGTTGGTGCCGGTGTGCCGGAGATCGGGCGCACCGGCAGCAGCTTCCGGAACGGCTCCTCGGTCTCGCGTCCGGCCCGCGGATTCACCAGGCAGGAGGCGTTCCTGTGCTGGAAGGTGTGGTCCAAGCACGCCTGGTTGCAGGCGATGCAGGTGTTGATCCGCTCCGGGGACCCGGCCTGCGCCTTGAGCGCCCAGTCGGGATCGGCCAGGAACGGGCGGGCCATGCTGACCAGATCGGCCTGGCCCTCGGCGAGGATCTGCTCGGCGGTCTGGGGCATGTTGATCCGGTTCGAGGCGGCCACCGGGACGGACACGACCTCCTTGACCCGGCGGGTGAAGTCCACGAACGCCGCCCGCGGCACGGAGGTGACGATGGTGGGCACGCGCGCCTCATGCCAGCCGATGCCGGTGTTGAGCAGGTCCACGCCTGCGGTCTCCAGCGCCCGGGCCAGGTCCAGGGTCTCCTCCAGGGTCTGACCGTCCGGCACCAGGTCCACCATGGACATGCGGAAGGTGATCAGGAAGTCCGGCCCGGCCGCGGCGCGGATGCGGCGGACGATCTCGGTGGCCAGCCGTCGGCGCCGTGCGGGGTTGCCGCCCCAGGCATCGGTACGGTCGTTCGTGCGAGGGGAGAGGAACTGATTGATCAGATAGCCCTCCGAGCCCATGATCTCCACGCCGTCGTACCCGGCCTGCCGGGCGAATCCGGCCGCCCGCACGAAGTCCTTCACGGTCTGCTCCACCCCGCGGGTGGACAGCGCCCGAGGAGTGAACGGGGTGATGGGCGACTTCCGGCGAGAGGCGGAGGCGATCAACGGGTGGTATCCGTACCGGCCAGCGTGCAGCAGCTGCAGGGCGATCCGCCCACCGGCCTGGTGCACGGCCTCGGTGATCACCCGGTGCTTGCGGGCATCGCGTGTCGAGCTCATGGTCCCCGAGGTCGGATCCAGCAGACCGGTCAGATTCGGGGAGAACCCGCCGGTGACGATCAGCCCCACTCCCCCGCGTGCACGCTCGGCGTAGAACGCGCCCAGCTTGGAGTAGTCCTGCCCCCGGTTCTCCAGGCCCACGTGCATCGAGCCCATGATCAGACGGTTCGGCAGCTCCACACCGCCCAGTCGGATGGGTGTGAACAGGTGAGGGTATGCGGCGGAGGTCATGCGGCTATGTTACTCACTGGTAACCGCCGTGTCTGCCTCCCCGCCGTTGCGTGCAGTCGGCAGGAACCGAGCCCACCACCTGAGCTGATGCTCGAACCGCGCCTGCCGGTGCCACGGGGTGCCGGAGCGGGAGAGCTCGTGGTTCTCACCGGGGAAGATCAGCAGTTCAGACTCCACGCCCTGGGCCCAGAGCGCGTGGTAGTACCGCTGGGCGTGTTCGAGCGGACAGCGCAGATCGTCCTCGGAGTGGATCACCAGGGTGGGTGTCCGGACCCGGTGGACCTGGGCCAGAGGGCTCTGGCGCTCCACGGTCGCACGGTCCGTGCCGAAGTACTCGGGGGTGAAGAACCAGCCGATGTCGCTGGAGCCGAGCGCCGAGAGCGGATCCAGGTAGCCCCGCTCCACGATCGCTGCCGTGAACCGGTGGTCGTGCGCGGTGACCAGGGCGGTCATCAGTCCACCGTAAGAGCCGCCCATCACCCCGAGCCGCTTCTCATCCATCACGCCCACACCGGTCGAGCCGAACTCGGCCAGGGCCCCGTCCAGGAACCCGAGGATGTCCTGCAGGTCCACGGTGCCCATGGCGTGCTTCACGGCTGCACCGTGGGCGGCTCCATAGCCGTTGGAGCCGCGCGGATTGCACATGACCACGGCGTACCCGGCCTCCACCAGCACCTGGGTCTCATCGAACCAGTCGTGCGTGTACTGCGCATAGGGGCCGCCATGGATGTTCAGCAGCACCGGATGCGGCCCCTGCCCCTCCGGCACGAAAACCCAGCCGTGGACCCCCTGGCCGTCCGCGGAGGCATAGGTCCGTTCCTGCCCCAGAGCCACCGTGGTCTGCTCCCGCAGCGGTCCGTTCGGGTCGAACAGCGTGGTCAGTCCGGTCCCCCGGTGCTGGATGCCCACCTGGCCCGGCGAATCCGGGGTGGCGTAGGAGACGGCCAGGGTTCCACCGGCCTCGGAGGCACCCACCACGGACCCGGGCATCTCCACCAGCACCTCGGGCTGGCCGTGGTGGGTCATCCACACCAGCACGGTGCGTCCGCGGTCCTCGGCCAGCGCGAGCACATTGTCCTGTCCGGACAGGCGCAGCGGCCCGCCGGAGCAGTTCATGGTCTCCAGATCCGTCAACAGGCGGGGAGCCAGCCCCTGCGCCGGCTGCTCCCACCCCTCGGCCGCCTGCCGCACGGCATTCGCGGCCGAGAGCACATAGACACCGGTGTTCGAGGCCACGAACTCCTGGCCTGACTCCCCCAGGTCCGAGCCGAGCAGGTACAGCCACTCGCCGTTGCGGGAGACACAGGCACCGTCGAAGGAGAGGGTGCCCGCCGTCCCGCCGGCCACCAGCCGCACCGGTCCCGACGACGGCCCCTCACCTGCCGCGTCCACCTTGCCGGAGGCGGGACGTGCCTCCAGGACGGCCACGGCTGAGCGCAGATCCCTGCCGAATCCGGCGGCCGGAGTGGTGGTGAAGAAGATGTGCCGGGAGTCAGCGGCGTAGACCGGATCGTGGGCCTCACGCTCACCATCGGTGAGCTGACGCGCCTTCGGGAACCGGCCGTCGTCGTGCCTGTCCTTGTCCTTCTCCTCGGACCGTGCCTTCGCGGCCCTGCCACGGGGCTCGAAGACCGGCTCCTCGTCCAGGTCCGGCACGGCGATCTCAAACAGGCGCGGCAGCCGGTCGGCAGTGTAGCCGAGCCCGTTGATCCGGTAGTCGGGGCCGGTGACCAGCCGCGGGTCCTCCTGCGCGGCGCTGACCCCCTCCACTGTTCCGTACCGTCCCTCCTCCGGTTCGGCCGAGGTGAAGCACAGCCACGAGTTGTCCGGGGACCAGTTGAACCCGCGAACGCCCAGGTGTCGATCCGTCAGGATGCGTGCCTCACCGCCACCCACCGGTAGGACAGCCAGCTGGGGCGCAGATCCGGGAGCGCTGCGCAGGAAGGCGATCATGGACCCGTCCGGGGAGAACCGAGGACTGGTGTCCGCATATCCACGGGTGAGCCGGCGTGGCGGACTCGACTGGTCGGTGGGGACCAGCCAGAGCTGTCCGGTGTACCCGTCAGTGCCGAAGTCGGCTCGGGAGGTGGCCACCACCAGCTGACGACCGTCCGGGGACAGGGACGGGGTGCCGGTGGAGACGATGAGCTCAAGCTGGTCAGGACGCATGGGACCACATTAGATCCCCACCGGAGGTCACGATGCGGTTCCGTCTGCGTGCGGCGCATTGTCCCGCCCTCATGCTCAGGGCAGGATGGGAGGACGCGCGCAGAGCAGCGCCGCGTCTCGATGCCCGGCATCGAGGAACCGACCGGCGGCACAACCCCCGCCAGGAGAGGACAGCACCTGTGGGCGACTGGATCGGCGAGAACCTCTGGGCCCTGTGGCTGACCCTGGCCGTCGCCCTGGCCGTGGTCGAGGTCCTGGTGCTGGACCTGATCTTCCTGATGCTGGCCGCCGGATCTGCTGCAGCGCTGGCCACCGCACTGGCCGGAGGCGACCCCTGGCTGCAGATCGCGGTGTTCGCCGCGGTCTCCCTGCTGATGCTCGTGGTGGTCCGCCCCACCGCGCTCAAGCACCTGAAGAAGGGCAGCCCGGACCAGCTCACCAACGCCGACGCCTTGCCGGGACGGACCGTTCAGGTGCTGGAGGAGACCACCGCCACCACCGGTCTGGTCAAGGTGGACGGAGAGATCTGGACCGCGCGTGCCCCGGAAGGCCAGACCATACCGGCCGGCAGCACCGCCGAGATCGAGACCGTGGACGGGGCCACCCTGCGCGTGGCCGCCCAGCCGGAGATCGACTGGGACTCCGGCCGCACCGCCTGAACCGGCACAGAGACATCCGAGCCGGCGCCCCTGACGTCGGCCACAACACGCGGCAGACCAGCCGCAGGAGGGACGTGACGGTGGAAGTCATCATCGTGCTCATCGTCGTCGCCGTCGTGGTGGGGATCATCCTCGCCCGCGCCGTGAGGATCGTGCCCCAGGCACGCACCGGCGTGATCGAACGGCTCGGCAAGTACCAGCGCACCCAGGGGGCAGGCCTGACCCTGATGGTGCCGTTCATCGATCGCATGCTGCCGCTGATGGACATGCGCGAGCAGGTCGTCTCCTTCCCGCCGCAGCCGGTCATCACCGAGGACAACCTGGTGGTCTCGATCGACACCGTGGTCTACTTCCAGGTCACCGACGCCAAGACCGCCACGTACGGCATCGCCAACTACATCCACGCCGTGGAGCAGCTGACCACCACCACCCTGCGCAACGTGGTGGGCGGGATGAATCTGGAGGAGGCCCTGACCAGCCGCGACTCCATCAACAACCAGCTGCGTGGCGTGCTGGACGAGGCCACCGGCAAGTGGGGCCTGCGGGTCTCGCGCGTGGAGCTCAAGGCGATCGACCCGCCGCTGTCCATCCAGGACTCCATGGAGAAGCAGATGCGTGCCGAGCGCGACCGCCGTGCTGCCATCCTGACCGCGGAGGGCACCAAGCAGTCCGAGATCCTCACTGCCGAGGGGCAGCGCCAGGCCGCCATCCTCGCCGCCGAGGGCGACGCCCAGGCCCGGATCCTGCGGGCCAACGCGGAGGCCGAGGCCATCCACTCGGTGTTCGAGGCGATCCACGAGGGCCGACCGGATCCGGACCTGCTGGCCTACCAGTACCTCCAGACCCTGCCCAAGCTGGCCGAGGGCGACTCCAACAAGCTCTGGATCATCCCCTCCGAGTTCACCGACGCCCTGGGGCGGATGGGTGCGGCCTTCGGCGGCGACCAGCTGCAGAACCTGGCCCAGGCCGCCACCGGCGGCTCGCGCCGCGCCGAGCCCCAGGAACAGGCCGAGCCCGACGACGGCCAGGACCAGAGTGCTCAGGTCACCTCCGGCAAGCGCAAGACCCCCCGTCCGACCACGGCGGCTGAGCTCTCGAACTCGGGACTGAGCATCGCCCAGGTCACCGACACCTCGCTGGAGGAGGCACTGGCTCCGCCTCCGGAACTGGACGAGCACCACTCCTCCACCGCCGAGGCCGCCCTGAACGCCCCCACTGATCCGGAGCACCACCGCCCCGCCGCTCCGCAGCGTGATCCTGAGGTCCACCTGGATCAGGACGAGCACGGGCGTGGGAACAACCCCGGACTCTGAGGCGTTGGAGACGGTAGACCCCGGTAGACTCGAGGGTCGACGTCGTACCGCCCTGCTGACCGCGGGGCCGGAAGGGAGAACGAATGAGTGACCGCAGCCTGCGCGGCATGCGCCTGGGCGCACAGTCCATGGAGTCTGAGGCCGGAGTCGAGCCGGCACCGCGTCAGCAGGTCCGCTACCGGTGCGAGGACGGCGAGGAGGTGGCCGTCTGGTTCTCCACGGAGGCCGATGTGCCCGCCACCTGGACCACCAAGACCGGCAAGGAGGCTCTGCTGGTCAACGGTGAGAAGCCGGAGCCGGGCAATGAGAAGCCGGTCCGCACCCACTGGGACATGCTGCTGGAGCGCCGCAGCGTGGAGGAGCTCGAGGAGGCCCTGAAGGGTCAGCTCGCCAAGCTCCGTGAGCGCCGCGGGGAGACCGCCGGCGCCTGAGCTGGCCCCCCCTCAGACAGCGAAGAACCCCGGCAGTCCCTCACGGACTGCCGGGGTTCTTCTGAACACAGGCTTTCCCCACTCAGATCACGTGCACGCCAAGTGCTGAATCCGCCCGGCGTGTCGCGACATCTTCTGCGCACGTGATCTGTGGTGTGACTCAGCCGCGGAGCAGAGACTGCAGCTTCTCCCACCGGGCGGCCAGACCCCAGAGGGTCACGCTGGCCACAGCCTCGGCGATGATGTCTCCGCTCATCTTGGACTCACCGAACTCTCGCTCCACGAAGGTGATCGGCACCTCCACGATCCGCTTGCCCAGCTGAGCGGTGCGGAAGGTCATGTCCACCTGGAAGCCATAGCCTCGGGACTGCACACCGGCCAGGTCGATCTGCCGCAGGGTGTCCGCGCGGTAGGCGCGGTAGCCGGCCGTGACATCCGTCAGGTCCAGGCCCAGCATCAGCCGGGGGTACAGGGAGCCGGCGGCGGAGATCAGCTTGCGGTGCATCGGCCAGTTGACCATCTTCCCGCCCGGGGCCCGGCGCGAACCGATGACCAGGTCGGCACTCTGGATGGCCTCCAGCAGTCGGGGCAGCTGCTCAGGCTGATGGGATCCGTCCGCGTCCATCTCCACCAGGACGTCATAGCCGCGGTCCAGCCCCCAGCCGAAGCCGGCGATGTAGGCCCCGCCCAGGCCGTTCTTCTCGGTGCGGTGCAGCACATGGACGTTCTCGTCCTCGGCGGCGGTCTGGTCTGCCCAGCGTCCGGTGCCGTCTGGCGAGTTGTCGTCCACCACGAGCACGTCGACCTCCGGCACGGCGGCGCGCAGGCGTCGCAGGGTCAGCGGCAACGACTCGATCTCGTTGTACGTGGGAATGATCGTGAGCACTCGCATCAGCGGGGCAACCCTCCACAGGCTTGATCTCAAAGGTCTGGACCGGCGGCGAAGGCGTCAGGGGAACTCCTGTGGCCGGTGGGCACTGGTGGTCCAGTATAGGACGGGGTCAAGGAAACTCCGGGGATCGGTGCACTGTGGTTCCGCCCACGACGGTGGCCAGCAGCCGGGGCTCGGCGCTCTGGGCGTCCAGCACCGGCAGCAGCGGCGTCCCGGCACGGGTGTCCGTGCTCCAGGCTGAGACCCGTCCATCTGGGGCCTGGACGCTGAGGGACTCGACCTCCCACACGGCGAAGGTGGCGGGCGAGGAGGGGGCCAGCCGCCCAGCCATCTGCTGGTCCGGCTGCACGGATCCCGCCGGCAGCACGCGCAGTCCAGCGCGGGTGGCCACGGTGAATCCGCCTCGAGCCGAGATCCGCTGCTGAGCTTCGGGGTGCTCCAGCAGTGCGCGCACCAGTCGCCACGGCTGCGGGTGCTGGTCCCCTGATCCCCAGGAGACGGGGACACCGGCGGCCAGCAGTGCCCCGACCGGTGCGGCCACGGCACCATCCTCATCCGGGACGACGGTGACGGACACGCCCAGGGTGGACAGTGTCTGCACCTGGTCGCTGGAGAGTCCCCCGTTCCAGACCAGCCGATGACCGGCCCGTCCCAGGGCGGCCGCCCCCAGGTCCTGGGTGAGCTCGCTCAGGATCCGCAGCAGGGTGGCCACCGACTCGGAGTCCTGCGGGATGACCACGGTCTGCGCGGCGCGTTCCGTGGTCGCTCGCAGCACTCGTGCCGTCTCCTCACCCCCAGCGTCACCGGTGGGCATCTGCCAGCCGACGGCGACGTCGTCGGGAATCTGGTCTGCTGTGGCGACCTGCTGGTAGGTGACCTGAGGGTCAGCCGAGGCCGGTCCGGCGGTCAGGAACACGCCAGCCTCCGCGCCGTCGCCCGAGGCCCGGGTGGACCAGGAGTCCACGAACGCCGGGGTGACCAGGGCCCCGTTCAGGTCCACGGTCTCCTGGTCGGTGACGCCGGTGGCGCGCAGCATGCGCTCGGCAGAGTCGTCCGCTCCCACCCAGGCGATCAGGCCGTTGTCCACGATCATCGCCGTGGCGTAGGGGTCTGCGACCGAGTGGATGACGCCGTTGAGGTAGAGGGTGCTCATTCACCCAGGCTATCGACAGAGGAGAAGGAGACCACGCCGCGGCGGACGAGATCTGCCGCACGTCGGCACTGGCGGGGCAGGCCGGGGTGGCCCGGGACGTTGGCCATCTGGTCCAGCACGTCCACCACCTGACGAGCCCACCGCACGAAGTCGCCGGCGGCCAGGTCCGATCCTTTCAACGCCTCGGCCAGACTGCGTCCCCGCGCCCACCTGTGGATCGGCCAGACCAGACCGGGGTCCGGCTCCGGGGTGGGCTCGAGCTGGGCACCGCGCTCGGCCAGCTGCAGCTCGTGCCAGATCTCTCCGGCGGAGTCGAGGGCGTCCTGGAGCCGGGGCGTGGGCAGCTGCGGCACACCGGCGCTCTCCTCCCCCTTGGCGTCGAACACCAGCAGTGCCGCCAGCCCGGCCAGCTCCTCGGGGTTCATGGCATCGGCCACGCCGTCCTCCAGCAGCAGTGAGGTCAGCAGGTCCCGCTCCCCGTAGATCCGGCGCAGCGTCTGCCCCCGCGCCGTGACACCCTGATGCCCGGCCGGCGCACCCTCCAGCGGACCGGCGTCGCCGACCTCGGGATCCACGTAGCCGTAGGAGGTCAGCAGCTGGACCAGCCGGTCGAAGGTGCGGGCGATGGTGTTGGTCCGTCCGGCGATCCGGCTGTTGAGCTGATCCACCTCTCGGCGCAGCTTCCACCACCGCTCGGCCCACCGGGCGTGCTCTTCACGGTCCTTGCAGCCGTGGCAGGGATGGCGCTCCAGGGCCCGGCGCAGGTCCGTGATCCGGTCCTGCTGACCGTCGTCGCGGAAGCGGAACCCAGAGGCGGTCCGGCCCCCGGGTGCCGGACGATGCTCCCTCACGGCCGCCCGCATGGCCGAGGCGATGTCCTTGCGCTGGGTCGGCGTCTTGACCTGGATGGTCTGGGGCAGCTTCGCCCCGGCGATGGGAGTCACCGGCTCCACCAGGTCCTCCACGCCGATCCGGCGCAGCTGGGCGTCGTTGGTGATCACTCCGACCCGCGGGTTGGAGGGATTGCCGGCGGGGAAGACCACGACGGCGGTCCCCACCTTCCGCGGCCCCGGCACCTCGATCACGTCTCCGGGCAGCAGGTCCACCAGGGACTGCTGGGCGGCCCGGCTGCGGGCGCGGTTTCGGCCCTTCGAGTCCTTCTTCTCCGCTTCGGCCAGCTCCTTGCGCAGCCGGGCGTACTCGGTGAAGTCCCCCAGGTGGCAGGTCATGGACTTCTCGTATCCCGCCATCGACTCCTCGCGACTGCGCACCTCCCGGGCCAGGCCGACCACCGAGCGGTCGGCCTGGAACTGGGCGAACGAGGACTCCAGGATGGCCCGGGAGCGTTCCAGTCCGAACTGGGCGATCAGGTTCACGGACATGTTGTACGTGGGTCGGAAGGAGGAGTTCAGCGGGTAGGTGCGTCGGGAGGCCAGTCCCGCCACGGCCGCGGGATCCAGCCCTGGGCGCCACAGCACCACGGCGTGGCCCTCCACGTCGATCCCTCGGCGTCCGGCACGCCCCGTCAGCTGGGTGTACTCCCCCGCCGTGATGTTCACGTGGGACTCGCCGTTGAACTTCTCCAGCTTCTCCAGCACCACGGTGCGCGCCGGCATGTTCACGCCCAGGGCCAGCGTCTCGGTGGCGAAGACGACCTTGACCAGTCCGGCACCGAACAGCTTCTCCACCACCTCCTTGAACGGCGGGAGCATGCCCGCGTGATGTGCGGCGAAGCCACGCGAGAGTCCGTCCCGCCATCCCCAGAAGCCCAGTACGTCCAGGTCCTCGGCCGGCAGTGACTGGGCGGCCTCGTCCACCACGTGCTGGATCTGCTGCTTCTCCCCCGGTGTGGTCAGGTCCAGTCCGGCGGCCAGGCACTGCTCCACGGCACCATCGCAGCCGGCCCGGGAGAAGATGAAGGTGATGCACGGCAGCAGTCCCTCACGTTCGAGCACCCGGACCATGGTGGGACGGGAGACGCGCAGGGGGCTGCCACCGCGGTGACCTCCCTGGCTGCGGTCATCGGCGCGGTACCCACCCCGGGCACCCTCGCCTCCCCGAGAGTCGAAGCGTGCGGTGACCTGACCGCCACGGTGAGCGGCCGACGTCGTCCCTCGGCCCTGGCGACCTTCGTCCTGGTGGCCACGGCGTCCCCGGCCGCCCTGGGGACCGCGGCCCTTCTGGCCGCCCTTGGTCCGGCCCCTGGGGCCCGATCCGCGTCCGTCCCGATGCTGGTGGCGCCCTGGGCGGCCCCAGTCCGAGCGTTCATCGCGGCGGCGCTGATCCTCCGCCAGCTGGGCCAGCTCCGGATTGAGCACCAGCCGGTCCTGGGCCGCGGCCTGGTCCTGCGGCGCGTCGGACTCGGGCGCGGCGGCATCGAAGGCGACCTCCGTGGCGAACAGGTCATAGAGCGTGCTGCCGGCCATGATGTACTGCCACAGCGGGACGGGACGGTGCTCGGAGACCACCACCGAGGTGGATCCACGCACCGTGTCCAGCCAGGCGCCGAACTCCTCGGCGTTGGAGACGGTGGCCGAGAGGGAGACCAGCTGCACGTGCTCGGGCAGGTGGATGATGACCTCCTCCCACACGGCGCCGCGGAACCGGTCGGCGAGGTAGTGCACCTCGTCCATCACCACGAACCCCAGGTTGCGCAGCGTCTCCGAGTCCGCATAGAGCATGTTGCGCAGCACCTCGGTGGTCATCACGACGACGTCCGCGTTGCCGTTGATGGCCGTGTCACCGGTGAGCAGTCCCACCTTCTCCGGCCCGTACCGGGCCACCAGCTCGGTGAACTTCTGATTGCTCAGCGCTTTGATGGGAGTGGTGTAGAACGCCTTCTGTCCTCGGGCCAGGGCCAGGTGGATGGCGAACTCGCCCACCACGGTCTTGCCGGCGCCGGTGGGTGCAGCCACCAGCACGCCGTGACCCTGCTCCAGCTCCTGACAGGCCTCACGCTGGAACGGGTCCATCTCGAACCCGAGCATCCGGGCGAACTGGCCCAGTTCGGTCCGGGACTCAGCGTTGCGGCGTCGTGACGCGGCGTAGCGCTCGGCGGGGCTGAGGTCCTCCTGGGAGGGGGCATCCTGGGGGCTGCGGTCCGCGGGGGTCTCCATGCCGTCAGCCTAGGACACTGTGAAGCCACGGTGGCGGCAGGGGTGGATCAGAGCTGGTCCAGTGGCGTGGGTCCCTGGTGGATGGACGCCTCGATGTCCTGTTCTTGGGCCAGGCCACGCTTGGTTCGACGACGGTCGTTGACCAGGCACAGGCCGATCGCGATCCCGAAGAGGGTGACCAGCGGAATGGCCAGGTAGAACATGGTCATGGCGTCACCACCGGGTGCCGCCAGAGCCGCCAGCAGGGCGATGAGGAAGACGGTGATCCGCCAATGCTTGATGATCTGACGTCCCTTCAGGACGCCGATCATGTTCAGACCGACCAGGATGACCGGCAGAACCAGGGAGATCCCGAAGGCCAGGAACAGCCGCAGGACGAAGGGGATGTAGACGTCCACGTGGATGTTGTTCGTCAACTCGCCCGGCGTCAGTCCGACGAAGAACTGCGCGGCCTCGGGCAGCACGAGCCAGCCCAGCCCCACACCCAGGACGAACAACGGAACCGCGGCGACGATGAAGCCCAGCGCGTAGCGCTTCTCCTTCTTCTTCAGTCCCGGGACGATGTAGGCCCACGCCTGATAGAGCCAGACCGGCGAGGAGATCACGATGCCGATGAACAGCGAGACCTGGATCATGATGTCCAGGGGCTGACCCAACGCCGTGAACTCCACGGCCACCTGACGTTCGTCCGTGGAGAGACGGGTCACCGGGTCCACGAGGGCGTTGAAGACCGGCTCGTAGAGGAAGAACGCCGCAATGGTCGCCAAGAGCAGGGCGATGCCCGACTTGATCAGTCGATTGCGCAGCTCGATCAGATGGTCCTTCAGGGACATCTGACCGTCTGGGGTCTTGACCCGCCGCTTCTTCAGACGCGGACGGGCCACCTTGCCCTGCTTGACGGAACGGGCCGACTCGGCCGCAACGGCGACCGGGTCAGCGGAACGGGGAGCCATCAGTGATGGACCGCCAGACTACGGAAGGTCAGAGCGGTGGGAGCCGGTGCCGTGGGCATCGCGGTCACGCACGTCCTCGTCCACGATGCGACCCTCGACCGGGTCGGCATCTGCGGCGCCCCCACGCTGGGTCTTGTCCTCGTCCTTCATCTGCTTCACCTCGGACTTGAAGATCCGCATCGACTGGCCCAGATTGCGAGCCATGGCAGGAAGCTTGGGCGCGGCGAAGAGCAGCAGCACCAGCGCGATGATGATGACCAGTTGCCACCCTTGCAGTCCAGCGAACATGAGGAAGTCCTTTCGGTGTCTCTGATGGAGTCTACGTCACGGTGTACGGCCGGAGGGCGTCTTCCAGCCACTCTTCGGCGGCGTTGCGCAGCGGGGAGGGAGCCATGATGGTGAGCTCTCCGCCATGACGCGCCACGGTGGAGAAGGCGTAGTCCGGGGAGCTCAGCTGCACCTCGGCCACCAGGGAGCCGTCTGGCAGTGAGGCAGAGCTGGTGGGGTGAAACCCGTCGGCCAGGTCCTTGATGCGGTGTCCGAACCGGAGCGTCACAGCGATCTCATCGCCCTGGGCCATGAAGAGACCCGGAGCCGCGGGGAGCGGGCGCGGGATGAAGGTGTGCTCCGTCCATCGATGCCCGGCGATCCGATCCAGTCGGAAGTTGCGCAGGCCGTGGGCCTGTCGGCACCAGGCGCGCAGGTAGAGCTGACCGTTCTGCGTCTCGATGCGCAGCGGCTCGACCTGCCGGCGGGTGACCTCGTCACGTCCGGCGCCGTGGTAGGTCAGCTCCAGAACGGTGCGGGACTGCACGGCACGATGCAGGTCGGCCACCAGGTCCTCATGGGGCCCCATATCCAGACCCACGTGCACCGCATCGGCCGTGCCGCGCGTCTGGGTGGGCAGAGCCTGGATGATCTTCACGCGAGCACGACGGGCGGCCTCGACCAGAGACGGGTCCAATCCCGGGACGCTGGCCACCAGGTCCAGGCCGACCACCAGGGCGTGGGCCTCGGGCGTGGTCAGCTGGATCGGGCGGTCCAGTTCACCGGCGTTGAGGATCTCGATGTCCTCGCCGTGGTCGATCACCTCGAACTGACCGCCGGCGAAGTACCGTTCGGGCATGCCACAGTACTTCAGTGTGCGGATGCAGCGGTCCAGCTTCGCCGAGGTCAGGTCCAGTCTCTCCCGCAGCTCGGTCCGGCTCATCCGGCCACGGTGGTTCACCAGTCCCACGATGTCCACGAGATCGGCGACCTTCTCACGGTCGGAATCGCGGTTCCGAGTCGGCTTCACCGGGTGGAGCTTCACCCTGGGGGGCGGCTGGCGCTGAGCGGTCAGGGCGGACTGGAGCAGTCCATGCACGTCCGCCCGCAGATCAGGGTGGTCGCTCGGCACGACGGCAGATGCTCCAGCGGCGGCGATCTGGCCGGCGAACTCCGTAGGCCGGGAGTACTCCACGCAGATCTGGTCCCAGCCGTGGGTGGGTCCGGAGGTGGGGTCCGGTCCCAGGTCCCTGGCGCCGACGCGCAGCCATTGGACCGCTCCAGGCGCAACGAGCAGCCTGGCGTTCTCCGGCTCGGTCTCACCGGTGGCGGCGCGCCGGAACTCGTGAACATCCAGGTCCGCAGGGCGCTCCTGCACGTCCCCGGTGACGGACCCGGGGGGAATGCTCTCCGGTTCGCTGGTGAAGCGGGTGACACGGAACATGCGCTGGTCCTGCCGATCCAGATCCCAGCCGATCAGGTACCACTGTGATCCGGCGGTGAGCAGCAGCCACGGCCGGACGGTGCGGACCGCGGGGTCTCCCCCGGCCGCGGTGCGGTACCCGAAGGTCACGACGGCACCGGAACGGATCTGCTCCTCCAGCTGCATCAGGCGCCGGTCAGCTCCGGCCAGTCGGGCTCCGAAGGTGTCCAGGTCCGCCTGTTCTGCTGCGCTGAGCCAGAGCTCCTCGCGGTCCAGTCTGCCCAAGGCCCGCACCACGGCCCCGTGTGCGGCCGTGCCCTCCCAGAGGGATCGGGCCCGCAGCAGGGCGAGCCGCTCGGAATCGTCGAACTGCACATCAGGCAACGTCAGACGACTGCGGTCCACTCGGTAGCGGGTCTGCTCACCTTCTTCGGTGCCCTTCTGAGGCGCTGCGTCGCCGACGATCTCCAGCGGGATGCCGATCTCCCGCAGGGTCTCCTTGTCGCGGGAGAACATGCGTTCGAAGGCATCCTCGCTGCTCTGCTCTGCATAGGCATCGATATGTCCTCGCAGGTACTCGCGGGTGCGCCCGACTCGACCAGCGGTGAGCAGCAGCCACAGCAGCGAGACGATCCGCTCCTGGGACGCAGTGTTCTCGCTCACCGGATCAGCGGACGTCCACCAGGTCCACGACGAAGATCAGAGTCTCCCCGGGACCGATGTCCGAGCCGGCACCGGTCTCTCCGTAGGCCAGGTGCGGAGGGATCTCCAGACGGCGACGACCCCCGGGCTTCATGCCCAGCAGGCCCTGGTCCCAGCCCTGGATGACCTGGCCGACACCGACCGTGAAGGGCAGTGGGGTTCCGCGGTTCCAGGAGGCATCGAACTCGGCCCCGGTGGACCAGGCAACACCGACGTAGTGGCAGTTCACCTGGTCGCCGGGCTCGACAGCATGGCCCGAGCCTTCGATCAGGTCCTCGATCACGAGCTCCTCGGGAGGGGTGTCTCCCGGGAAGTCGATCTCAGGACGGGTGCGATCGTAGTTGCGCTGTCCGAAGGACATGTGGCTTCCTCTCTGCGGTACGGATCAGTCGGTGGGGCGGATCAGGAGTCCGAGGGGCTCGGCTCTGCCGATGGCGACTCAGCAGGCGCCGACGCCTCGTCGGAGGGAGCAGGGGCCGGTTCTGCAGGCTGGGCTGCGGGCATCGCATGCAGGATGTCGACCACGAACACCAATGTCTCATCCTGCAGCTCGCTGCCTTCGCTGGCACCGTAGGCCTTCTCCGGCGGGGCGACCAGGAGCACCTGGGAGCCCACCTTCTGTCCGGCCAGGCCCTCAGACCAGCCGGTGATGACCTGGTTCAGGCCGAAACCGGTGGGAGTGCCGCGCTTCCAATCGGAGTCGAACTCCTCACCGTCAGACCACTTCACACCCTTGTACCGCACGGTGACATGGTCGGTCTCGCCCACGGTCTCACCCTCCCCCTGGATCAGGGGCTGGACCTTGAGGTCCGTGGGGGCCTCGCCCTCGGGCTTCTCGATGGTCGGCTCGCCGGTCTCCTCGTTCAGGGTGACTTGGGGCAGGGAGTCGTCGGTGACCTCCACCGGCTCACCTTGGGCCCGGACTGGGGACGTGCCGGCGATCTGGAAGACCATCAGCTGATCGCTGCCGCCCTGCTGCCCCATCTGGGAGCCGGGGACGAAGAACGCCACCTGAGCTCCGACCCGGTTCTGGTCGAGCATGTCGTACAGGACGGCGTTGCCCTGCTTGAGGCTCTCGTCCACATAGACGGCCTCGGACCCCTGGGTGAAGTTGTCCGCCTGGATCTCTCCGCTCTCCGGGTCGGCCAGGGCCGTCTGGACCAGGGCGAGGTCGCCGGGCTCGATCTCCTCGCCGTCGCCGTCCTTGAGCACCCGGGAGGAGACCTCACTGGCCTCGATCTGCTCCTCGACCTTCACGCTGGGGCTGCCGTCCTCGGCCACCTCCAGGCTGATCCCCTCCAGGGCTTCCAGGTCCCCTGCGCCGCGCGGTTCCGGTGCTGCGCAGCCGGCCAGCAGCAGGCTGCCGGTCAGTGCCACAGAGAGCGGAGCCGCACTGAGGAGCCGACGACGGGACGAGCGTGGGGTGGGGATGCGCTGGGAGGACATGAGTTCCTTTGCTGACGATCTGGATCGGGCCGGATTCATCCTGGCACGTCACACTGGGCGGATGCTGGACGGTCCTGACCGTGTCGGATCGTCCGCCGCTGAGGGCTGAGGCAGGGTGGCCAGCAGCTCGTCGAGTCGCTCGGACGTGGTGGCGAAGGGGTCCTTCGTGCTCACGGACATCATCGGGCGGTCATTGAACTTGAGCGTGGTCCAGTCCACCGAGTACTCCTGCCCCGCGGCACGAGCCTCGGTGATGAATCTCCCGCGCAGGCAGGCACGGGTGGTGCTGGGCGGAGCGTCGATCGCCTCCTGCACCTGATCATCGGTCAGCACCCGAGCGGCGGCTCCGCGAGACTGGAGCAGAGCGAACAGACCGCGACCGGGGGTGATGTCGTGGTAGGACAGATCCAGTTGATCCAGGCGCGGCGCATCGTCAGCCAGACCGTTGCGGTCGCGGTACCGGGTGAGGAACCGGTGCTTGATGGCCCAGTCGATCTCCGTGTCGATCCCGGTGAAGTCCTGAGTCCGCACGGCCTCCAGCGACCGTTCCCACAGGTCGAGGACGGCAGCGACCCGGTCGTGATGGGGACCGTGGGCCGCGACGAATCGAGTGGCCTGTTCCAGATAGTGCTCCTGCAGCTGCAGGGCTGACCGATGCCGCCCCGAACGCAGGTTCAGCTGTGCCGTGCCGCTGAGGTCATGGGAGACCTGGCGGATGGAGCGGATCGGGTTCTCCATCTGATGGTCGCCCAGTGACCAGCCGGCCTCGATCATCCGCAGCACCAGATCGGTGGCGCCGAAGCGCACCAGCTGGGTGGTCTCGGACATGTTGGAGTCCCCCACGATCACATGCAGGCGGCGGTAGTCCGCAGCGTCGGCGTGTGGCTCATCCCGGGTGTTGATGATCGGCCGGGAGCGGGTGGTGGCCGAGGAGACGCCTTCCCACACATGGTCGGCGCGCTGGGAGAAGGCGAAGTGCGGCTGCGCGGCAGCGCCGAGGGCGTCCTCTGACGGCCGGGTCACCCAGGTGCCGGCACCGGCGTAGAGCTGCCGGGTCACCAGGAACGGGATGAGCGCTTCGGACAGGCGTCGGAACTCGACGGTGCGCGGGATCAGGTAGTTCTCGTGGGAGCCATAGGAGTTCCCGGCGGAATCGGCGTTGTTCTTGTAGAGGTAGATCGTCCCCTCGAACCCGTCCTCGCGCATGCTCGCCGTGGCCGAGTCGATCAGCCGCTGCATGATGATCTCCCCGGCCTTGTCCGTGGCGATCAACTCATCCAGGGTGGAGCACTCGGCGGTGGCGTACTCCGGGTGGGAGCCGACATCCAGGTACAGGCGCGAGCCGTTGGGGATGAAGACGTTGGAGGAGCGCCCCCACTCCACCACAGGGCGGAACAGGTAGCGGGCGACCTCCTCCGGCGTCAGCGGACGGCTGCCGGGGTGGGAGTAGTGCACCCCGAACTCGGTCTCGACGCCGATGATCCTGCGATCCACGAGGTCACTGACCGCCCTTCTGGACGAAGCCCTTGACGAACTCCTCGGCATTGGTCTCCAGCACGGAGTCGATCTCGTCCAGGAGGCTGTCCAGGTCTGCGGTGTTCGCCTGCGATGCCGCTGCACCGCCGCCGGGAGCCGGGGCGGGGCCGGGACCGAGGTCCTCCTCGCGCGGGGAGCTGGAGCCGGACTGCTGCTGCGGCATCGGGTGTTCCTCTCGTTCTGGGTCCTGAAGGGGGCCTGCGTCCAGCCTACGCGGCGGTGTCAGGGGCCGGTGCTGAGATGGCGTTGCCGGTCGACCGCGTCCAGGACCTGCAGCAACTCCTGCACCGAGCCGCCGTCGTCGTCGAAGACGGAACCGGTGTGCGCTGCCGTGCCGAGCAGCGGCTCGCGCTGGTGGAAGCGATGGACGGGACCATCCGGGTCAGGACGCAGCAGCAGGGTGTCCCAGCTGGCGCCGACCACGGCCCGTCCGTGCACGTCCACGGTCCGTCCGCGCAGCCAGGCCCGGGTGTCGGCCGGGGGCAGGTGCATGGCCTGCTGGATCACCGTCTCCTCCACCAGAGTGCGCATGGAGCCCCGCCGCACCAGGGCATGGTGCAGCCCCTTGTCCAGGCGCAGATCCGCGTACTGCAGGTCCAGCATGCCCACCCGTGGGTCGTCCCAGCCCGCCCCGTGGCGCTCCCGGTAGCCGGAGAGGAGCTGGTGCTTGGCCACCCAGTCCAGACGGTCGGCCAGCCGTCCCGGATCGGTCCGGAACAGATCGAGCGTCTCGCGCCAGGCCATCAGCACGTCCTGGGTGGCAGGATCATCCATCCCGAACCGCTGCACGTGTGCTTCTGCCGCGTCCAGGTAGACCTCCATCAGGTCCACGCCGGTCAGCTCGCGCCGGTCCGTCAGGGGGACCGTGGCCTGCAGCGTGGGGTCGTGACTGATCCTCTGCAGCGCCGCCACGGGATCCACCAGCTCCAGGCGCGGACAGGTCCCCAGCTCGATCATGGACAGCACCAGGGCCGTCATCCCACAGCGCAGCCAGGTGGAGGTCTGGGACAGGTTCGCATCCCCGATGATCACGTGCAGCCGCCGGTAGCGGTCCGCCACGGCGTGAGGCTCATCGCGCGTGTTGACGATCGGACGCCGGATGGTGGTCTCCAGCCCCACCTGCTCCTCGAAGAAGTCCGCCCGTTGGCTGATCTGGAATCCGGGGGTCCGTCCGGTCACCCCGATTCCCACTCGACCTGCCCCGCAGATCACCTGCCGGGCGGCGAAGAACGGGAGCAGGTGGGCGGCCAGTTCGTCGAAGTCCAGGGCCCGAGCCACCAGGTAGTTCTCATGCGCACCGTAGGAGACCGACTTGTTGTCCGTGTTGTTCTTGTACAGCAGCACCTGCGGGGATCCCGGCGCCTGCGCGATCCGCTTCGAGGCCGCCAGGGCCACCCGGTCCCCGGCTTGGTCCCACACCATGGCATCCAGCGGGTGGGTGGTCTCCGGAGACGAGTACTCGGGGTGGGCGTGGTCCACGTACAGCCGGGCGCCGTTGGGCAACACGAGGTTCATCAGCAGATGCACCCGTTCGCCGTGCTCGTTGTACCCCTCCCCCAGCCGGGGCCGCACCTCGTCCGTGAGCTGGGAGGGATGCGCCACGGACCGGGGCATGGTCCAGCCGCGCGCGTCCACCAGGGGCGACTCCTCGCCGTAGTCCCATTCGGTGCCGGCCACGGAACCGCCCTGAGAGGTGACCAGGTCCGCGTAGGCGTTGACCACCTCGGTGGAGAGCTGGGAATGCCCGGCCCCTGGGTTGGCCGGCGCATGCACCCCGAACTCGGTCTCCAGGCCCATCACCCGGTGCACACCCCACCCTGCGGTGTCCCGTCCTGCCGGGATCAGCGCGGCGATCTCCGCCTCATCTCGGCCTCCCGGCACCAGGGCGAACTGCCCCTGCCAGGCCGGCTGAGCCGCCGTCGGGCCGTGGTGTCCTGAGCGGGTGGCACGGGGAACCTGGGGCACATGGGTCATGAGGGATCTCCCGACGACGGCTCCTCACCCGAGCCGGTCACCTTGCCGGAGGCCAGATGCGGGGTGTGCACGAGCATGCGCAGCTGGGCCACGCGGCCTTCGCGGTGACCGGAGATGCGGGCCCAGTCCTCCGGGGTGCTGGTGTTGGGCAGGTCCTCCTGCTCCCCGAACTCCTCGGTGACCGCACGCAGCAGATGCTCCCCGCGCAGGCCCTTCACCCCGGACCCGCTGGCGGAGAGGAACTCCTTGATGGCGTGCTTCTTGGCCCGGTCCACGATGTTGGCCACCACGGCCCCGGAGGCGAAGTCGGCGAAGTGCAGGGTCCGGGTGGAGCCGTCCGTGTAGGTGACCTCCACGAACTCGGTGTCCGGGGTGCGGGCGAACATGGCGTCGGCCGTGCGCTGGATGAGCGAGTCGACGGCGGCCTGACGGTCGCCCCCGGCGGCCTGGACCTCGTCAGGGTGCAGAGGCAGGTTCGGAGTGAGGTACTTGCCGAAGATCTCCGCCGCGCCGTCCCGGTCCGGACGGTCGATCCGGATCTTCACGTCCAGCCGGCCCGGGCGCAGGATGGCCGGGTCGATCATGTCCTCGCGGTTGGAGGCGCCGATCACGATCACGTTGTCCAGGCGCTCCACGCCGTCGATCTCCGCCAGCAGCTGCGGGACGATCGTGGTCTCCACGTCCGAGGAGACGCCGGAGCCACGGGTGCGGAACAGGGACTCCATCTCATCGAAGAAGACGACCACGGGGTAGCCGTCGGAGGCCTTCTCCCGGGCCCGGGCGAAGATGGTGCGGATGTGGCGCTCGGTCTCGCCCACGTACTTGTTCAGCAGCTCTGGGCCCTTGATGTTCAGGAAGTAGGAGCGGCGCTCCTCCGTGGACCGAGAGGCCAGCGAGTTCGCCACGGCCTTGGCGATCAGGGTCTTGCCGGTGCCGGGAGGGCCGTAGAGCAGGATGCCCTTGGGCGCCTTGAGCCCGTGCTCGCGGTACAGCCCGGGATGCAGGAACGGCAGTTCCACGGCGTCACGGATCTGCTCGATCTGGGGACCCAGTCCGCCGATGTCCGCGTAGCTGACGTCCGGCACCTCCTCCAGGACCACGTCCTGGACCTCGGTGAGCGGCACCAGGTCCAGAGCGTGGCCGGTGCGCACATCCACGGTGACGGCGTCTCCCACGCGGATGCGTTCGGCGGAGAGACGGTCGGCACGGCGCACCACGCGCTGTTCGTCGCCCCGCCCCACGATCACCAGCAGGCCGGAGTCCAGGACCTCCTTGACGCGGGCCAGTTCGCCGGTGCGCTCTGCGGGCAGCACCGAGACGATGGTCAGGGACTCGTTGAGCAGCACGTCCGCGCCGGAGGTGATGCGGTGCAGCTCGATCAGCGGTGAGGCGTTGACCCTGAGTTTGCGGCCGTTGTGGATGACGTCCACGCTGGGTTCCACGGTGGCGTCGATCTCCACGCCGTCCACGGCGTCACGCTTCTCGTTCACCGCCAGCACGGTGGCGTAGCTGAAGGGTGTCTCTCCGTCCAGCTCCAGGGCGGCCTTCAGGACGGTGATCTCCTCGCGAGTGGCCTCCAGCAGGTCCACCATCCGGCGGTTGTTCCGCGCGGCGGTCTCCAGCTGGTACTCCAGGGTCCGGTTCTTCTCCACCAGCGTGGCGGCGCGGCGCTTGGCCCCGTCCAGCTGGTTGAGCAGCTGGGCCTGGGAGACGCCGCCCGCGCCGGTGTCGGTGCTGGGGGGTCCGGGGTTCGAGGAGGGATCGGCCATGGATCCAGCCTAGTGGCCTGCTCTGACCGCCCGCCTGCTGAGGCGAGACGTGACGGCTACTGGCCGGCCGTCGTCGGGCCCTGCGGGGCGCTGGACTCCGGCTGCGGGTCGGTCTCCGATGCGGCGCGGACTGAGCGCTCGGCCATGGAGGCGGCCTCCCGGGCGGACTTGCGGGCCTTCTTGTCCGTCACGGTCCGCTCCCCCAATGCCTGCGGGGTCCACCGGGTCTCATCCGACGGCAGCCAGGCCTCCGTGTCCTCCGCGGAGAACTCCGAGACCTTGGAGCGCTTCTTCAACAGCATGGCCTCCTGACCGGTGGCCAGCCGACGGCAGGTCATCAGGAACCCGGTGTGGGCCACCATCCGGTGGTCCGGACGCACCGCCAGTCCGTCCAAGTGCCAGCCGCGGACCATGGTCTCGGAGGCCTCCACCGGAGTGAACCGTCCATCCTCACGGATCGCCTCGGCCACGCGGGACATCTGCGTGGCGGTGGCGATGTAGTTCAGCCACACTCCCCCGGGTGCGAGCACGGTGGCCACCGCGTCCAGGCACTCCCAGGGGGCGAGCATGTCCAGCACCACACGGTCCACGGATCCGGGCTCGTGGTCCTGGTCCATCTGCTGGGCGTCCTTCAGATGGACCTGCCAGGCGGGGTGCTCGGCGCCGAAGAAGGTGGTGACGTTGGCCTGGGCGATCTCCGCAAACTCAGGGCGGCGTTCGTAGGAGTGCAGCCGGCCCGAGTCCCCCACAGCGCGCAGCAGGGAGATGGACAGGGCGCCGGAGCCGACGCCGGCCTCGACCACCGTGGCGCCGGGGTAGATGTCCGCCAGCTGCACGATCTGCCCGGCATCCTTGGGGTAGACCACGGTGGCACCGCGCGGCATGGAGAGCACGAAGTCGTTGAGCAGGGGCCGCAGCACCTGGTACTCGTGTCCGGAGGAGTTCTGCACCACCACGCCCTCGGGGCCGCCGATCAGATCGTCGTGCCGCAGCACGCCCTGGTAGCTGTGGAACTGTCCGCCGCGAGCCAGGGTGATGGTGTTCATCCGCCCCTTGGCATCCTTGATCTGCACGCGCTGCCCCTCCCGCAGCGGACCGCGGCGAGCTGAGGCTCCAGTGGCGGATGCGCTGGGTCGATCGGTGCGGGGGCGAGGCTCGGTGCTGGTCATCGGCGGCCAGATCTCCTTGAGGGTGGGGCGGTCCTGCCGATCCAGCAGGCATTCCAGAGTACCGAAACCAGCAGACCTCAGCGCTCTGTGCGGCGCAGCGAGAGCCGACGCATCACATCGGCCTGGCGCAGCACGCCGCAGACCTGGCCGTCGAGCCCGATCACCGCGTACTCCGAGCCGTCCACCCGGGACAGCCGGTCCACCAGCGGCGCACCGCGGTCGGCATAGCCCACCACCGCGCCGCTCGTCAGGGCACGGGCGACGGCAGAGACCGGCGTGTGCGGCAGAGCAGAGCTCGGGACGGTGGACAGCACGTGCTGGTCCAGGACCGCCTCCGGGCGTCCGGTCTCGGAGAGCACCACGACCTCGGCCCCGGCCGCGAAGGCCAGCACCTCGGACAGTGGAGTCGAGGCGGGCACACCGACTGCTGGGCGCATCAGCTCGCCCACCCAGAGGTGAGGGACGCGTTGGCGCAGCCGCCCGACGCGGATGGCCTCGGAGGCTCCGTTCCAGAGGAAGAAGCCCACCATCACCAGGATCACGATCAACGGGATGTCCGCCGGACGACCCTGAAGGAATGGCACCACCACGAGCAGCACGGCCAGCAGCAGCACGATGCCGCGTCCGGACCAGCCCGCTGCCACCGTGCCCTTGTCCTGACTCCCGGTGGCGGCCCAGACCGCCGATTCCACGATCCGCCCGCCGTCGAGAGGCAGACCCGGCAGGACGTTGAACAGGGCGACGAGCCAGTTGGCGTAGACCAGGATGTCCAGCAGCAGCCGGGCCACCCCTTCTGGTGGGGCCACCGCGGCGATCAGCGTCCCGGCCAGGGCGATGAGCACGTTCGCGGCCGGGCCGGCCAGGGCCGTCACCAAGGACCGCCCCGGGGTGGCCTGGAAGGCGCCGAACTGGGTGTGGCCACCCCACAGGTTCAGCACGATCTCCTGCGCCGGCCAGCCGAAGGCCCGAGCGCTGACGGCATGGGCCAGCTCGTGCACCAGAACGGACAGGGCCAGCAGCACCGCATACAGGAAGGCGATCCCGTAGGCTCCGATGCCGAGCTCCGGGAACAGTCGTGCCACCTGGGGACCGAACAGCAGCACCACGAAGCCGGCGATCAGCAGCCAGTTCCACGACAGGTAGACCGGAACACCGACCAGCCGCCCCAACCTGATCCGGCCGCGGCGTGAGACGCGGTCCGGCATCAGCCCAGACCCTGCGGCGGAGCGCCGGCCGCCGCCAGCTGACCGATGGCGCCGACCACCTCGGCGAGGTCACCCACGCTGCGACCGGCCAGGGTGTCCCACTGACGCCGGCGCGGATCCTCGGGCAACTCCGTGACGAGCGGGACGGCCACCGTGGGCAGGCCGGCGGCGGTGGCGGAGGTGACCCCCGGCAGGGAGTCCTCGATGACCAGGCAACGGCTTCGATCCACGCCCGGGTGCCGGTCCTGCATCCGGGACAGCGCAGTGAGATACGGCTCAGGGTGGGGCTTGCCTCGGGTGACCTGGTCACCGGTGACCATGAACTCGAAGGACCCGTCCGGGGCACGGTCCAGGATCACCTGGGCCAGCGGGGTGTGGGACATGGTGACGAGGGCACAGGGCACGCCGGCCTGGTGGAGGGCGGCCAGCAGCTCCCGGGCTCCGGGTCGCCACGGAAGGTTCTCCTGGACGCCTGCCATCACCTCCCGCAGAGCCGTGTCCACGATGGTCTCCACGTCCAGGTCCAGTCCGGCCTGCTGCAGCAGCCGCGCGCCATGGTCCAAGGACTGCCCGGTCAGGGACTGTGCCAGCCCCTCGGTCCAGGTCCCACCCTGGTCTTCGAGCATGCGTCGGTGGCTGGCGTTCCACAGCGGCTCCGTGTCCACCAGGGTGCCGTCCATGTCCCAGAAGACCGCATCCAGGCGGGAGGGGCGGTGCTGCGTGGTCTCAACGCCGGCTGGTGACGGGGACGGAGGGCGGTGATCGCCCTCGAATGGGGGGTGTCCGGAACGGTCGAGGGGCATGCATCGAGTCTAGTGTCGAGCCGCCCCGTCCTCAGCACGGGAGACCTAGAGTGGGTCCATGACCACAGACCGTGGATCCGATGATCCGACCGACCGGCAGCTCGGCGCGGGGCTGCGCTCCTACCTGAGGCGTCTGGACGAGCGCGATCCGCACCGCCGACCGGTGATCCTGATGACCGCGTTCGAGGGGTGGAACGACGCCGGGGACGCCGCCACGGATGTGCTTGACCTGATCCGCGAGCAGATCGATGCCACCGAGCTCGACTCCCTCGCGGATGACGACTACTACGACTACCAGTTCACCCGCCCCACGGTGAGCCGCGACGAGGACGGCCGTGGCACCCTGACCTGGCCGAGCACCAGGGTGTTCCGAGGCGTCCTGGATGCAGGACCGGGCGGAGACACCGGCCTGGAACTGCTGATCGTGCGCGGTGTGGAGCCCAGCTTCCGCTGGAGGGCCTTCACCGCCGAGCTGCTGGCCTTGGCGCGGCGCCATCGGGTCGACGCCGTCCTGACCTTGGGTGCGCTGCTGGCCGATGCCCCGCACACCCGTCCCCTGCCGGCCACTCCCTCCAGTGCCGACCCGCAGCTGCGTCAGGCTCTCGGTGTCTCCCAGCCCACCTATGAGGGTCCGACGGGAATCGTCGGCGTGGTCACGGACAGTGCCGTCGATGCAGGTCTTCCCACCGTCTCCGTATGGGTGGCGGTGCCGCACTATGTGGCCCAGAGCCCGTCACCCAAAGCACAGATGGCGCTGGCCGGCCGGATCGAAGAACTGCTCGAGACCACCCTGGACCTGGACCTGCTGGCCGAGGACGCTCAGGCCTGGGAGCGTGGCGTGGACGAACTGGCCACGGCAGATCCGGAGGTCTCCGCCTATGTGCAGCAGCTGGAGAAGGCGCGGGACACCGAATCGCTGCCGGAGGCATCGGGCGAGGCGATCGCTCGCGAGTTCGAACGGTATCTCAAGCGGCGCGATCCCGGCCACGGCTGACCCCGGTCCATGTGCACCGGCACCGAAGGCGCCGATCAGTCGGTGAGGCGGATGCCCAGCAGGGAGTCCACGACCGTGCTGACGGACAGCTGAGCGTCTGACACCGGCGACGAGTCCTGACGATCACGAGCCTGGGCCCCATCGGCCCACCGGTCCAGCTCCACCAGGGCGGCGGGGGCATCCAGGTCGTGGGACAAGGCGTGATGCAGGGACTGCAGGAGCTGTTCGCCGTCCCCGGGCTGCTCCTCGGTCAGGGCGGCGCGCCAGCGCTCCAGGCGTGCGGAGGCGTCCGGCAGGGACTGATCCGTCCACTCCCAGTCCGCACGGTAGTGCTGAGAGAGCAGGGCCGTGCGGATCGCCGCCGGGTCAGCGCCCTCGCGGAGCAGGTTCGAGACCAGGACCAGGTTCCCCTTGGACTTGGACATCTTCTCCCCGTCCAGGGCCACCATGCCGGCATGCAGGAAGGTGTGGGCCAACGGACGTCCGTCCACGGCGGTGGCGTGGGCGGCACTGAACTCATGATGGGGGAAGGTCAGATCCGATCCACCGCCCTGCACCGAGAACGGGACGGGCAGCAGCCGACGTGCGATCGCTGAGCACTCGATGTGCCAGCCGGGGCGTCCCTCGCCCAGGGAGCCGCCTGCCCAGCTGGGCTCACCTGGACGGGCGGCGCGCCACAGCAGCGGGTCCAGAGGTGAGCGCTTGCCCGGGCGCTGCGGGTCGCCCCCGCGCTCCGGGAAGACCTCGGCCATCTGCTCGGGTGACATGCCGGAGATGCTGCCCAGCGTCCAGTCCGTGGCGGACTCGGCGGCGGCGATGTCGAAGTAGATGTCGCCGTCGGGATCCTCGCCCTGGCCGGGCACCGCATAGGCGGTGCCGTTCTCCACCAGGCGGGTGACGGTCTCGGCCACCCAGTCCACGGTCTCGGTGGCACCCACATAGTGGTCCGGGGCCAGCACGTTCAAGGCCTGCATGTCCGTCCGGAACAGCTGGGTCTGGTCCTGCGCCAGCTCCCGCCAGTCCATTCCGGTGGCCTCGGCCCGCTCCAGCAGCGGATCGTCCACGTCCGTGACGTTCTGCACATAGCTGACCGGATAGCCGCAGGCGCGCCAGTACCGGTGGAGCAGGTCGAAGCTCACGTAGGTGTTGGCATGGCCCAGGTGGGTGGCGTCATACGGGGTGATGCCGCAGACGTAGAGCGAGGCCTCTTCGGAGGTGCCCGGGTGCTGCAGGGCACCGCTGGCGGTGTCCATCAGCCGCAGACGGTCCGGCTGGGCCGGCAGGAGGGCGGGGGACGGTGTGGACCAGGACTGCATGGGTTCCTTGCTGTGTGAGAGGGTCAGGCGCTGATGACGCCGAAGCCGAGCAGCAGATACAGGGCCAGACCCAGTCCGATCCGGTACCAGACGAACGGCTTGTAGGAGTTCGTGGAGATGAAGCGCATCAGCCAGCCGATCACCACATAGGCGGTGACGAAGGCGATGCCCGTGGCCAGCAGCGTCTCGCCCATGCCGTAGGGGCCCTGCGCGCCGGGCTCGGCCAGGGACTTGAAGAGCTTGTAGAACCCGGAGGCGAAGACCGCGGGGACGGCCAGCAGGAAGGCATATCGGGTGGCGGCCTCACGGGTGTATCCCAGGGCCAGGCCCATGGTGATGGTGCCGCCGGAGCGGGAGACGCCAGGGATCAGGGCCAGGGCCTGGGCCAGCCCGAAGAGGATGCCGTCCTTGACGGAGAGCTTCTCGAGTGGTTTGACCTGCCGGCCCAGGGTGTCCGCGGCCGCCAGGAGCACGCCGAAGACGATCAGCATGGTGGCCACGATCCACAGGGACCGGAAGGAGGAGTCGATGTAGTCCTCCAGCAGCAGCCCGAGCACGGCGATCGGGATGGAGCCGATGATGATCAGCCAGCCCATGCGGGCATCGGGATCGTTCCGGGCGACCTTGCCGACCAGCGAGCCGAACCACCGTGAGATGATCCGGACGATGTCCTTCCAGAAGAAGATCAGCACGGCCAGTTCGGTGCCGATCTGGGTGATGGCCGTGAAGGCCGCTCCCGGGTCCGCCGCATTCGGCAGGAACTCACCGACGATCCGCAGGTGGGCGGAGGACGAGATGGGGAGGAATTCCGTCAGGCCCTGCACCAGGCCCAGGATGATCGACTCTAACCAGTTCACGTCCAGCACCTTACGGCACGGGGAGATCGCTCAGGAGCATCCGCGCATGCGCCACGGCCACAGGTGACGGAGCGCACGCTGCTCACGGGCGGCGCCGGATCAGACCTCAGCGGTCCGAGGAGTCGGCAGTGTCGAACTCCTCGTCGTCCTCGGAGTCCTCGCTGTCATCGTCGTCGAGGTCGTCGTCCTCGTCATCGTCGTCCAGGACGTCGAGCGGAGTGTACTCACCGGTGGCGGCGTACAGCGCATCCTCGTAGGCGTCGAAGGCATCGGCGATGTTGAAGTACGCCGACTCCAGCGCCGGATCGTCATCGCTGCGCTTGCCTGTGGCGGCGGCGAGGTGCTCATGCAGGGCTGATACGAAGGCCTCCAGGGCCACGCGCGGATCGATGCTCATGCTCACACGGTAGCCTCAATCTGCCACGACGGCACCTGCCGAGAGGAGACCGATGCGCGAGCAGACCATGTCCAGCACCCTGGACTCCATCACGCACCGTCAGAACTGGGAGTACCTGGTGATCACCGTCTCCCCGGATGAGTCCCTGGCGCAGGCACGTCGCCGGCTCGTGGAGCATGCCGAGTACGGCAAATGGGAGCTGCAGCGCTCCATCGTCTACCGCGGCGGGATGCGCCGGTTCTGGATGCGCCGGCGCATCATCCGGGTGAGATCCACGCTGAGCTGACCGGCCGTCGTCGGGAATCAGCTGGTCAGCGGCCCCAACGCCAGGTTGGCGAAGGTGTTGTGGGCCGATTCATCGTCTGAGGGGTGGAAGACCCCGGCCATCACGTCCCGGTAGAGCCGAGTGATCTCCGCGGCGCGGTGGAACCCGGCACCGCCCGAGGCCTCCAGCGCATAGTCCACCTGGGCCTTGGCCGTCCGCACCGCCTGGGTCTTGGTGGCCACCAGCCGGGGGAACCACTCCGGCCCCCAGTCGGCTCCGGCCACGATGTCCGCCACGACCGACCGCAGCAGCGTGTCCTGGGTGATTCCCCGCAGGGTCGCCTCCCCGGCCTTGTAGCGCAGCACCGGGTCGTGGCTGAGCGGCTGTCCCGTCACTCGAGAGGTCCGGCGGGCCAGCGCCTCGGCGCCCAGCTGTGCGGCCCGCTCCCCCACGCCGGTGTAGACGGCGGCGATCAGGGTCAGGAACGAGGCGAAGATCCCGAAGGTCAGCGGATCCGCGTTGGGCCCTGCGGGGATGCGTCGCACGATCCGGTCAGCGGGCACCACAGCCCCCTCCAGGCGGGTGGTGTGGGAGTGGGTGGCACGCATGCCGAGCATGTCCCAGGACGAGTCGTCCGCGCTCCAGCCTGCCGACGCCCGGTCCAGGAACCCGAACACCAGCTGCGCGCCGTCCGGGGTCTTGCCGAACACTCCCAACCGGGTCCACACCGGTGAGAGGGTGGTGAAGATCTTCGTCCCGGTGAAGCGGTACCCGCCGTTCTCCAGCGGCTCCGCCACCGTTCCAGAGTCGAAGAGCACGGCGTCGTTGCCGGCCTCGGAGATGCCGAAGGCGAAGATCTCCCCGGCCGCCGACTCGCGGTGGATGAACTCCAGGGAGTCATCCCCCCGGGCGGCCAGGATCGAGGCGACACCGTTCCACACGTGGTGCATGTTCACGGCCAGCGCGGTGGCCGGCGCGTGCTGGGCCAGCAGACGCTGACCCCCGACGACGTCGCTCAGGTCCCAGCCCAGCCCTCCCATTTCCCGGGGAGCCAGCGCGCCGAGGTACCCGACCTGGGCCAGGTCTGTCAGGTCCTGGTGCGGGAAGGCGTTCTGCTCATCCAGTGCGAAGGCCCGTTCCCGGAAGGACTCCAGCAGTGCTGGGGTGAGCACTGTGGAGAGGTCAGCGTCGGAGTGGGGGCGGGTGGTCATCGGGCCTCCAGGAGTCGGGCGAGCACACGGCATCCGAAGTCCAGTGCCTCCACGGGGACACGTTCGTCGATCCCGTGGAACAGGCCGGTGAAGTCCAGGTCGGCCGGCAGCTGAAGGGGCGCGAATCCGTAGCCGGTGATGCCCAGGCGGGACAACGACTTGTTGTCCGTTCCGCCGGACATCATGAACGGCAGCACCGGCGCACCGGGATCCTCAGCCTGCACCGCAGAGACCATCAGGTCCACGAGGTCACCGGAGAAGGGCACCTCCAGGGAGATGTCCTGATGCTCGGGGGTGAAGTCGACTCCGTCACCAGCCAGCTCCCTGAGGATCTGCAGGACATGATCCTCCTGTCCGGGCAGAATGCGGGCGTCCACGGTGGCCGAGGCCTTGCCCGGGATGACGTTGTGTTTGTATCCGGCAGTCAGACCGGTGGGGTTGGTGCTGTTGCGCAGGGTGGAGCCGACGAACTTGGCGGCATTGCCCAGGGCCTCCAGCTGAGGCGTGGGATCGGTCTCGTCGAACTCGACGCCACAGAGCTCGGCCACCTGCTCCAGCAGGTCCCGTGTGGTCTTGGTGTAGTCCAGCGGCCATTCGTGGGCCCCGATCCGCTGGATGGCCCCGGCCAAGCGGGTGACGGCATTGTCCGGGTGGACCGCCGAACCGTGGCCCGGTGCGCCCGTGGCCGTCAGGTTCAACCAGGCCAGCCCCTTCTCGGCGGTCTGGAGAAGATAGGCTCGCTGGCCCTGGATCTCCGTGGAGAATCCCCCGACCTCGCTGATGGCCTCCGTGGCGCCCTCGAACAGCTCGGGGCGGTTCTCCACCAGCCATCGAGCGCCATAGATGCCGCCGGCCTCCTCGTCGGAGAAGAACGCGACGATCAGATCCCGCCGGGGACGCTGGCCTGACCGGTGGAGGTGCCCGAGGACGGTCAGGATCATGGCATCCATGCCCTTCATGTCCACCGCTCCGCGACCCCAGATCATCCCGTCCTTCAGCTCGGCGCCGAAGGGGTCCACCGACCATTCATCAGGGTCGGCCGGGACGACGTCCAGATGCCCGTGCAGCACCAGCGCCGGTGCGTCAGCGTCCCAGCCGACGACTCGTCCGATCACGCTGGCGCGACCCGGAGCCGACTCGATGATCTCCGGCTCCATCCCCGCCCGGCGCATCAGATCGGCACAGTACTCGGCGGCCTCAGGTTCCCCTCGGGACTCATTGCCCCCGTAGTTCGAGGTGTCGATGCGGATCAGGTCCTGACAGATCCGCACCACGTCATCGCGGTACGGGCTGGGCGCGGCATCGTCGGCGGCGGAGGTGGGCAGGGAACGCTCGTCGGTACTCATGATGCCAGCCTAGCCAGCACCTCAGACACGAGAAGGCCCCGGACACTCAGGTCCGGGGCCTTTCGAATTCCGTGCGCGGAGGGGGACTTGAACCCCCACGCCCTTGCGGGCACAGCGACCTCAACGCTGCGCGTCTGCCAATTCCGCCACCCGCGCTCACGGTCTGCCTCGTCGTTTCCGGCTCAGGCAGCGCCCACTAGCCTAACACGACTCCTGAGCCTCTCTGTCCACTCCGAACTGCCCGCTCGAACACGGTCCCTGCCTCTCCACCGGGCGGCGTCCTGACCGACGACCAGGGCCCTGCCCTGCAATAATCGACGAGATGCAGCTGAGCGTCCCTGGGCACCGCTTGGTGTCCGATGCCCTGTGCTGCACTGACCCGCTGCGACCGACCTGTGAGACGAGGACCGCCTACATGTCTGATCTTCCCGACGACCGCCCGCTGCTGCACCGCGTTGCGGAGGCGCACGGCATCCAGGTCTCCTACCAGGGACATGACGGCCTGCGTCACACCGTCTCAGATGAGACGCTCGTGGCGGTGCTGGCGGCCCTGGACTGCCCGGTGGACCCCGCAGATCCGGAGTCCCTTCATCAGGCTGAGGCGCAGCGTCGTCTGGTTCCCTGGCGCCAGGTGCTTCCTCCGACCGTCATCACCCGCGCCGGCACCACGTCCTCAGTCTCGGTGCATGTTCCCCACGGCACCGCCGTGACGGTGACGGCGGTGCTGGAGAACGGCGACCGGTGGCCGCTGGACCAGCTCGAGGACTTCACCGCTCCCGTCGAGGTGGACGGCACCCTCACCGGGCAGGCCACATTCCGCCTGCCGGCAGAGCTGCCCCTGGGGTGGCACACACTCGAGGCCGTGGTCGGCCACGACGTCGACGGTCGCACCGATGCGGACCCTGCGCTGGGCTCGGCGCACCAGGCGACCCTGATCACCACGCCGGAGCGGATCACCACCGCCGACACCTACGCGCAGCGTCGCGGTTGGGGATTGGCCCTGCAGCTCTACTCCACCCGTTCCACGCGGTCCTGGGGCATCGGAGACCTGGCCGATCTGGCCGATCTGGCCGCGCAGACGGCCGAACAGGGCGGGGACTATGTCCTCTCCAATCCGCTGCATGCCTCCGTGCCAGCCCCGCCGGTGGTGGCTTCTCCGTACTCGCCGTCCACGCGGCGGTTCGTGCACCCTCTGTATCTGCGCATCGAGGACATCCCCGAGCTGGCCCATCTCGGCCCCGCTGATCGTCAGCGTGTGGAGGATCTGGCAGTCCATCAGCGCTTCGCCAACACCCGGACGGGTTCGCTGGACCGAGACGCTGCCTATGCGGACAAGCTGGTGGCCCTGCGGCTGATCCACGGCGTCCAGCTCAGCCCCGCTCGCCGATCCGCCTACCGTGCCTACCGCGAGGCTGAAGGGTCCGGCCTGGCGGACTTCGCCCTCTGGTGCGCCCTTCGGACGGTCTTCGATCCCGTGCACCCGGTGTGGTCCGATCCGGAGCTGGTCCCCGGCGGAGCCACAGCCGAGCGGTACCGTGCCGAGTTGGCCGAGGAGATCGAGTTCCACACCTGGCTCCAGTGGCTGTGCGATCAGCAGCTGGAAGCGGCTCAGCGCACTGCTGTCACCGCCGGGATGCGCATGGGCATCATGCAGGACCTGGCCGTGGGTGCTGACCGCAACAATGCCGACGGCTGGATGCTCCAGGACCTGTTGGTCCCCACCATGTCGGTGGGGGCGCCACCGGACATGTACAACCAACTGGGCCAGGACTGGTCCCAGTCCCCGTGGCATCCGATCCGTCTGGCCGAAACCGGCTACCGCGCCTACCGGGACATGCTGCGCACGGTGCTGCGCCACGCCGGTGGCATTCGGGTCGACCACGTCCTGGGCCTGTTCCGCCTGTGGTGGCTGCCTGTGGGCGGATCCCCGACTGACGGTGCCTACGTCACCTACGACCATGAGGCCATGATCGGTGTGCTGGCGTTGGAGGCCGAGCGGGCCGGCGCCGTCGTGGTGGGCGAGGACCTGGGCACCTTCGAGCCGTGGGTCCAGGACTATCTGGCCAGCCGGGGTCTGTTGGGCACGTCGATCCTCTGGTTCGAGCAGCGCGACGGCGTCCCTCTCCCACCGGAGCAGTACCGCCGTCAGTGTCTGGCGGCCGTGAACACCCATGACCTCCCCCCCACTGCAGGCTACTTGGCCGGCGTGCACCTGGTGCTCAGGGAACGCCTGGGACTGCTGGCGGGCAGCGCAGAGGCTGAGCGGGAACGTGCGGATCGGGAGATCGGCGTGTACCTGCAGGCCGCGCAGCAGGAAGGGTTCCTGCCCCACGGCTCGCTGGAGGACCTGCTGGAGCTGGCGGAGCGGGACCCTGATCGGATCGTCGAGGCGCTGTACCGCTATCTGGCGCAGGCGCCGTCCGTGCTGCAGGCGGTGGCGCTGGTCGACGCCGTCGGTGAGGTGCGGATCCAGAACCAGCCCGGCACCCAGCAGCACCAGTACCCCAACTGGGAGGTGCCGTTGGCCGATCGTCAGGGCGCGCCGGTGCTGGTGGATCGCCTGAACGAGGTCCCCGGCTTCGCGCGACTGCTCCACGCTGTGGACGATCAGCTGCGTCAGCCCTCAGCCGGATGACGGCCTTGACCGATGACCGCTGAGTTCCGCCAGGGAGCTGACCGGCTGCCTGCTGTGGTGATGGTGTGCCTGCACACCTCTCCCCTGGCCCAGCCCGGCAGCGGTGATGCCGGCGGACTGAACGTCTACGTGCGGCATCTGGCGCAAGGCCTGGCCGACCTGGGTCACCCCGTCTGGGTGCTCACCCGGCAGGACGCCCCGGGCCAGGTCCCGGTGCCGCTCACCGCGGCAGCAGACCATCCCGACGACGGCTCCCTCGCCTGGGTGCTTCCCGTCCCGGCAGGACCGCCCTCACCGGTGGACAAGGACGATCTGCTGCCCTGGATCGACGCGTTCGCCGAAGCCGGACTCACCGAGCTGGAACGTGCCGGAGCGTGGGAGAGCGGACGGCCCGTCGTCGTGCACTCCCACTACTGGCTCTCCGGTCTGGCCGGAGCGAAGCTGGCCCGCCAGCTGGACGCGCCGTTGATCCACACCATGCACACCCTGGCCGCCGTGAAGCTGGCCCAGGACCCGGCGGCACAGGAGAGTGAGGCCCGAGAGCCGGCAGAGGCACGGTTGGCGCGGACCGCTGACCTCCTGGTGGCCAACACCCCGGTGGAACGGCAGCAGCTGATCGAGCTGGCCGGGGCGCCCGAGGATCGGATCGCCGTGGTGCCCCCGGGCGTGGACACCCACGTGTTCACCCCCGAGGGAGCCTCCGACTGGCCAGGGAAGCAGGCTGCGGTGAAGCTGCTGTTCGCGGGGCGAATCCAGTCCCACAAGGGGCCCCACGTGGCCATCGCGGCGTTGGGCGGCCTGCGGCGGACCGTCAAGCCGAACGGTTCCGACGGTGCCGCTGCCCCGGTGACGCTGCACCTGACAGGTGCTCGGTCGGGATCAGAGGCCCTGGACCTGGTGGACCTGGCGCGTCGATCCGGGGTGGAGGACTGGGTGACCGTCTCGGACCCGCTCTCCCCCGTCCAGCTGGCGGCCGCCTTCCGGGCAGCCGACGCCGTGCTGATGCCCAGCCACTCGGAGTCGTTCGGCCTGGTCGCCCTGGAGGCCCAGGCGTGCGGGACCCCGGTGCTGGCGCATCGGGTCGGCGGACTGGTCCACGCCGTGGAGGACGGAGTGACCGGGCG
This sequence comes from Micrococcus sp. IITD107, assembly GCF_041927415.1. NCBI lineage: Bacteria > Bacillati > Actinomycetota > Actinomycetes > Micrococcales > Micrococcaceae > Micrococcus > Micrococcus sp. IITD107. Next base: position 577,186 of record NZ_JBHFFN010000001.1, on the reverse strand, counting down.
TCTGCTGCCGGATCTGGAACCCGCCACGTGGACAGCGGCATTGAACGACATCCTCGAGGACCTGGCTCCCTGGACAGCACTGGGCCCGGCGGCGGCGCGCCGGGCCCAGCTGTTCGGGTGGGACGTGATGGCCCGGACCATGTCCGGACTCTACGGTCGGATCAGCGGACCGGAATCTCCAGCACACCGGTGAAGTGCGGCTTGGAGCTGCGGCCGTTCCACCCCGTGACCTCCGTGCGCTGAGCGTCCGGGTGCGCATAGCTGACCTGCACCGTGCCGGGCAGCACCACGGGCGTGGCGAAGCTGATCGACCAGGAGTGTCCGGCGCCGACTGGCTCTCGGCCGGCCAGCATGCGTCCGGCCAGGTACATCCCGTGAGCGATCATCCCCTTCATTCCCAAGGCCTTGGCCGTCAGGGGATGCAGGTGGATCGGGTTGTAGTCTCCGGAGACAGCGGCATACTCTCGCCCGGTGGACCCGGAGAGTCGCCACTGCGCGGTGACCTCGGGTGGGGTGAAGTCCGGGTGAGCCGCCTTCGGGGGCCGTTCAGCGTCCTGCAGCCGGACCCCCTTGGCCAGATAGGTGGAGGTGCCCTCCCACAGCAGCTGCGGCTCCGACCCTTCTTCGGCGCTGCGGTGCACGGTGACCACTAGATCCACCGTGGTCCCAGAAGGGTGTGCGGCCAGGTCGGTGGCCGTGGCCATGATCTCCAGATCGGTCTCAGCAGGCACCGGCAGGTGATGCTGGACGCGGTTCTCCAGATGGACCATGCCCATCAGCGGCAACGGGAAGTCCGGCTCGGCCATCAGCTCCATGGCGGCCGGGAACGCCGCGACGTGGACGAGCACCGAGGGCAGGTCCTGAGGATCCACTGCCCCGAAGAGCTGTGCATAGTCCTCCACCTGGTTCTGGGAGATCCGGTGCCCGTGGACCACCACGGCATGGCCGGGCAGCTGCCGGGGACGACGCCGCCTGGTCACAGCGTCACGGACCGTCTGGGTCACGGCCGAGCGGTAGGTGGTGATCAGTGGGGCCATCTGTTCACGTTCCATCTCAGGCCCCCATGATTCCCTGGCCGCAGACCCGCAGCACGGTTCCGTTGGTGCCGCCGGCGGCATCCGAACCGAGGAAGGAGATCGCCTCAGCTACATCCACCGGACGTCCGCCCTGGGACAGCGAGTTCATCCGCCGTGCGACCTCACGGGTCAGGAACGGCATCTTCCCGGTCATCTCGGTCTCGATGAAGCCCGGAGCGACCGCGTTGATGGTGCCGCCGCGCTCGGCCAACAGCTCGGCTGAGGCCGAGGCCATGCCGATCACGCCGGCCTTGGAGGCCGCGTAGTTGGTCTGGCCACGGTTGCCCGCGATGCCGGAGGTCGAGGCCAGGGACACGATGCGCAGGTGATCACCCACGACGTCTCGAGCCTGGTCGGCCAGGAATGCCTGGTTCATGGCCAGCTGAGACTCGATGTTCACGGCGATGACCGAGTCCCAGCGGGCGGCGTCCATATTGGCCAGCATCTTGTCCCGGGTGATGCCGGCGTTGTGGACCACCAGGTCCATTCGACCGTGGCGGGTCCGGCAGTGCTCCAGGATCCGTGCTCCGGCATCGGGTGCGGTGATGTCGAGCTGGAGGCTGGTGCCGTGAATGGAGTTGACCACTGCGGCCAGCTGCTCACCGGCCGCCGGCACGTCCACACCGACCACGGTGGCCCCGTCCCGGTGCAGGGTGCGGGCGATGGCCTCACCGATGCCGCGGGCGGCGCCGGTCACCACGGCGACCTTGCCTGCCAGCGGCCGGTCCCAGTCCTGAGGCAACGCACCCTCGGAGGTCCCGACCGTCAGGAACTGTCCGGAGACGAAAGCGCTGCGGGCCGAGAGCAGGAAGCGCAGGGCACCGACGGCGCCGGGTGCGGACATCTCAGTTCCTCCGGCGAGGACCAGTCCGTTGGCGGTGCCGCCACGACGCATCTCATGAGCCAGCGAACGGGTCAGTCCTTCGACCCCCTTGCGTGCCGAACGTGCCGCAGGATCCGTGGCGTCGGAGGGATCCGCGGAGACGGTGATCACGCGCGCCGAGGACCCCAGCTGCCGCATCACCTGTCCGACCTCCAGTGCCGTGTCCGAGAGGTCAGCCGGGGTCTGGACCGCGTCGAAGCAGGCCACCACGGCGGCGAAGCGGTCCTTGGCTCCGGCATGCCGGCGGACATCCACTCCCCAGTCCAGCAGCTGGTCGGCCACCTGCTGGGCGGCGGGACCGCTGCCCAAGACCAGTGCCAGACCATCCAGGAGGGGCTGGCCAGGTGTATGCCGACGCAGCTCGACCGGCTGCGGGAGCCCGAGGGCTGCGGCGATCTTCTTGCCCAGGGGCTGGTTCACCAGGGCGGTGTAGGTGTCAGTGCTCACGGGGTGTCTCTCCTGTGGGTGAGGTGCAGTTCAGGTGGAGGATCGGTGCCGGACCTGGGGCTCAGCGGCCACGCAGGATGGCCACGATGCCCTGTCCGCCGGCGGCGCAGACGGAGATCAGGCCCAGGGATCCGGCGCCCTTCTCATGCAGCATCTTGGCCAACGAGGCCACGATGCGGCCACCGGTGGCGGCGAAGGGGTGACCGGCGGCCAGTGACGAGCCGTTGACGTTGAGCTTGGAGCGGTCGATCGCACCCAACGGGGCGTTCAGTCCCAAGCGGGTGCGGCAGAAGTCCTCGTCCTCCCAGGCCTTCAGAGTGGAGAGCACGGTGCCGGCGAAGGCCTCATGGATCTCGTAGTAGTCGAAGTCCTGCAGGCTCAGACCCTGGCGCTCCAGCAGTCGAGGCAGCGCGTAGGCCGGTGCCATCAGCAGGCCCTCATCGCCGTCCACGAAGTCCACGGCACCGGTCTCGAAGTCCACGAACTCCGCCAGGACCGGCAGTCCACGCTCGCTGGCCCACTCCTCGGAGCCCAGCAGCACGGCGGAGGCACCGTCGGTCAGCGGCGTGGAGTTGCCGGCAGTCATGGTGGCCTTCTCGCCGAGATCCTTGCCGAAGGCGGGCTTGAGAGAGCCGAGCTTCTCCAGAGTGGAGTCCGGGCGCAGGTTGTTGTCCCTGCTCACGCCGCGGAACGGCGTGATCAGGTCGTCGAAGAAGCCCCGGTCGTAGGCGGCGGCCAGGTTCTTGTGGCTGTCCAGGGCCAGCTGATCCTGGGCCTCGCGGGTGATCTCCCACTTCAGCGTGGTGCGGGCCTGGTGGTCGCCCATGGACATGCCGGTACGAGGCTCACCGGTGCCAGGTGCCTGCGGAGCCAGATGCCCCGGACGGAACTTGGACAGGGCGGTGAGCTTGGCCTTGGTGGACTTGGCTCGGTTGAGCTCCATCAGCACTGCGCGGGCGGCGTCGGAGAACACGAGGGGTGCATCCGAGATGCTGTCCACTCCGCCGCCGATGGCCGAGTCCAGCTGTCCGAGGCGGATCTTGTTGGCCAGGCCGCCGATGGTCTCCATGCCGGTGGCGCAGGCGATCTGGACCTCGTGGGCTGGGGTGCGAGGATCCAGGGCGGTGCCCAGGACGGCCTCGCGAGTCAGGTTGAAGTCCTTGGAGTGCTTGATGACGGCGCCGGCGGCGACCTCACCGATCTGCTCGCCCTGCAGTCCGAAGCGGGCCACCAGACCGTCCAGGGTGGCGGTCAGCAGGTCCTTGTTCGAGGCGGTGGCGTACTTGCCGTGTGAACGCACGAAAGGCGTGCGGTTGCCGCCGACGATCACCGCGGGTCGCAGCTCGCCGCCAGCGATGGCGGCCTTCGGGGAGTTCTTCGAGGTGTTCGAGGACGCAGAGGTCATGACGGGTCCCTTCCAGGGTCGTTCGGCGCTGAGTGCACGGTGAGGCGGAGGTGCTCGACCGTTTCTGAGACCCACAGTACCTGATACGCTCAGTCCCGTGAACACATCATCTGCTGTGCCTCCCGGACGGGGGCACACCCCGTCAGCTGCCACCGCCGATGGTCGCAGCACCCGGTGGGACGAGCACCGGCAGCAGCGCCGGACCCAGCTGATCCGCGCGACCCGAGCTGCGGTGCACGAATTGGGTCCTGATGCCTCCATGGAGGAGATCGCCGTGCATGCCGGCACCTCCAAGTCGGTCTTCTACCGGTACTTCGGAGACAAGAACGGACTCCAGAGAGCTGTCGGAGAGCGGTCGATCCAGTACCTGGAACGCGAGCTGCTCTCGGCCGTCGACGCCTCGGCCCACGCCCTGGAGGGGCTGTACAACATGGTCGAGGCTTATCTGCGCCTGGCGGAGTCCTCGCCGAACGTCTACGTCTTTGCCACGCGACTGCCCTCGGAGGAGCCCAGCCGCACCGCTCCCCGTGCCGGTTCGTCCGGGCCACCGCCCATCCAGGGGTTCTTCACCCGGATCGGATCGGTGATGGACCGTCACTATCGAGACCACCTGCGTCAGATCGGCCGTGAACCGGGACCGGACTCAAGCGCCTGGTACTGGCCAATGGGTGCCATCGGGATGGTGCGCGCCACGGGCGAGGCCTGGCTGGCCACCCCCACCGGGGCCCCCAGACCGAGCGCACAGCGCATGGCCCGAACCCTGACCACCTGGCTGACCGATGGCCTGGCCGGGCTGGGCCCGCTCCAGCCCCCCACCGATTCCCCTTCCACCTCCACCTCCACGACCCGACAGGAGTCATCATGACCACGACCTCTGAGACCACCGACCTGACCGGCGGCGGGACTGTTCCCCCGCTGGCCGACGCCGACCTGGTGGACGCCCCCATGACCTCCTCGGCGCCCGAGCCGATCGAGCCGGGCGGGCTGGACCTGTACACCGTGCAGGAGCTGCTGCTGGGCCGGTGGTCCGCCGAGCGGCGCACCGCACGGGAGAACGTGAAGAACCCGGATCTGCACAAGATCGAGGGACTGTCCATGGCCGAGCACCGCGAACGCGTGCTGGGTCAGCTGCAGATCCTGGTGGACACCGGCGCGGTCAACAAGGCCTTCCCGGAGAAGTTCGGCGGCGAGAGCAACTTCGGCGGCAACATCGCCATGTTCACGGAGCTGGTCACCGCTGACCCCTCACTGCAGATCAAGTCGGGAGTGCAGTGGGGACTGTTCGGCTCCGCCGTGCTGAACCTGGGCACCGAGCGGCACCATGACGCCTGGCTGCCGGACATCCTGAGCCTGAAGCTGCCGGGGGTGTACGCGATGACCGAGATCGGCCACGGCTCGGACGTCGCCTCGCTCGGCACCACCGCCACCTACATCCCCGAGGACGACGAGTTCGAGATCCACACGCCGTTCAAGGCCGCCTGGAAGGACTACCTGGGCAACGCCGCGCTCCACGGCAAGGCCGCCGTGGTGTTCGCCCAGCTGATCACCCAGGGCGTCAACCACGGCGTGCACTGCTTCTTCGTGCCGATCCGCTCCGAGGACGGCGAGTTCCTCCCCGGGGTCGGCGGCGAGGACGACGGACTCAAGGGCGGTCTGAACGGCATCGACAACGGTCGACTGCACTTCACCCGGGTGCGGATCCCGCGCACGAACCTGCTCAACCGCTATGGCGATGTGGACGAGAACGGGGTCTACACGTCCCCGATCGCCTCCCCCGGCCGCCGGTTCTTCACGATGCTGGGCACCCTGGTGCAGGGGCGCGTCTCCTTGTCCCTGGCCTCGGCCGCAGCCTCCGCCCTGGCTCTGAAGGGTGCCATCACCTACGGCAACCAGCGCCGCCAGTTCAATGCCACCTCGGACACCCACGAGGAGGTGCTGATGGACTATCAGCTGCATCATCGGCGACTGATCGACCGACTGGCCCGCACCTATGCGGACAGCTTCGCCTCCAATGAGCTGCTGGAGAAGTTCGACGCCGTGTTCTCCGGCACCGAGGACACCGATGACGACCGTCAGGAGCTGGAGACCCTGGCGGCAGCCATCAAGCCGCTGGTGACCTGGAACGGACTGGACACCCTGCAGGAGTGCCGTGAGGCCTGCGGCGGCGCCGGGTTCATGGCCAAGAACCGCTTCGCCTCCCTGCGCGCCGACCTGGACATCTACACCACCTTCGAAGGTGACAATAACATCCTGCTGCAGCTGGTGGGCAAGCGTCTGCTGACCGACTACTCCAACGAGTTCAAGGACTTCTCGGTGGGCACCATGTCCCGCTACGTGGCCGGCCACGCCACGGAGGCCATGGTCCACCGCTCGGGACTGCGGCGGGTGGTCCAGGCGGTGCAGGACGCCGGCTCGGAGCGCAAGAGCGCGAACTGGTTCAAGGAGGAGGAGGTGCAGCGCAGCCTGCTCGAGGACCGGGTCCGGACCAAGACCGCCAAGGTCGCCCAGGCCCTGATGCCCGCCGCCAAGAAGAGCCAGGCCGAACAGGCGGCCGTGTTCAACCGCAACCAGACCGAGCTGATCGACGCCGCCCGCAATCACGGTGAGCTGCTGCAGTGGGAGTCGTTCACGCGGGCTCTGGAGAAGATCACCGACGAGCACACCCGTCAGGTGATGACCTGGCTGCGCGATCTGTTCGCACTGCGCCTGATCGAGGACGACCTGGGCTGGTTCGTGGAGAACGGCCGCGTCTCCACCCAGCGCGCACGGACTCTGCGGCAGTACATCAACCGCCTGGCCTACCGCCTCCGTCCGCATGCCCAGGACCTGGTGGACGCCTTCGGCTACGAGCCTGAGCACATCCGCATGGACATCGCCACCCAGGACGAGGCCCAGCGCCAGAACGAGGCCGCCGAGTACTACCGTCGACTGCGTGCCTCCCAGGACGCTCCCGTGGATGAGAAGGTCCTGCACGCCCGGAAGAAGAAGGCCGACCGGGCCGCCCAGAAGTAGCCCCGGGTCCTCTGGACAGGGACCGCAGGTCCCGTTCACGACGTCGGCCCCTCACCTTCTCGCTGAAGGTGAGGGGCCGACGTCGTGGTGGCGTGGGTGGGAGGTCAGGACTCCAGCACGGAGCGGTAGACCTCCAGGGTGCGATCGGCGATCGACTCCCAGGAGAAGTGGTCGATGGCCCGCTGGCGTCCGGCTCGGCCCATCTGCGCGGCGCGCTCCGGATCGGACAGGACCGAGGTCAGGGCGGCGGCGAAGTCCTGGACGAAGCGGGTCTCATCCACCGGGGTGCCGGTTCCGTCGGCGACCTGGTCGAGCTGGACCAGCAGTCCGGTCTGGCCGTCCTGGACCACCTCGGGGATGCCGCCGGTGGCCGAGGCGACCACAGCGGTGCCGCAGGCCATGGCCTCCAGGTTCACGATGCCCAGGGGCTCGTAGATGGAGGGGCAGGCGAAGACCGTGGCGTGGGAGAGCACGGCCATCACGTCCCGGCGCGGCAGCATGCCCTCGATCACGATCACGCCGTCTCGGTTGGCCTGCAGCCCGGCGATCAGATCGGAGACCTCGGCGGCCAGCTCCGGGGTGTCCGGGGCACCGACACAGAGCACCAGCTGCACGTCCGGATCCAGCTCGGCGGCGGCGCGCAGCAGGTAGGGCACCCCCTTCTGGCGGGTGATGCGGCCGACGAAGGCCACCGTGGGCTGGTCCGGGTCGACGCCGTGGCCGCGCAGGATCTGCGCGTCCGACTCCTCGGTGGCCGGGGTCCAGAGCGCCGTGTCGATGCCGTTGTGGACCACTTGGACCTTGCCGGGGTCCACGTCCGGATAGGCGGTGAGGATGTCCTGACGCATCCCCGCCGACACGGCGATCACCGCGGCGGCGGAGTCATAGGCCGTGGCCTCGGCCCAGGACGAGATCCGGTACCCGCCCCCCAGCTGTTCGGCCTTCCACGGGCGCAGCGGCTCCAGGGAGTGTGCCGAGAGGATGTGTGGGACGCCGTGCAGCAGCGATCCCCAGTGGCCGGCCATGTTGGCGTACCAGGTGTGGGTGTGGATCAGATCGGTGCCGGCCAGCTCCTGCAGGATGCCCAGATCCGTGCCCAGGGTCTGCACGGCGGCGTTGGCGTCCTCCAGTCCGCCGGGCACCTCGTGTCCGGTGACGCGGGCGCCCTCATAGTCGGGCTCTCGGTCAGCCCCGAACGCGTGGACGCGCAGCTCCACTCGGGAGGCGAGCACCCGGGAGAGCTCGGCCACGTGGACCCCCGCTCCGCCGTAGATGGTCGGGGGGAATTCCTTGGTCACAATGTCGATCCGCACGACTCCAACGTAGTGCAGTGGCGCGCCGGGCCGATAGTGTGAAGGGAAGATCACACCGACGATGAAGCGGGGTCTATCAGATGGCGCAGAAGAAGGTGCTGGCCGTGGTGCTGGCCGGTGGCGAGGGAAAGCGGCTGATGCCGCTGACGGCAGATCGGGCTAAACCGGCTGTTCCGTTCGCCGGGTCCTACCGGCTGATCGACTTCGCCCTGTCCAACCTGGTGAACTCCGGGTACCTGAAGGTCGTGGTCCTCACCCAGTACAAGTCGCACTCCCTGGACCGCCACATCTCTGAGACCTGGCGGATGTCCACCCTGCTCCAGAACTACGTGGCCTCCGTGCCGGCGCAGCAGCGGCGCGGCAAGGAGTGGTTCCTGGGCAGCGCGAACGCGATCTACCAGTCGATGAACCTGATCCACGACGCCCGTCCGGACATCGTGGTGGTCATCGGCGCCGACCACGTCTACCGGATGGACTTCCACCAGATGGTGGACCACCACGTGGCCTCCGGCGCCGCCGCCACCGTGGCGGCCGTGCGTCAGCCGCTGGAGCTCGCCTCCTCGTTCGGCGTGATCGAGACCCGCGAGGATGACCCGTCCCGGATCGCCCGTTTCGTGGAGAAGCCGCCGACGACCCAGGGCCTGCCGGACGACCCAGGACAGTTCCTGGCCTCCATGGGCAACTACGTCTTCACCGCTGACGCACTGATCCAGGCCCTGAACAAGGACGCCCAGATGGAGGACACCGACCATGACATGGGTGGCGACATCGTCCCCTACTTCACGGAGCTCGGTCAGTGCGGCGTCTATGACTTCACCACCAATGAGGTGCCCGGTGAGTCCGGGGCCACGCACTACTGGCGTGACGTGGGCACCCTGGACTCCTACTATGACGCCCATATGGATCTGGTGAAGCCCTGGCCGGACTTCAACCTGTACAACTCGGACTGGCCGATCTTCACCCGCCAGTCGATCTCTCCCCCGGCCAAGCTCGTGCGCTCGGCCACCAAGCGACCGGGCACCGCCGTGGACTCCATGCTCTCCCAGGGTGTGGTGGTCTCCGGCGGCACCGTGGCCCAGTCCGTGGTCTCCACGGACGTGAGGGTGCTCAACGAGGCGTGGGTGGAGCAGTCCGTGCTGCTGGACGGCGTGGTGGTCGGTGAAGGCGCCCATGTGCGCAACGCGATCATCGACAAGAACGTGGTGATCCCGGAAGGCGTGCGGATCGGCCTGGACCGGGCTGAGGACGAGGCCCGCGGCTACACGGTGACAGAGTCCGGGCTCACCGTGGTCTCCAAGGGCCAGTTCGTGCCGCCCCTGGGGTGACCTGCGTCCTGATCACCCGGGGCGGCTGGCCTCAGGCGTACCGGGTGATCAGGACCTCGACGTTCAGAGCCGATCCACCGCCGCCGGAGACGATCCCCTTCAGCGGGGTCACGTCCCGGTAGTCGCGGCCGCGCCCCACCAGCACGTGCAGGTCTCCGGCCGGCTTGTGGTTGGTGGGATCCCAGCTGTGCCAGGAGCCGTCCCACCACTCGAGCCAGGCGTGGGACTGGCCGGCCACCTTCTCCCGCAGCGGGGCATCCGGACGCGGGTGGATGTACCCGGAGACGTACCGGGCCGGGATCCCCAGGGTGCGCAGCGCGCCGATGCCGATGTGCGCCAGATCCTGGCACACCCCCTGACCACTGGTCAGTGCCTCAGCGGCGCCGAACTGCACGGAGGTGACGCCAGGCTGGTAGGTCATGGTTCCGGCGAGCCAGTCGATGATGGCCTTGGCCGAGGAGTTCGGGTCCCCGGTGCGCAACCGCCGGACCTGCTCGGCGCCCTCCTCGGTCAGGGTGGACAGCCGGGTCTGAGGCAGGAAGTCGGAGAACTCATGGACGGTCTCCATCGACTCCAGCTGCTCCCAGGTGACCACCTCCCCGGCGTCCTCGCCGAAGGGGTCCTCCGGTGAGCGGTGGACCTCCACCGTGGCGGTGGCCAGCACCTCCATGGCGTCATGCGGGACGTGGATGTCGAAGGTGCTCACGCGCGATCCCCAGTAGTCCCGGTACGCCATGGCGGTGGCCTGCTGGGGAGTGATGGTGATGGAGGACTCCAGGGTGACCTGGGAGGCATCGGTCAGCGGGGTCATCCGTGCCTCGTTGTAGGAGGTGGAGACGCGGTTGTTGTACTCATACCGCGTGCGGTGGGAAATGTAGAGACGACTCATGACACCTCTCCGACCCAGGACAGTTCCTGTCCCCGGGAAAAGTACTTGTGGGTGATGGCCTCGGAGGCCCGCGCACAGGTCTCCTGCACCTGGTGCAGGTACACCGGGAGGTTCTCCTCCAGCGTGTCCGGCGTGGAGTACTCCAGGGAGGAGCGCATGTCCCCCACCAGCCGGCGGGCATCGTCCATGAACCCCACCCGCTGATAGGACGGGTCCAGGGCCATCAGTGCGTCCTCGGCGTCCTGCAGGGCCCGCAGGACCGAGCGCGGGAAGAGCCGGTCCAACAGGAGGAACTCCGCGGCGTGGTCCTCGGCCACGGAGGAGCGCTGGGTGCGCAGGAAGGACTCGTAGGCTCCGGCGCAGCGCAGCATGTTCACCCAGGACAGGCCCAGGGTTTCGGACTCCCGGGTGAGCATCATCCGCGCGGTGTTGTCCGCCCGTTCCAGGGATCGGCCCAGCTCCAGGAACAGCCAGGCTTCGTCATGGCTCATGGTGGAGTCGGTCAGGCCACGGATCATGGCGGTGCGCTCCAGGATCCAATGGCAGAACCGGTACGTGCCCACCATGTCCTTGCGATGCTGGCCCAGTCCGTACCAGGTGGTGTTGAGCGCCTCCCAGAGTCCGGAGGAGACCGTCTCACGGGCACGGCGGGCATTCTCACGAGCGGCCCCCAGAGCCCCGGAGATGGAGTGCGCGGCCACCCGGTTGTAGGCGAGGGTGTCCAGCAGTGAGGTGAGGGAGTTCTCCTCCTGCGGGGGCACGCCCATCGCCGCGAGCAGGTCCCCGGTGACCTGTTCCTGCTCGGCCGGGCTGGCTCCGTTGAGTCGTTCCAGGTGGACGTCCAGGATGCGGGCGGTGCCGTCGGCACGCTCGACATACCGGCCGATCCAGAACAGGGATTCGGCGATGCGGCTCAGCATGAGCGCTCCCCCTCTGCGGTGGTGTCGGTGCAGGGCTGGACAGGGGCACCGGCCTGACGGAACTGCTGCTGCTGTTCGCCCTGGGACTGGTGCTGGCCGCGGCGGCCCTGCTGCTGCTGTTGGCGACCACCGCGTGGGGGGCGCCGGTAGGAGGAGGCGGTGGCCGTCGTCGGGCCCTGCTGGTCCGCCGAGGACGGGACCTCCGGGAGCTGCAGCGCATCCTCATCGGTCTCGGCGCTCTGACCCACTTCATCCACGGGGCTCTGCTGGGACTCCAGCTCCCAGTCGTTGCCGACCACATGGATCTGCGGCTCGGGGGTGGGCTCGGGCTGCGGGCCGACGGCCGCCTGCGGGTCGGCGATCACCCAGGTGTCCTTGGAGCCGCCGCCCTGGGAGGAGTTCACGATCAGCGACCCCTCCTTGAGAGCCACGCGGGTCAGTCCGCCGGGAAGCACCCAGACGTCTTCGCCGTCGTTGACCGCGAACGGACGCAGGTCCACGTGGCGGGGACTGAACTGTCCACCCGCCAGGGTGGGGACCGTGGAGAGCTGCAGCACCGGCTGGGCGATCCAGCCGCGCGGATCGGCAAACACCTTGCGGCGCAGCTCCTCCAGCTCTGCGGGCGAGGCGTCCGGGCCGATCACCAGTCCCTTGCCGCCAGAGCCGTCCACGGGCTTGACCACGAGCTCGTCGAGCCGGTCCATCACCTCCTCGCGGGCTTCGCGCTCCTCCAGGCGGTAGGTGTCCACATTGGCCACGATCGGCTCTTCGCCCAGGTAGTAGCGCACCAGGTCAGGCATGTAGGTGTAGACGAGCTTGTCATCGGCCACACCGTTGCCCACGGCGTTGGCGATGGTGACGTTGCCGGCTCGGGCGGCGTTGATGATGCCGGGGCAGCCCAGCACGGAGTCGGACCGGAAGTGCATGGGGTCCAGGAACTCGTCGTCGATCCGCTTGTAGATCACGTCCACGCGCTGCTCCCCGTCCGTGGTGCGCATGTAGACCTTGTTCCCTCGCGTCACCAGGTCTCGGCCCTCGACCAGCTCCACGCCCATCAGCCCGGCCAGCAGGGCGTGCTCGAAGTAGGCGGAGTTGAACACGCCTGGCGTCAGGACCACCACCACCGGGTTCTCCACATTGGACGGAGCCGACTTGCGCAGGGCGGCCAGCAGCCGGCGCGGGTACTCCTCCACAGGGCGCACGTTCACCGAGCCGATCGCCTCCGGCAGACCCTTGGACATGGCCCGGCGGTTCTCCAGCACATAGGACACGCCCGAAGGGACACGGACGTTGTCCTCCAGCACCCGGAAGGTGCCCTCAGCGTCCCGGACCACGTCGATCCCGGAGATGTGCACGCGCACACCGCCGGCGGGACGGAACCCGTGCACTGCCCGGTGGAAGTGCTCCGAGGTGGTGATCAGGGAGCGCGGGACCACGCCGTCCTTCACCACGCTCATCTGGTCATAGACATCGTCCAGGAACGCCTCCAGCGTCCGCACCCGCTGGGTGACGCCGCGCTCGAGCACGTCCCAGTCATCCGCCGGGATCACCCGCGGCACGATGTCCAGTGGCCAGGCGCGTTCCTCACCGGCATAGTCGAAGGTCACCCCACGGTCCAGGAAGGTCCGGGCCATGGACTCGGCCCGAGCGGTCACATCCGTCAAGGAGAGGGTGCGCAGGGCCTGCTCCACGGGCCGGTAGTCCTCCCGCAGGGTCAACCCGGGCGAGAACATCTCATCCCACGCGGTGCTGCGGTCCAGCGCTGCGGCATAGCCGTCGAAGAGGTCTGACATGCACTCCAGTTTTCCACGGACCGCCCCGAAACCCCGCATGATGTCCAGAACCGGCCCAGCCAGGCGCCGTTGGCCGACCTCCGGCGGTGTGACCCAGGACATGAAACGGTGATTGAATACCGGCATGCCCGACTCTCTGCTGAACCTGGACCAGGCCAACCTCTGCCGCCAGGAGGCCGCCGACCGTTCGGCGCTGATCTCCACCCACACCTATGACGTGCAGGTGGACGTCAGCGGCGCCCAGGACCTGGACCGCCCGGACTTCCCCACCGTCACCACCATCACCTTCTCCTGCGCGGAACCAGGGTCCACCACCTTCCTGGACTATCTGCACCACAGCGTGGAGTCCGTGGAGCTCAACGGGGTTCGGCTGGACCCCGCACAGCACGTCGGAGCGGCACGGATCCTGCTGCCGGACCTGCAGGCCGAGAACACGGTGACCGTGGTGGGCAGCTCCCGCTACTCCTCCTCCGGTGAGGGTATGCACCGCTTCCAGGACCCCGCTGACGGCCAGGTGTACCTCTACACCCAGTACGAGCCCGCCGACGCGCGCCGAGTCTTCCCCAACTTCGAGCAGCCGGATCTGAAGGCACGATTCACCTTCCACCTCACCGGCCCCGCCGACTGGGTGCTGGCCTCCAACCAGCCGGAGTCCGGGCGGCGGCCGAGCCGTCCGGCAGACGGGCCCGACGGCGGCTCCGTCACCGTGGACTTCTCCCCCACCCCCGCGCTGTCCACCTACATCACCACCCTGCTGGCCGGTCCCTACCACCGGGTGGAGGACACCTGGGGCGGCCACCCGGAGTCCGGCGCGCCCGAGGTGAGGCTGGGACTCTACTGCCGCCAGACCATGGTCCCTGCCCTGGACGCGCACACCCTGTTCGGGGTGACCAAGGCCGGTCTGGACTTCTTCCACGGACTGTTCGGCGTCCCCTACCTGTGGGGCAAGTACGATCAGGCGTTCGTGCCCGAGTACAACCTCGGTGCCATGGAGAACCCCGGACTGGTCACCTTCACCGAGCAGTACCTCTTCGAGTCCCAGGCCACCCAGGCCCAGTTCGAGGGCCGGGCGACCACGATCATGCACGAGATGGCCCACATGTGGTTCGGGGACCTGGTGACCATGACCTGGTGGGACGATCTCTGGCTCAAGGAGTCCTTCGCCGACTACATGGGCACCCTGGCCGTCGCCGAGGCCACCGAGCACACCGGTTCCTGGACCACCTTCGCCTCGCGCCGGAAGGCCTGGGCCTATGTGCAGGACCAGTACCCCACCACCCATCCGATCGTCGCCAACATCACCGACCTGGAGGCGGCCCGTCAGAACTTCGACGGGATCACCTACGCCAAGGGCGCCTCGGTGCTCAAGCAGCTGGCGGCCTACGTGGGCCGGGACGCCTTCATCTCCGCCTCCCGCGAGTACTTCGCCCGGCATGCGTGGGGCAACGCCGAGCTCGCCGACTTCCTGGCCGTGCTCGGAGAGGCCTCCGGTCAGGACATGCAGGCCTGGGCCGAGACCTGGCTGCAGACCTCCGGCGTGCCCGAGCTGTGGCTGGAGGACTCTCAGGAGGGCGACGGCGCTCTGGTGCTGCGCCAGGAAGGATTCGATCCGGCGGCCGGTCAGGCCGTGCTGCGCCCCCACGTGCTGAAGGTGGGCCGCTATGAGCCGGATGCCCACGGCACACTGGTGCGCGTGGCCGAGGCCGAGGTCCACGTGCCGGCAGGCGCCTCCGGTGACCGGACCGTCGTCGGGAATCTGGGACGTGGAACAGCGGACGGCACCCGCCTGCTGCTGGTCAATGACGAGGACCTGACCTACGCGAAGATCCGCCTGGACGAGAAGTCACTGCGCGCCGTGCTGGAGCACCCGGTTCAGGACAGCCTGGCGCGGGCCACCGTATGGGCGGCGCTGTGGAGCATGACCCGCGACGGGCTGATGCCGGCGCGGGTGTTCGTGGACGCGGTGGCACGGCTGTCCGCCTCCATTCCGGATGTGGGCGTGTACTCCCAGGTCGTGGAGCAGGCGGTGACCGCCGTGGAGCGCTTCACCCCGGCCGATGAGCGCGAGCAGGTGCGCGGCGTCCTGGCCGAGGCGCTCATCAGCGCACTGCGCGAGATCGGGCCGGGCAGCGACCGGCAGCGCTCGGCCTTGCGTGCCTACGCCCGGCTGGCCCGTGCTGCCGGGGAGCCGACGGCGGATCAGTTCATGCAGGTGCTGGAGCCGTTGGCCCGCCGTGCCCAGACGGGGGTGCCGGAGGGACTGAGCGTGGATGCTGAGGCACGGTGGTTGGCGCTGATCGCGCTCGCCGCCCTGGGCCGGGTGGACCGCTCGGCACTGGATGCCGCCCGCCAGGACGAGGTCACCGCTCGCACCTCGGTGTGGCACGGGACCGCCGTGGCCGCCCTGCCGGAGCCGGCCCTGCGTGCCGGCGTGTGGGAGGCGGTGATGACCGGGCAGGCCGACGGTGAGGTCCTCTCCAACGACCAGCTGACCGCGCTGGCCGACGGTTTCACCGCCTCGCGGCCGGACCTGACCGCTGCGTTCTCCGCCCGGTTCTGGCCAGAGCTGGAGGGGATCTGGTCCAGTCGATCCAACGGACTGGCCAGCCGCACCATCCACGGGCTGTTCCCCGCCGCCCAGGATGCGGTGCCGGGCGGACCTGCGGCACAGGAGTCGCACCCGGTGGTGCAGTCGGCGCAGTCCTGGCTGGATGACCACCCGGCGGCCCCGCGCGCACTGCGCCGGATCATCGTGGAGGAGCTGGACAACCTGCGACGCGCCCTGCGCGCCCAGGCGAGCTGAGGCTGGGAGGGGACCGGCCGTCGTCGGGACGGACTGACGGCGGCCGGTCGCCCGGTGCGAGGACCAGCCGAGAAATCAGGGCACGCGGTGGGTCCACTCCGGGGTGCTGAACTTGGTGCGGGCCAGTTCCTCGGCGCGGGCGATGTCCTCCGCGGAGAGTTCGGCGAGCTGAGCGCCGGTGCGCTCGGTGAAGGTCTGGATCATCACGTCCCAGATCTCCGCGCGGCTCAGGCCGGTCTGCCTGCGCAGCGGGTCCACGCGCTTCTTGGCCGAACGGATGCCCTTGTCCCGGATCTTCTCCTTGCCGATCCGGAGCACGTCCATCATCTTGTCCGCGTCGATGTCATAGCTCAGCGTGGCGTGATGGACCATGCCGCCGTTGGCCAGACGTTTCTGCGCGGCGCCGCCGATCTTGCCCTGGGGTGTGGCGATGTCGTTGAGCGGCTGATAGAACGCCTCCACGCCGGTGCGCGCCAGCGACTCCATGGCCCACGCGTCCAGGAACGGGTAGGAGTCGGCGAAGCTCATCCCGTCCACCAGGGACTGAGGCAGGTAGAGCGAGTAGGTCAGGCAGTTGTCCGTCTCCATGAACATGGCCCCGCCGCCGGTGATCCTCCGGACCAGGGTCACCCCGTGGTGTTCCATCCCCTCGGGGTCCACCTCGTTCACCACGGACTGGAAGGAGCCGATGAACACCGCAGGATCCGTCCACTGCCACAGGCGCATGGCCGGTGCGCGGCGACCGGCACCCACGTCCTCAGCCAGGATCTGGTCCAGAGCGGCATTGACGGCCACCGGCAGCGGTGTGGGCGGGATGACCTGCCAGGCGTGGTCCTCCCAGGTGGTGGCATGCCCCAGGGCGCGGCGCACGGCCGTGGCGACGGACTCAGGATCGAAGCCGAACATCACGGTCTCCGGCCCGACGGCGTCACGCACCGTCTGCGCGATGGTCGCGTGGGGTGCATCCGTGGGCAGACCCCGCAGCGAGGCGTTGATCTGCTCGAGGGCCTCGTCTGGCTCCAGGAAGAAGTCGCCGTTGATGCTGGCGGCCGTGACGGTCGCACCGGTCTCATCCGTGGTGAGGTCGGCGACCACGAGCTTGCCGCCGGAGACCTTGAACTCTCCGTGGTGGGTGTGCTGGGGCTGGGGCGCGGCGAGGTTCTCTGCTGAAGTCACCGGTCCATCCTAGGCTCGGAGGATGACCGCACTGCCAGCTCACCCGTCCCCGCCCGCCGGACCCGCAGACCCCACTGCCGGGACGGTCCCTGCCGGTGTGGCCCTGCTGGGGTGGGTGGCGGCCCTGGCGGTCCCCCTGTGGGTCGGCGCCGGGCGGTTCCTGACGGGCACGGCCGGAGACCTGGCCCTGGTCTACGCCCTGACCCTGGTTCCGGTGCTGTTGGTGCTCTCCGTGGTGGCGTTGGCCGTGCCCGGCAGCCGGCCTGCTCGCCGCCCGTCGGTCCGGGCAATGGTGGCCCTGGGACTGGCCTGGATCTGCGGCCTGGGTCTGGGTCTGACGCTGCCGGACACCGGTGAGGGCGCGTCCTCGGTCCTGGAGGCCTGGGCGGGGCCGGAGATGAGCGGGGTCGCGGCGGCCCTGAGCAACCCCTTCGCCATCCTGATGGTGCTGCTGGCCGCCATCGGCTGTGTGCTGGCGGTGCGGGACTCCCGCCCCGGTGGCCCGTCTCGAGTGACGGACGAGGACGACCGGCAGGGCACGGGCCGATTCCCTCTGCTGGACGTCTGAGGCGGGTCCAGAGACAGCACTGGACCCGACTGCCGGAGCAGACGGGTCCAGGTGAAGCTGTGTGTCGGCGTGAGCCGGTCCTGCGCGAGGGCGGGAGGATCAGGCGTCGGCCTTCTTGCCGCCGAAGCCCTTGAAGCGGGCGTTGAAGCGCTCCACGCGGCCGGCGGTGTCCATGATGCGCTGCTTGCCCGTGTAGAACGGGTGCGAAGCGGCCGAGATCTCGACGTCGATCACCGGGTAGGTGTTGCCGTCCTCCCACTCCATGGTCTTCTCGGAGGTGGCGGTGGTGCGGGTGAGGATCTTCTCGCCGGAGGCCAGATCGTTGAAGATCACCAGCTGGTACTCGGGATGGATGTCAGTCTTCATGGGTATTCCTTCGCAGGTGCCACTGGATTTTGCCAGCGGCGGGAAGAGGTCAGGGTTGGATGGCCGCAGAACGGCCAGCTGTCCACTATACACCCCGGGCGCGCAGCTCCCAGAACGCCACGGCGGCCGCGGCGGCGACGTTGAGCGAGGACACCCCGGCGGACATGGGGATCATCACGTGGTCGTCGCAGGCGTCCAGGGTGGCATGCCGGACACCCGGTCCCTCGCTGCCCAGCACGAGTGCCAGCCGCTCCACCTCACGCAGGTGCGGTGCATCCAGGAGAACCGCACGGTCGGTCAGCTCCAGGGCCACCACCCGGAACCCCAGGTCCTGGAGGCGGCGCACCCCCGGGACGGTGCCGTCGTCGGGATGCTCGCCGGAGGCGAAGCGCGACCAGGGAACCTGGAAGACGGTGCCCATGGAGACACGGATGCACCGGCGGTACAGCGGGTCAGCCGAGGCCGCACTGAGCAGTACGGCGTCCATCCCCAAGGCTGCGGCGGATCGGAAGATCGCGCCCAGATTGGTGTGGTCCACCAGGTCCTCGACCACCACCACCCGTCGGGCGCCGTGAAGCACCTCCTCCACCGAGCGCGGGGCAGGACGGTCCATGGCGGCCAGGGCTCCGCGGTGCAGGTGGAAGCCGGTGATCTGCTCCAGCATCTGGTCCGAGCCGGTGTAGACCGGCACGTCCGGGTGCACGGCGAACACGTCCTGCATGGACTTCAGGTAGCGGTGGGAGAGGAAGAACGAGCGCGGGGTGTGCCCGGCGTCCAGGGCACGGCGGACCACTTGGGAGGACTCGGCCAGGTAGATCCCGTGCTCAGTGTCCTGGCGGCGGCGCAGGGCGGCGTCGGAGAGGGAGCAGTACATCTGGACGCGCGGGTCCTGTGCGTCGGTCAGTTCAATGGGCTGTGCTGGGGAGGTCACGCCGGCCCCGCTCAGCCGTTGGCCAGGCGCAGCAGCATGCTGACCAGGCCGGCCAGGCCCACCACCACGATCACTGCGCGCAGCCAGTTGGGATTGATCCGCCGGCCGATGCGTGCGCCCAGGCTGCCGCCGACCATGGAGGAGACGGCGATCAGCAACACGGCGCGCCAGTCGATCCGGTCGAAGGCGAAGAGCAGATAGGACACCGCCGCGATCAGGTTCACCGCCAGGGAGAGCCAGGTCTTGACCGCGTTGGCGTGGACCAGGGTGCCGGCCATGAACACACCCAGGATGCCCATCAGCAGCACACCCTGGGCCGCCACGAAGTAGCCGCCGTAGATGCCGGCGGCGAAGACGAGGATCCACAGGGCGGGGCTGATGGGACGGGAGGGGACCTGGGGCTCGGCTGCGCCGGCCGGCTGGCCGGGCACCTCCGCTGTGGGATCGGCCTTGCGTCTCCGGACCCAGGCCTGCAGCCGCGGCTGGAAGATCACGAAGCTCAGCGCCACCACGATCAGGATCGGCGCCGCCACCCCGAAGACCTCGGGAGGGAGCAGCATCAGCAGGAACGCGCCGATGACGCCGCCGGAGAGCGAGGCCAGGGTCAGCGGCACCAGCACCGCCCGGGACTCGCCGAGCTCGCGCCGGTAGCCGACCGTGCCGGAGACCCCGGCGGCCACCAGACCGATCGCATTGGAGATCTGGGCGGTGACCGGAGGGAAGCCCATGGCCACCAGGACAGGAAAGGTCACCAAGGTGCCGGACCCGACCACCGAGTTGATGGTGCCGGCCCAGAGTCCGGCGAGCAGGATCAGCAGGACCTGCCAGAGGTCCAGTCCGAGCACGTCCAGGGTGAGGAGGTCTCCCACGCCGGTCAGGCGGCGACGGCCGTGTACCGGCCCTCGGTGACGGAGACCTTCAGCGGGACCCCGAACGTCTCGGACAGGTTCTGCTCGGTCAGGGTCGTCTCGAGTTCGCCGGCGGCCACCACCGAGCCGCCGCGCATCAGCAGGGCGTGGGTGAACCCGGGTGGCACCTCCTCCAGATGGTGGGTGACCAGCACCAGCGCGGGGGCGTCC
This sequence comes from Micrococcus sp. IITD107, assembly GCF_041927415.1. NCBI lineage: Bacteria > Bacillati > Actinomycetota > Actinomycetes > Micrococcales > Micrococcaceae > Micrococcus > Micrococcus sp. IITD107. The sequence goes on along the minus strand of NZ_JBHFFN010000001.1, from coordinate 557,200 downwards.
TCGTCCTGGGCCAGCTCGGTCAGGGAGGACACCAGGGATTCCCGGCCGGCCAGGTCCAGGCCGGCGGCGGGCTCGTCCAGCAGCAGCAGCTCCGGGTCGGTCATCAGGGCGCGGGCGATCAGCACCCGCTTGCGCTCGCCCTCGGACAGGGTCCCGAACCGGCGGTCCTCCAGGCCCTCCAGACCCCACTGGGCGGCCAGGTCACGGGCCCGGTCCTCGTCGAAGGACTCATAGCCCTCGTTCCACCGGCCGGTCACCCCCCAAGAGGCGGTGACGATCGCATTCAGCACGGTCTCGTTCTCCGGCAGCTGGGTGGCCAGTGCGGCGGAGGACAGGCCGATCCGCGGACGCAACTCGAAGACGTCCACCGCCCCGATCACCTCGTCCAGGATCCCCACCATGCCGGCGCTGGGGTGCAGCCGTGCGGCGGCCACCTGCAGCAGGGTCGACTTCCCGGCACCGTTGGGGCCCATGATGATCCAGCGCTCCCCCTCGCGCACCTGCCAGCTGATCTCCCGGACCAGCTCCTTGCCGCCGCGGGACACGGTCACGGCGGCCAGCTCCAGCACGGAGTCGCCGGAGGGGATGAACAGGTCCGGGTCCATGGGTCGGTCGGGGACGTGCGAGGTCTCGGAGACAGGAGGGGTCATGGACAGAACACTAGGCTAGGACCGCCCCCCGAAGCACGAAAGGCCCCGGCATGCCGCGCACTCCTTCCCCCGACTCCTCCCGTCCTGCAGGCCTGACGGTCCTCTACCGCGCCGCGGGCTCCGGTGAGGCCAGCACTCCCGACGACGTCACGCACCTTCCGCAGGACGCTGAGCGGGTCTCCGGCGTCGGCTTCCAGGGCTGGCGCTGGACTGCGGCCGACGGAACTGACATCGCCTCGCCGGCCGGCGATACGCCGGGTTCTGTCCTCACGCCAGACCTGGTCGAGGCCGGCTACCACCTGGCGGAGGTGCCCGCGCCGGCCGCCGGTGCCGAACGGCGGATCCTGGTGATGGACGTGGACTCCACACTGATCCAGCAGGAGGTCATCGAGCTGCTGGCCGCCCACGCCGGACGGGAAGCAGAGGTCGCCGCGGTCACCGAGGCGGCCATGCGCGGGGAACTGGACTTCGCCCAGTCACTGCATCACCGCGTGGAGGCCCTGGCCGAACTGGAGGCGAGCGTGATCGAGAAGGTGGTGGCCGCCGTCGTGCCTCAGCCAGGTGCCCGGGAACTGATCGGCGCCTTCCGCACAGCAGGGTGGGCCGTGTGTGCGGTGTCAGGGGGGTTCACCCAGGTGCTCCAGCCGTTGGCCGCGGATCTGGGCCTGGATCGGCACCGGGCCAATGAGCTGGAGATCGTGGACGGTCGACTCACCGGCCGGGTCATCGGACCGGTGGTGGACCGCGCGGTCAAGGCCGAGTCGCTGCAGGAATGGGCCGCGGAGTTCGGGGTGGACCAGACCGGGACGATCGCCGTGGGCGACGGCGCCAATGACATCGACATGCTGCAGGCTGCGGGGCTGGCCGTGGCGTTCTGCGCCAAGCCGGCCCTCCGCGAGCACGCCGACATCGAGCTGGACGTGCCCTCACTGGACGTGATCCGGGTCCTGGCCGGACTCTGAGCCGTCTCGAGGTTCTGCACCTCCGAACCGGAAAGGCCCTGCCGCACGGGGCAGGGCCTTTCCGGTCAGGGGGTGTGGAATCGTCGGACGTCAGCCCTGATGCTCGGCGTCGGGGTCTCCCCCGGCGGCGGTCAGGAAGTCCTCGGCCCCGCCCACGTACTCGGTGTAGCCCACCGGCAGGTCGTTGCGGCCCACCAGGACGGCGATCTCGGCGGCGAACTCCTCCACGGAGTAGAGCTTCCCGGCGGCCTCACGGCGGGCCTCGATCGCACCCGGCTCGGCACGGTTGAGCATGGTGGCGGTGATGGTGCCCTCGATCATGTCTCCGGAGACCACCACGAACCCGATGCCCCGGTCGCGCAGATCCGGGATCCGCTCCCGCAGCGCGACCTCACCGGCGCGCTTGGACTGGGCCACCGGGGTGTAGGCGTCCATGGTGGGCACGGAGTCGATGAAGTGCGCCTGGTGACTGGTCACGAAGATGACCTGGGAACCGGCCTTCAGGTGCGGCAGCGCGGCCTCGAGCATGGCCAGCTGGGAGTCGCGGTTGAGCACCATGGCGTAGTCCTCGCCCATGGAGGACTCCATGCCACCGGAGGCGTTGAGGACCAGCAGGTCCAGGGAGCCGAACTCCTGCACCGCCGTGTCCACCATGGCCCCGCGCCCCTCGGCGGTGGTGATGTCCGCCCCCACCGCAACAGCCCGGCCGCCAGCGTCCTGGATCCCGGCCACCACCTTGTTCGCACGGGGCGCCTTCTGGCGATAGTTGACCACCACGCCGGCACCGCGTGCGGCCAGCAGCTTCGCCGTCTCGGCACCGATGCCACGGCTGGAGCCGGTGATGATCGCTCCTCGTCCGGCCAGGTCCTGGGCGGTGCTCGGGGTGCTGCTGGGGGTCTGCTGTGAGTCGCCCTGCGGGCTGCTGTTCTGCGCGTCGCTCATGGGGATCAGTGTCCCATGCCCAGGCCGCCGTCCACGGGGATGACGGCCCCGCTGATGTAGGCCGCCTCGTCCGAGGCCAGCCACCGCACCACTCCGGCCACTTCGGAGGCAGCCGCGAAGCGTCCGGCGGGAATGGACTTCTGATAGCTCTTCTTCAGGTCCTCGTCCAGCGCCTGGGTCATCTCGGTGTCGATGTACCCGGGGGCCACCACATTGGCGGTGATGTTGCGCGAACCCAGCTCACGGGTCAGGGACCGGGCCATGCCCACCAGCCCGGACTTCGAGGAGGCGTAGTTGATCTGTCCCGGGGAGCCGTAGAGACCCACCACGGAGGAGATCAGGATGACCCGGCCCTTCTTCAGGCGGATCATGCCCTTGGAGGCTCGCTTGAGCACCCGGAAGGACCCGGTGAGGTTGGTGTCGATCACCGAGGTGAAGTCCTCTTCGGACATGCGCAGCAGCAGCTGGTCCTGGGTGATGCCCGCGTTGGCCACCAGCACCTCCACCGGACCGTGCGCGGCCTCCACCTCGGAGAACGCCCGGTCCACCGACTCGGCGTCGGTGACGTCAGCCTGCACGGCGAACAGTCCGTCCGGTGCCTCACCGGAGCGGGAGGTCACCGCCACCCGGTCCCCGTTCTCCCGGAACGCCTGGGCGATCGCCAGCCCGATCCCCCGGTTGCCGCCGGTCACCAGGACACTGCGTCCGGTGGGAGTCTCGGTCTGGGTATTCTCCTGGGCCATGGGTCCTCCTGGTGCTGGGGTACGGTGAGGGCGCTCACCGGGTGCTGGTCCACCACTCTAGTGAGGACAGTGAGACAATGGAGGACATCTGTTTCGCCCTTCGCCCGCACGGAGACCGTCATGTCCAGCCGCCCCGCCGCCCCCGGCTCCTCGCCCGGCGCGCGCAGGTCTGCTCGGCACCACCCCTCCCACGCGGCTGACGAACCCGCAGTCCAGCGGATCACCAGCGCCCCCGAGCCCCATTCGGCTGACCTGGATCGGCGGATGGGCCGCTACCTGTGGCAGATGGGCATCCGCACCGGTTGCTTCGTGGGCGCCTTCTTCGCCTCCGGCTGGCTTCAGCTGGTGCTGATCATCGGCGCGATCGTCCTGCCCTACATCGCCGTGGTCCTGGCCAACAACGGCACCGTGAGCAACGGTGAGGTGCTGCAGCAGATCCCCGCGGATCAGCCCGCGCTGGGCTGGGAGGGCCACCAGGGCTCTCCCACGGCAGAGCGGCCCGACGACGGCCCCGTCCAGGGAGTCGTCCTGGTCACCCGCGCACTGCCCAGCGGCACGGGCAGTCACGCCCAGGATGAGGCCTCCTCCCCGACCTCCGGCGACGGGGCGGTCTGAGCATGACGGAGAGGACACCCGGAATGAGCACGCCTGGACTCCCGGATCTGCTCGGCTCGCTGGGCTCCGCCACCGGCCGATCGGCACAGACTCGGCAGCAGGCTGCCGGGCCGGATCAGGCGCAGTGCTCACGCAAGGGCTGCCGTGGTGCCGCCGCCTGGAGACTGGAGTGGAATAACCCGAGGATCCACACCCCGGATCGCCGCAAGACCTGGTTGGCCTGTGCCGAGCATCGGGACTGGCTCACCGACTACCTGCAGTCTCGAGGACTGCTCAAGGACGTGCTTCCCCTGGACGCACCGGAAGGACGTGCATGACCGGCACCATGGACCCCGATCAGACCCTGGAGGACCAGGCACCGGCCGCCGAGCGTAAGCCCAAGCTGGACTTCGGCTTCGTGCTCTCGGCCAAGTGGCTGGGTGGGCTGGCGTTCTGCCTGCTCTTCGCCTTCGCCTGCGCCCTGTTGGGACAGTGGCAGATGGACCGCCGCATGGAGGCCGTGGCCGAGATCAACAAGGTGCTGGAGAACTATGACGAGCCCGCCGTTCCCTACTCCGAGGCGCAGGACCTGTTCACCGACTTCCAGCCCCAGGACGAATGGACGCCGGTGGTGCTGCAGGGAGAGTATCTGGAGCAGGACACCCGGATCGTGCGCAACCGGCCGCTCAACGGTCGTCCCGGCTACGAGGCCCTGGTTCCGTTCCGCACGGACACCGGCGAGGTGATCGTGGTCAACCGCGGCTGGCTGCCGATCGGCAACTCCCCCGGTCGCCCGGACACCGTCCCCGCGCCACCCTCCGGTCCCGCTGAGGTGACCGTCCGGGTCAAGCCCGGCGAGCCCACCCTGGACCGCGACGCCCCGGAGGGACAGCTGGCCTCGATCGACCTCGTCGCGTTCGAGGAGTCCGTGGACTACCCGGTGGCCCGGGCCGCCTACGGGCTGCGGGCCGTCGAGGACCCGGCACCGGCCACCTCACCGCAGCTGCCGGCCAAGCCCCCACTGGATGAAGGACCACACCTGTCCTATTCGCTGCAGTGGTTCATGTTCGGCCTGATGAGCTTCGTGGTGTGGGGCTACCTGGTGCGCCAGAAGGCGGTCAACGACCGTGAGGACAGGATCCACGGGTTCACCGAAGAGGACGGATACCTCTCGGCCCACCGCCCCGAGCGCGCCAAGCCGGTGCGGCGCCGCGGAGGGCAGCTCACCGACGAGGAGATCGAAGACGCCCTGGTGGACGCCGGCGAATCCCGCTGACCCCACCGGAACGGATGATCCGGCTGGGGGCCTGGCCGGTCAGGCCAGGGAGATCAGGTCCTGGTACTCCGCGTTCCACAGGTCCTCCACGCCGTCTGGCAGCAGCACCACCCGTTCCGGGTCCAACGCCTCCACGGCGCCTTCATCGTGTGTCACCAGCACCACGGCGCCCTGGTAGGTGCGCAGGGCGTTGAGGATCTCCTGGCGTGAAGCCGGGTCCAGGTTGTTGGTGGGCTCGTCCAGCAGCAGCACGTTGGCCGAGGAGGCCACCAGCGTGGCCAGGGCCAGACGGGTCTTCTCACCGCCGGACAGCACCCCGGCCGGCTTGTCCACGTCGTCGCCCTGGAACAGGAAGGACCCCAGGATGTTGCGGGCCTCGGTGTCCTTCAGGTCCGGAGCGGCCGTGCGCATGTTCTCCAGCACGGAGCGCTCGGTGTCCAGGGTCTCGTGCTCCTGGGCGTAGTAGCCCAGCTTCAGGCCGTGCCCGGCCACGATCTGGCCGGTGTCCGGCTGCTCCACTCCGGCCAGCATGCGCAGCAGGGTGGTCTTGCCGGCGCCGTTGAAGCCCAGGATGACCACGCGTGAGCCGCGGTCGATGGCCAGGTCCACACCGGCGAAGATCTCCAGGGAGCCGTAGGACTTGGAGAGGTCCTCGCCCATGAGCGGGGTCTTGCCACAGGGTGCCGGCTCGGGGAACCGGATGGCGGCCACCTTGTCCGCGGCCCGCTCCCCCTCCACATCCTTCATCAGTCGCTCGGCCCGTTTGATCATGTTCTGGGCGGCCACAGCCTTGGTCGCCTTGGCCCGCATCTTGTTGGCCTGGTCCATCAGGGCCCCGGCCTTCTTCTCGGCGTTGGCGTACTCGCGGCGGCGGCGGGCTTGGTCCTGCTCGCGCTGGAGCTGGTAGTTCTTCCACCCCATGTTGTACACGTCCATCACCTGACGGTTGGCGTCCAGGTAGAGGACCTTGTTCACCGTCATCTCCATCAGGTCCACATCGTGGCTGATCACGATGAACCCGCCGGGGTAGGACTTCAGGAAGTCCCGCAGCCAGACGATCGAGTCATGGTCCAGGTGGTTCGTGGGCTCATCCAGCAGCAGCACATCGGCATCGGAGAACAGGATCCGGGCCAGCTCCACACGACGCCGCTGTCCACCGGAGAGGGTCTTCAGGGGCTGCTCGAGGATGCGGTCCGGCAGGGCGAGGTTCGCGCAGATCGTCGCCGCCTCAGACTCGGCCGCGTAACCGCCCTGGGAGGTGAACTCGGCCTCGAGCCGAGCGTAGCGGGACATCGCGCGCTCACGGATGGCGTCGTCGGCGTTGGCCATGTCGTCCTCGGCCTGGCGCATGCGGCGGATGGTCTGATCCAGGTCACGTGCGGAGAGGATGCGCTCCCGCGCCGTCTGCTCCATGTCCTCGATCTTGGGGTCCTGCGGCAGGTAGCCGATCGACCCGCGGCGGGTCACCGTCCCGCCGGTGGGCTGTCCGCCGCCGGCCAGGACCTTGGTCAGCGTGGTCTTGCCGGCGCCGTTGCGTCCCACCAGGCCTACCTTGTCCCCCTGGGCCACGCGGAAGGTGACGCCCTCCATCAGGAGTCGTGCTCCGACGCGCAGTTCAAGATCGGTGACGGCAAGCACAGTGAGGGAACTCCTACAGACGATGGGGTCCCGCCTCGGTCGGTGACGCACAACACGGCCGGAGCCGGGCCCGGCCTAGACTGCCGGTGGTGCATTGCGGGACCCGTCCAGTCTACGGGTCGGACCGCAGCACCGTGTCCCGTCGGTGCCGCCGACCTCCGCCCCTGAGCTCAGGAGTCCGTGTGTCCTCATCCGTCCCCGCCCAGCCCCACCGCACCCTGCACGGCGCTTCCGCTCTGCCGGTGCCCACCCAGGTGGCGGTGACCGGAGTGTTCGCGGCGCTGATCGCCGTGGCGGCCATGCTCCCGCCCATCCCGGTCGGCGGCTTCGGCGTCCCGATCACCCTGCAGACCTTCGCGGTGATGCTCACCGGAATCGTCCTCGGTGCCCGGCTGGGCTTCCTGGCCGTGCTGCTCTACCTGGTGGCCGGCCTGGCCGGACTGCCGGTCTTCTCCGGCTTCAGCGGTGGGCTCGGCGTGCTGGCCGGGCCCAGCGCCGGCTACCTGCTGGCCTTCCCGCTGGCCGCTGCATTGGCCGGAGCCCTGACCACGCTGGTGCTGCGCCGCACGGCCGGCCGCGGCTTCGGGCGGTGGGCACTGGTGTTCCTGTCCGCCATGGTGGCCTCCTTCACCTTCGTGCACCCGATGGGCATCGGCGGCATGATGATCGCCCTCGAGCTGGACGTGATCACCGCGCTCGGCGCCGACATGGTCTTCTGGCCCGGCGACGTGCTCAAGAACGTCCTGGCCACCGCGGTGGCCGTCACCCTGTTCCGGGCGTTCCCGGGTCTGGCACAGCGCCGCTGGTGATCTCGGACCGCCTGCCCGCCGCCTCCGCGGGGAGCATCACCTTCCGGCAGGTCGGCGTGGAGGTCCCGACGACGTCCCCCGGGCAGGAGCAGCGCCCCGGCTCCCAGCCGGGCACGGTGCGGATCCTGGAGGGTCTCGATCTGGAGCTGACCGAGGCGCGGGTGTGCGTGATCGGGGCCAACGGCTCAGGCAAGTCCACGCTGATCCGACTGCTCAACGGACTGGTCAGCGCCTCCACCGGGCAGGTCAGTGTGCACGGCCTGGACCCGGCCGTGCAGACCGCCGAGGTCCGCGCCCAGACCGGGTTCGTGTTCACCGATCCGCTGGTCCAGCTGGTCATGCCCACCGCAGGAGAGGACGTGGAGCTCTCCCTGCGGCGGACCCATGCCCGCCGTGCTCAGCGCCGCTCGGCCGCCGCCGATCTGCTGGCCGAGTTCGGCCTGGGTGGGCTGGCGGACCGAAGCGTCTACGATCTCTCCGGCGGTCAGCGCCAACGACTGGCCCTGGCCACCGTGCTGGCCACCGACCCCGTCCTGCTGGTGGCCGATGAGCCCACCACCCTGCTGGATCTGGCCTGGACCCTGGATGTGCAGGAGCTGCTCCTGTCCCGTCCGGGCACCGGCCGTTGCCGGCAGCTGGTCTACACCACCCATGACCTGGAGTTCGCCGCGCTGGCGGACCGCTGCCTGGTGATGGACCGTGGCCGAGTGGTCCACGACGCCGCCGGCCCCGATGCGGTGCGCTGGTATCGAGAGCTCGTGCACTCCAGACGGACCGGCCAGGACTGAGGCGCCGTCCATGACCACGTTCGCGCGGCTCTTCGATCACCGCCCTGGTTCCTCCCCGGTGCACCGTGCGCCGCTGGGACTGAAGTACCTGGTGGTCCTGGCCGTCACCGTCCTGGTGGTCTCCTGGAGGGCACCGCTGGTGGCCCTCGCCGCGCTGGCCGTCGTCGTGGTCCTGCACGGTGCGGCGGGTCTGATCGGAAAGTTCCTGGCGCCGCTGCGCAGACTGTGGCCGCTGCTGCTGGTGGTCGGTCTGGCCCGCTGGATCTCGGAGGTCTGGGTGCGCCCGGCCGGACAGGCCGCTGGACCGGACGTGGGCGGAGCCGTGCTGAACGCTGGGGTGGTCGTGGTGGGGGTGTATGCCGCTCTGACCGCTGCGCGGCTGCTGCTGCTGACCACCCCAGGACCGGACCTGTTGGACGGGATGGAACGGTTCTTCGGGCTGTTCCGGCCGCTCGGCGTCCACCCTCAGGCGGCGGCGCTGGCGGTCAACGTGATGGTCCGCTCGATCCCCTGGGTGGGGACCGCCGTCGAGGAGACCTCCGAGGCGCTGGCCGCCCGGGGTGTGCGACGCACCCCACAGAGGCTGATGCTGCCGGTGCTGGTGGCCACGGTGGGATATGCCCGTGCCACAGGAGAGGCGCTGGCCGCTCGAGGGCTGCCGGACGAGCCGGAACACCGCCACCAGGAGGACACGGCGCCCTGATGCCGTTCAGCTCGCTCCCCCACTACACTCAGGCGCATGAGCTTCAACGACAACATCAGACTGGACTCCTCCCGCGTCCGGGACTCTCGCGGTGGTGGAGGCGTGGGCCGGGGCGGTGGCATCGCGATCGGCGGTGGCGCGGGCCTGTTGGTCCTGCTGTTGTCCATCTTCGCCCCGGGGCTGGCCGAGGATCTGGGCCTGACCGGAGGAACCCAGACCCAGCGGCAGCAGCCCAGCGGCCCGCAGGCGATCGACGAGTGCCAGACCGGCGCCGATGCCAACGAGCGGATCGACTGCCGGATCCTGGCCACCGTGGAGTCCGGCGACGCCTTCTGGAAGCCGTACCTGGCCCAGTACCAGGTGCAGTGGCGCGAACCCGGCGTGGAGCTGTTCGCCGGACGGGTGAACACCGCCTGCGGTGCGGCCACCTCCGATGTGGGCCCGTTCTACTGCCCCGGGGATGAGTCCATGTACTACGACACCGAGTTCTTCGATGTGCTCGAGTCCCGGTTCGGCGCCTCCGGCGGACCGCTGGCCGAGGAGTACGTGGTGGCCCACGAGTACGGGCACCACATCCAGAACATCGTGGGCTACCTGCAGTACTCCCAGCAGGGCGGTACCGGCCCCACCTCCGGGGCCGTCCGCGTGGAGCTGCAGGCCGACTGCTACGCCGGCATGTGGGCCGGCCATGCCGCCACCACCACGGATCCAGAGTCAGGCGAGACCTTCCTGCAGGAGGTCACCGAGACCGATCTGCGTGATGCCCTCTCCGCCGCGGCCGCGGTGGGCGACGACCGCATCCAGCAGGCCTCCACGGGCCGGGTGATGCCCGAGGCGTTCACTCACGGCACCTCTGAGCAGCGGATGAAGTGGTTCATGCACGGCTACCAGACCACCGACATCAACCAGTGCAACACCCTGGACCACCCGAATCTGGACCAGCCCTGATCGGCTGACCCCCATCACCGGATCTCCACGGACACTTCGCAGACGAGAACGGGACGTCACCTGGCAAGGTGACGTCCCGTTCTCGTGATGGCGGTCTGATCAGATGTTGAACCCGAGGGCTCGCATCTGGTCGCGGCCGTCGTCGGTGATCCGCTCCGGACCCCACGGCGGCATCCATACCCAGTTCAGTCGCCACTCGTCCACCATGGTGCTGACGGCACGAGAGACCTGATCCTCGATCTCATCGGTCAGCGGGCAGGCGGCGGTGGTGAGCGTCATGTCGATCAGCAGGGCCCCGTCCTCGGCGTAGTGCACGCCGTAGAGCAGCCCGAGATCGACCACATTCACGCCCAGCTCGGGGTCGATGACGTCCTTGAGCGCCTCCTCGATGTCGTCGAGGGGTGTCTGTGTGTTCTCCGTCATCAGGTTCCTCAGGCTCCGGCCGTGGCGGTCTCGAAGCGGACGTAGCCCTCGTTCTCCAGGCGGTCGGCCAGCTCGGGTCCACCGGACTCGGCCACCTGGCCGTCCACGAAGACGTGCACGTAGTCCGGCTTGATGTAGCGCAGGATCCGGGTGTAGTGGGTGATGAGCAGGGTGCCCATCTGGTTCTGCTCCTGGGCCCGGTTGACGCCCTCAGAGACCACGCGCAGGGCGTCCACGTCCAGGCCGGAGTCGGTCTCGTCCAGGACGGCGAACTTGGGCTTGAACAGCTCCAGCTGCAGGATCTCCACGCGCTTCTTCTCACCGCCGGAGAAGCCCTCGTTCACGTTGCGGTTGGCGAACTCGGGGTTGATCTTCAGCGCCTCCATGGCGGACTTGACGTCCTTGGACCAGTGACGCAGCGAGGGGGCCTCGCCGTCGATCGCGGTCTTGGCGGTGCGCAGGAAGTTGGTCATGGTGACGCCGGGGATCTCCACCGGGTACTGCATGGCCAAGAACAGGCCGGCGCGGGCGCGCTCGTCCACGTCCATCTCCAGGACGTCCTCGCCGTCCAGGGTGATGGAGCCGGAGGTGACCTCGTAGCGGGGGTGGCCGGCGATCGTGGCGGCCAGCGTGGACTTGCCGGAGCCGTTGGGGCCCATGATGGCGTGGGTCTCACCGGTGTTCACGGTCAGGCTCACGCCCTTGAGGATCTCCTTGGGGCCTTTCTCGGTCTCGATCGAGACGTGCAGGTCCTTGATCTCCAGGGTTGACATGCGTGTTCTCCTCACAGGTTCCGTCTCAGGGACGGAGTGGTCTTCAAGTGGTGTGGTTCAGGGGGTGCGGGAGCGGTCTCCCGCGGTCGGAGGCGAGCCTCAGGCGTTGAGCACGGTGGAGGTGTCGACGAACACCTCTCCGTCCTGTTCGGTCAGCGCGTACACGGACACCGGATCGGTGGCGGGCAGCTGGTTGGGCCGTCCGCTCACCAGGTCGAAGGCCGACCCGTGCCCGATGCACTCCAGCGCGCAACCCTCCACGAAGCCGTCCGAGAGCGACACCTCCTCGTGGGAGCAGATGTCGTCCAGGGCGTGCAGGGTGCCGTCGGAGTCGCGGGCCACGGCCACGGGGTGTCCGTCCACCTCGAACCGCTGGACCTCGCCGGGCCCGATCTCGCTGGAGGCGCAGACGCGCTGACCGGCCGCCATCAGAGCTGGGTCACCTCGAGTTCGGTCTCCATGATCTCGGTGAGCTCCTGCTCGACGTCCTCGATCCCGATCTTCTGGATGATCTCGTTGAGGAAGCCGCGCACCACGAGCTTGCGCGCCTCGGACTCGGGGATGCCGCGTGCCATCAGGTAGTACAGCTGCTCCTCGTCGAAGCGGCCGGTGGCCGAGGCGTGCCCGGCACCTTCGATCACGCCGGTCTCGATCTCCAGGTTCGGCACGGAGTCGGCACGGGCACCGTCGGAGAGGAGCAGGTTCTGGTTCTTCTCGTAGGTGTCCGTGCCTTCGGCCTCCTTGCGGATCAGCACGTCCCCGACCCACACGGTGTGAGCGTCCTGGCCCTGCAGCGCGCCCTTGTAGAGCACGTTGGAGGTGCAGTTCGGCACGGCGTGGTCCACGAACAGACGCTGCTCCAGGTGCTGGCCGGCGTCGGCGAAGTACAGGCCGTAGAGCTCGGACTCGGCACCGGGACCGGTGAACCGTGCGGTGGGGGTGAGCCGGACCAGGGAGCCGCCATAGGAGATCGCCACATGCTTGAAGGTGGCGTCCTTGGCCACAGCGGCCTGCTGTGCCGAGGCATGCACGGCGGAGTCCTCCCAGGCCTGGATGCTGGTCACGGTCAGACCGGCCCCGTCCTGGACGTCGAACTCCACGTTCTGGGCCACCACGGCCGAACCGCGGTGGGTGATCACGACGTCGGCGCGGGCATGGGGTCCCACGACCACCAGCAGGTGCTGGGCCGACGCCTCGGCCGCGGTGCCCTCCACGGTGATGCGGATGGGCTCGCCCACCTCAAGCTCGGCGGGCACGGTGACCACGGTGGCCTGCTCGAAGGAGTTCCAGGCGGCGGCGGACACCCGGTCGTCCGGGGTCAGCACGGAGCCCAGGCGGGCGTCCTCACGTCCCACGGTCTCCACGGTGATCCCGTCTTGCGCCTGGACCTGCACGGACGGTGCCGTGCCGGTCAGCCGGGACTGGTCGCCGTCGGGAAGGTGCAGGCCAGCCAGACGCTGCAGCGGGGTGAAGCGCCAGTCCTCCTCACGTCCGGTCAGGACCGGGAAGTCGGCCAGCTCACGGGAGGAGATGCGGTCCGCGCGGGAGGTGCCGAAGGCGGCGCGGCCGTCGGCCCCGGAGACCTTCGCGGAGGGGTCCACGTGGGACTCCACCGCACCGGTCTCGGCCGAGCCGGGAACGGTGGCATCGGTGCCAGCGGTCAGCTCGGTGGCCAGCTGCTCGCCCTCTTCCCCCATCCCGGGGATGACGGGGGTCCCGGCGCCCTCGGTGGAGAGCTCGTCCAGGGTGATGTTCTGTGTGTCGGTCATATCAGCCCACCGATCCTTCCATCTGCAGCTCGATGAGCTTGTTCAGTTCCAGTGCGTACTCCATCGGCAGCTCACGGGAGATCGGCTCGATGAACCCGCGCACGATCATCGCCATGGCCTCCTGCTCGGACAGCCCGCGGCTCATCAGGTAGAAGAGCTGCTCCTCCGAGACCCGGGAGACCGTGGCCTCATGCCCCAGGGTGACGTCATCCTCGCGGATGTCGATGTACGGGTAGGTGTCCGAGCGGGAGATGGTGTCCACCAGCAGGGCGTCGCAGACCACGGAGTTGGCCGAGTTCTCGGCACCCTCCTTGACCTGGACCAGACCGCGGTACGCCGCCCGGCCGCCGCCGCGCGCCACCGACTTGGAGACGATCGAGGAGGAGGTGTTGGGCGCCAGGTGGACCATCTTGGATCCGGTGTCCTGGTGCTGGTCCTTGCCGGCGAAGGCGATCGAGAGGGTCTCGCCCTTGGCGTGTTCACCGGTGAGGTAGACGGCGGGGTACTTCATGGTGACCTTGGAGCCGATGTTGCCGTCGATCCACTCCATGGTGGCGCCCTCTTCGCAGACGGCGCGCTTGGTCACCAGGTTGTACACGTTGGTGGACCAGTTCTGGATGGTGGTGTAGCGCACGCGGGCGCCCTTCTTGACCACGATCTCCACCACGGCGGAGTGCAGCGAGTCGGACGTGTAGATCGGGGCGGTGCAGCCCTCGATGTAGTGCACGTACGAGTCCTCGTCCGCGATGATCAGGGTGCGCTCGAACTGGCCCATGTTCTCGGTGTTGATCCGGAAGTAGGCCTGCAGCGGGATCTCCACGTGCACGCCCTTGGGGACGTAGACGAAGGAGCCGCCGGACCACACCGAGGTGTTCAGGGAGGCGAACTTGTTGTCGCCCACCGGGATGACGGAGCCGAAGTACTCCTTGAAGATCTCCGGGTGCTCCTTCAGGCCGGTGTCGGTGTCCAGGAAGATCACGCCCTGCTCCTCCAGGTCCTCACGGATCTGGTGGTACACGACCTCGGACTCGTACTGCGCGGCCACACCGGCCACCAGACGGGCGCGCTCGGCCTCGGGGATGCCCAGACGCTCATAGGTGTTGCGGATGTCCTCGGGCAGGTCCTCCCAGGACTGGGCCTGCTTCTCGGTGGAGCGCACGAAGTACTTGATGTTGTCGAAGTCGATCCCGGAGAGGTCTGCGCCCCAGGTCGGCATCGGCTTGCGGTCGAAGTACTTCAGGCCCTTCAGGCGCAGGTTGAGCATCCACTCGGGCTCGTCCTTCTTGGCCGAGATGTCCCGCACCACGTCCTCGTTCAGGCCGCGGCGGGCGTTGGCGCCGGCGTCGTCGGAATCGGCCCAGCCGAACTGGTAGGCGCCGATCGCCTCCAGCTCGGGGTTCTTCTCCAGGATCTCGGAGATGACACCGGGGTCGGTGTCCTCCGTGATCCGATCGGTGATCTGATCGGTCATCTCAACCTCTCTCACTTGCACTTCTGGCAGTTCGGTTCAGTCTTGGGTGGGTCTGGTGGTCGGTGGCCTCCGGCTCAGCCGGTGGCGGTTCCCGACGACGGCCGGTCGGCTCGCGCGGGAGGCTTGCGTCCCAGCGGGACATGGGTGGTGCACACATGCCCACCGGTGGGCATGGTGGACAGGCGCCGCACATCCACGCCGAGCAGGCGGGCGAAGACCTCGGTCTCCTCCTCGCAGAACTCCGGGAACCGTGCGGCGACCTCCTGCAGGGGACAGTGTCCCTGACAGATCTGCGCGGCCCGCATCACCGGCAGTGAGGTCCGGTCTGACTGAGGGGCGTGCTGACGGTCCGGACCGGGTCCGGTGGTGGGCAGACCGGCCAGGCGGATGCTGGCGGCGAAGCCGAGCTCGTCCAGGACCCGTGCCAGCGTGTCCGTCCGCACCTGCAGATCCTGGACGGACTCACCTTGTGCCTCGGCGGCGGTGATCGCCTCGAGGAAGCGGCGCTCCACTTCGGCGAAGCGGTCCTGGGCCACCAGGCGGATCGCCTCGACGCCCTGCATCTGCGCCAGCCGGCCCAGCGCGTCCGTGGCGATGGTGAGGTAGTCGTCGCCCAGATCGGCCTGGCCCTGCTGGCTGACCACATACCGGCGGGATGGACGCCCGGCACCGCGGTTGCCGGCGATCAGCTTGATCTCCACGGTCCCCTCCTCGGAGAGGACGTCCAGGTGCCGACGCACCGCTGCGGCGGTCAGATCCAGCTGACGTCCCACCTCGGCGGCGCTCACCGGCCCGTGCGTGAGCACGACCTGCAGCACCCGCTCACGGGTGCTGTCTCCGGTCAGCACCGCTCCGGTGCCGGTGGGCACACTGGAGTCCGGCGCTGTGCGCGCGACGTCGGGGGAATACACAACTTTATTCTTACCTATTCGGGATACCGGTTCCAAGTGAGGGGACCCTCAGTCGAGGACGATTCCGCTCCCAGCGCAGGCGACCCCCGGGTCTCAGACCGTCGGGCGCGACTTCTACACGACGTAGAACTCAACGCACGCGCGGCTAGACTGTCTCGGTGTCCTCTGTGCCCCCTTCCCCTGCAGCGTCGGTGACGTCCGTGCCGGCCGACCCCGCCGTCACCAGACACCTGCATGCGCAGGGCCCTGCCCCCACCGGTGACGTCCAACTCCAGTTGACTGATGTGCACCACAGCGTGCGCAGCCGCCGTTCCACTGTGGAGATCCTGCGGGGAGTGGAGCTGACCGCCCGCGCAGGCCAGGTCACCGCCCTGCTGGGACCCAATGGAGCCGGCAAGACCACCACCCTGATGGTCGCGCAGGGACTGGAGCGCCCCACCTCCGGCACCGTGCGTCTGCTGGATCAGGATCCTTGGCGGGCTGGCGCGGATCTGCGCAGCCGGGTCGGCGTGATGCTCCAGGACGGCGGACTGCCCCTGGCCGCCACACCGGAGCCACTGCTGCGTCATGTCTGCACCCTGTACCGCGATCCCGTGGACATGCCGCGGCTGATGGAGCGTCTGGGCATCGACGAGTTCGCCCGCCGAGACATTCGGCGCCTCTCGGGCGGTCAGCGCCAGCGCGTCTCGCTCGCCGCCGCGCTGGCAGGGCGGCCCCAGGTGATCTTCCTGGACGAGCCCAGTGCCGGACTCGACCCGGTCTCCCGCCAACTGGTGTTCGAGCTGATCCGCGAACTGCGGGCCTCCGGCATGGCCATCATCCTCACCACACACCTGCTCGATGACGCCCAACGCCTGGCCGACCACGTGGTCCTGCTCCGCCAGGGCCGCGTGGTGCGCCGCGGGACTGTCTCTGAACTGACCTCCACCTCGGAGGCACCGGCCCTGCACTTCCGCGTGGACCGAGCAGTGCCCTCCGTGGCGCTGGATGAGGTGCCTGCGGGGCTGACCGTCCAGGCCGAGCCGGGCCACTCCTCTGCCGGCGGCGGGACGCCGACCGGCAGCTCCTATGTGGTGCACGGTGCCCAGAGACCCTCGGACCTGGAGGCCCTGGCGGCCTGGTGGACCCGTCACGACCTGATGCCCACGGATCTGCATCTGGCCCGCCGGTCCTTGGAGGACGTCTTCCTGGAGGTCACCCCGTGAGCGGTGTCGAGTCCTCGCTGCAGCCCGCGCGCGCAGCCCACGCCCAGCCGCTCGTCCGCCGGGTGCTCTCCCAGAGCGGATACGAGACCTGGACCGCCCTGAAGAACGGCGAGCAGCTGCTCGTCTCGATCATCCTGCCGCTGCTGGCCCTGTTCGGGACCGTCTGGACCGGACTGCTGGACACCCCCACCACTCGAGGGATCGATCTCGCCGTCCCCGGCGTGCTCGCTCTGGCCGTGCTCAGCTCGGCCTTCACCGGCCAGGGGATCGCCACCGCCTTCGAGCGCCGCTACGGGGTGCTGGCCTACCTCTCCACGACTCCCCTGGGGCCGGCCGGCCTCCTGCTGGGCAAGGCTCTGTCCGTCCTGACCCTGCTGACCGTGCAGGTCACCGTGATCGGCGGCGTGGGCCTGGCCCTGGGATGGCGTCCTGACCTGGCCGGCATCTCCTGGGCGGTGCTGTTCCTGATCTGCGGTGCGGCGACGTTCACGGCTCTGGGGCTGCTGATCGCTGGGACCACCAAGCCCGAGGCCACCCTGGCGCTGACGAACCTGCTCTGGGTCCTGCTCGGCGCGCTGGGCGGGGCGG
Source organism: Micrococcus sp. IITD107 (assembly GCF_041927415.1). Lineage (NCBI taxonomy): Bacteria > Bacillati > Actinomycetota > Actinomycetes > Micrococcales > Micrococcaceae > Micrococcus > Micrococcus sp. IITD107. The sequence goes on along the minus strand of NZ_JBHFFN010000001.1, from coordinate 540,007 downwards.
TCTTCCCCGTCCCGGACGTGGGCATCTGGTCCGCGCTCGCCGCGTTCCTGCCCTCGGCCGCACTCGGCGACGGCCTGCGTGCATCCCTCCTGCACGGCACGCTGGACGGACCCGCCCTGCTCATCCTGCTCAGCTGGGCGGTCCTGGCCACCCTGGCCGCCGTGAGGTGGTTCCGGTGGAGATGACCGCCCCTGCACTGACCTGTCCTGATCCCCTGACCCCTAGGAACCTGACGTGACCTCCTCCACCCAGCCTGCCGCCGTCGGGACTGGTCCTGACGTGGGCCTGCCGCACGATGCCGCTGTGCCCCGGTCTGCTGAACCCGTGCTGGACGGGCCCCGGTGGCTGCCCTCCACCATCACCCGCACCACCTACTGGCTGGCCATCGCCTCACTGATCTCGGAGATCGGGATCATCGTCACCGGAGGTGCGGTGCGTCTGACCAAGTCCGGCCTGGGCTGCCCTACCTGGCCCAAGTGCACTCCCGAGTCCCTGACCAACACCCCGGAGATGGGCATCCACGGGATCATCGAGTTCGGCAATCGGACCCTGACCTTCGTGCTGGGCTTCATCGCCCTGGCCATGCTCCTGTGGGTCTGGCGGATGCGGCGCAGCCACCCGTCCCTGTTCGGGATGTCCTTCGGCCTGCTGCTGGGCATTCCGGCGCAGGCGGTGGTGGGCGGCATCACCGTGCTGACCCAGCTCAATCCCTGGGTGGTGGCGGGGCACTTCATGGTCTCGGCGACCATGGTGTGCGTGGCCACGCTGCTGGTCAACCGCGTGGGCCTGGAGTGGCGGGTCCGCTCCGAGTCCGGCACACCGCCGCAGCTGGTGGACGGCCCGACGACGCCGCTGTCCCGCGGTCTGGCCTGGATCGTGTTCATCTCCGGCTGGGCCGCGGTCTACCTCGGCACCGTGGTGACCGGCACCGGCCCACACGGCGGTGACGCCACCGCGCCCCGGCACGACTTCGACCCGTTGATCGTCACGCGCATCCACGTGGTGCCGGTGTACATCATGGTGGCCGCCGCGGTGCTGCTGATGATCGTGGTGCTGCGCCAGGACTCCTCCCGGGGGCAGCGGATGTCGACCGTCCGCGTGCTGATGGTGGTGCTCTTCCAGGGACTGATCGGGTACGTCCAGCACTTCAACGGTCTGCCCATCCTGCTGGTCCTGCTCCACATGCTGGGGGCCGCGCTGATCGTCTGGGCCATGACGAATGCGCTGGACCGTCAGCGCTCCACGTACACGGCCCGCGTGGCTGAGGCCGTGGAGGCCGGTCCCGAGCAGATGGCCCAGGCCCGGGCGTAGAAGCCCCGGGCCCCCGGGCATGCTCCGGGGAGGGCAGCGGAGCACAGACGAGACAGGCCGACCGGAACGATCCGGTCGGCCTGTCCTGTGTCCGGGACTGTGTGGGAGTGCCGGGTCAGTGGATGACGCCGGGCACCGGCATCAGCGGCGAGCCCACGAAGGGATCCACCGCCAGGGCGACGAACAGCAGCGTCAGATAGGTGATGGACAGGTGGAAGACCTTCATGGCCTTCTTGTCCGTGAAGTCCGGCTTCTGGGCTTCGCGGTAGAGCACATGGCACTCGTAGATGAACCAGGCGCCGGTGGCCACCGCGGTGGCCGTGTAGACGATGCCGGCCCAGCCCATGGGCACCAGCAGCAACGAGCAGGCCACGGTGGCCCAGGCGTACAGCACCACCTGGCTGGAGACCACGCGGGCGGAGGCCACGGCCCCGAGCATGGGCACCTCGGCGTTCTGGTAGTCCAGCTTGTACTTCAGCGACAGCGGCCAGTAGTGCGGCGGGGTCCAGAGGAAGATGATCAGGAACAGCACCACGGCGGGCCATTCCACGGTCTCCCGGACGGCGGCCCAGGCGATCAGGACCGGGAAGCAGCCGGCGATCCCGCCCCAGACGATGTTCTGCTCGGTGCGCCGCTTGAGCACCAGGCTGTAGACCACCACGTAGAAGAAGATGGCGCCGGCCCCCAGCAGGCCTGCCAGCAGGTTGGCACCGAAGGTCAGGATGGCCAGGGAGAGCACCGTGAGGACCCAGGAGAAGACCAGCGCCTCGCGCGGCGTCACCTCACCGGTGACCAGCGGACGGTTCTCGGTCCGCTTCATGACGCGGTCGATGTCCCGGTCGATGTAGCAGTTGAAGGCCCCTGAGGCACCGGCTGCCAGTGCACCGCCGACCATGGTGGCGACCATGGTCAGGATGTCTGGGAATCCCCGCTGGGCGAAGATCATGGTGGGAAGCGTGGTGACCAGCAACAGCTCGATCACCCGCGGCTTGGTCAGGGCGAGGTAGGCCGCGGCCTTCCGCTTGAACCCGATGCCCTGGCGCACCGTGGCGTCAGCCGCGTGCTCCGGAGTGCCGGTGGTGGGTGCGTCAAGGGAGGTGGGCATCTACTTCTCACGGTTCGAAGGCAGGAACAGGACAGAGGGCAGGGAACAGCCCATATACAGGGTCCAGTGTACCGCCGAAGGTCATCTGGAACCGGCATTGCGTCAGACCCGGACCCAGACCACCCTGATCGGGCTAAGCTGGCAGAGGCCGCCAGCGGCCTGCCCTGGACGGCTCAGTCGCCAGATCCGGGGCTCCGTCTCGACCCGTCAGGAGCATCACTGTGACCTCAGCCCCGGCAACTCCCACCGACGAGAAGGCCCTGGACCGGACCCGTCCGGCCCGTGAGTACACCTACTCCGATCAGGATCGCCGGGCCGTGGACACTCTCCGCGTGCTGGCCGCCGACGCGGTGGAGAAGGTCGGGAACGGACACCCCGGCACGGCCATCTCGCTGGCCCCAGTGGCCTGGCAGCTGTTCCAGAACGTCATGCACCTCGACCCGACGGACCCCCAGTGGGCCGGACGGGACCGTTTCATCCTCTCCGCCGGCCACACCTCGCTGACCCAGTACCTGCAGCTGTTCGCCGCCGGCGCAGGTCTGGAGCTGGAGGACCTGGAGTCTCTGCGCACCTGGGGTTCGAAGACTCCCGGCCACCCGGAGCACGGCCACACTGACGGCGTGGAGATCACCACCGGACCGCTCGGACAGGGCCTGGCCTCCGCCGTGGGCTTCGCCTATGCCCAGCGCCGACTCCGTGGACTGCTGGACCCGGAGGCGGCCCCGGGCACCAGCCCCTGGGACCACCACGTGTTCGTCATCGCCTCAGACGGTGACATGCAGGAGGGCGTCACCTCGGAGGCCTCCTCCTTGGCCGGGCACCAGCAGCTGGGCAACCTCGTGGTGATCTACGACGACAACGAGATCTCCATCGAGGACGACACCAAGGTCGCCTTCAGCGAAGACGTCTCCGCGCGTTACGAGGCCTACGGCTGGCATGTCCAGCGCGTGGACTGGACAGCCTCCGGCGACTACATGGAGGACACCGAACAGCTGTACCGGGCCCTGGAGTCGGCCAAGGCCGAGACCGGGCGTCCGTCCCTGATCAGTCTGCGCACCATCATCGGCTGGCCCTCGCCCACCAAGCAGGACACCGGTGGCATCCACGGCTCCAAGCTCGGCTCTGAGGAGCTGCGCGGCCTGAAGGAGATTCTGGGCTTCGACCCGGAGGCCTCCTTCCAGATCGAGGACGAGGTCCTGGCACATGCACGCAGCATCGCTGGGCGTTCAGCCGAGTACCGCGCTCAGTGGGAGCAGGCCTACCAGCAGTGGCGCACCGACCGCCCTGAGGCGGCTGATCTGTACGACCGCCTGAAGGATCGCCGTCTGCCCGACGGGTTCGCGCAGGCCTTCCCCCGGTTCGAAGCCGACTTCGGTCCTGAGGCCACGGGCCTGGCCACCCGTGCCGCCTCCGGCAAGGTGCTGTCCGCGCTGGCGCCGGTGATGCCTGAGCTCTGGGGCGGTTCGGCCGACCTGGCCGGGTCCAACAACACCACCATGGACGGCGAATCCTCCTTCATCCCTGCCGAGGCTCAGACGGACACCTGGAGCGGTGGCCCCTACGGCCGCACCCTGCACTTCGGCATCCGCGAGCACGCCGCCGGAGCCATCGTGAACGGGATCTCCCTGGGATCTCTGCTGCGCGCCTACTCCGGCACGTTCCTGATCTTCTCGGACTATCAGCGACCGGCCATCCGGATCGGGGCACTGATGTCCACCCCGGCCATCTATGTGTGGACGCACGACTCCATCGGCCTGGGCGAGGACGGTCCTACCCACCAGCCGGTGGAGCAGCTGGCCAGCCTGCGGGCGATCCCCGGACTCGACGTGGTCCGCCCGGCCGATGCCAACGAGGTCTCCTGGGCCTGGCGGACGATCCTGGAGAACACCACCCATCCGGCCGGCATCGTGCTGTCCCGCCAGAACCTCCCGGTGTTCCCCCGTGATGAGCAGGGCTTCGCCTCGGCCGAGGGCACGGCGCGGGGAGCCTACGTGCTCCTGGACGCCACCGATGCCAGGGGCTCGGTCGTCGAGCCCCGGGCCATCCTGATCGGCACCGGATCCGAGGTGCAGCTGGCCGTCGAGGCCCGCGATGCCCTGCAGGCCGAAGGTGTCCCCACCCGTGTGGTCTCGGCCCCGTGCCTGGAATGGTTCGACGCCCAGGACGAGGACTACCGCCGCTCGGTGCTGGGCGACCTGACCTCCCTGGACGGGCCGGTCCGGGTCTCCGTGGAGGCGGGGGTCTCCCAGGGCTGGATGAAGTACACCGGCTTCCGCGGTGCCCAGGTCTCCCTGGAGCACTTCGGAGCCTCCGCCGACTACCAGACCCTGTACCGCGAGTTCGGCATCACCGCTGACGCGGTGGCCCAGGCCGTGCGCGACCTCACGGCCAGCGCGTTCTGACCGGTCTGCGCGCCCAGCCGATCCGATCACCTCAGGAGCACACCATGACGGAGCAGAACCAGAACACCCAGGCACTGGCCGAGGCCGGTGTGTCCATCTGGCTCGACGACCTCTCGCGCCACCGCATCACCTCAGGCAACCTCCAGGAGCTGATCCAGACACGCTCCGTGACCGGCGTGACCACCAATCCCTCCATCTTCGCCGCGGCGTTGAAGGACGGCGGTCCGTACCGCGAGCAGCTCCAGGAGCTCGCCCGGGAGGGAGTCGATGTGGAACGCGCCGTCTTCGAGCTGACCACTCGAGACGTGCGTGAGGCCTGCGATGTGTTCGCACCCGTCCACCAGCAGACCGATGGCGTGGACGGACGCGTGTCCATCGAGGTGGACCCGCGCTCTGCCCGCGAGGCCGAGGCCACGGTGAGCGAGGCACGCGAGCTGGCGGCCGCCGTCGGGCGAGACAATGTGCTGATCAAGATCCCGGCGACCACTGAGGGGCTGGAGGCCATCACCGCCGTGCTGGCCGAGGGCATCAGCGTGAACGTCACGCTGATCTTCTCCCTCACCCGGTACCGCGAGGTCCTCAACGCCTGGCTGCTCGGCCTGGAGCAGGCCCTGGCGGCCGGACACGCGCTGAAGGACATCCACTCCGTGGCCAGCTTCTTCGTCTCCCGTGTGGACACGGAGGTCGACCGCCGTCTGGACGCCTCGTCATCCCCCGGAGCCGGCGACCTGCGCGGCCTGGCGGGACTGGCCAACGCCAGGCTCGCGTACCGCATCTTCACCGACACCCTGGACACCGAACGATGGCGTCTGCTCGCCGATGCCGGAGCCCGGCCGCAGCGTCCCCTCTGGGCCTCGACCGGCACCAAGGACCCGGCCCTGCCGGACACGCTCTACGTGACCGGACTGGTGGCTCCCGGCACCGTGAACACCATGCCCGAGAAGACCCTGGAGGCCCTCGCCGACCACGGCGTCGTCCAGGGGGACACCATCAGCTCTGCCTATGAGACCTCGGATCGGATCCTGGACTCCGTGGGCCATGCTGGGGTGGACTACCAGGACGTGGTGCGGACGCTGGAGGACGAGGGTCTGCAGAAGTTCGTGGACAGCTGGCAGGAGCTGCTGCAGACCGTCCGCACCGCCCTGGACCAGCACCGTTCGACCACCTGACCACCGACGACGTCGATGCCGTTGACCAGACCCCTCTGAAGGAGACCCTCATGAGCTCGCTTGGACTGCAGGCCACCGGAGCCGCCCTGGAGGCGGTGGACCGGCACGTGCCGACCCTGGTGGAGGACCGCGTGGCCAGTCGACTCGCGCAGAAGGACCACACCCTGTGGGGGCCTGCTGCGGAGGAGGAGGCGTCCCAGCGTCTGGGCTGGATGGACCTGATCGAGGACTCCAGGGCCGTGCTGCCTCAGATCGAGCAGCTGCGCCGGGATCTCCAGAACGAGGGCATCACCCGGATCGTCCTGGCGGGAATGGGCGGTTCGTCCCTGGCGCCTGAGGTCATCGCGGCCACCGCGGGCCGGGAGCTGACGGTCCTGGACTCCACCGACCCGGAGATGGTGGGCAACGTGCTGGCGGCGGACATCCAGCAGACCGCACTGGTGGTCTCCTCCAAGTCCGGATCGACGGTGGAGACCGACTCCCAGCGTCGGGTCTTCGAGCAGGCCTTCACCGACGCCGGGCTGACGGCCGGTCGTCACATGATCGTGGTCACCGATCCCGGCTCACCGCTCGAGCAGACGGCCACGGAGGCCGGCTACCGTCAGGTCTTCACCGCCGATCCCACCGTGGGTGGCCGGTACTCCGCGCTGACGGCGTTCGGGCTGGTCCCCACCGGGCTGGCTGGCGTGGACGTGGCCGCTCTGCTGGACGACGCCGAAGAGGCCATGGAGATGCTCCGAGACGACGACGTGGACAACCTGGGCCTGCAGCTCGGCGCCGCGCTCGGTGGGACCACTCCCCTGCGGAACAAGCTGATCTTCTCGGACGAGGGCTCCGGCATCCCCGGTTTCGCCGACTGGGCCGAGCAGCTGATTGCGGAGTCCACCGGCAAGGAGGGCACCGGTGTCCTCCCCGTGGTGGTGCACGCCGGCGATCCTGAGACCCAGTCTCCACTGGCGGAGGCCGCCGATCTGCTCCAGGTGCGCCTCGTCGCCGGCCCCGAGGACCGGGACGACGAGGAGTCCCTGGAACCCCGGACCGGAGACCATGCGATCGAGGTGTTCGGCTCACTCGGAGCCCAACTGATCCTGTGGGAGTTCGCCACGGCCGTGGCCGGGCGCCTGTTGGGCATCAACCCCTTCGACCAGCCTGACGTCGAGTCGGCCAAGGCCGCCGCTCGTGGCCTGTTGGACAGCCCCACTGAGCAGTCCCCCGCCGATCGCACGCTGAACGGGATGGACCTGCGCGGTCCAGCCGACATCATCGACGCCGAGGACCTGGCCGCTGTGCTGCGCGGCGTGGCCCAGGCCGTGCCCGCCGACGGCTACCTGTCCATCCAGGTCTACCTGGACCGGCTGGGCATGGCCGAGGTGGAGCAGCTGCGTCCCGCTCTCGCGTCCCTCGCCGGGCGTCCCGTCACCTTCGGCTGGGGGCCACGGTTCCTGCACTCCACCGGTCAGTACCACAAGGGCGGTCCCGCCCACGGCGTGGTGCTGCAGATCACCGCAGACTCGGACACGGACCTGGAGATTCCCGGCCGTCCCTTCACCTTCGGCACGCTGATCGCCGCTCAGGCCGCCGGTGACGCCTCGGTCCTGCGAGAGGCCGGACTGACGGTGGTGCAGGTGCACCTGACGGACCGCCGCGCCGGTGTGGCCGAGCTGCTGGGCGCCGTGAGCAGTGCCTGAGGTGTCCGGCGGACGGAATCCGCTCCGCAGCCCGCTGGATCGGCGCCTGACCCGGATCGCCGGTCCCTCAGCCCTGGTGCTCTTCGGAGTCACCGGAGACCTGGCTCGCAAGAAGCTGCTTCCCGCGATCTACGACCTGGCCCACCGCGGCCTGCTGCCGCCGAGCTTCTCACTCGTCGGATTCGGCCGGCGGGACTGGACCGACGACCAGTTCACCGCTGAGGTGCGCAGCAGCGTCGAGGCCTCCTCGCGCACCGAGTTCAACGAGACGGTCTGGAACCAGCTGCGCGGCGGCTTCCGCTTCGTCTCCGGCGGGTTCGACGACGCCACGGCCTATGAGGACCTCGGCGCGGTCCTGAGCGAGCTGGAGGGCTCCCGTGGTACCGGGGGGAACACGGTCTTCTATCTCTCCATCCCCCCGGACTGGTTCGAGGAGGTCAGCCGCCAGCTGGCCGATCATGGACTGGCCGGCCGAGACGGTCAGCGCACGTCAGCGGCGGCCACTGCACCCTGGCGTCGCGTGGTGATCGAGAAGCCCTTCGGCCATGATCTCACCAGCGCCCGAGAGCTCAACGAGGTGATCGAGCAGGTCTTCGAACCCGATGCCGTCTTCCGCATCGACCACTATCTGGGCAAGGAGACCGTCCAGAACCTGCTGGCCCTGCGCTTCGCCAACCGCCTCTTCGAGCCTCTGTGGAACTCGAACCATGTGGACCACGTGCAGATCACCATGGCCGAGGACATCGGAATCGGAGGCCGTGCCGGATACTACGACGGCGTGGGTGCGGCCCGTGACGTGATCCAGAACCACCTGCTCCAGCTCCTGGCCCTGACCGCCATGGAGGAGCCGATCTCCTTCGCCGCCGATCACCTGCGTGCAGAGAAGGAGAAGGTGCTGGCCGCCGTCGTGGTCCCCGAGGACGACGACGCCCTGGCGGCGTCGTCGGCCCGGGGACAGTACACCGGAGGGTGGCAGGGCGGTGAAGAGGTCACCGGCTTCCTGGACGAGGAGGGGTTCAATCCAGACTCCACCACGGAGACCTACGCTGCTCTCAAACTGTGCATCCACACGCGCCGCTGGGACGGCGTCCCGTTCTATCTGCGAGCAGGCAAGCGTCTGGGCCGCCGGGTCACGGAGATCGCCGTGGTGTTCAAACGCTCCCCCAATCTGCTCTTCCCAGGCCACGACTCCGACGAGTTCGGTCAGAACGCCGTGGTCATCCGTGTCCAGCCGGATGAGGGTGTCACCATCCGCTTCGCCTCCAAGGTCCCCGGCACCCAGCGCGAGGTGCGCGATGTGACCATGGACTTCGGCTATGGCCACGCCTTCACCGAGGACAGCCCCGAGGCCTACGAGAGGCTGATCCTGGACGTCCTGCTCGGCGAACCGCCGCTGTTCCCCCGCCAGGCCGAGGTGGAGCTGTCCTGGAAGATCCTGGATCCGTTCGAGGAGCATTGGGCGGCACAGCCGGGCCAGCCCGAGCCCTACTCCCCCGGCAGCTGGGGCCCGGCCGGTGCTGACGCACTGATGGCTCGTGACGGACGCACGTGGAGGAGACCCTGATGATCGTCGACCTCACCGATGTGACCACCTCCACGGTGGCCAAGGAGATGAACCGACTGCGCGAGTCCGGCGGCGTCGTCGCTCTCGGCCGGGTGCTGACCCTGGTCATCTCCACCCGCCCGGAGTACGTGGAGAAGGCGCTCACCGCCGCGAACCTGGCCAGTCGAGAGCACCCCTGCCGGATCATCGTGCTGGCCGCCGGGGATGCACAGGCACCCACCCGCCTCGACGCACAGATCCGGGTCGGCGGAGACGCCGGGGCCTCAGACGTCGTCATCCTCCAGGGGCAGGGCGCCAACGCCACAGAGTCCGAATCGCTGATCGGAGCGCTGCTGCTCCCGGATGCACCCATCGTGGTCTGGTGGCCCCACGATGCCCCGGAGGTGCCCGCCGCATCGCCGCTGGGACGCATCGCCCACCGCCGGATCACGGATTCAGCCGCCGGTCCTCACGCGCGCAGCGCCCTGATGGCCCTGCGCACCTCGTACCGGGCCGGGGACACCGATCTGGCCTGGACCCGGCTGACCGGATGGAGGATCCAGCTGGCGGCCATCTTCGACCATCTGAACGCCAATGAGATCAGGTCCGTCACCGTGGAGGGCGCCGTGGACTCGCCCTCGACTATCCTCTTGGCGGCCTGGCTGACCCAGTGTCTGCACGTCCCGGTCACCATGGCCCGGTCCAAGGCCGGCCAGGGCATGCGGGCAGTGCGCTTCAGCAGGATCGGCGGTGACGTCGTGCTCTCTCGGATGGCCGGTGACGTGGCCTCGCTCTACCAGCAGGGCCACCCCGTTCAACGGATCGCCCTGGCGCGCCGGACCGACCAGGACTGCCTGGCCGAGGAGCTGCGCCGGCTCGATCCAGATGAGGTCTTCGGCGATGTGGTTCAGAACGGGCTGGCCCTGACCGACCTGAAGGAGGTGGCTCCCAGTGAACGCTGAGACCCCTGACGACCAGCTGCGAGTCCACACGGACCGGCAGGCACTCTGCAGGACCGTGGCGGAGGATCTGCTCGACGTCCTGCGCGAAGCGGTGGACACGCGCGGAACCGCCTCAGCCGTCCTGACCGGCGGCGGCACCGGAACTGGGATCCTCGAGGCTTTGGCCGCACCGGAGCTGGCTGGGCAGGTGGACTGGTCCGCAGTCCATCTCTGGTGGGGCGACGAACGGTTCCTGCCTGCCGGCAACGGGGAACGCAACGAGGTCCAGGCCACGGATGCCCTGTTGAGCGCGCTGGTGGAGGACCACGGTCTGCCGCCGGAGAACATCCACCGGATGCCGGCTGCGGCTCCTCAGGCGGCCCGGTCAGTGAACGAGGTGCACGATGCCGCCAGGGTCTACGCAGCCGCGCTGGCTGACCACGCCGCGGCCGACCCGGGCCCGGACCCCCGTCTGCCGGTGCTGGATGTCGTGCTGCTCGGCATGGGGCCGGACGCACATGTGGCCAGTCTGTTCCCCGGCCTGCCCGGGCCCTCGGCCACCGGCCAGACGGTGATCGGGGTGACGGACTCCCCCAAGCCTCCTCCGGAACGGATCTCCCTGACCCTGGAGTCATTGGGAACGGCCCGTCGGGTGTGGCTCGTGGTCGCTGGCCAGGACAAGGCCGAGACCGTCTCCACCGTCCGGGATGCCCGCGAACGAGGACAGCGGGACGCGAATCGCCTGCCGGCCACTGCGGTCAACGGAACCGTGCAGACCCGGTGGGACCTGGACCGGGGCGCCGCCGGGTTGGAGGACACCGGCGCCGACTGACACCGGCACACTGCATGACGAAGGGGCTCAGACCAATCGGTCTGAGCCCCTTCGTCCGTCGGCCTGACCGGAGGTCAGAAGTCCTGGGAGAAGCGCATGATCAAGCCGAGCGCGACGACGATGGCACCCCAGAACACCCCCAGCAGGATGGTGAGGCGGTTCAGGTTCCGCTCAGCCACACCGGAGGCACCGAGGGACGAGGTCACTCCACCTCCGAACATGTCCGACATACCACCGCCGCGGCCCTTGTGAAGCAGGATCAGCAGAGTCAGCAGCAGGCTGATCACGCCCAACGCGATCTGCAGGATGAGGGTCAGGACGTCCACGATGCTCTTTTCTGCGCGGCGGTCAGTCGGTCAGGAGGTGATGCTCGAACCTGACAATGCTAGCAAACTCGTCCACCTCCAGGCTGGCACCGCCCACGAGCACGCCGTCCACGTCACGTTCACGCAGGATGCTCGCCACGTTCCCGGACTTCACTGAGCCGCCGTAGAGCAGCCGCACTCGCGAGGCTGTGTCGGCGTCGTACAGGTCCTCGAGCTCGGCACGCAGGGCTCGGCACATCTCCTGGGCGTCCTCCGGGCCGGCCACCTCACCGGTGCCGATGGCCCACACCGGCTCATAGGCCACCACGAGGTCGGCGACCTGGTCGGCGCTGAGCCCATCCACTGCGGCCCGCATCTGCCCCAGGGTGTGCTCCACATGCTGACCGGCCTGACGGACCTCGAGACCCTCACCGACGCACAGGATCGGGCCCAGGCCGTGCTCCAGGGCGGCCTTGACCTTGCGCTGCACGACCTCGTCGGACTCAGCGTGGATCGTCCGGCGCTCCGAGTGACCCACCAGCACGTAGGTGCAGCCCAGCTTGGAGAGGAACTGCCCGGAGATGTCGCCAGTGTAGGCACCGCTGGTCTCCGGCGAGAGGTCCTGTCCACCGTAGACCAAGGGAAGACGGTCCGCGGCCACCAACGTCTGCACGCTGCGCAGATCGGTGAACGGCGGGAAGACCGCCACTTCCACCCGCTCGAAGTCATGGTCGGCATCACTGAGCGTCCAAGAGAGCTTCTGAACCAGGGTGACTGCCTCGAGGTGGTCCAGGTTCATCTTCCAGTTGCCGGCGATCAGCGGCGTGCGGTCATAGACGCCATCGGTCTTCGCGGTCATCTCAGGCACCATCCTTCTCGGACGAGCTCAAGGCCTGGACGCCCGGAAGGGTCTTGCCCTCCAGGTACTCCAGCGACGCACCGCCGCCGGTGGAGATGTGCCCGAACTGAGAGTCCTCGAAGCCGAGGGTGCGCACAGCGGCCGCAGAGTCTCCACCTCCGACCACGGTCAGGCCGCGCGACTCGGTCAAGGCCTGGGCCACCGACCGGGTGCCGGCGGAGAAGGCCTCGAACTCGAAGACACCCATGGGGCCGTTCCAGAACACGGTGCGCGCCTCACGGATCTCCTGGGAGAAGGCCTCCGCGGTCTCCGGCCCGATGTCCAGTCCCATGGCTGAGTCACCGTGGGCACCGGTGGTCAATGCGTCCACCGGCAGTACCTCGTGCTCTGCATCCGCCGAGAACCCGGAGGCCATCACGATGTCGGTGGGCAGCACGATCCGAGCTCCACCCCCAGCGGAGCGCTTGAGGTAGTCCTGCACGACCTCCACCTGGTCCTCCTCCAGCAGCGAGGAGCCGACGTCGTGACCCTGTGCCTTGAGGAAGGTGAAGAGCATGCCTCCGCCGATCAGCAGAGTGTCAGCCCGGTCGATCAGGTTGTCGATGACAGCCAGCTTGTCCGAGACCTTCGATCCGCCCAGCACCACGACGTAGGGCCGCTCGGGTTCACCGGTCAGCTTGGAGAGGACATCCAGTTCAGTGGCCACCAGGGTTCCCTGGTAGGCGGGCAGTCGTGAGGCGATGTCATACACGGAGGCATGCTTGCGGTGGACCGCTCCGAACGCGTCGTTGACATAGGCCCCGCCCTCGCCCACGAGGGCCGCCATCTCATCGGCCAGGGTCGAGCGCTCGGACTCGTCCTTGGAGGTCTCGCGGGCATCGAATCGGACGTTCTCCAACAGCAGGACCTCACCATCCTGCAGTTCTCCTGCCAGGGCCTGAGCGGAGGATCCGGTGACGTCCTCGGCCAGCCGCACGGTCAGGTCACTGATCTCGGCGAGCCGATCTGCGGCGGGCCGCAGGGAGTACTGCGGGTCCGGCTGACCCTTGGGTCGGCCCAGGTGCGCCATCACGATCACCCGTGCGCCGGCCTCAGACAGGGCCCGGATCACCGGAAGAGAAGCACGGATACGTCCGTCGTCGGTGACAGTGCCGTTGTCCAGCGGCACGTTCAGATCGGAGCGGACCAGCACGGTGCGTCCATCGACACCGGCGGAGATCAGGTCTTCAAGGTTCTGGGAGCTCATCGTGGGATTCTCTTCTCGCAGCAGGGCCAGGTGGTGGGAATGCGACCACGGCCCGTGCGGACGATGTCCGCACGGGCCGTGGTCATGGGGTCAGAGCTTGGAGGCGACCAGAGAGGTCAGGTCCATGAGCTGGGAAGTGTAGCCCCACTCGTTGTCGTACCAACCGATGATCTTCACGGTCTTGCCGATCGACTTGGTCAGCGGAGCGTCGAAGGTGCAGGCGGCCGGGGAGGTGATGATGTCCGAGGAGACGATCGGATCCTCCGAGTAGACCAGGCGACCCTTCAGTCCCGCGGTCTCGGACGCCGCCTTGAACGCCGCGTTGACCTCCTCCTCGGAGGCTTCACGCTCCAGCTCGACGGTCAGGTCGGTGGCCGAACCGGTGATGACCGGCACGCGCATGGCGAACCCGTCCAGCTTCCCCTTCAGGGCCGGGAGGACCTCGCCGATGGCCTTGGCCGCACCGGTGGAGGTGGGCACCATGTTCTGCGCCGCGGCCCGAGCACGGCGACGGTCCTTGTGGTGCGGGTTGTCGTGCAGGTTCTGGTCGCCGGTGTAGGCGTGGATGGTGGTCATGATGCCGTCCACGATCCCGAAGGAGTCGTTCAGGACCTTGACCATCGGTGCCAGACAGTTGGTGGTGCAGGAGGCGTTGGAGATGATGTCCATCGAGGAGGCGTCGTACTCGACCTCGTTGATGCCCATCACGAAGGTGCCGTCGACGTCTTTGCCGGGGGCCGAGAGGATGACCTTCTTCGCACCGGCCTCGATGTGCTTGCGCGCATCCGGGCCCTTGGTGAACTTGCCGGTGCACTCGAGCACGATCTCCACGCCCAGCTCACCCCACGGCAGCTGACTCGGGTCCTTCTCCTGGAAGGTGCGGATGGTGACGCCGTTGGCCACGATGTTGCCGTCGACGACCTCGATGTCGTGGGCGTAGCGGCCCAGGATCGTGTCGTACTTGACCAGAAGGGCCAGGTCCTCTGGGTCGCTCAGGTCATTGATGGCCACGATCTCCAGATCGTGCCCCTCCTGCTCGATGACGCGCAGGGCGTTGCGTCCGATGCGGCCGAATCCGTTGATGGCGATCTTGGTCACTGTGAAGCCTTTCAGTGGGGCTGATGGTGCAGGACGTCGGGTCTGGAATCCAGGGTGCAGACTCGCTGAGGGCGGGCCGGTGGTGCCGACCCGCCCTCAGCGGAGGATCACAGGGTGATGAGCTTCTGGGCGCCGGTGCGTGCGGCCTCGAAACGGGCGGAGACGTCAGCCCAGTTCACGATGTTCCACACGGCCTTGACGTAGTCGGCCTTCACGTTCTGGTAGTCCAGGTAGAAGGCGTGCTCCCACATGTCCAGCTGGAACAGCGGGATGGTGGCGACGGGAACACCGTTCTGCTGGTCGTAGAACTGCTCGATGACCAGGTTTCCGCCGATCGGCTCGTAGGCCAGCACAGCCCAGCCGGAGCCCTGGATGCCCAGAGCCGCAGCGGTGAAGTGAGCCCGGAACTTCTCGAAGGAGCCGAAGTACTCGTCGATGGCTGCGGCCAGCTCGCCCTCAGGCTTGTCACCGCCGTCCGGGGAGAGGTTCTTCCAGAAGATCGAGTGGTTGGTGTGTCCACCCAGGTTGAAGGCCAGGTCCTTGGAGAGCTGGTTGATGGAGCCGAAGTCCTCGGCATCGCGGGCAGCGGCCAGCTTCTCCAGGGCCGTGTTGGCGCCCTTGACGTAGGTGGCGTGGTGCTTGGAGTGATGCAGCTCCATGATCTTCGCGGAGATGTGGGGCTCCAGTGCCGCGTAGTCGTACGACAGCTCGGGAAGGGTGTATTCAGCCATGGTTCCTCCTTGGTGGACTCTTCGGCTCGGGCCGACCTGTCACGGCCGAACCCGGTCAGGGTGGGCATCGAGCCCGGATGCGCCTGAAGGCGCACGGGGCAGAGCCATCACCTCTCATCCTAGGCAGAACGGGGGCCTGATGGTCCACCCGTTCCGCTGTCAGCGGGAATGTTCAGGAGACGTTCAGCTCTCCGGGTCATCGGCCGTCACAGCGGCGTCAGTCCCGGGCAGGCCCTCCTCGGCAGCCCGCTTGTCGGCCATGGCCAGCAGACGCCGGATCCGTCCGGCGATCGCGTCCTTGGTCATGGGCGGATCGGCGAGCCGCCCCAGCTCATCGAGGGAGGCCTGCTTGTGCTGGATCCTGAGTTCGCCGGCGTAGCGGAGGTGGTCCGGAACCTCTTCCCCCAGGATCTGCAGGGCACGTTCCACCCGTGCGCCGGCCGCGACGGCAGCCTGGGCCGAGCGGCGCAGATTGGCATCGTCGAAGTTGGCCAGTCGATTGGCGGTCGCGCGGACCTCTTTGCGGGTCCGACGTTCCTCCCAGACCAGGACGGTGTCATGGGCGCCCATGCGCGTCAGCAGAGCAGAGATGGCGTCTCCATCGCGGATCACCACCCGATCCACGCCGCGCACCTCGCGCGCCTTGGCCATGATCCCCAGGCGCCGGGCCGCTCCGCACAGGGCCAGTGCCGCCTCCGGACCTGGACACGTGACCTCGAGCGCGGAGGAGCGACCGGGCTCAGTCAGAGACCCGTGTGCCAGAAAGGCTCCGCGCCACACCGCCTCGGCGTCGCCGACCGAGCCGTTGACGATGGTGGAGGGCAGTCCGCGAACTGGCCGCCCCCGCACGTCCAGCAGGCCGGTCTGCCGCGCCAGTGACTCGCCGTCGCGAATGACGCGGATGACGTAGCGGTTGCCGCGGCGGAGGTTGCCGCCCGAGACCACGATGATCTCGCTGCCGTGGCCATAGACCTCCCCGATGGCCGCACGCAGTCGACGTGCCGTGGCGGCCTGGTCCAGCTCGGCCTCGATGACGATCCGGCCGGAGATGATGTGCAGGCCGCCGGCGAACCGGAGCATCGCCGAGACCTCAGCCTTGCGCTCAGAGGAGCGCTGCACGGCAACGCGTGCCAGCTCCTCCTTGACTGCTGTGGTCAGGGCCATGTGATTCGCCTCGCATATCGGGTCGGGTGATGGGGACAGTGAGCCTCACTGCGGAACGGTGGTGCCGCTCAGGAAGTGCCGAAGGCCTCCTGGAAGGCGACGGCGAGCCGCAGGGGGTCATGCACTGCACCACTGGATCCGGCCCCCACCTTACTAAACAGGACTCGGGCACCGAGCCGGGCGGAGGCCTCTTCGAAGGACTGGCGGTCACGCACGCTGCCCGGGTCGGCGATGATCACGTCCAGGGCGAGTCCGGGTGCCGTGGTGCGCAGGACCTCGAGGTGGTCTTCGGCGTTCATCCCCGTGGTCTCGGTGGTCTCGGTGGTGAGGTTCATCACCAGGGCCCGACGAGCCGGAGTGTTCACCAAGGCGTCCCGCTGTTCGGAGAGCATCAGGTGGGGCAGGACCGAGGTATACCAGGAGCCGGGCCCCAGGATCACCCAGTCAGCCAGTTCGATCGCCTCGAGGGCCTCCGGGCAGGCCGGAGCGTTCTCCGGTTCCAGCCGGATGTGCGACACCCGACCGTTTCGACCGGCCTCGGCCAAGGCCGCCTGTCCGTGGACCACCTGATGGCGCAGGGCCCCTGACTCCTCGGACAGGATCGTCCCGGACATCACCAGGGGGACAGTGGACATCGGCAGGACCTTGCCGCGGGCCCCCAGCAGAGCGCCGGCCCATCGCAGGCCGGCCACCGGGTCCCCGAGCAGTTCCCAGAGGGCCACGATGAGCAGGTTGCCCAGAGCGTGGTCATCCAGGGTCCCGTCCACCCCGTCTTTGGATCGGAAACGGTGCTGCATCACATCGCGCCAGGTGGTGCCCCAGTCCGTGTCATCGCACAGTGCCGACAGGGCCATCCGGAGATCCCCAGGCGGCAGCACGTCCATCTCCTGACGGATGCGTCCCGAGGAGCCGCCGTCGTCGGCCACGGTGACCACGGCGGTGATCTCCCCCGCAATCAGTCGCAGGGCAGACAGGGTGCCGTACAGTCCGTGTCCCCCACCCAGTGCGGTGACGCGCAGTGAGGGATCGTAGGGGTGCGTTCCGGAGGATCGGGGACGCGGACGAGTGGTGACCGGAAGCTGGCCGGTGAAATGGATGGTCATTCCCGCCCCATGTCCCGGTGCTGCAGGTTCACGGTGACGCGCGGCAGCTGGCCGAGTCGCCGTGCCAACTCGGCGGAGACGGCGACGGAACGATGCTTGCCGCCGGTGCAGCCCACTGCGATCGTGGCGTAGTGCTTGTTCTCTCGGCGGTAGCCCTCCAACACGGGCTGGAGCATGTCATGGAAGGAGCTGACGAACTCCTCGGTGCCGTCCTGGCCGAAGACGTAGGCGGCCACCTCCTCGTCCAGCCCTGTATGGGGCCGCAGCTCCGGCACCCAATGCGGGTTCGGGATGAACCTCACGTCGGCCACGAAGTTGGCGTCCTGGGGCAGGCCGTACTTGAACCCGAAGCTCATCACGTTCAGCCGCAGGACGATGGGCCCGTCCTCCGTGAACAGCTCGGTCACGGTCGTGGCCAGGGCGTGGACGTTCATCTCCGTGGTGTCGAGCACGAGGTCGGCCCGGTCCTTGAGCTCTTTGAGGAGGATCCGCTCTGCGGCGATCCCGTCCGGGATGCGGCCTGATCCCTGCAGGGGGTGTGGACGGCGGCCGGATTCGAAGCGACGCACGAGCAGCTCGTCCGCGGCGTCCAGGAACAGCACCCGGTACTCCACACCGTTGGTGCGGAACTGGGTCAGCGCCTCCTGGATGTGCTCGAAGAGCTTGCGCGAGCGGACATCGATCACCAGTGCCAGCTTCGGGATGGCCTCCGGTGATCGCGCCACCAGGTCCGCCAGGGTGCCGAACAGCTGCGGCGGGATGTTCTCCACCACGTACCACCCGTGGTCCTCCAGAGCGTGGGCGGCGGTGGTGCGGCCTGCCCCGGACATCCCAGTCACGATGAGCACTTCGGACCTGGGAGGCTTCACCGGTGTCAGATCCTCGTTCATGGTTCCAGCCTACCGATCCTCGGGACCCCCCGAAGACCCCGAGGTGAGGTGACGGTGGATGCTCTCCGCCAGCGCGGGACCCACCCCGGGCACCTGCTGGATCTCCTCCACTGTGGCGCCGCGAAGACGTTTGACGGACCCGAAGTGCTTGAGCACGGCGGCCCGGCGTGCGGGGCCGAGCCCGGTGACGCCGTCCAGGGCGGAGGCGGTCATCGACGTGGAGCGTCGCTGCCGGTGGAAGCTGATGGCGAATCGATGGGACTCATCGCGCAGGCGCTGCAACAGGTACAGCCCCTGGGAGGAGCGCGGCAGCACGAGGGGGAACTGCTCTCCCGGCAGCCACAGCTCCTCCAGGCGTTTGGCCAGACCGACGACCGGAAGGTCAGTGATGCCCAGATCCGCCAGCGCGCGGGCGGCCGAGGCCACTTGGGGCGGGCCGCCGTCGACCACCACCAGCGACGGCGGATAGGCGAAACGCCTGCTGGATGGCGCCCGAGCCGCGTGGCCCTCTCCGTCCGACTCGGATGCGCTCTGCTCCCCCACCGGTGCGTCGTCGTCGGGGTCCTCCGGGATCTGGCCGGAGGCCAGGGGGCCACGCTGCGCGAGGTCCTCCACATAGTGTCGGAACCGGCGGGTGAGGACATCGCGCATGGCAGCGGTGTCGTCCTGGGCGGCGTCCCCGGTCACCGTGAACTTGCGGTAGTCCTGCTTCTTGGGGAGCCCGTCCTCCACGACCACCATGGACCCGACGACGTTGGTGCCCGAGACGTGGGAGATGTCGTAGCACTCGATCCGCAGCAGCGGCTCCGGCAGCTCCAGGGCCTCCTGCAGCTCCTGCAGGGCCGCTGACCGGGCGGTGAGGTCACCGGAGCGCCGGGTCTTGTGCAGACGCAGAGCCAGATCGGCGTTCTCCTGCACCGTGCCCATCAAGGCCCGTTTGTCTCCGCGCTGGGGCACCCGCAGGCTCACGGCCGCTCCGCGCAGCCCGCTCAACCAGGTCTGGACCTGGTCGGCATTCTCAGGCAGCTGGGGCACCAGGATCTCGCGCGGGATCCGACTGGTGTCCTCCAGGGCGCCGTAGACCTGCTCCAGCAGCGCCTCGATCATCTGGGGACCTGAGGCGTCAGAGACCTTCTCCATCACCCAGCCGCGCTGGCCGCGGATCCGCCCCTCCCGCACATGGAAGACCTGGACGGCGGCCTCGAGCTCGTCCTCCGAGAGCGCGAAGATGTCCGCCTCAGTGGAGTCCGGCAGCACCACGGCATTGCGCTCGAAGACGCGTCTGAGGGCGGCGATGTCATCCCGACGCCGGGCGGCGTCCTCGTACCGCAGATCGGCCACGGCCTCGGACATCTCCTGCTCCAGACGCCGGATGTGCTTCTGCGCATCCCCGGCCATGAAGTCGCAGAAGTCCTGAGCCAGTGCCCGGTGGTCCACCTCGCTGATCCGACCCACGCACGGTGCGGCGCACTTGTCGATGTAGCCCATCAGACAGGGTCGGCCGGAGAGCTCGGCGCGGCGGAACACTCCGGAGGAGCAGGAGCGCACGGGGAAGACCCGCAGCATCAGGTCCACGGTCTCGCGGATCGCCTTGGCTGGGTGGAAGGGACCGAAGTACTTCACGCCCTTGCGCTTGTCCCCGCGCATCACCATCACCCGGGGGTACGTCTCGTTCATGGTCACGGCCAGGTACGGGTAGGACTTGTCGTCCCGGTACATGATGTTGAACCGCGGCGCATACTCCTTGATCCAGGTGTACTCCAGCTGCAGCGCCTCCAGCTCCGAACCCACCACGGTCCACTCCACGGCCGCGGCGGTGTGGACCATGGTGCGGGTCTTGGGGTGCAGCCGTGACGGGTCGGCGAAGTAGGAGGTCAACCGAGAGCGCAGGCTCTTGGCCTTGCCCACGTAGATGACGCGCCCGTCCGGGTCGCGGAAGCGGTAGACGCCTGGCTGGGTGGGGATCTCCCCGGTCTTCGGGCGGTAGCTGGACGGGTCGGTCATGCCTGAGACGAGGAGCTGTTGTACTCATCCACCCGCTCCTGGCCGGTCAGCACGGCGATCGCGTCCATCACCTGGGCCGTGGCGTCGCGGCGGACCGGCAGCGGGTGCTTGCGCCCGAGATGTTCGAACTGGAGGGGTTCGCCCACGGTGACGGTGAAGTGCCGCGGTCGGAAGCCGTTGGAGCCGGGAGGCTGCAGCTGTTCGGTGCCGATCAGCCCCACGGGGACCACGGGGACGCCGGTGGCCAGGGCCAGCCAGCCCACGCCCGTGCGCCCTCGGTACAGACGACCGTCCCTGCTGCGCGTGCCCTCGGGATAGATGCCCACTCCCTGTCCGTCCTCGACCAGCTCCACGAGCCGGTCCAGGGCGGCCACCGATGCCGCCTGCTCTCCTCGTTGAACGGGGATGGAGCCCACGGACTCGAAGAACTCCTTCATCACCCAGCCCTTCACACCGGACTGGGTGAAGTACTCGGCCTTGGCGAAGAAGTGCACCATCCGCGGCATGGTGGCCTGGATGATCACCGAGTCCAGGAAGGACAGGTGGTTGGAGGCCACGATGAACCCGCCCTCAGTGGGCACGTTCTCCAACCCGGTCACGGTGGGCCGGCAGGTGGTCTTCAGGGCCAGTCGGAATCCGGTGCGCAGTGCAGGGCTGGTCATGACACCCCATTCTGCAGTGTCCTGCACACGGTGGGCAGATCCACCGGGTCGGAGCACAGGGCCGTGGCGGACTCCAGCTCGCCGGGAGCGGAGAATCCCCAGGTCACGCCCACACTGGGCAGGCCGTGGTGCTCGGCTCCGTCCAGGTCATAGTGCCGGTCCCCCACCATCACCACATCGATCACGGGGCGTGCCTGGTCTCCGGTGGACCTCCCGACGGCGGCCAGGGCCTGGGCGATCGCCTCCACCTTGGTGCCGTGGGCAGGCAGGGGCGCCTGCTCGTCGTCGGAGGCGCCGCAGACGGCGTGGAAGACGTGGTCCAGCCCCTGCAGGGCCAGCAGGCGACGCGCAGCGGACACGGGCTTGGAGGTGGCCACGGCCAGGACGTGGTCCTGGGCCAGGTCCTCCAGCGCCTGAGGGATCCCGGGGTAGGGGCGGCTGGCGGCCATGCCGGTGGCCCAGTATGCGGCCCGGTAGTCCCGGATCAGCGTGGACACGTTCTGCTCGGTGACGCCGTCCAGGTTGAGCAGGCCGGTGCGCAGCGGTGGGCCGACGAGGGAACGCAGCTGCTCCGGCGTGGGGGTGGGCAGACCGTGCCGGACCAGAGTGGCGGCGATGCCCCCGGTGATGGAGCCGGCCGGGTCCACCAGGGTTCCATCCAGGTCCAGCAGGATCACCGGCCGACCGTCCACCGCCCCGCTCTGGTCCAGTTCCACCGATCTCACAGGATCTCCGCCAGGAACCGTCCGGTGTGGCTGGCCTCCACCCGGGCGACCTCCTCCGGTGTGCCGGTGGCCACGATCCTGCCGCCGCCGGAACCGCCCTCCGGACCGAGGTCGATGAGGTGGTCTGCGGTCTTGATGACATCCAGGTTGTGCTCGATGGTGATGACGGTGTTGCCCTTCTCCACCAGTCCGTTGAGCACGTCCAGCAGCTTGCGGATGTCCTCGAAGTGCAGACCGGTGGTGGGCTCGTCCAGCACGTAGACGGAGCGGCCATTGGAGCGGCGCTGCAGCTCGGTGGCGAGCTTGACCCGCTGGGCCTCGCCGCCGGAGAGCGTGGTGGCCGGCTGGCCCAGCCGCACATAGCCCAGTCCGACGTCCACCAGGGTGTTGAGGAAGCGGGAGATCTTCGTGTATGCGGAGAAGAACTCGGCGGCCTCCTCGATCGGCATGTTGAGCACCTCGGCGATGTTCTTGCCCTTGTAGTGCACCTCCAGGGTCTCCCGGTTGTACCGGGCCCCTTCGCACACCTCACAGGGGACGTAGACGTCCGGCAGGAAGTTCATCTCGATCTTCAGGGTGCCGTCACCGGAGCACGCCTCGCAGCGACCGCCCTTGATGTTGAAGGAGAACCGTCCGGGCTGGTAGCCGCGCACCTTGGCCTCGGGCGTCTCGGCGAACAGCTGCCGAATGGCGTCGAACACGCCGGTGTAGGTGGCCGGGTTGGACCGTGGCGTGCGTCCAATGGGGCTCTGGTCCACGTGCACCACCTTGTCCAGGTGCTCGAGTCCCTCCACGCGCCGGTGCCGCCCGGGCACGTGGCGGGCGTTGTTGAGCTGATTGGCCAGGACCTTGTACAGGATCTCGTTGACCAAGGTGGACTTGCCTGAACCGGAGACACCCGTGACCGCGGTGAACACGCCCAGGGGCACCTCCACCGAGACATCCTGCAGATTGTTCTCCCGGGCCCCGACGACGGTCAGCTTCCGTTCCGGATCCAGCGGCCGGCGCTGGGCCGGGACGGGGATGGAACGTCGTCCGGACAGATAGTCGCCGGTGATGGACCGCTTGTTCTTCTTCAGACCGGCCAGGGACCCGGAGTGCACGATCTCTCCACCGTGCTCGCCGGCGCGGGGGCCGATGTCCACGATCCAGTCCGCCTCGGCGATGGTGTCCTCGTCATGCTCGACCACGATCAGGGTGTTGCCCAGGTCGCGCAGGCGCAGCAGGGTCTCGATCAGGCGCCGGTTGTCCCGCTGATGCAGACCGATGGAGGGCTCGTCCAGCACATACAGCACTCCCACCAGGCCCGAGCCGATCTGGGTGGCCAGACGGATGCGCTGGGCCTCACCGCCGGAGAGGGTGCCGGCCGGGCGCTCCAGGTTCAGGTAGTCCAGTCCCACGTCCAGCAGGAAGTGCAGGCGGGCCAGGATCTCCTTGAGGACCTGATCGGCGATCTGCAGGTCCCGCTCGCTCAGGTCCAGCCCCTCCAGGAAGTCGATCATCTCCGGCATGGGCAGGTTCGAGGCCTCGGCGATGGAGCGTCCACCGACCAGCACGGAGAGCGAGGTGGGGTTCAGCCGGGTGCCGTTGCAGGCCGGGCAGGGGATCTGCCTCATGTAGGACTCGTAGCGGTCCCGGGCCTGATCGGACTCGGTCTCCAGGTGCTTGCGGTGGATGTAGTCCACCACGCCCTCGAACCCCTGCGTGTACTTGCGCTCCCTGCCGAAGCGGTTGCGGTACTGGACCACCACCTTGTAGTCCTTGCCGTGCAGGATCGCGGTGCGGGCCGTCGTCGGGAGATCCTCCCAGGGCGTGTCCATGGAGAAGCCGAGCTCCTCGGCCAGACCGGACATCAGGCGCTGCCAGTACTCCGAGGTGGACTTCCCCATGGACCAGGGCGCCACGGCGCCCTCGCTCAGGGCGAGCTCCGGGTTGGGGACCACGAGCTCCTCGTCCACCTCCAGACGGGTGCCGATGCCGGTGCAGGTGGAGCAGGCGCCGAAGGGGTTGTTGAAGGAGAAGGAGCGCGGCTCGATCTCATCGATGGTCAGCTGGTGGCCGTTGGGGCAGGAGAGCTTCTCCGAGAACGAGCGGTAGCGCGGGGTGCCCTCGGCGTCCACCGCATCCCATTCACCACTGTTGGCCTTGCCGGGATCCACCTGGGCGTCCACGTCCACGAAGTCGATCACCACGAGGCCGTCGGCCAGCTTCAGGGCGGTCTCCACGGAGTCGGTCAGCCGCTGGCGGATCCCCTCCTTCATGGCCAGGCGGTCCACGACGACGGCGATGGTGTGCTTGACCTGCTTCTTCAGCTTCGGCGGATCGGAGAGCTGGATCTGTTCGCCGTCCACGATCGCCCGGGAGAAGCCCTGGGTCGCCAGCGAGGAGAACACGTCCACGAACTCGCCCTTGCGGCCGCGGGCCACCGGGGCCAGCACCTGGAAGCGGGTGCGTTCGGGCAGGGCGGTGAGCTGGTCCACGATCTGCTGCGGGGTCTGGCGCGAGGCCGGCTCGCCGCATTCAGGACAGTGCGGGACGCCGATGCGCGCCCACAGCAGCCGCATGTAGTCGTACACCTCGGTGATGGTGCCGACGGTCGAACGCGGGTTGCGGTTGGTGGACTTCTGATCGATGGAGACCGCTGGGGAGAGCCCCTCGATGAAGTCCACGGCAGGCTTGTCCACCCGGCCCAGGAACATGCGGGCATAGGAGGACAGTGACTCGACGTAGCGACGTTGCCCCTCGGCGAAGATGGTGTCGAACGCCAGGGAGGACTTGCCCGAACCGGACAGTCCGGTGAAGACCACCAGCGAGTCCCGGGGGATGTCCAGGTCCACGTTCTTCAGGTTGTGTTCACGGGCCCCCTGGACGACGATCCGATCCGGATCGATGCTCTTGCCGCCGGACGCCGGACCTGAGGCGAGGCCGCGTCCCCGCCCCGACGTCTGGGCGGCTCCGCGGTCAGCGGTGGAGGTGCGGGCGGTGGACGGGGATGACTTCTGACGGGATGCGGACACGCCCTCCACTGTATTCCAGCACCCCTGTCGAAGTCATGTTCGAATCCGGTGGATCCGGCATCTTCCCGGGCGTGCTTCGCGCAGGGCGGAACAGCGTCAGCGCGGTCCGCCAGAGCCGAACACGGACTCTAGCTGCCGGACCGCCTGAGCGCGACTGAATCCCAGGGATCGTGCCCGTTCGGCATACACCTGGGCGGCCTCCAGCAGGTGCCGACGCGACTCGTCTCCATTGTGGGCCACCACCGTGCCCAAGCGAGGCCGTGCCGTGACCACGCCGGCCTGCTCCAGCTCCTTGTACGCGCGCGCCACGGTGTTGGCGGAGACGCCCAGGCCCGAGGCCAGCGCCCTCACCGTGGGAAGCCGCGTGCCCACGCCCAGCCGCTGCTGCTGGATCAGCTCGAGCAGACCGGTGCGCACCTGTTCGAAGGGCGGGACCGTGGAGTTGGTCTTGATCGTCAACGCGTTCAGAAGCCAGACCGGGATCTCCGTGGTGGTCATCTCTCCGGTCCTCCTCCAGGCGGCACCCGCACCACCTGGCGCGAGCAGGGCAGTCAGTCCTGCCCAGTCTAAAGAGGTTTCGCCTTCAGGCCAGAAACAGATGCCAGCAGTCGGTGCTCTCTTGCCCCCGGGCAGGTGTGCGTCCCTAGACTGTCCCCCATGCCCACAGCTTCCTCAGCGATCCAGCTGCTCCATGACCTGCCCCGTGTGACGATCCGTCAGCGCTCGGTCTCGGAGATGGACAACAACGTCTACCTCATCACCTCCAAGACCTCCGGCGTGCAGGTCTTGATCGACGCGGCGGCTGAAGCTCCCGCGATCGGCGAGCTGATCGAGTCGGCGCGTGAGGACACCCCGTGCGCACTGCGCCTGACCACCGTGATCACCACCCACCGGCACTGGGACCACATTCGGGCATTGGCCGAGGTGGTGGAGCAGACCGGTGCCGGCACCGCCGCCGGCGTGGACGACGCTGAGGCGATCACCGAGGAGACCGGCGTGGCCCAGAAGGGTCTGCTGCAGCACGGCGACACCGCCACCTTCGACGGGATCAGCCTGCGCGTGGTGGGCCTGCGCGGACACACCCCCGGCTCTGTCGCCCTGGTCTACGAGCCGGAGGACGGGGCACCGATCTGCTTCAGCGGCGACTCCCTCTTCCCCGGAGGGGTGGGCAACACCCAGCAGGACCCCGACCGGTTCGCCTCACTGTGGACCGATGTGAAGGAACGCCTCTTCGACGCCTACCCCGATGACACCGTGGTCCATCCAGGACACGGCGCCTCCACCACCCTGGGCCAGGAACGTCCCCACCTGCAGGAGTGGCGCGAGCGGGGCTGGTGACCCGGCGATCCTGGCGCCGCGGCGGATGGTCTCCGCCCGCCCACTAGGCTGGCAGGGATGCTCCTCACCGACCTGCTTCCCCTGCCCCATACCGACGACACCGGCACCGATCCCACCATAGGCACCCCCGAGCCCGATGCGGTCTACGATGCCTTCCTGCACTGGACCCGGCAACGGGAGATCACGCTCTATCCGGCCCAGGATGAGGCGGCCATGGAGCTGGTCCAGGGCCACCACGTCATCCTGGCCACCCCCACCGGGTCGGGGAAGTCGCTGGTGGCCGTGGCCGCCCATGCCCACGGGCTGGCCATCGGACGTCGCAGCTACTACACCGCGCCGCTGAAGGCCCTGGTCTCGGAGAAGTTCTTCGCCCTCGTCGAGATCTTCGGCGCGCAGAACGTGGGGATGGTCACCGGGGACTCCTCGGTCAACGGGGATGCGCCGATCATCTGCTGCACCTCGGAGATCCTGGCCAACCTGGCCCTGCGCCAAGGGTCGGGCCTGGAGGTGGGACCGGTGGTGATGGACGAGTTCCACTTCTACGCCGACCCGCAGCGTGGCTGGGCCTGGCAGGTCCCCCTGCTGGAGCTGCCCCAGGCTCAGTTCCTCCTGATGAGCGCCACCCTGGGTGACACCACCCGCTTCGAGAAGGACCTGCAGGAGCGGACCGGACGCACTGCTGTCACCATCGCCCACGCCGAACGGCCCATCCCGCTGAGCTATGAGTGGTCGGAGCAGCACGTGCAGGATGCGGTGGAGGAACTGGTCACCACCCACCAGGCACCGGTCTATGTGGTCCACTTCTCCCAGCTGGACGCCGTGGAACGAGCCCAGTCCCTGTCCTCCCTGTCGATCGCCACGCGGGAGGAGAAGGACCGCATCGCCGAGCGCATCGCCGGGTTCCGCTTCTCAGCCGGATTCGGCAAGACCCTGAACCGACTGGTCCGCGCGGGCATCGGCGTCCATCACGCCGGCATGCTGCCCAAGTATCGTCGCCTCGTCGAGCGGCTGGCCCAGGAGGGCCTGCTCAAGGTCATCTGCGGCACGGACACCCTCGGGGTGGGCATCAACGTGCCCATCCGCACCGTGCTGATCACGGCACTGAGCAAGTTTGACGGCGAACGCACCCGCCTGCTCAATGCCCGCGAGTTCCACCAGATCGCCGGTCGAGCCGGACGGGCCGGATTCGACACCGCCGGCACCGTGGTGGTCCAGGCCCCGGAGCACGTGATCGAGAACGCCCGAGCCCAGGCCAAGGCCGCCGCGAAGTTCGCCGGGGTCAAGGACGAGGCCGAACGGGCCAAGCGGATGAAGCAGTCCACCAGGTCCTCACCCAAGAAGACACCACCCCAGGGGTTCGTCTCCTGGGGCCGGGCCACCTTCGAGAAGCTGACCACCGCCGAGCCCGAGGCCATGTCCAGCCACATGCGCGTCAACCATTCGATGCTGCTGAACATCCTCGAGCGGCCCGGCGATCCGGTCATCGCCGTCCGACGGCTGCTGCGCAGCACGCACGAGACCCCTGCTCGGCAGGCGGCCCTGATGCGACGTGCTCTCGGGATCTTCCGTGAACTGCTGGCCACCGGCGTGGTGGAGAAGCTCCCCCAGCCCGATCCCGAAGGCCGCACGGTCGAGCTCACGGTGGACCTGCAGCCGGACTTCGCCCTGAACCAGCCGCTCTCCCCCTTCGCGCTCGCGGCCTTCGAGCTGCTGGACCCGGCAGATCCGGAGTACGCACTGGACATGGTCTCGATCATCGAAGCCACCCTGGATCCGCCACGCCAAGTCCTCTCAGCCCAGCTCAAGAAGGCCAAGGGCGAGGCCGTGGCGGCCATGAAGGCCGAGGGCATGGACTACACCGACCGGATGAACGCGCTGGACGAGATCACCTACCCCCAGCCGCTCGCCGAGCTGCTGGAGCAGCAGTTCGAGGTGTACCGAGCGCAGGCACCGTGGCTCAACGACTTCGAGCTCTCCCCCAAGTCGGTGGTGCGCGACATGTTCGAACGGGCCATGGGCTTCACCGACTACGTGAACTTCTACGGGATCGCCCGGTCCGAAGGCGTGCTGTTGCGCTACCTGACCGATGCCGTCAAAGCCCTGCGCCAGACCATCCCCCAGGACGCCCGCACCGAGGAGATCGACCTCATCCTGAGCTGGCTGGACGAGATGGTCAAGCAGACCGACTCCTCCCTGCTCGAGGAGTGGGAGGACCTGCTGGCCGGGGACATCGACGAGCTGAAGAAGGACCATGAGGCCCTCGAGCCCCCTGCTCCCCCACGCCTGACCTCCAACGTCCCCGTGTTCACGGTGATGGTGCGCAACGCCATGTTCCGGCGGGTGCGCCTGTTCGGTGACGAGCAGGACCGGGCCCTGGCCGAGCTGGACGCGCCCGACGGCGGCCCCTCACGGAACGCGGTCTTCTCACCGGATGACTGGGCGGACGCGATGGACGGCTACTTCGGTGACTACGAGGACATCGACGATGGGCCCGCGGCCCGCGGTCCGCAGTACTTCCGGGTCAACACCACGCCATCGCCGGAGCCGGGAGGCGGCGTGCCCGAGGGCGTCACCGGTCAGCGTTGGTGGGCGGTGCGGCAGATCCTGGTGGATCCGGAGGGCAATCTGGACTGGGGCATCAACGCCATGGTGGACCTGGACGCCTCGGACGAGTTCGCCCGTCCGGTCATCCAGGTGGTCTCCGTGGGCGCACCTGAGGCAGGCTGGGCGCTATGAGCCCTCAGCACAGCGAATTCCTCCCCGGCGATCCCCGAGGATTCGCCGATCCCACCGCGGCTGCGCATCGTGTCGGTCATCAGGACCGTCTCCTGGACGGCACCGCGATCACCGATCACTGGTTCGAGCTGCCCCTGGACCACGCTCACCCGGCGGGGAGGACGATCACCGTCTATGCCCGTGAGTACGTCCATGCCGACCACGCCGGGTCCGCAGTCTCCCCCGGGCATCAGGATCTGCCCTGGCTGCTGTACCTGCAGGGCGGGCCCGGCGGCCAGGGCGTGCGCCAGGCGCGCTTGGGCGGATGGATGAAGGAGGCCGCCCAGCGCTTCCGCATCCTGATGCTGGATCAGCGCGGAACGGGCCGTTCCACCCCGGTGACACGCCAGACCCTCCCGGCAGAGGGCAGCCCAGCACAGCAGGCCGACCACCTGGCGCATTTCCGGGCGCCCTCGATCGTCCAGGACGCGGAGATGATCCGCCGTGCCCTGGGGGCCGACCCCTGGACGGTGTTCGGCCAGAGCTTCGGCGGATTCTGCACGCTGAGCTACCTCTCCTGGCACCCGGAGGGCATGGCCCGTGGCCTGATCACCGGCGGACTGGCTCCGCTGGACGGAGCCGCCGACCGGGTGTACCGAGCGACCTACGCACGCATGAGGACCCGCAGTGAGCAGTTCTTCTCGGCTCACCCGCAGGACCGAGACCAGCTGGCTCGGGTGTACCGACGTGCCCGGACCGGCTTGGAGGTGCTGCCCGACGGCTCACCGGTCACCGTCGGTCGGGTGCAGATGCTCGGCATGCTCCTGGGCGGGAACACCCGGATGGACCAGCTGCACTATGTCCTGGAGCAGGCCTTCGCCGACGGCTCCACCGATCCCGGTTCAGACCGGGAGACCGCGCCGGAGGACCGGCCGCTCTCGGACGCCTTCCTGCACCTGCTCTACCAGCAGGTCAGCCGGGCCGCCAACCCGCTCTACCTGGTGATGCACGAGTCGATCTACGCCCAGTCGGCCGAGATGACCCACGGACGGGAGGCCACCGGCTGGGCAGCCCAGCGAGTCCTGGCCGAGCACCCGGACTTCGATCCGGACCGGGCCGAGACGCCGTTGTTGACCGGGGAGATGGTGTTCGACTGGTACCCGGAACTGGATCCGGCCCTGCAGCCGATGGCCGAGGTCACCGAGCTCCTGGCCCAGCGCACCGCCTGGGGCCCCCTCTATGACCTGCAGACCCTCGAGGTCAACACCGTTCCGGTCGCTGCCGCAGTGTACACAGACGATGTCTATGTGGACCGAGACCTGTCCCTGGAGACCGCCGGACGCGTCCGCGGCCTGCAGGTCTGGGAGACCGATGAGTACCACCATGACGGCATCGGCGACGACGGGCCGGCCATCCTGCGGCGCCTGCTGGAGATGACCGAGTCCTGACCCACACACAGAGACCCCATTGAGACGGCACAGGCCCCGGAGCGCGAGCTGCACTCCGGGGCCTGAACGGCAGGCGGTGGGTCAGACCTGGGGACCGCCGCGGTCCACGATCTGCTGAGAGACCGGCGCCGACTGCCCGGTCGCCTGAGCGGAGGCCAGGCGCGTCTCATGGGCGGTGCGGATGATCCGGGAGTAGCTGTCCTTGTGGTCGATCAGCTCGTCCCGGAACTTCTGGGGCACCTGCTCGGCGGCCTGGGTCCACTTGTCCATCAGGGCCTCGGCCTCGCGGCGGTCCTGCTCCGGGGACTCCTCGGCCAGCTTGGTGTAGCGGAAGGAGTAGCGCTCGGCGTTCTGCAGCGCCCGCAGGGCCTGTCCCTTGGGGCTGGAGAGCGAGACCACCACGGTGATCGCCAGGATGCCGACGACCACGAGCAGGGACATGGTGGTCGGAATGGTCTGGACCGGAACGTTCTCACCGTTGTTGATGAAGGGCAGGTTGTTGTCGTGCAGGGCGTGCAGCACGAGCTTAACGCCGATGAAGGCCAGAATGGCCGCCAGACCGTACGAGAGGTACACGAGGCGATCCAGCAGACCATCGATCAGGAAGAACAGCTGGCGCAGTCCCATCAGCGAGAACGCGGTGGCGGTGAAGACGATGTACGCCTCCTGGCTGACGCCGAAGATGGCGGGGATGGAGTCGAAGGCGAAGAGGATGTCGGTGGCGCCGATGGCCACCATGACCAGCAGCATCGGGGTCATCACCCGCTTGCCGTTCTCCCAGGTGAAGAGCTTGTCGCCGTCGTACTTGTCCGAGGCCGGGAGGATCTTCTTGGCCAGGCGGACCATGATGTTGTTCGCCTCGTCCTCGGAGTCGTCGTCATCGCGCAGCTCGCTGCGGAGCTGCTGACCGGCCACGAGCAGCAGGAACAGGCCGAAGAGGTAGAAGACGTCGGACCAGGCCTGGATGATCACCGCGCCCAGCAGGATGAAGGCGGTCCGGGAGATCAGGGCGAAGGTGATGCCGAACAGCAGCACCTTCTGCTGGTACTCGCGCGGCACCTTGAAGGAGGCCATGATGATGAGGAAGACGAAGAGGTTGTCCACACTCAACGCCTTCTCCAGGATGTAGCCGGTGTAGTACTCCACCGCATGCTGGGTGTCGCCGAAGGCGAAGAAGACGAGGCCGAACAGCAGGGCGATGCCGACGTAGATGGCGGACCAGATGGCCGCTTCCTTGATCGTCGGGATATGCGCCTTGCGCACGTGGAAGATGTAGTCGAAGGCGAGCAGGCCCACGATCAGTGCGATCGTGATACCCCAGGTGAGACCGTTGATCTCCATAGGCTGACAGACTTTCCGTGAAGAGGGTCCGGCTGTGCCTCGGTGCGCCGCCCCACGGATGGACATCAGGGCGAAGTGCACAGAGACACCCGGTCGGGTGTGTGCCGCAAGTCTCTCCGCCCCACTGTCCGCCGTTGCGTCCAGTGCTGGCCCCTGCGCCCGGCTGACCGCCGCCTCTCGGCTCGGCCCGCGTGCTGACGTCCGCAGTGTTCGGGATACTCCCCTACGCCGTGGGAAAGTCTACAGCCTGATCTGCGGGCCGCCTCGGACCGCCACCGCACAGAAACACTGATACTGAGGGATTATCAACTGATCTGCCAGAGCCAGAGCAGCAGCACGCCACCGGCGGCCAGCCCCCACGAGGTCAGCGAGCCCACCAGGAACTCCTCGGCGCGGCCACCTCGGCGACGGTCGGCGGAGATCTCCGGGAACCGCACGATCCCCTTGGCGGCCATCAGCGCTCCGATGATCCCTTCGGCGCCGGCCAGCGCCAGGCCGAAGACGAGGATCCGCTCCATGGGGCCGATGTACCGCCCTCCCTTGAGTTCGAGCTCCTCCTCGGAGCCGGAATCACCCGCGTCGGACGCCACCGCCGGGGGCGCGTCGGCATCAGCACGACCGGCCAGAGAGAGCACCGATCTGGTGATCCTGTTGCCGGACTCCGTCAGGAACAGCACCACCACGGCCCCAGCCGCCAGCACCGGGACGCCGGACGTCCCTCCCATCCGCCCGGCCAGCACATCCACCAGGGTCGAGACGGCCAGGATGGCCGACAGGACCGCGCCGGCCGATCTCCACCGCTCCTGCGTCCAGCCCCAGCCCACCATGACGGCCGCTCCCACGGCGGCCGGGAGCAGCCCGAGCGGGCCCATCAGCACGCCGCAGATCACCGCGACGACGGCCGTCACCACCACCTGGACCGTCACTCGGGCGGCCACGCGCCATGCCGGACGGGCGTGCAGGAATCCGCGCAGCAGCACGTCCAGCAGGTCATGGGCAGCGACAGCCGCCAGGATCACGAGGGTGAAGGAGATCGTCACCGGCCCCGCTCCTCTCGTGGAACCTCACCCAGCAGTCGGTCGGCCTCCAGCAGGTGAGCTCCTCCAGAGCGGTGGACCGCCTGCGAGACAGCGGACTGGGAGACCCCCTCCTGCTGCGCCGCCTCGGTCTGGGTCAGTCCGTCCAGCAGATGCCCGAGCAGTCGGCGTTCCCGGGCCTTCAGCCGCCCCACCACGTGATCGCGCAGCAACAGCTGAGCATTCAGCGACGCGGTCAGCTCCGGCGCGGGTCCGACATAGGCGGTGGCCAGTCCGGACGGCCGGTGCGATCCAGCGGCCTCGTCGACGGCTTCCCGAGCCCGGTACCAGGCCGTCCCCTCCAGGATGTCCCCCTCGGCACGTCGCTCGACCACGCGCAGCTCTCCCTCACCGAGCCCGTACCGCAGCACGACATTCTCGGGCAGGAACACGGCGACCCGCAGCGTGGCTCTCAAGGCGTCCTGCCAGGTGCGGTAGACCGCCTGGAACTCATCCCCCACCGTCGCCCAGCCACCCTGGAGGGGACGCACAGCCTGCTCGGCTCGCGCGAACGCCTCGTGGATCCGCTGTTGGGCGGACGCGCGGTCGGCCAGCTGTCGCGAGCCCACGATGTCGGCCACCAAGGCCACTGCCGGGCGGTTCTGCTCTGTCATGAGCTGGACAATACCACTGATACCGTCCCAATATCAGCACTTTTGTCAGGCGTGGCCTTCACGCTTGATCTGGCGCAGCTCCTTCTTCAGCTCGGCCACTTCATCGCGGATGCGCGCCGCCAGCTCGAACTGGAGGTCGACAGCGGCCTGGTGCATCTGGGCGCTCATCTGGGCGATGAGGTCCTCCAGATCCTTGGCTGGAAGCGCAGCCAGGTTCGCCGCGCTGGCCGGCGTGCCGCCGCCGTCGTGGTCCTGGCTGTCTGCGGCACCCGCCGCGGCCGCCTTGGCCCGCTGCTCATCGGTGATGGCTGCGGTGTATCCGCGCTTGCCGGCCCCGTACTCGAAGCCGACCTTGATCCCGCCCATGCCGCCGAGCAGGTCAGCGGTGTCCGCGTCCTCGCGCGCCAACTGATCGGTGATGTCGGCGATCCGCTTGCGCAGCGGCGTGGGATCGATCCCGTGCTCCTTGTTGTACGCCTCCTGGACCTCGCGCCGGCGGTTGGTCTCGTCGATCGCCAAGCGCATGGAGTCGGTGATCCGGTCGGCGTACATGTGCACCTGACCGGAGACGTTGCGGGCGGCACGGCCGATGGTCTGGATCAGCGAGGTGGAGGAGCGCAGGAAGCCCTCCTTGTCCGCATCCAGGATGGCGACCAGCGAGACCTCCGGCAGGTCCAGGCCCTCCCGGAGCAGGTTGATGCCGACCAGGACGTCGAAGGTCCCCTTGCGCAGCTCACGCAACAGCTCGACGCGTTTGAGGGTGTCCACGTCCGAGTGCAGGTACTGCACCTGCACCCCGTGCTCCAGCAGGTACTCGGTCAGGTCCTCGGCCATCCGTTTGGTCAGGGTGGTGACCAGCACCCGTTCGTCCTTCTCCGTGCGGACGCGGATCTCCTCGAGCAGGTCGTCGATCTGACCCTTCGTGGGCTTGACCACCACCTCGGGGTCCACCAGCCCGGTGGGACGGATGATCTGCTCCACCACACCGTCGGCCTGGGCCAGCTCGTACTTGCCCGGGGTGGCGGACATGTAGACGGTCTGGCCGATGCGCTCCAGGAACTCGTCCCACTTCAGCGGACGGTTGTCCATGGCCGAGGGCAGACGGAAGCCGTGCTCCACCAGAGTGCGCTTGCGGGACATGTCCCCCTCGAACATGGCGCCGATCTGCGGAATGGTCACATGGGACTCGTCCACCACGAGCAGGAAGTCGTCCGGGAAGTAGTCCAGCAGACAGTGCGGGGCCGAGCCGCGGGGGCGGCCGTCGATGTGCAGGGAGTAGTTCTCGATCCCGTTGCAGTAGCCCATCTGCTGCATCATCTCGAGGTCGTAGGTGGTGCGCATGCGCAGCCGCTGGGCCTCCAGGAGCTTGTTCTGGGACTCCAGCTCCTGCAGCCGTTCGCGCAGCTCGTCCTCGATCGAGGTGATGGCCCGGTGCATGCGCTCGTCGCCGGCCACATAGTGCGAGGCCGGGAAGATGTACATCTCCTCCTCGTCCCGTACCACCTGGCCGGTGAGCGGGTGCAGGGTCTGGATGGAGTCGATCTCGTCCCCGAAGAACTCGATCCGCACCGCGAGCTCTTCGTACATGGGGATGATCTCCACGGTGTCCCCGCGCACGCGGAAGGTGCCGCGGTGGAAGTCGGTGTCATTGCGCACGTACTGCATCTTCACGAACTGGCGCAGCAGATCGTCCCGGTCCATCTGCTGGCCCCGCTGGAGGGTGACCATCTGCTCGATGTACTCCTCGGGGGTGCCCAGACCGTAGATGCAGGAGACGGTGGCCACCACGACGACGTCACGCCGGGTGAGCAGGGCATTGGTGGCTGAGTGCCGGAGACGTTCGACCTCTTCGTTGATCGAGGAGTCCTTCTCGATGAAGGTGTCCGTCTGCGGGACGTAGGCCTCCGGCTGGTAGTAGTCGTAGTAGGAGACGAAGTACTCGACGGCGTTGTTCGGCAGCAGCTCGCGGAACTCATTGGCCAGCTGGGCGGCGAGGGTCTTGTTCTGCACCATGATCAGCGTGGGCCGCTGGACCTGCTCGACCAGCCAGGCCGCGGTGGCGGATTTGCCGGTGCCGGTGGCGCCCATCAGGACGACGTCCTTCTCCCCGGCGTTGATCCGCTCGGCCAGTTCGGTGATGGCTTTGGGCTGGTCTCCGGAGGGCTGGAACTCCGAGACGACCTCGAACGGGGCCACCACACGGTTGATCTTCTGGGCGAGGCTCATGTCTCTACGCTACGCCGCAGCCGTGGTGGTGGCCCCGTTCAGGGGGTAATTTCTCAGCCGGCGGACGGCTCCGGCTCGGGCTGCTCTCCGCGGAGGACCGGTTCCACGTAGGCCTCCCAGAACCGGCCGGTGGTGCGGATGAGATCCTCCAGTCCGGCATCGTTGACGATCACCACATCCGCTGCGGCGCGCCGCTGTTCGTCCGTGGCCTGCGCGGCGATGCGCGCCCGTGCCTCGTCCTCGTCCATCCCCCGGTCCCGGACCATGCGGGCCACGCGCTCCTCAGCGTCGGCCAGGACCACCAGGACGAGGTCGTACAGGGATGCCTGACCGGTCTCCACCAGCAGGGGCACGTCCTGCACCACCACGGCCTCCGGTCCGGCCTGCTCCACGACCCGTCGCCCTTCGGCGCGCACCAGCGGGTGGATGATCGCGTTGAGCCGCTCTCTCGCGTCGGCGTCTGAGAAGACCAGTCGAGCCACGGCGGCACGGTCCATCTCACCATCCGGGCCGATCACCTGCTCTCCGAACTCCTCCCGCACGCGAGCCAGGCCCGGAGACCCGGCGGCCACCACAGCCCGGGCGATGGCGTCGGCGTCCACCACCACGGCGCCTCGCCGAGCCAGCTCAGCGGCCACGGTGGACTTGCCGGAGGCGATGCCACCGGTCAGGCCGATGTGCAGCCGTGGGCGTGGGCCGCTCTCAGGGTGTTCCTGTGGCGACTCAGACATGGTCCACCGCCGTCGAACCGGCGCCGGACGCCTCGCGCAGCACCGGAGAGACATGCTCGTCCCAGACGCCTACGACCTGGCTCCGCAGCTCGTCCAGGCCAGCGTCGTTGACGATCACCACATCGGCCAGCTGACGACGCTCCTCGTCGGTGGCCAGGCTGTCGACGCGGGTCCAGGCGTCCTCGCGGCTGATGCCGAACTCCTCGATCATGCGATCGACCTGGGTCTCAGCCGGCGCCTCGACCACGACGACGAGATCGAAGTGCGGGGCCTGACCGGTGGCCACCAGGTCACGGATGTCCTGGACCACCACGGAGTGCTGTCCGGCCTCGCGGCCGCGCACACGCGCCTCCTGGCGCACCAGCGGCAGCACCAGGTCGTACAGACGGGCCCGGGCGGTCTCGTTGCCGTTGGCCAGGTCCTGGAGTGCCAGCAGGTCGATCGAGCCGTCCTCGGCCTGGATGCTGTCACCGAAGATCCGCACGACCTCCTGGTGGGCTTCGGTGCCCGGCCGCAGCACGTGCTGCCAGATCTCGTCGGTGTCCAGCACCACGGCGCCGAGCTCGCGGAAGACCTCGCCCACGGTGGACTTGCCGGCCGAGAGCCCACCGGTGAGGCCGACCTGGAGGACCGGCTGGCCCTCCTGCTCGCGCTGCCAGTGCCAGGTGCGCGGCTGATGGGTGTCGTGCTCGGGCTCGGTGCCGAGCTGGTACTCGGGACGGATGACGAAGTCCTCGACGGCGGAGGCATCCTCCTGGGCGCGGCGATGGTACTCCTCCGCCGGGAGGACGCGCTTCCACTGACGGGTGCGCAGCGGACGCGCCGAGCCGGCATCCTCACGCAGGGCCTGCAGCAGCAGGATGCACTGCATGCAGGAGAGGAACATGACCGGTGCACCGATCACGATGATGACCTCCTGCAGCGCGTCCAGGCCCTGCTCGCCGGAGGTGGTGAGGATGGCGGTGCAGACGGCGCCGACGGCCAGTGCCCAGAAGATGCGCTGGCGACGCGGTGCCTCGTCCTCATGGCCGTTGGCCATGGCGTCCATCACCAGCGCACCGGAGTCGATCGAGGTGATGAAGAAGACCGTGATGATGATCAGGGTGACGACGGCGATCACACTGAAGGCCGGGAAGGACTGCAGGAACTGGAACAGGGCGGCCTGCGCGTTCCCCTCCTCCACGATCGTCTCGGTCAGTGACCCGGCCGTGCCCTCAGCCCGGTCGATCCGGAAGGCGTTGTAGCCGTAGACCCCCATCCAGACGATGACGAAGGCGGTGGGCAGGCCGATGGTCGCGGCCACGAACTCGCGGATGGTGCGACCCTTGGAGATGCGAGCCACGAACATGCCCACGAATGGTGCCCAGGTGACCGTCCAGGCCCAGTAGAAGACCGTCCAGTCGCCGGACCACTCACCGTTGCCGAAGGTGTCGTTGAAGAAGGACAGGGCCGGCAGTGCGGCGATGTAGGCACCGGCCGACTCGACGATGCCGCGCATGGTGTTCATCGTGGCGCCGAACATCAGCACGAAGACCATCAGGGCGATGGCCAACACGATGTTGATGTAGGACAGGCGCTTCACACCCTTGTCCATGCCGACCAGCACCGAGGCCAGGCCTACGGCCGTGATGACGGCGATGATCGCTGCCTGGATCCAGCCGGCCATCGGGATGCCGTAGACGTAGGACATGCCGCTGTTGATCTGCATGGCGCCCAGGCCCACGGAGACCGCGAGGCCGAACACGGTGGCCACGATGGAGATGATGTCGATCAGCTTGCCCCAGGGGCCGTGGATGCCGTCGCCCAGCAGCGGCTGGAACGCGGAGGACACGCGCGGAGGCAGCTTGCGCTTGTAGGTGAAGTAGCCGAAGGCCAGGCCCGGGACGATCAGCATGCCCCACATGTGCACGCCGAAGTGGAAGTTGGCGATCGACATGGCCTCGGTGGCCGCCCGGTCGCTGGCCGGCTCGGTGCCGTACAGCGGCGGGTTGGCGAAGTGGTTCATCGGCTCGGCCACACCCCAGAACATGAGCACAGCGCCCACGCCGGCGGCGAACAGCATGCCGAACCAGGCCAGTCCGCTGTACTCCGGCACAGCGTCGTCGTCGCCGATCTTGAGTCGCCCGTAGCGGCTGATGGCCAGTCCGATGGCGAAGATCACCAGGAAACTGGCGGCGAGGGTGAAGTACCAGCCGGCGTCGTAGCGGAGGAATCCGGCGGCCTCACCGAAGAAGGTGCGGACCTCGACCGGGAAGATCCCCATGGCGGCGGTGAAGAGGATGATGACGGCTGCCGACAGGAAGAAGATGGGTGCGCTGGTGCGCAGCCCGAGCATGTTGTGCAGTCTCGTGAGCATGTGCGAGTGCTTCCGGGTTGACGGGGATCCGCCCCATGACGGACCCTGTGCGCGGTGGGCACGATCACCTAGGCTACCGGGGACCGGCCGACCAGCGCAGATCGGAGGGTCAGCAGGGCGCCCGATGTTACCGAACCGTAGTCTTCTGGTCTGTGGAGGTCTGCCCTGTCAGCCCAGGCCCCTGACCTCTCTAGAGTGGTGTGCATGGTCTCCGACTCCCCCACTCCTCACGGCTATGCTGTCCTGCCACAGAGGTTCAGGACCACGCCGGTGAAGCATGAGATCGAGGTGCGGAACTCGCAGTTCATCGCCCACCTGGCACGGGTCGAGACGGAGGATCAGGCCAGGGACTTCATCGAGTCGGTCCGCCGGGAGCACCGCCAGGCGCGGCATGTCTGCACGGCCTTCGTGCTGGGTGACCGCCAGCAGACGCGGCGCTCCAACGACGACGGCGAGCCCGCGGGCACAGCAGGCGCCCCCATCCTGGAGGCGCTCACCCGCCGGGAGACCACGCCGACTCACGGTGATCGCCCACCTGCCGGGGCACCCGAGGTGCGAGACCTCTCCGACGTGTGCGCCGCCGTCGTGCGCTATTTCGGAGGCGTCAAGCTGGGCGCGGGCGGCCTGGTGCGGGCCTACTCGGAGTCGGTCTCGACCGCCCTGGACACCGTCCGGCTGGTCCGGCGAGAGCCGATGCGGATCTGGCAGATCCAGGCGGATCCTGGCAGAGCTGGACTCTGGGAGAACGAGTTCCGAACGGCCGGCTGGACCGTGGACGCCGTGGACTACGGTGCCCGCGATGTCACGGTGAGGCTCGCCCTGCCGGAGACCGAGGAGGCCGCGTCGCTCTTGGAGTCCCAGGTGGCGGCGCTCTCCGGCGGCCAGGTCCAGCCCCAGGCCGTTGGCGAACGATGGATCGATGTCACCGGGAGGACCTCATGACCTCGACCGTTCCTCCCGGGCAGACGCCGGACGCCGTCCTGGGTCGTCTGGCCACGACCCTGACACAGGACTTCCCCTTCGCGGACCTGGTGCGGGATCCCCTGCCGACCGGCGCTGGACTGCAGGCGCACGACGCCGCGGACCTGCTGCTGCTGGACACCGTGGCCACCTGGGCGCAGGCCCGGCATCCCCTCGACCCGGTGGTGGTTCTGGACGACCGGCATGGTGCGCTGACCCTCCCGCTGCTGGCCGCCGGGGTCTCGGTCCGTCTGGGCCAGGACTCCCTGTCCCATGAGCGCTCAGTCGCTCTGAACGCCCAGCGGTTCGCAGCGCATCTCGCAGCATCCGGACAGCTCACGCGGGGGGAGATCGGCCCGGAGCTCCTGGCCGGTGCCCGCACGGTCCTGCTTCCGCTCCCCCGGTCCCTGGACGCGCTGGACCAGACCGCGCATCTGGTGGCTGAGCATGCGCATGAGGATGTGGTGGTGCTGGCCGGCGGTCGGGACAAGCACATGAGCCCGCGCATGAACGAGGTCCTGACTCGCAGCTTCACGTCCGTGGTGGCTGGGCGTGGCCGTTCCAAGTCCCGGGTGATCACCGCTCGTGGGCCCCGGCGCGGGCGCCCGGCTCCCTTCCCGCGCACGCGTGCGCAGGAGCTTCCCGACGTCGGCTCAGTCACCTTGGCTGCCTACGGCGCCACCTTCGGCGGGGCACGTCTGGATCCGGGCACACGCCTGCTGCTCGAGGCGATGGCCGCCGCCGTCCACTCCGGCACACTGACGACCGAGCGGGCGATCGACTTGGGCTGCGGCAACGGCACCATCGCCCTGTGGCTGGCGTTGCAGTGGGCTGGACTGAGCGTGCTGGCCACTGACCAGTCTGCGGACGCCTGCCGCTCCGCCGAGCTGACAGCCCGGGAGAACGGCGTCCTGGACCGAGTGGAGATCAGGCGGGACGACGCTCTGTCCTCAGTCGACGAGGCGTCCGAGCCGCTCGTGGTGCTGAATCCGCCGTTCCATGACGGCAATGCCGTGGACCCGGGGGTGGCTCAGCGGCTGATCGCCGAGGCCGCCCGAGTGCTCGAGGACGGTGGCCAGCTGTGGTGCGTCTGGAACTCACACCTGCGGTACCGGCCCCTGCTGGAGCGGCTCGTCGGACCAACCCGCCAGGTGGCCCGCGACCGCCAGTTCACGGTCACCGTCAGCTCTCGGCGCCGCTGAGGGACCTCAGAGAGCAGCTCTCAGCCCCCCACGGTGCCGATGATCCGCTCCCGCAGGACCTGGATCTCACGGCGGCGCGGACACTGTGCGTTCTACGCAAAGACGCCCGGTCCCTCCGACCTCCACGCAGGGTGGGGATCGGGGAACCGGGCGTCTCGTGGCTGCTCAGACCCTCAGGGAGTCCACGGCGAACCTGATCTGCAGATCAGTTGCCGGTGAGCTTCTCGCGCAGGGCGGCCAGAGCCTCGTCCGAGGCCAGGGTGCCGGCGTCGGTGGCCGGAGCCTCCGAGGAGTACGAGGTGGAGCCGGACTCGACCGGGCCAGCCTCTGCCTCTTCGGTGGCGGCACGAGCGACCTGCTCCTTGTGAGCCTCCCAGCGGGCCTGGGCGTCGGCGTACTGCTGCTCCCAGGCGGCGCGCTGGGTCTCGAAGCCCTCGAGCCATTCGTTGGTCTCCGGGTCGAAGCCCTCGGGGTACTTGTAGTTCCCCTCCTCGTCGTACTCGGCGGCCATGCCGTACAGCGCCGGGTCGAACTCGGTGCCCTCGGGGTCCACGCCCTCGTTGGCCTGCTTCAGGGACAGCGAGATGCGGCGACGCTCCAGGTCGATGTCGATGACCTTGACGAACAGCTCGTCGTTGACGGAGACGACCTGCTCAGCGGTGTCGATGTGACGCGAGGCCAGCTCGGAGATGTGCACCAGGCCCTCGATGCCGTCCTCGACGCGCACGAACGCACCGAACGGAACCAGCTTGGTGACCTTGCCCGGCACGACCTGGCCCAGGGCGTGGGTGCGGGCGAACAGCTGCCACGGATCCTCCTGGGTGGCCTTCAGCGACAGCGAGACACGCTCGCGGTCCATGTCCACCTCGAGCACCTCGACGGTGACCTCCTGGCCGACCTCGACGACCTCGGAGGGGTGGTCGATGTGCTTCCAGGACAGCTCGGAGACGTGCACCAGGCCGTCCACGCCACCCAGGTCCACGAAGGCGCCGAAGTTGACGATGGAGGAGACGGTGCCGGTGCGGACCTGGCCCTTCTCCAGCTTGTGCAGGAAGTTGGAGCGGACCTCGGACTGGGTCTGCTCCAGCCAGGCGCGGCGGGACAGGACCACGTTGTTGCGGTTCTTGTCCAGCTCGATGATCTTGGCCTCGAGCTCCTGGCCGATGTACGGGGCCAGGTCGCGGACGCGGCGCATCTCGACCAGGGAGGCGGGCAGGAAGCCGCGCAGCCCGATGTCCAGGATCAGGCCGCCCTTGACGACCTCGATGACGGAACCGGTGACCACACCGTCCTCGTCCTTGATCTTCTCGATGTCGCCCCAGGCGCGCTCGTACTGAGCCCGCTTCTTGGACAGGATCAGGCGCCCTTCCTTGTCCTCCTTGGTGAGGACCAGGGCCTCCACGGAGTCACCCACGGCGACGACCTCGTCCGGGTCGACATCGTGCTTGATGGAGAGTTCGCGGGACGGGATGACGCCCTCGGTCTTATAGCCGATGTCCAGCAGGACCTCGTCACGGTCGACCTTGACGACGGTGCCTTCGACCAGATCGCCATCGTTGAAGTACTTGATGGTCTCATCGATGGCGGCGAGGAAGTCCTCAGCAGATCCGATGTCGTTGACGGCGACCTGCGGGGCGGTGGAGGTGATGGTCATGTAGTAGGGGCTCCGATGTGGATTGTTCACTCGGCCGGGGTTCGGCGCCGAAGCGCGGGCACCCGGATAGTGGGTTCGTATGGATGATGGTCTTCGCACAGAAAGTGCTCGGCCAGTCTAGTCCCGTGGACAAGCAGAAATCAAAAGCCTGTCATGGAGTGCACGGGACGGTCCTGAGCGAGCATCCGTCCCAGCTCGGCCACGGCACCGGGGCGATGCTCGGTGACCAGCGCGCTCTGGCGCAGCACCTCTGGGGAGATCCCGCCCAGCCACACGCTGCCCAGCTCCGCCACGTCCATGCTGAGGTCCGGCGCGGCGGTGGACTCGGCGCGTGAGACCGTGGCCTCTCCCCCGACGACGTCCACGCGCCAGGTGCCCTCGGCCCACCCCATCGAGTCGGTCACCGTCAGGAGGATCGACCCGTCCTGGGACCAGGGACGCGCCGAGAGTGCCGCCGGAACGTCAAGGATCCGCAGCCAGAGCCGGTCCTGGGTGAAGGTCGTCCGGATCCGCCGACGGTCCACCACCATCGCCTCGAGCAGACCATCGTCCGGTGCCGCCTGCCAGCTGATCCGGTCGATCAGGTCCAGCGATCCCAGGAACTGCCACAGAGCGCGGTGACTCTGCGCCGTCGTGGTGATGAGGGACTGGACCTCCATGGTCTGGGGTTTCTTGTCCCAGCCGGCGAAGCGATAGGTGACGAAGCCGCGGGGTCTGCCGCCGTCGTCGTAGTGGACGGCCGCGTAGAGGCCGGTGCCCTTGCCGCCGTTGCGGTGCAGGTTCGCGTCCGCCTCCTCCACCCGGTAGGAGGCCGTGCGCTCCACCGAGCCGGGGGTCTGCAGGTAGGCACGGCGATACAGCTCGTCGCCGAGCCCGTCCAGCTCGCGAGGCTCCACCAGCCGGACCGAACCGGTGGGGGCCGGTCCGCGGAGGGGCAGACCGCCCTGGACCTCGACCTCGATGGACCGGAAGGAGTTGGCCACGCCGAAGCCGAAGCGGGAGTAGATCCCTCCCTCCGAGGCCGTCAGCGCGGCGACCGGCACACCCCGGTCCAGGGAGGTCTGCAGGGACTCGCCCATCATGGCGCGCAGGATCCCCCGGCGCCGGTGGGTCGGGGACACCGTGACGTTGGAGATCAGCCAGGCCGGGACCTCACGCCCGCCGCCGACATGCAGTCCCTTGACGAAGTCCACGAAAGTGCCCACCGGGTCGGTCTGGGCCGGGTCGGCGTCCTGGGGGTAGACGCCCAGGAACCGGCGTCCGTCCTGGAGGCTCAGGCCGAGCCACTGGTCCAGGGCCTCTCCGGTGGGCGGCTCCTCGTAGAAGCCCCGCTCCACGGTCCGGTACTGACGGGCTACGGCCGGGTTCTCGGCGGCGGAGACGCTGGACTGGGTGAGCTCACGCAGGATGAGGCCGTGCTCGGCCAGGTGGTCCGTGATGGGGGTGCGGGTGTCAGTGTGCGGCATCGTGCCAACTCTGCCCGGCGCCCACTGAGACGTCCAACGGGACAGTGAGGTCCGCGGCCCGTCCCATCCGTTCGGTGAGCAG
The DNA here is from genome assembly GCF_041927415.1 of Micrococcus sp. IITD107. Classification (NCBI taxonomy): domain Bacteria; kingdom Bacillati; phylum Actinomycetota; class Actinomycetes; order Micrococcales; family Micrococcaceae; genus Micrococcus; species Micrococcus sp. IITD107. The sequence continues at coordinate 496,003 of NZ_JBHFFN010000001.1, read as the reverse complement.
TGTGGTGGCGGCCTCCAACTCCTCCACGGGCACCTCCAGGACGAGCTCGTCATGGACCTGCAGCAGCATCCGGGTGGCCATCTGCTCCTGCTCCAGACCGCGGGCCACATCCAGCATGGCCCGCTTGATGATGTCTGCGGCCGAGCCCTGGATCGGCGCGTTCAGGGCGGCGCGTTCGGCCATGTCCCTCAGCTGGCGGTTGTCGCTGTTCAGGTCCGGGAGGTAGCGGCGTCGCCCCTCGATGGTGGAGGTGAACCCGTCCTGACGAGCCTGTTTCACCACGTCCTGCAGGTAGTCGCGCACGGCGCCGAAGCGGTCGAAGTACCCCTTCATCAGCTGCCGCGCCTCGTCCACGGGGATCTGCAGCTGCTTGGAGAGCCCGAACGAGCTCAGCCCGTAGGCCAGGCCATAGCTCATCGCCTTGACCTTGGCGCGCATCTCGCCGGTGACGTCCTCCGGCTCCACGCCGAACACCTGGGCGCCGACGAACCGGTGCAGATCCTCGCCCTCGCGGAACGCCTGGATCAGACCGTCGTCCCCGGAGAGGTGGGCCATGATGCGCATCTCGATCTGGGAGTAGTCCGCGGTCAGCAGCCGGTGTCCCTCCCCCGCGACGAACACCTCTCGGATCCGGCGGCCCGCCTCGGTGCGGACCGGGATGTTCTGCAGGTTCGGGTGCAGGCTGGAGAGGCGACCGGTGGCGGCCGTGGTCTGCGAGTACGTGGTGTGGATCCGGCCATCCGGCGCCACCGACTCGCGCAGGCCCTCCACGGTCTGGCGCAGCTTGGTGGCGTCCCGGTGGCGCATCAGGTTCTCCAGGAACGGATGCTGGGTCTGGGCCAGCAGATCCTGCAGGGACTCGACATCCGTGGAGTAGCCGGTCTTGGTCTTGCGCGTCTTGGGCATGTCCAGCTGTTCGAACAGCAGGGTCTGCAGCTGCTTGGGGGAGCCCAGGTTCACCTTTGCCCCGCCGGTCTCCTCGGCCACGGAGGCCCACGCCGACTCCTGGGCCGCCTCGATCGCCTCGGTGAACTCCCCGTACAGGGTGTCCAGCTGCTGCCGGTCCACCTCGATGCCGGCCAGCTCCATCTGCACCAGCACATGGGCCACGGGGATCTCCAGGCCCTGCAGCAGCTGCTGACCACCGCGCTCCACCAGCTGCGGGGTGAAGGTCTCGGAGAGCCGGCGCACCATCCACGCGGATCGCACGGACTGCTCGGCCTGGGCGCGCAGCTGCTCGGCGGCGTCAGGGTCCGTGCCGTCCAGGTCCAGTTCGCCTTGGCCGCTGGACTGTCCCTGGTCCGACTCCACCTCGAGGGTGGACTGCAGGTGGGTCTGCACCAGCGCATCGAGTCCGTAGGAACGGCGGTCCGGCTGGATCAGGTAGGCCGAGAGCGCCACGTCGTCCACCACACCGGCCAGGGTGATGTCCTGCCCCAGTCCGCTGCGGTGTCCCGCCGAGGCCAGGGCCTTGGCGGCGGCCTTCATGTCATGCACGGCCTTGTCTTGGCCGGCATCGGCCAGATACCTCCCGACGACGGCCCCCACCTCCGTGCCTGCCGCACCGGTGTCCTCGCCCCGCACAGCGAGGGACACGTACAGACCCCGCTCCTCGGTGGCCAGGGCGACTCCCACGGGCACGCCGTGGTCTCCGGGGGCCGGCACCTTGCGCTTGGGCAGCAGCGCGGGACCATCGAGCACCACGTGCACGCCCATCAGCGCCGAGGACTCCTCCTGCAGGAACCGCTCCAGCTGGTCGGCGGACTCGGCGATCTCGAACTCAAGGGTCTCCTCGGCCTCGGGCGCCGGGGCATCCTCCCCGAGACGTTCGGCGATCGTGTCGAACAGGCGCTGACGGACCGTGTTGAACTGCAGGGCGTCGAAGAGCTCCTCGATCGCCTCGCGGTCCGGCTGCTCCAGTGCAGTGGCCTCCAGCTCCACGGGCAGCTCCAAGTCCCGGATCAGGGCGTTGAGCCTGCGGTTGCGGCGCACATCCTCGGCGTGGGCACGCAGGTTCTCACCGGCTTTGCCCTTGATCTGTTCGGCGTGCTCCAGGACCTGCTCGGAGGTGCCGTACAGGCCGATCCATTTGGCCGCCGTCTTGGGCCCCACTCCCGGGACGCCGGGCAGGTTGTCCGCCGTCTCCCCCACCAGGGCCGCCAGGTCGGGGTAGTTCGCCGGATCGACCCCGTACTTCTCGCGAATGGCATCAGCGTCCATGGGCGGGATGTCGGAGACGCCCTTCTTGGGATAGAGCACCAGGGTCTGGTCGGTGATCAGCTGGAAGGCGTCACGGTCGCCGGAGACCACGCGGGTCTCCCAGCCGACGGCCTCGGCGCGGGCGGCGAAGGTGGCCACGATGTCGTCGGCCTCGAAGCCGTCCATGGTCACGGTGGGGATGTTCATCGCCTGCATGACCTTGACGATCAGGTCCACCTGGCCGTGGAACTCCTCAGAGGTCTTGGACCGCCCCGCCTTGTACTCGGTGTAGTCCTCTGAGCGGAAGGTGGGGGTGTCCAGATCGAAGGCGACCGCCACGTGCGTGGGCCTCTGCTGGCGGATCATGGTCAGCAGCATGTTCGTGAACCCGTAGACGGCGTTGGTGTGCTGACCGGTGTCGGTCACGAAGTTCTCCACCGGGAGGGCGTAGAAGGCACGGAACGCCATGGAGTGTCCGTCGATGACGAGCAGGCGAGAGGGCGTGGCGGAATTGCTGGAGTCGGTCACGGGTGCCAGCCTAGTGCTCATGGACCAGCCCAGCGATGTCAGCTACACCCCCGGTGTCACCCCGCAGCCCACCCCCGAGGAACGGGAGGCGCTGATGCGGGCTCACGGCATCCCGCCGGAGATGTTCGACCGGATGGGGCCCTTCGGCGTCAGCCCCCTGGCGGCGAAGATGGGCATCGTCTTCCAGGAGCTGACCGCAGATCTGCTGGTGGCCACCATGCCCGTGGCCGGCAACGAGCAGAACGCCGGGCTGCTGCACGGCGGTGCCCACCTGGTGCTCGGGGAGACCCTGGGTTCGGTGGCGGCCGTGCTGCATGCCCAGGAGAAGTTCGGCGAGCTTCGGCCGGTGGTCGGCATCGAGATCGGGGCTTCCCACCAGCGGGCGGCCGCCTCCGGCACCGTGACCGGGACCTGCACCCCCATCCACCGGGGGCGGACCCTGACGACCCACGAGATCGTGGTGACCGACGAGGCCGGGCGGCGACTGTCCACCATCCGGATGACGAACATGATCCTGGACCGGCCGTCGTCGTGACCTGCCTGCCGCTCACGTGCAGGCGAGAGCACCCGCCGGCGTGTAATCTGTAGAGGCCGCGTGACCGAGCAGGTCGCGCAGCCAGGCCCGAATGGCGGAATTGGCAGACGCGCCGCACTCAAAATGCGGTACCTCACGGTGTGTGGGTTCAAGTCCCACTTCGGGCACCACTGGCCTCGACCCCTTGCAAACAAAGGGATCGGGGCCTATTCATTTCCCGCCGACGGCAGCCGCGAGACCTCCCCACCGACCGTTCCGGGGACACTTTTGGGGACACTTCGCTCAGACCCCGCGCTCGCGGCAGGTGTCAGGAGGGTGTTGAGCCGGTCGGCGGCGTCGGCGATGAGCTCGGGCATGACGTGGCTGTAGGTGTTCATGGTCAGGGTGATGGTGGAGTGGCCGAGGATCTCCATGACGACCCTGGCGGGGACTCCGAGCTGCAGCATGATCGTTGCGGCAGTGTGCCGGGCGTCGTGCAGGCGCACGTCGGGGACGCCGGCGACCTGCAGGAGGGCCTTCCAGTGGGCGCGGTCGGTCTGGTGCCGCACGGGGCGCCCGTCGGCCCGTGCGAAGACCGGCTCGTAGGTCTTGCCGTCCTGAACGTGAGGGGTCCACTTCTCCCCCGCCTGGACGCGCTCCTCGAGCTGGGTGGTCCGTTGGGCGCGCAGCTGCTCGATCAGGGCCGCGGGGAGCTTCAGGACTCGTTCGGAGCTGGTGTCGTTCTTCAGGGTGGCGAAGCGGGCGGGTACGCCGGCCACGGGTCGGGCCCACTGCTGGTCGATGGTGATGGTCCCGGCCTTCAGGTCGACCTTGTCCCAGCACAGCCCGAGCACCTCGGACTGGCGTAGGCCCAGGGACAGGGCCAGGGTCCACCGTGCGGGCTGGGCCGTGGTGGCGGCCGAGGCGAGCAGCTGGCGCGCCTCGGCGCCGGTCAGCGGGGTGATCTCGGTCCGCTCGGCCGAGGGCACGTCCACTCGGGCGCAGGGGTTGGCCACCAGGTGGCCGCGCTGCACGGCGACCTTCAGGGCCCGCGAGAGCACCCGGTGGGCCTTCTGGATCATGGACCCGGCCCGGCCGCCCTCGCGCATGACCCGGTGGAGGTGCTCGATGTGCTCGGGGGTGAGCTTGTGCAGCCGGACGTGGCCCAGGGTCGGGGTGATCCAGACTCGGTTCAGGGACTTGTAGGCGTCCAGGGTGGCGGGCTTCACCCTCGTGGCGGCCGGGCCTTCGAGCCAGTGGGTCATCCACTGTTCCAGGGTGGTGCCCTTGTCCAGCACCAGGACGCCGGCCTCGGCCTGCCTCACGACCTCCTGGGCCGCGCGCCGCGCCTCGGCCGACGTCGCCCCGTAGACATTGCGCCGGCGGGCCACACGCTGGCCCTTGGCGTTCAGCCGGGTCCCGACGGTGACCTTCACGACCCACCGCCCGTCAGCCTGCTTGACCGGCTTGGTGCCCTCACCGTTGCCGCGCCGTGTGCTCATGACCGTTCCTCCGAACCTGTTCCAGGGGGCACGAAACCAATCGGCGCACGGTGCCCGGTGTGCCAGCGGGAACGACGAGAATGCGGGAGAGTCTACTGTTCGTTGATTGGCAGCGGCATGGTAGGAGCCGCTTGGTCGATTCCCACGAGGGCGTAGGTGCTACGGCGGGGCCTTGAGTCGGCAGAGACCGTGTAGGTGGTGACCTCCACTTCGGCAATGACAGGCTGGTCCAGGTGCTCAAGGCGGCGGACCTGCCTCATGAGGTTGCTGGTGGGGACGGAGATCCGGTAGGTCCGTTCGTCTGCTGCGCGGAGCCAAATGGCGGCTACTGACTGGCGATGCCCATCGAGAATGCCGTGGAGACGTCGCCGCGTGGTGGTCTGAGATTCCACCCGCGTGGCCCGAAGAATCCGGAAGGCTCCGGCCTGGTTCATGCTCAGACCGACATGGTCTGTCCCTGGGGCGTCGTACATGCCATCGATGTTCCACCCAGCCTCGTAAACCTTCTTGACCGTCGAACGGAGTTTCCCGATCGCCTCAACGGGCAAGGTGGCGAGGTCATCGGCCAGGTCATCGTCCGTGGCATCACTGCCTGCAGCTTGCAGGACTCCAGCGACCCTCCGGAGGGCATCGGACTCTGCCGTGAGCGTAGGGTCATGGGCTTGGCCCTGGCCATCAATCGCTGGCTCATCTGGCTCGACTGCCTCGAAGGTGACACGGACACTGCCAGGGCCGAACGATGCACGGAGCGTGGTCGGAAGTCGCCGCTTGCGGCGCAGTGGCTTCGAGATCTCCTTGACGGTCTCGGAGAAGCCTGTGACGAACCTGCCGAATCGAGCCGCGTCCGTTGAATGGTCCACAACGTCCCCGTCCCGCAGGTGCAGCTCCAGCGTCGCCTGCGTCGTCTGTGGCTCGAACTCGTGCAGCACTGCGGCCAGGTCCGGGTCCTCCATGGCCATGATTCGGAGAGAGTCGCGCTCGTGGTTGCTCAGCTCGTCGTCCGCTCCGACCAACGAATGCCAGTACTGGCGGAAAGCGTCCTGGCGCTGCTGGATCTGGTCGTTCACAGCAACACCTCCACGTATCCCTTGGTCGAGCCCTGCATGATCCGCCGGTCGCTGCCACGAATCGAGGACCATAAGATTTCCCAGTACGCACGGCGTGCTTCATTATCCCGTGGGAATGCGAAAGCGTCGATCAACCCGCCGTAGGGCCGCAGCGGATCCTTGCCCTCTCGCCGAATGGTGAACACCTTCGACTTCTCCCAGTCTTGGAGGGACTGATACTGCTCAGGCTGGATGCCCAGGCAGAAGTCGACATCACTGGGCGCCGCGAAGTCCTTGTGCGTCACGAACCCGCCGTCCATGAAGATCTGCGCACCAGGAAAGTACGCCGATACCTGCGTGGCCCATGGAAGCACCGCGCTCCAGATCCGCTCACGCTCTACTCGGAAAGGCGCATCCTGAACGAAGACCTCGTAGATCTCATCCAGCGTTGCCGGGTGGGCTCCGGGGGGCAACAAGGGATAAGGGCGATCTTGCAGTGCCGGAAGGACCACGTTCAGTCCTCCCTGGCCTTCACACCATCAGGCTGCCGAGTATCCAGATAGTCCTGCCACATCTCATCAGGCCCACCCACCGCTCCCCCGGTCTTCTCGCCAGAGCTAATAACCGGGCCATCATCAGCACTTTCGCGCTCGCGGTCCTGGTGGTCTGCTGGGTGGGTGTCCTGCTCATGAGTGCTCTCCATCCGTCGTCGGATCTCGCCAAGCAGCTCCTCGTTGGAGGCTGCTTCGAGACCAGCGACGGTCACAGAGGTGGGAAGACCCATTGCCCTGGCGACGCTGGCCAGCACGTGTTCGACGTCGATCCTGAACGCCTTCGCCAGAGCGGTGACAGTCGCGCTGTCGGGCCTCCGGTCCAGCGAGTCACGGTTGTCATTCAGGAGCTTGCTCAGGACCTGGCGGCTGGGCCCACCGGCGCGTTCCACATCGGCAGGACGCATCCGGCGCAGGTCCATCTGCTCCTGGACGAATCGTCGGTACTCGTGCATGGCCTCAGTCTTCGGAGAGTTGGTGTCGGGCGCCATTGGTCGCCAGACGGACGGTCAACCACGATTCAGCGCGCCGCGCCGATTCGTTGTCAACCAGAGTAGGCGACGGGGACTGCATATCCCGCGAAGAAGCAACGAAAGAACGGCAATAGAGGGGTTGACAGGATGTCAACCCAGGGTGGAGAGTGGTTGCGTTACGGTTGACAACTAGAAAGGCAGCGGCAACGATGGACCTCACGCAGAAGCGCAGACGACGAGCGAAAGGACGCTGGATGAGGCTCCGCGACTACCAGCTGCTCGTCCGGTACATGGAGGACCGAGATATGACTCAGGCTCGCCTCGGGCGGTACGCCGAGGTCTCTCGGCAGTTCATTCATTGCCTGACTACCGGACAGAAGACCACGTGCACGCCGGCCGTTGCCGAGCGCATTGAGGAGGCCCTCGGCTTGCTCAAGGGCACTCTTTTCGAGCCCAAAGGGTTGCCTCAGGAGCAACTCTCGACACCTCATGGTGGACGACTCGAGAGGGTCGCGTCGTGAGAGAGCGCATGGCCCGGAAATGAAAGTGCCCCCACCTGGGCCAACAGGTGAGGGCGATGTCGGAGTACCAACCAATCAGATCAAGCACTCAGCAACATGAAGGAGTCTATCGTGGCCACTCCCACGAAGCCGAAGAGACGAGTGTCTGAGGCGACCCGCCTCTACTCGATCCCCGGGGCCGCCGATGTGCTCGGCGTCTCGGTCCGAACTGTCTACCGACTGATCGAGCAGGGCCGACTGCGCGCGATCGACATCAGCGAGTCGCCCCGGCCCCGCGCCCGTGTCCGTGCTGATGACCTGCAGCAGTTCATCGACGTGCGAACCCCGGAGAGTGCGTTCCGCCGTCGTCGCCTGGCGGTGGCGTCATGAGCACGCTCAGAACGCGCACTGCCCAGCGGGACTACCGGTCAGTCGTCGTGAGCTCGGACGAAGTCCGGAACCACGATCGTGTCGTACTTATCGAGAAAGTCCCTCAGGGCGTCGAAGACCGCATCGTCCTTGAGCTCAATGTCCTCCGAGGCGTCGTCGGATTCGATGAAGTGAACCTGAGTACCACCGTTCACTACGAAGAGTGCACTTTGGACCGGATCACCAGGCAGCTGGACGCGTACAAGCGTCGTCTCTCCCGCGAGCATGCGGTCAGTGAGAAGCCGGCGAATCGGGACGAAGACGGCGTTAGCGCCGTTCCCCGTGAAGTTGAACGTCGAACCATTGATGATCATTTGAGGCATGATGCTTCCCCTTCTGTAGGTGCCGACCCGGCTGTGGAAGAAACGGGTCTGGCTGTTGTTGAGCCTACGGATGGGGATGACAGTGCGGTAGATGGCCCTTTCCCCTCGAGGGCTGCCCGTGCTGAGGGGGTGGGCGCGGCCGGTGCGAGTGCGGCGCCCACCCCTGACTCCAACACGTTCTTCGAGTGCCCCTCGTGTGGGTGGGCGACCGGCGTCGCGGGCGCTTCGTTGGACTACTACGAGGATCGGAAGCTGTTGGAGCAGTGGGAGGAGGACGTCCAGCTCCACACAGCCGACTGCGCGGAGCGCCTGCACCCTCGTGATGAGGGCACGGTCGCCCTGCCGATGGCGGTGTTCAAGAAGCTGAACCCGCACACCGGCATCCCGGGAACCATTCTTCGTTGCCCGCTGTGCCGGACGTCGTACTGGTTCGAGCGGACCAAGCACGGCCGGAAGATGCTGGTCGAAGCGATTGCGGACCACATGGATCACACGAGGGTTGCCCGATGAGCGCGGCGCTGCAGCAGTTCGAGTTCGAGGGCACGTTGCTCCGGACGGTGGAGATCGACGGTGAGCCGTGGTTCGTGGCGAAGGACGTGGCCACGGTCCTTGGGTACCGGGCCGCCAGCGACATGACCCGCACTCTCGCCGAGGACGCAAAGGGTACGCACCAGGTCGAGACCCTTGGTGGGGCCCAGTCTCTTGGGGTGATCTCGGAGCCGGCTCTCTATCACGTGGTGCTCCAGCGGCAGGACGGCTGGGTGAAGGCTCCTGAGCTGCGTGATCAGGTGAAGCGGTTCCAGCGGTGGGTCACTCACGACGTGCTCCCGCAGATCCGGCAGACCGGCGCGTATGGCGCTGCCCCGGCGGCGCACCCGGACATGCTGACCCGCTCGGACCTCGCTCGCATGGTGCTCGCCGCGGAGGAGGAGAAGGCCGCGGCGGTGGCCCAGCTGGAGGCCGCGGCGCCGAAGGTGGCCTATCACGACCGGTACGTCGCCAATGATGACGCGGTCACGGTGAAGGTGTGGGCAGCACAGTTCGGTCTGTCTGAGCCGCAGGCACGTGCCCTGCTCGTGGGCCGGAAGGTCATCTACTCACAGGTGATCGGTCAGAAGTACTCCGCCCGGGAGAACCGTGTGGTGGAGGTCCGGGAGTACCGGGCCTACGCCAGGTTCATCGAGTGGTTCGATCTGCGGCCGCAGCACAATGCGCCGCGGCATCACAACGGCCAGGTCCGGCAGACGCTCTACGTCCGCCAGGAGGCCGCCCTGCAGCTCGGGCAGAAGCTCGGGCTGGGCGCCGCTCAGCCACACATGGAGGTGGCCGTCTGATGGCTGAGCGCGAGCGTGCGAATCAGATCGTGATCCGTCGCCGTGGGCGTGAGAAGCCGGCGGCGCTGAAGCCGTGGGTGTTCTACCGGGACGCTCGGTCGCTGGAGAAGGCCGTGCAGAAAGCGTGCCGGGTGTTGGAGGGCACATTGGGGATCACTCCCCCGGACCACGTGGAGATGGTTGGTGATTGGCGTCAGTGCCGGGGCCGGTTCCGCACTGACGGGGTGGAGTACGAGTTTTTCCCGGTTGCTGATCCGTCCCGCCCGGCTCAGGTGCAGGCCCGGCCCGCTCCGGTGGAGGGGGTGTCTCAGCGGTGGTGAGCCTTGTCGAGGTGACGTCGGGCTGGTCGTTCGCGGCCCGTCGTCGGGTGTTCGTGTGGGCGCCGATCGCGCTGGTGGCCGGGTGTGTGTTCCTGGCGACGGCGATGTTGGCGAATGGTCCGGCCGTGGTGGCCGGGCTGGTGATGGTGGCGGCCGCGTTCGGCGCGGTCCTTGATGACAGAGACGACCGGCCCGAGTGGGCCGATGAGCAACAGGAGCAGGACATGACAGAGGCACTGATGGATGACCACGCCCGGAAGGACGGGGCCATGGCCCTGGTGCAGGCCGCTGAGGTGGCTGTGGACCGGGCCCGGGCCGCGTTGGCCGAGGCGGACCGCGTGGGGCTGCTGGAGCAGGCGGAGATCTTGGAGGCGCTGATGAGACGGTCCTTGGAGCTCTACCCGGAGGCCGAGCGCAAGGCTGACGAGGCTGAGGTGTACGACCAGGAGGACTCGGCCTGGCCGGAGGACCAGCTGGCGGCCGCGCGCCGCCCGGTACCGGCACTGGATCTGGCTGTGTCTCGGCTGGACAGGATGGACGGTGTCGGTCGCGGCTCTCGTCCGGTGGACCGTGTGGTGTTCGGGGGTGCCCTGTGAACGCGATCTCGCAGTCGACGTATGAGCCGATGTTGGTGGACAAGCTCCGCCCTCACCCCCGGAACATCCGTCACGAAGTGAAGCCGTCCGAGGAGTTGGTGGACTCGATCCGGTCTTCGGGAATCCTGCAGCCCCTGGTGGTGGCACCGCACCCGACGCTGGAGGGTGACTACACGGTGATCGCGGGTCATCATCGGTTGGCCGCGGCGAAGAAGGCCGGCCTGCTGCAGGTCCCGGCGGTGATCCGGCACGACCTGCTGGGCGATGAACAGCAGATCCCGGCCATGGTGGCCGAGAACCTGGCACGGAAGGACCTGACCCCGACGGAGGAGGCCGACGCCTACCAGACCATGCTCTCCTTCGAGGGGTGGGACGTGAAGCGCGTGGCCCGGGAGACCGGGTCCGGCGCCCGCCGGGTCCGTGAGCGGGCCAAGCTGGCCGGCCTGGCCGAGGAACACCGGCAGGCCCTGGACTCCGGGCAGCTGACCCTGGAGCGGGCCCTGGCGATCGTCGCCCTGGATGACCACCCGGATCTGCAGGAGCAGATGGTGCAGAAGGCCACGACGGAGACCCACAACTGGGAGTTCTACCGCAAGCAGATCACCGAGCAGGCGGAGTGGCGCCGGCAGATGCCGAAGGTCCGCAAGGAGCTCGAGGCCGCTGGGGTGAGCATTGTGGACCGGCCTGAGGTCAGCTATTGGGAGCCTGAGTATCCCTACGCTCGTGTGCACCGATGGGACGGGTCGTTCGAGGAGGCCGCGGCTGCCGGGCTCAAGGCCATCGTGGACGAGGACTCCCGTGGCACGCCGGACTGGGTGCGTGAGAAGTCGGCCGTATCCGAGACGGAGGAGACCGACGAGGAGCGGTCAGCCCGGGAGGAGCGTGAACAACGTGAAGCCCGGATCCGCGAAGCGGAGGCCGCGCTGGCCACGGTCGTGGAGGTCGAGACCCAGTGGATCAAGACCGTCTGCGACAGAGCCCGCCAGGGTGAGAAGGACATCACTGACGTGATCCGGGCCTGGTTCGGCCATGAGTTGGTCAAGCTCTACGCCTACGGCGGCGGAAGCCAGCCGCGGCAGAACCTGGCCAGCCTGTATGACATCAAGGACCGGTGGGACCGGGCGACAACAGAAGAGCTGGAGGAGTGCTTCACCGGCAACGCCGACTTCAACACCTGCCTGTTCACTCTCACATCGGCCCGGGGCAACATCGCCAACCTGCATGCGTGGAGGCCGGAGCATGGCCACAGCAACGGCTGGCTGGCCCTGCGCGCTGATCTCGGCTGGGAGCTCACCGACGCGGAGAAGGCTGCCCAGGCCCTCGCGGCCGAGCTGTACCCGGCCAAGCCTGCCCCCGCGCCCGACCAGGACGAGGACCTGGACGACGAGGACGGTGAAGACCAGTGACCGTCGAGCTCCCCGTCGTCCGCCAGAACGGGCGCCGCTATCCACGCGCCCAGGTCCGCCGCGGCGAAGACCTCCGGTGGGAGGTCACGACCGAGCTTCGCCCCGGGATCTTCGTCTCCGATGCCGGCACGACCACGACTGCGGCCACGAGCTTCATCACCTGGCCCAGCGCCCTCTACACCGCCCACCAGGACATCAGCCAGCTGCGCCGCTACCAGGAAGCCCCGGGAGTGGGTGATCCCCTGTGAGACGTCACGGAGCCGCACCCACCACGATGACCGCTGAGGCCCCGCGCTCCCAGGCCTGGAAGATGAGGGCCCGGTGTGTGGGGACTGACCCGGAGCTGTTCTACATGGTCTCGGCTGAGGCCACGGAGACCGCCCTGGCGATCTGCGCGCAGTGCCCGGTCATCGAGGCCTGCCTGGCTGAGGCGCTGCAGCAGGAGGGCACCAGTGGCCGGCACGCCCGGTTTGGGGTCCGTGGCGGCACGACGCCGCTGGAGCGCTTCAAGCACGCGGCCCGGCCCAGGAAGTCCCGGACGGTCAAGCGCCGCCCGGAACGCAAGCCCCGGGCGGAGTTGACCGCGTGAGCATCTCAGTGATGGCACCGGCCACCGCGGGCACGTTCACAGTGCTGTTCCCGATCGACGACGTGGACATGAAGCTCGGTGAGCTCAAGGACGAAGCCCGCGACCGGACTACCGCCGCCGCAGACGAGGCAGGTCTGATCCGGACTTCCCCGGTCCAGATCGAGGTCAACCAGCAGACCCGCCTGATCTCCACCAAGGTCCAGGTGAAGTGGCACGGCGCCCAACCCGTCATCAGGGGGTACGTCGACTGATGAATGACGGACCCAGTTGCCCCCACTGCGGAGGCGAGGCCTTCCGCCACGTTCGTGACCTGCCGAACGGAACCATCATCGTCGCCTGCCTGATGTGCAAGGCGGCCTCTGACCCCAAGGAGTGGACATGACCAACGAGTTCCGGTGCCAAGCCTGCGGCGCCCGCGTGACCGGGTCCCTGACCTACATCGAGAACGTGGCCGACAGCCACCTCTGCCCAGCCCCGGCACCTGAGCGGCTGAGGCGGGTGACTGCCTCGGGAGCCGTGGTCTACGTGGACGGCACCACACCGGTCTGCCGCGTGGTCGTGGACCACCCTGAGCACCCTGCGGAGTTCCGGCACCGCCTGATCGGGTGGATCGGCACCGGAGGGTTCACCCCGAACAAGCACGCCAACACCGTCCTCGGCCCCGAAGTCCTCCGGGCGCTCGCGGATCTGGTCGAAGAGCTGTCCTGAGCGAGGTCCCGACGGCGGCGCCGCACCCTGACCCGCCGAACCATGACCATCTGTGGGTCTGCCAGGTGTGCGGCCGGCCCCGAGTAGTACCGGGTCTCGCGAGGGACTGCGAGAGAAGACATGAGAGAGGTGAACGATGAGAGTGACAGCCAATGCGAAGGCGCTTCTGAACGCTCTGGCGGCGTTGACGCCGTTCGTGGACAAGGGAAGCGACGCAGGGCCGGCAGGGATGATCCACCTGTCCTATGTCCAACACGGGGGCCTGGTGGCCACTGCCTATGGGTGGGGCCCCGCGGCCGCGTGGGTGGATGCTGAGTCAGAGGACGGTGAGTTGGCCTCGTTCGCGATCGAGGCGCGTGACGCGGCCACTGTCCAGGGTGCGTTCCGGCGCTCCACAGGTGGGATCGTGATCGATGTCGAGTCCAAGGTGCTCAAGGCGGTCTCGAAGACAGTCCAGATCGTGGGAACCCAGGCCGTGGAATCACGGGTGGAGAAAGACGAGATCGCCTACTCGATCACGTTCCGCGAAGATTCGGGCCTATTCGGCAACAGGATGCTGAAGGTCTCTACCGCTGCCCAGCCGGAGGTGAACCTGGCCGAGCTGTGGGAGGACCTGGAGGCGCCTCTGCTGCATCCGGTGCCCGCCTTGGATGAGCACTCCGCCTCCGTCGTCGGCCTGTCCCGGTTCAAGGCTGCCGAGAACGTCTACGGAAAGACCCCGAAGATCACGGCGGCCGCGCCTGGTGGTTCTTTGCTCGTCCGTGTCGGGCAGGACTTCATCGGCCGCGCGCTCGGCTACGGCGAGTCGGGCGAGTTTGACCGGGACCGCTCAGCATGGAGCCAGCGGCTCAGAGCACAGCTGGAGGCCGCGGCATGAGCGGGGAGAGATCAGGACGAGCCGGGCATGAGTGCACCGGTGATCAGCGGTGCGGCTCCACTGGCGAGGACCCCGCCGACGGCACCGGCGGTGGTATTGGAGACCCATGTTCCCGTGGCGCGCAAAGCTGCTTTCAGGAAGTGTTCGCGGTCTTCTTCGGAAAGGACAACAGCGAGGGGCAGAGCGGCGCCCGCGGCTTCGTTGGTCCGCGCCCGCAGTTTGACAAGGTCGACCTCATCGTCGCCGAGCAGCTCGAGGCACTCCCGGATCATCTGAATGAGGCGATCCCGGTCTTCATGGAAGTTCTCGGGAACCGCCCCGAGGATCTCGCGCATTTCTTCAAGGGCCTCTCGGAGACACTCGCGATCCTCATCCGAAAGAGAGAGGGGTGACCGAGTGGCTTCGAAACGGTACAGGCGACCGAGCGATCGCATTGCTGTTTTGTTCTCAGTACTCAGTGGCTCGACCGCTGACTGGGACCACTTGGCTTCAGGAACTATGACGACCTTCCAGAGAGACCGTATCAGCTCCTCATATTCGGCACGATCCTCGAAGCCGCTGATGAAGTCCTCCGCAGCGAACAGATACTCAAGGGCTTCCCGGTGTCGAACCCAGTCGACCCGCCCATTTCCAATCCGCTGGGCCTGTACAACGGCGTTCTTCGACCACCAGTCGTCAAGAATTTCCAGGAGGCTAGTGAACGGGTTCGTCTGCATGACAAGGATCCTAACCACGAATGGCAGTGACGCCTGATGCCCTTCTTCCAAGTCGATGACCAGCTACAGGTCAATCAGAAAGCAATCGCGCTCGCTGAGATGGCGATGGACGACAACCTCCGCGGTATCGCTGCCCTTGGACTTTGGACGCTGTCGGGGTCCTGGGTGCAGGCCGCCGGCACTGACGGGCGCATCCCGCTGACGCAGCTCACCCGCTTCCTGCTGAACCGACGCGTCGCCGTCGAGCTCGCGGATCTGCTGGTAGAGCGCCGGCTGTGGCACGCCACCGGTCATGACTGCCCGGTCTGCCCCCAGCCCGATGCGGACGCCTACGTGTTCCATGACTGGTTCCAGATGAAGTACGACCATGCGGTCGATGTCAGGCTCAAGCGAGCCAAGTCCAAGGAACTCAAGGACCCGGCGCTGATCGCTTCTGTTTGGGCGCGGGACTGCACAGACGACCCGGCCGTCGCGGCCGTTGGGCGCTGCAGGTACTGCAAGACCGAGTTGAAGCGCAAGGATACTCGGTCGCAGAACCGCCCGGAGATGGATCATGTGGATCCCAAACTGGCCGCGGGCGTGACCAACGTGGTCCTGTCTTGCTACCAGTGCAACCGCACGAAGGGCCAGCGCACGCCTGAGCAGGCGGGCATGACTTTGCACCCAGCGCCCCGCCAAACTGATGCGGCCGCTGCTGATCGGACTCCCCAGGCTGCCGCTGACGCTGGCGCCGGGTCGAAGCCTGGCGCAGCTGGCCCTCATACCGATGTCAGGGCCGGTGCTGAGCGTTTCCCCGTGCCGCCGGCGCTTGAGCCTCCGAGCTCGAGCACCGGGACCAGTGAACAGGACCAGCCTGGTACCAGTGGTGGTCGACCTGATGGAGATGCTCTCCTCGGGCGTACGCGTGGGCACGAGCGCCCGGGCAGGGCAGGGCAGGGCAGGGCAGGGTCTGGAAAGGGTAAGGGCCAGGGTTCCGGTGGGGCTGGGCTTGGTGAGGGTTCGGGCCAGGGCTCAGGCCAGGGTGGCCGCCGCCGTCGTCGTGGATCCCGTGGCCGTGGAAGATCTGGTCAGCCTCAGACAAGACCGGACCACAAGCAACCCTCGGGAGGTGACCCACCAGTGCAAGGGACGAATGAACCTCCGATAGGCCGAGCTGGTGATGCTCCTGAGGTGCTGACCGGTGGCCGGTATGGGTCTCCGTACTTCGGGTGGAGTGGGCCTCCGTCGTTCGTGGAGGAGTCGGTGTGCGTGGAGCACGGTCTGGACAAGCCGTGTCGGAAGTGTGAGGGAGGCGAGCAGTGAACCAGGTGGAGTACAGGGCGATGGCGGCCAAGGACATGACGGAGAGGGCGCTGCAGGAGAAGGTGATCAGGCTGGCCCGGTCGCTGGGGTGGTTGGTCTATCACACCCATGACAGTCGGCGGTCGGTGAAGGGCTTCCCTGACCTGGTGCTGGTGCATCCGAAGCGGGGCTTGCTTTGGCGTGAGCTGAAGACGATGAAGGGTCGGCTCTCTGCTGAGCAGGTGGAGTGGCTGACCGAGCTCGAGGCTGCTGGCCAGGATGCTGCCGTGTGGCGTCCGGATCAGTGGGTCTCGGACGAGATCGCGAAGGAGCTGGGGCTGTGATGGGTGATCTGACCTTGGCTCAGGAGGTGTCCTCGGCCGTGGCTCGTCTGACGCGGACGACTCCGCAGCTGGTGGTGGCTGGGGGTGATGACGTGGTCTATCTGGCTCCGGCTCTGCTGGGCGAGTTGCGCGCCGCGGCGCATCCATCGGGTGAGTCATCGTCTGGGTCGGTCTCGGTGACCGCGGGTGCGCCGGCCTCGCTGGACGCACTGGATCTGATGGTGCGACTGGAGACCGAGATCAACCATGCGTACTGGCTGGTGCGTGATGCGACCAGGCGGCCAGGGTTCGGTGGGTACACGCTCGAGGAGCGCCTGGAGTACGCGGCCGCTCGGGTCCTGGAGAACGAGGGGCCGGTGCCGTTCCAGGGTCCGGGCGTAATCCGTGAGCGTGCTCTGGGGATCTTGGCTGACGCACCCAAGTGGGTGAGATCCATCGAGCGGTTCTTCGACCCACCCAAGGTCGTTCCGCTGACGGGGCATGCCTGTCCGGTCTGCTGGGCGGAGAAGACCGCAGTGCAGATCGAGCCAGGCGAGTTCGTGGATCAGGCGGCACTGACGGTGACGTTCGGTGCGCAGCTGGTGGCGGCGTGTGGTGAGTGCGGTGCCCGGTGGCCGGGTGATCAGATGCTGGACCTGGCGGCCCAGATCGGTGGGGACACGCAGGTGATGCGGCATGTGCTTGGAAACGCGACGGGTGACACCGTATCCTGAGAGTGCTTACCAGAGCTGTCGAAACTTTCAGAAGCCCCGGGCCCATCGGTCCGGGGCTTCGTCGTTCCCGGAGGTGTGCTCATGGCCCTGGCCTCGACGGCCTCGCGCGGGTATGGCGGGGACCACCAGAAGATGCGGAAGAAGTACGAGCCGCTGGTCAAGGCAGGCAAGGCCACGTGTGCTCGGTGTGGTGATCCGATTGCCCCGCTCGAGCCCTGGGACCTCGGGCACACCGACGACCGCACCGCGTGGACTGGTCCCGAGCATCGTGACTGCAACCGTCGAGCCGGGCAGGTGAACGCAACGGCAACGCGCCTGGAGCGCAACGCCATGACCGTCCGCGACTGGTGATCCGCTCCCGGGGAGGGGCGTCGATATCCCTGTGATTCTGCGGCCAGATGACTCCGCCCGGTAGTCATCTCCCTCCCCGACCGCACCGACGTTACGTTACCGATCCAGCCTGCCGACGCAACGGTAACGCCTAGTCAGGACGAGGATGGTGGTCAGCGTGGAGGTCGCGTGCGCTGAGTGCCATGAGCCGTTCGAGGCCAAGAGGTCCACGGCCCGGTACTGCTCGGACCGGTGCCGGGTGCGCGCTCACCGCAAGAAGGGCCCGAGGATGCCCTCACCGGTGAAGAAGGCCGCGGCGCAGGCCACGGCCCGCGCTGCGCTCGCCGACACGAACGAGGCTTCCACTCCCCCTCCCGTCGAGGACGAAGAAGCCCCGGTCCTGGACACGGTGGAGGCCACCGTCCGCGCCGAGCTGGTCAAGGCCGGCAAACAGGGCACCGTGCTCGGCCAGGCCGCCCTGGTCCTGGCTCGCCGCCTGGACATCCCCTCCCTGGATACCGGCTCTGCGATCGCCGCCCTGGTGAAGCAGCTGGCAGCCACCCTGGACGCCGCGCTCGCGGACGCTGAGGAGGATGTGGACGAGTTGGAGATGATGCGCCGTCGCAAGCAGGAGAAGCTGGCCAGCGGATGATGAGGGAGGTCCGTGATGATCGGGGCTCCGACGCTGGTTCCGCCGGCGTACTTGACCGGACCGGACTACCACGACACGTTCGGCCCCGAGGTCGCGGACCTGTGCGAGGCGATCGGGTTCGCCCCTGACCCGGAGCAGCGGCTCGGCCTGGACATGCTCTTCGGCTTCGACAAGAAGGGCAAGTCCACCGCGTTCGAGTTCGCCTGCATCTGCTGCCGACAGAACATGAAGACCGGCCTGTTCAAGCAGGCCGCCCTGGGATGGCTCTACATCACCGACCAGAACCTCGTGGTCTGGTCCGCCCATGAGTTCAGCACCTCGCAGGAAGCCTTCCGGGACATGGAGATTCTGATCGAGGGCAGCACCTTCCTCTCCAAGCGCGTGAAGAAGATCAACCGGGCCAACGGCGAAGAGGCCATTGAGCTGCGGACCGGCCAGCGTCTGAAGTTCAAGGCCCGCACCAAGCACGGCGGCCGTGGCCTGACCGGAGACAAGATCGTCCTGGACGAGGCCTTCGCCCTGCAGCCGGACCACATCGGCGCGCTGATGCCCACCCTCTCCGTCCGACCTGACCCGCAGCTGGTCTACGGCTCCTCCGCCGGCGTGGCTCACTCCGAAGTGCTGCGCGGGATCCGCGATCGCGGACGGACCGGAGCCTCTCCCCGTCTGGCCTACTGCGAATGGTGCGCCCCGCGCCGCTCCTGCGCTGCCGATAACTGCGACCACGAGCCCCGCAAGTGGGACGGCTGCCAGCTGGACAACGTCGAGAACTGGCATGCCGGTAATCCCCTGCTCGGGCGAGTACGGGCAAACGGCTCAGGACTGACCCTGGAGTACGTGCGGGCTGAGCGCGAGGCTATGGGCGGGGTGCTGATCCAGGAGTTCATGCGCGAACGCATGGGCTGGTGGGACGACCCCTCCACAGCCGACATCTTCGGTGCCGGAAAGTGGGAGAAGGGCGAACGCGAGAACCGCCCAGAGGGGCTGGTCCTCTCTGGACTGGCCGTGGCCGTGGCCATGGACCTGAAATCCTCCGCAATCGTGGGCGCCGGTGTCAACGACGAGGGCGTGTGGCTCCGCGTCCTGCAGCACGGCCCCGGCACGAACTGGGCCGTAGACCGCGCCAAGCAACTCCAGGAGACCTACGGGGTTACCGTCGTGATCGACGGTAAGGGACCCGGCGCAGTCCTGATCCCCACCCTGGAGCGCGAGAACGTCACCCTGCACGTGGCCACCACCCAGGACGTCCTGGACGCTTTCGCCAACCTGCGCTCGCGGGTCACCGACGGCACGGTCCTCTACACCCCCGCCAAGGAACTTGACGCCGCCGTGCAGGGCGCCGCGCTCCGCCCGGTGGG
The DNA here is from genome assembly GCF_041927415.1 of Micrococcus sp. IITD107. Lineage (NCBI taxonomy): Bacteria > Bacillati > Actinomycetota > Actinomycetes > Micrococcales > Micrococcaceae > Micrococcus > Micrococcus sp. IITD107. Next base: position 476,714 of record NZ_JBHFFN010000001.1, on the reverse strand, counting down.
TGACCGCTTCGCGATCGGCCGCAAGGCCTCTACGAACGATGTCAGCCCCCTGGAGGCCGCATCCCTGGCCTCCTGGCAGGCTACCCTCGGCCCCACCCCGAGCCGGTCCGCGTACGAGTCCGACGACTACGACGACGAGGACCTCATGTACGTCTGACCCACTGAGGAGACCCATGGATCTGGCAGCACTGATCATCTTCGCCCTGGTGGTGGCCGCGCTCGCGGTCGCCGTGGCGGTGTTCACCGGTCACTCCTGGTGGTCAGAGCGGCGCGCCTGGCGGCGTGTGACAGCTCGCCGGGTGGTCGTGAACCTGGTGAACGGGGAGGCCGTGGACGGGCTCCTGGTGGCCCGTGACGGACCTCTCCTGACCATCCGGGACGCTGCCCTGATGGGTGCCTCCGACGAGCCTGTCCCGATCGACGGTGAGCTGCTGCTGCACCTCGGCCAGATCGACTACATGCAGTTCCCCAGTTCCTGACGTGAGGCGGTGATCCCATGGGCTTCGTTGTCTCGCAAGGCCAGGTCGCCGCTCTCTCCCGGGCACAGATCACCGTCTCCAACTCGATGCAGGTCACCGAGACCTACACCGCGGCGTACGAGGCGATCTGGCGGGCCCATGGTTCGGTGCGCACGGTGATCGGGTTCCTGGGACGTAACATCGCCCAGCTCGGCCTGCACGTCTACGAACGGGTCTCCGATGAGGACCGCCGTCGTGTCCGTGACCATGAGCTGGCTCGGCTACTGTCCCAGCCCTCCCCTTTCCAGACCCGGTACGACTTCTTCGACGCCATGGTCCAGGATCTGGCGATCTTCGACCGGTACCTGGCAGTCAAGGCCAAAGCCACTGGCTCTGAGTCGACGCGGGCTCTGATCCGTGTACCTCCGACTCAGTTCAAGCCCGTGGGTGAGAACTGGATCTACCCTGAGGCGTTCGAGGTCAAGGGCTCCAAAGGCAAGAGGTCGTACACACCGGACCAGGTCCTGTTCATCACCGGGTACTCCCCCACCGGTGACCTGCTCGGGTCCTCCCCGATCGAGTCCCTGCGTGCGGTGCTGGCTGAGGAGTACGAGGCCGCTCGCATGCGCGCCCAGACTTTCCGCAACGGCGCCCGTACCAATGGGTACATCGAGCGGCCCCTGGGCGCGGACTGGTCCAACCAGGCCCGCGACCGGTTCAAGGCCGGGTGGCGCGCCCAGTACGTCGGCAACGGCCCGCAGGCCGGTGGCACCCCGATCCTCGAGGACGGGATGAAGTTCGTCGCGGCCTCGCAATCGGCCAAGGACCTGCAGTACATCGAGTCGCGCAAGCTCACCCGCGAGGAGGCCGCGGCCGCGTACTTCATCCCGCCCCCAATGGTCGGTCTACTGGACCATGCCACGTTCTCGAACATCAAGGAGCAGCACAAGCACCTGTATCAGGACACGCTCGGCCCCTGGCTGCAGCGCATCCAGCAGGCACTGATGCTCAGTCTCTCCGGCGACTTCCCCGACATGGGCTCCCTGTACGTGGAGTTCAACATCGAGGAGAAGCTGCGCGGCTCGTTCGAGGAACAGGCCGCCCAGCTGCAGACCGCCACCGGTGGTCCGTACATGACCCGCAACGAGGCCCGCGCCCGGCAGAACCTCCCGGCGATCGAGGGCGGGGACGAGCTGATCGTCCCGCTGAACGTGATCACCGGCGGGCAGGCCTCCCCCACGGATGCCGGCACCCAGAACCTGACGTCTGCACCGGCTGCGCTGGTCAAGGCCCGGGCCAAGGGCACCGAGTTCGAGATCAAGGCCGTCACCTCCGACGCGGTTCCCGAAGATCACCAGGCCCGACTGGCCAAGCTCTTCGCCGGCTTCTTCGCCCGGCAGCGCCGCGCGGTCCTCTCTGCCGCTGGTGCGAAGGACGCCGACTGGTGGGACCAGGACCGGTGGGACAACGAGCTCTCCGAGGACCTGCTTGACGAGGCACTGTCCGTCTCTGAGGCCGCAGCCATCGGCGTGCTGACGGAGATGGGGATCGACTCCGACGAGTACTCCCAGGACCGGACCAAGGCCTTCCTGAAGAAGGTCACGGCCCGGATCGCCGGTCAGGTCAACGGCACCACGTACGAGGCGCTCGCCGCCGCGTTCGAGGACGGAGGGGCCGAGGCCGCCGAGCACGTGTTCGACGTGGCCGAGGAGTCCCGGGCCACGGCCTCGGGGATGACCGCGGCCGCCACGTTCGTCGGGTTCGGCCTGGTCGAAGGACCACGGCAGACTCGGCCCAAGGCGCGCAAGCGGTGGCAGGTCAACTCCGGCAACCCCCGCGCCTCCCACGCCTCCCTGAACGCCGAGGAGGTCGGCATCGATGAGGAGTTCTCCAACGGCATGCCCTGGCCGGGCAGCTTCACCGGAGACGTCGAAGAAGTGGCCGGGTGTCAGTGCTCGGTCGTGATCATCACCTGACCGCAGGAAGGAATCATCATGCGCATCAAGAATGTGCCCCTCGGCCGGGTGAAGGCCGGCCCCGACGACGGACTCGCCGAGGGCGAGTTCATCGTCTACCCCTCCACGTTCACCCGGCAGCCGGACTCCTACGGCGACGTCGTCGCCAAGGGAGCGTTCACCGAGACCATCCAGCAGTGGAAGAACTCCGGGGACACCCTCCCCGGACTGTTCGGTCACCGGATGGACGACCCGGACTTCTACATCGCCTCGGCTCTGGACCTGGGCGAGGACGACCACGGCTGGTGGGTCAAAGGAGCCTTCGACATGGAGTCCCCCAAGGGCCCCCACACCTACCGGCTGGTGAAGTCCCGCCGGCTGCGCCAGCTCTCGTTCGCCTTCGACGTCCTCGAGGAGGGCGCCGTGGAGCTCGAGGACGGCACCAAGGCCAACGAGCTGCGCAAGCTGCGCGTCCACGAGTTCAGCTTCGTGCCGATCGGCGCGAACCAGGACACCTCCGTGGTCGCCATCAAGGCGCTCGCGGAGAACGCCATGGTGGAGCTGAAGGCTGGCCGGGTGCTCTCGGCCAAGAACGAGTCCACGCTGCGTGAGGCCCTGACCCAGATCCAGGGCTCGGCGCAGCAGATCAAGGATGTCCTGTCGGCCACGGAGCCGGCAGGCAATGACCAGGAGAAGGCCAGCGGTACCCGCGAGGTCAACGACGAGGAGCCCGGTCGGGCCAAGTCGGAGGAACCCAGCGCCAGCCCGTCCGCAAAGACCCTGGCAGAGGCGTTCGAGCTCGAAGTAGCTCTCGCCTGACCACCTGAACACCCGGGCCCTGGAGAACGTCTCCGGGGCCTTACCCATTCCCTGGAAGGAACACCACCATGTCGAAGCTGAAGATGCTTCAGGACTCGGCTCAGGCGGCTGCCAAGTCTGCACGCGAGATCGCTGAGAAGGCTGCTGCCGAGGGCCGGTCCCTGACCGCTGATGAGAAGTCCGACTACGACCAGCAGATGGCCAAGGGCCGTGACCTGCTGGAGCAGATTAAGACCGCCAAGGCCGACGCCGAGGTCCTGGATCAGGCCAAGTCCCTGGCCCAGGACATCGGCGGCCACGCCGTGGACGACCTGGTCCTGCAGAAGTCCGCGGACAACACCGAGAAGCGGATGAAGAACCTGGGCCTGGAGGTCGTCTCCTCGCCCCAGTTCAAGTCCATGCTCTCCCCGTTCAAGAACGCCGATGGTTCGATCCACATCCCGGATCGCGCCTCGGTCAAGTCCGACCCGATCAAGCTCAAGTCGCTGTTCACCGGCGGCTCGGGCACCTCGGCGGGCGCGTTCGTGGTCCCGGAGCAGACCGGCATCATCGAGATGCTCGGCCGTCGCACCCTGACCATGCGTGATCTGATCAGCGTGCGCCGCACGTCCTCGGACACCGTGGAGTATGTGCGCCAGACCGCACACACCAACGCCGCGGCCGCCGTGCCCGAGGCACAGTCCGCAGCCCCGATCGACGGGACCACGGTCACCAACGTGACCGGCGGCCTCAAGCCCGAGGGCTCCTGGACCTTCGAACGTGTCTCCACCTCGGTGAAGACCATCGCCGAGTGGGTCCCGGTCACCAAGCGCGCGCTGGCTGACGCCGCGCAGCTGGAGGACCTGATCCGCGACGAGCTCGAGGCCGACCTGGCCGAGGCCGAGGAGAACCAGATCCTCAACGGTGACGGCGTCGGTGAGAACCTGACCGGCATCCTGAACACCTCCGGGATCCAGACCCAGGCCTTCGACACCGACATCTTCACCTCGGTGCGCAAGGCCATCACCAAGGCCCGCGTGATCGGCCGCGTGGTCCCCAACGGCGTGGTCCTGAACCCCGTCGACGTTGAGCGCGTGGACCTGGCCCGTGAAAACGGGACCACCGGCCGCTTCCTGGGCGCCGGCCCGTTCACCATGGGACCGCGCACCCTGTGGGGTCTGCCGATAGTGGAGTCCGAGGCCATCCCGGAGAAGACCGGCCTGGTCGGGGACTTCGCCAAGGCCGTCCTGTGGGACCGCGAGGACGCCACGGTGACGTTCTCCGACTCCCACGCGGACTTCTTCGTTCGCAACCTGGTCGCGGCCCTGGGCGAGGAGCGTGTGGCCTTCGGGACCACCCGCCCGACCGCCATGGTCGAGACCACCGTGGCCGCCTGACCGGCATCCACAACCAGCGGTGGCCCTGTCCTGACCGGCAGGGCCACCGCGCCCACCATCTGACCTGACCAACAGGAGAGCATCATGCCGTCCCTGAAGCACTACGAGATCACCAACGACCGCGGGTACACCACCACGATCAAGCTGTCCGACCCGGACGCGAAGAAGCGCGGTCTGCTCGGCAAGGACATCGACCCCGAGGCCAAGAAGCCGGCCCGCCGTTCGACCCGGGCCAAGCAGACCCCGGCGCCGAAGAACAAGCAGGCCACCGCTCCGGACGACAAAGCCGCCGACTCCGACGGAGAGAAGCAGGCCGACGGCGAAGCAGAGGCCTCCGCCAAGGAGGGCTTCGGCGAGGCCTTCGAGAACAAATCCTGAACCACTGAGAGGAGGGGGCAACCATGACCGAGCCCATGCTCACCGCACAGGACCTGATCGGGTACCGAGGTGCCCCCTTCTCTCAGCCAGCGATCGACGGAGCCGTGGACGCCATCCGCACCGCATGCGAATGGCACATCGCCCCGGAGATCGAGACCACCCAGACCCTGCAGACCTTCGGCACCGACATGCTGGTCCTGGACTCACTGCGCGTCGTCGCCGTCACCAAGGTCGTGGGCTCCACACTGTTCGGAGACGAACAGCCGCTGGATACCGCCCGCGTGCGGATCCTGGACAACGGGATCGTCTACCTGCCCGGCGGGTTCCCAGAGATCACCACCATCACCTACCGCCACGGCTTCACCGAGTGCCCCGACGCTCTGAAGGGCATCGTGGCAGAACGCGCCCTGAGCGGCTCCCAGGGCCGAGTGAAGTCCGAGTCCCTGGCCGGACGATCTATCGCACTGGCGGACGGGTACGACCCCGCAGGCGAGGCCGTGCTCTCCCGCTACCGGCTCGGAAGGGCACCCTGATGAACCTCATGACCGAACCGGTCGGACTCAGACGCCGCGGACAGCCCACCGGAGACTACGACGACTACGGCAACCCCATCTACGCGGCCCCGACCACCACAGTCGTCCACGGGTGGATCGAGCCCCGCACTTCAGGGGAGAACACCGCGGCCCGGGAGCAGATGGTCTACGGCTACTGGGTCAACCTCCCACTGGACACCGCGCTCGCGGGCGTGGATGCCGTGGTGCTGTTCGGCACCCTTACCGTCACCGATCCCCCGCAGCTGGTGGAGGGCACCGGTGAGGAGTACTTCGTGGTCGGTGAGCCTGGCCGCCAGCCTGGCGGGTTCCTGGTGCCGGGCTTCATCAAGGCCGCCGTGGAGAGGGTGACCGGCTGATGGCTGAGGTCACGATCTCTTACGAGCTGATCCAGAGGGCTGCACAGCACGTCGACGTTCGGGAACGGACCAAGGAGCTCGCCGAGAAGGTCGCACGCCGCGCCGAGCGGATCGCGGCCGAGGAGGGCGTGGAGATGACCGTGACGGTCCAGTCCGGCACCCGCCCGGGCGGCCGACCGTTCTCCAACGTCGTCAGCGACAACGTCGAGCAGGAGTGGGGCGGCCACCGGGTCAAGCGCCGGCGGATCCTGGGCCGTGCCGGTGAGGGGGTCTGATGCGCTGGCCGGACATCGAGAAGGCTCTCACCGCCGGTCTCCGGGCCGAGGCGATCGCGGACCGGGTCGGCACCAAGGTCCCGGACAACATCGAGCAGCTGTCCCGGTTCGTGCGGATCGCTCGCGGTCCCGGCTCGGACGACTCGATCACCGACTCCCCACTGATCGACGTGGAGTGCTTCGCCCAGGACTACGGCGCCGCGTCCGCTCTGGCCGAAGACATCCGCCAGTACCTGCACTCCCTGACCGGGCACCGCGTCGGCGGAGTCCTCATCGACCGGGTCACCACGGCCACCGGCCCGACCTACGTCGACTACGGCAACCCCGGAACGAACCGGTTCGTGGCCTCCTACCGCCTCGAATACCGGCAGCACTGACCCACAACTGAATAACCCCAACCGTGGCCCCCTGGGCCTGCAGAGCACGCCAACCAACCCTGAAGGAGGGCCACCATGGCAACGTATAACGAGGTCAAGGGACACAACCGGGCGAACATCCGGAAGATCCTCGAACACAGCATCTTCATGAAGCCGGCCGAGGACACCGACCTGGAGATCACCAAGGTCTGGGACTCCTCCGGCGTCTTCGTCCCCGAGGGGTACACCCCGGTCGGACTGACCACCAAAGCCGACGGCGCATCCTGGTCTCGCGATCAGGAGGTCTCCGACGTCGAGTCCCAGGGCTACGGCTCGTACACCCGCCGCGACTTCATCAAGGACATCCCCGGCCTGGGCTTCACCATGCAAGAGTCCAAGCGTCAGAACCTGGAGATCCACCACGGCGTGGACCTCTCCGGAGTCACCACCGACGCCGACGGCAACTTCTACTTCGACAAGCCCTCCCGACCCGCCTCCCGCCAGTACCGGGTCTTCGCCCTGGGCAAGGACCACGACGGACCTGACGCGATCTACGTGGCCCGCTGGCTGCCCCTGGTCGACGTCACCGAGAACGCCGAGCAGGCATGGAAGGACGGCGAGGAGCTGAAGTACCCCGTCACCCTCTCCGCCACCGTCGATGACAAGTTCGGCACCTCCATGCGCGAGATCTGGGGAGGCCCGGGCCTGGACCACGCCGCCATGGGCTTCCCTGCCCCCGCCGCAGCCGGAGCCTGATCGGCCCCACTGACCGGTGGCCCGGCTACCTGGTGGGCCGGCCGGGCCACCTTCAGCACCCCCACGCCCACCACCTGAACGCACCCCGCACCACAGCCAAGGAGGACCCCCGTGGCCACCAAGAAGAAGACCCCAGATCCCACCACGTTCACCCTCACCAAGGGTGACCGCGAATGGACCACCGCCGACCGCACCGAGGTCACCAACCTCCGCGCTCGCGGGTGGAAGCTCGAGGCCGCGCCCGAGCCCGAAGCAGCCGAGGCCCAGGTCCCGGACGCTGCAGCTGACGCTCCCGCCACTGCAGGCAAGTAGCCGGCAACCGCAATACCCCACCATCTGAAAGGCCCACCACCATGGCAACGAAGAAGCTCTCCGAGTTCAAGACCTGGGACCAGTACGTCCAGGAGGCACAGCACGACCCGTTCGTGCTGCAGATCTCTGAGAAGGAGTCCGTCACGATCGAGGCCCCCACCGGGCACCGGCTGATCCAGTTCAACCGTGCCGCCCGCTCCGGTGATGCCGAGGCGATGCTGATCATGCTCTGCGGTGACGCCTGGGAGCAGCTCGAGGAGCGCGTTATGGGCGCCGGCCACAAGGCCATGGAGTCCCTGATGATCGATCTGATGGAGTTCTTCGACCTGACCGAGGAGGTCACCCTGGTCGGGCCCGGCAAGGGTGACAAGCCTGGCCCGGTGAAGACAGTGAAGGATCCGCGCGAGATCTCCAAGCTGCTCAGCCAGGGGTACCGCCCCGTGGGGGAAGCCGTCTCCCGTACCTGATCCACATGGTGGATCGGTACGGGGACGAGATCGAGGCAGACCTGCACCATATCGGCCTGGACCTGCTGGACTTCTTCCGTGGCCGGTACTCCTGGCGGAAGCTGGACGTGTTGCTCCAGCGCATGCCGCGCACCAGCTTCTTCGTCGCGGCGATCGCCAACGACGCCGAGCACGCCGAACGGGTCTTGGTCCTGGAGGAAGAGCGCAAGCGCCGCGGGATCCCCGAGCCTGTCGCTCGTCCGTCACTGACCGAATACTCGGCCGAGGTGGCCCGTCTGGATCTGGTCGTGGACTGGCTGCAGGCGATGCACCTCAAGCTCGAGCACCTGCGCTCGGGCCGCCCGCCGGGACGGCATGTGCCCCAGCGTCGACCGGAGACCGCTCTGGACAGGGCCAAGGCCCTGCGCCGGTGGGCACAACACGACGCACTCGTGGATGAAGTCGAGCAGGCACGTGCCCGGAGGGCAGCAGTCGGATAACTGAACACTGGATGGGGGTGCTGGTATGGCTCAGGCCGATGATGCAGTCTGGCTGCCGGTACTCCCGTCCATGAAGGGCTTCGGCCCGGCGCTGGCCAAGGGTGCCGCCTCGGACGCGGACAAGGTCGGCAAGGACACCGGCGCCCGGTTCGGCAAGGCCCTGGCGATCGGAGTCACCGCCGTCGGCGCAGCTGGGCTGGCCGCTGGTACGGCGCTGTACAAGGTCGGCGAGGTCTTCGACGACGTCACCGACACCATCCGCACCGGCACCGGGGCCACCGGCAAGGACCTGGACGCCATGGTGGCCTCGGCCAAGCGGGTCGGCCAGAACGTGCCCGCGGAGTTCTCCGCGATCGGCACAACCATCGCCGATGTGAACACCCGTATGGGTCTCTCAGGTGACGTCCTGGAGACCGTGGCCTCCCAGTACTTGGAGGCTGGCCGCATCCTCGGCGAGGACGTGGACATCACCAAGACCTCGGCCGCGTTCAACGCCTTCAAGATCGAGGGCGAAGACGTCGTCGGGGCCATGGACCACCTCTTCCAGGTCTCTCAGGCCACTGGCGTGGGAATGAACGACCTGGCCTCCAATGTCTCCCGCAACGCCCCGGCGCTGCAGACCCTGGGCTTCTCCTTCGAGGAGGCCACCGCGATGGTGGGTTCCTTCGACAAGGCCGGCATCAACTCGGGCCAGGTCATGGCCGCCATGTCCAAGGGCCTGGTCACCCTGGCCAAGGACGGTGAGAAGCCCCAGGAGGCCTTCCAGCGCGTTGTCGGGGAGATCGACGGGTACATCGCCAAGGGCGACGAAGCCGGGGCAGTGAACCTGGCCTCCAAGGTCTTCGGCACCCGTGGTGCCACCCAGTTCATCGGCGCGCTCAAGGCTGGCACCCTGAACCTGGACGACATGTCCAAGGCCGCCGGGCAGACCGGGGACAGCATCCTCGGGGTCGGTGAGGACACCGCCGACTTCGCCGAAGAGTGGCAGAAGTTCAAGAACAACGTCCTGGTCTGGCTCGAACCGATGGGCGCCGCCGTGTTCGGTGCTCTCGGCACGGTCATGGGCGAGGTCACCGAGGGGGTGAAGCTGTTCGGAGCCGCCTGGGAGGCGAACGACGGCAAGATCACCTCATCCGGGCTGCCGGGCCTGTTCGAGCGCCTGGGACACTTCTCTCGCCAGACCTTCGACTACATCAAGGCCAACGTCGTCCCCACCCTGCAGAACCTGTGGAACTGGGTCGTAGAGAACAAGGGCGCACTGCTCTCACTGATCCCCGCAGTGGCCGCCGGCGCGGCGGTGTTCGGCGCCTATTTCGCGATCACCAAGGCCATGGCCACCTACAGCGCGATCATCGGCTGGTTCAAGGCCACCACCCTGGCCCAGCAGGGCTTGAACGCGGCCATGCGCGCCAATCCCATCGGCCTGGTCGTTGCCGCGCTCGCGGCCCTTGTGGCAGCCGGTGTCTGGGCGTACAACAACGTCACCTGGTTCCGGGACGGGGTGAACACCGCCTGGCGGGTGATCTCCTCAGCGGTCTCCTTCGCCTGGACCCGAGTGGTCCAGCCCGTGTTCCGTGCCCTTTCGGACTTCGTGACCAAGGTCCTGGGCCCGGCCATCTCCTGGTTCTGGTCTCGTGTGGTCCAGCCCGTGTTCGGGTGGGTCGGTGATCGGATCTCCGGGATCTGGAATGGCGTGGTGAAGCCGGTCCTGACGCTGATGCGCGACATCTTCGTCAAGGTCGTCGGCCCGGCGATCAACGACTGGTGGACGAACACCGTCCGGCCCGTCTTCCGTGCCGTCGGTGGCTGGATCTCCGACACCTGGAAGAAGCACATCCAGCCGATCCTGGCCGCCTTCGGCGCGTACTTCGACAAGCATCTGTCACCGAAGATCCGGGCCGGTGTCGAGGTCATCGGTCGAATCTGGTCGGGACTGAAGAAGTCCTTCGCCGATCCGATCAACTGGGTGATCACCAACGTGTGGAACAACGGCATCGTACGTGCGTTCAACTCCGTGGCAGATGCCGTCGGCTCCAACGCCAAGCTGGGCCGAATCGGGATCATCGGCACCGGTGACTCCATCAAGCGGGGCAACTCCAAGGGCGTCGGCGGTGTCACCACCGTGGGCATGCGCGCCAAGGGCGGACCCGTCCGCGCCGGGCAACCCTACATTGTGGGCGAGGAAGGACCAGAGCTGATCTGGCCCAACCAGCCCGGGTGGGTCTCCACGGCCGCTCAGACCGCCAAGGTTCTGGCCGCCGGACAGGACATGCCCCTCGGCCTGTCGCAGGCCGCAGCGGGCCGGCGCCCCTCCGAGGCGATGCTCCCGATGGGCGGGAACATCATCACCGACGGGCTCGGCGCGATCGGCAAGGGACTCTCCTGGGTGGTCGGCGAGCTGGCCAAGGGCGCTCGCGGGCTGCTTGATCCGCTGCTGGGCATGGCGACTAGAACGTTGTCGGGCTTCGGCCTGGCGGGTCAGATGGCTGGCAGCACGGTGAAGAAGGCTGCGGACCTGATCTTCGGGTGGGCCGGTGGCGAGGACAAGAAGGGTGCCGAGGGCGGGTTCTTCGGTGGGGACTACAACGGTCCTCGCTCGGGCCTGGTCCGTCCTGCTGGTGGCCCGATTACCTCGTGGTTCGGGAAGCGGTGGGGCTCGATCCACTCGGGCATTGACTTCGCGGTGCCGATCGGCTCTGCCATCCGGGCTGCCTGGTCTGGTGTGGTCCAGCGTGCCGCGTGGAACGCTCTTGCCGGGCACACCGGCAAGGGCATGGTCCTGGGCCACGGCGGGGGCAGGGGTTCGTACTACGGGCACCTCTCCCAGTGGCTCAAGGCCCCGGGCGCGACGGTGAAGGCCGGCGAGGTGATCGCACTGTCGGGCAACACGGGTCGGTCCACTGGTCCTCACCTTCACTGGGGTGCGCTGCAAAACGGCCGCCCTGTCAACGCCAACGCCCTGTTCCGAGACAACGGCGGGTCAGTCCCCCATGGGCTGAACCTGGTCTGGAACGACACAGGCCGGGACGAGCTGATGCTCAACCACAAGGACGCCATGGCCACCGCTGAGGCGCTCCGGGCCCCGCAGGTCCCCGGAACGATGATCGTCCGGATCGGTGAACGCGAGTTCGTCGGGTTCGTAGAGGACATCGGTGATGCTCGGTTGGCCCATCACGTGGGTGGGGCTGTGCAGGTGCGTCGGCAGTTCGCCGGCGCGTGATCAATCAGAGAGGACGGTGAGCCGGTATGGCCATCAGCTGGGGATCCCCCACGAGCTCGAGCGGCAATGCGCTGCGGCTGGGCTATGAGCTGACCGTCTCACCGTCCTCTCCGACGGCGTCGACCACCTCGGTCACGGTGACCTTGAAGCTGTACGCGGGCACCCGGTTCGGGTCCTACGATGACTTCAACTCGTACTCCGTCTCGGGGGACTTCACTGCCTCGGGGTCGAAGAGCCTGAACCACACGTCCAGTTCGTCCTGGTCTACGACCAACGTGACCCTGATTGGGTCCTGGTCCAAGTCCGTCAGCCTCTCCTACACCACGAGGGCTACGGTGCGCTTCTCGGCGACGATGTCCGGCGTGGAAGCTGCGCCGGGGACCGCTCGGGTCTCTGGTGCGGTGACGGTGCCGTTGCGTCCGGTGTCCGCTCCTGCAGCGCCGACCAACGTGACCGTGCGCCGTGCTCATGACGCCCAGCACGGTCTCTACTGGGACCGGAACGCCACGACGGCGGCACCCTACGACCGGCAGCGCATCGACCGCTATGACTCCGTCACAGGTGGTTACAAGACGATTGCCACCGTCTCCGGAACGGCCACTGCGTTCACGGATTCCTCGACGGTGGCCAACCGCCGGTACAGGTATCGGCTGGTGGCGATCAACGCTGCGGGATCTTCAACTCTGGGTGAGTCCAACGCGAGCCCGTTCTTCTTCACCAGTCCCACGGGCCCTTCGGAAACTCAGGCCACCAAGCGGGGCGCGGACATCTTGGTCCAGTGGTTCCGCCGTGCCCTGGATGTGGCCCGGTACGAGGTCCAGGACTACGCGGACGGGATCGCCCAGACGCCAACAGTCCTGACGACAGCCAACGCCGCTCAGTGGTGGCACACCAGCGCGGACCCGTCCAAGACCCACCGGTACAGGGTCCGGGCGGTGATCGAGGACCCGGTCGTGGGCCGCCTCGAATCTGCCTGGTCCGTCTACTCCAACACGGTCCAGCTGCAGGCCCCGCCGGCGGCACCCTCGAACCTGAAGCCAGGGTCCGGGGCGATCGACGCGACTGAACCGGTCCCACTGACCTGGGCTCACAACGCCGTGGACACCACGGAGCAGACCGCCTACGAGTTCCAGCACCGTCCCCAGGGCGGTACCTGGACCACGACCGGCAAGGTCGCCAGCCCCACCTCTCGGCACACGGTGCCCGCGGACACGTGGGCCAACGGACAGTCGATTGAGTGGCAGGTCCGCACCTGGGGCGATCACGCAGACGCCTCGCCATGGTCTCCTCTGGCGGTCCTGGGGACCTCGGCGCGACCAACGGGAACGATCCTCTCTCCGACCGGCACCCTGAACGGGTCTGTTCTGATCGCTGAGTGGGCGTTCTACGACTCGGAGGACTCCCAACAGGCCTCGGCGCGTGTCTCGCTCTACGACGCCGCTGGCGCCCTCCTGGAGCGTCAGACCATTGTCGGCCCGGCCATGTCCTACCGGTTCAGCACAAGAGTGCAGGACGGGCAGGAGTACCGGCTCGGGATCCAGGTGATGGATGCGGCCGGGGTGTGGTCGCTGGAGGCCCAGCAGGCCATCCCCGTGGCCTACGCCTCCCCGCCCTCCGCACTGGTGGACGCCACCTGGGACCTGGAGACGGGGACGATCTCCGTGCAGATCACCCATCCAGAGCCGGATGCAGCTGAGGTCGATGCCGTCTCGTGTGAGCTATGGCGATCGGCCAACGGCGACGAGTGGGTGCAGATCGCAGCCGACCTGCCGCTGCAGACCACAGTGGTGGACCTGATCCCGGCCACCGAGGGCGTCAACCACTACCGAGTGCTGACGTACTCGGCCCTGCCCTCCACCGCGGAGAGCCATTCACTGGCAGTCCCAGTGAATGGCAGGGGCTGGATCTTCATCAACGCCGGCCCGAACTTCTCCGAGATGGTCAAGGTCAGAGACAACGCCAAGACCAGCTTCTCCCCCACCCGCGCTCGCAGCCTGCACCACTTCGCGGGTCGTCAGTACCCGGTGGAGGTGGCCGGTCAGGCACGCACGCTGGGGATCACTGCTCAGGTGCGCCTGGGTGGTGGTTCCTCGACCTGGGACGAGATTGAGCAGCTGCTCGATGGTCCGGCCCCGTTCTGCTACCGGGACCACACCCGGCGGGCGTTCGTGGGTAACCCGTCCTTCTCACACTCGTTCGAGCGAATCATCCGTGAGGCGAGTCTCTCCTTCGATCGGATCGACTACCAGGAGTAGGAAAGGGGGGTGGGCCGGTGAGCGCGCAACTGTTCCTGATCGACCGGCCCACCTGGGTCAACCCGGCGCCGCTCCTGGCCGCGAATCGTGAGCAGGAGTGGTCGTTCAAGCTGCTGAACCAGAACGACGCCCTGGTGGATGACCTGGACGGGGTGACGGACTGCTCTCTGACGTTCAACGTCAACGCAGAGGTCCGGGGCGGTGGGTCCCTGACCTACCTGGGGCCGGAGATCGACTGGCATCGTCACCGTATCCAGCCCTGGATCACGGTCCGCGCGTCTGGCCAGGAGCAGTCGTGGCCGCTGGGCGTCTTCATCCCCTCCCGGCCCCGGGACCAGTACGGCGATGCGCAGGAGCCGGTCACCTTGGACCTGTACGACAAGTCCAAGATCCTCGGCGAGATCGAAGCGGATACCGGGTACTCCCTGCCAGCCGGCGCCGTGGTCACCGACCGGGTTCGCGACGTGCTCACACGCAACCGGATCCGCCCACTGGCCGTCACCGACTCCCCGGCCACCGCCCGCACTGGCCGGGGGTGGGAGTGGGGCACTGCCATCAAGACCGTGGTCAACGAGATGCTCGAAACGATCAACTACTTCAGCCTCTACGTCGACCCCTACGGCGTCTACCGGGCAGACCCTTACACCCGCCCCCAGGACCGCTCGCCGGCCTGGCACTTCCGCGACGACGCCCAGGGCATCTACTCACCCGGATTCACTCGGGAACGCGACGAGCATGGCGTCCCCAACCGGGTCGTCCTGGTCTCTGCCGTGGAAGCGGACGTCCGACCGCTTATCGCCCGAGCACAGATCACCGACCCTAAGCACCCCATGTACTGGGCGAACATCGGCCAGATCCGCAGCTACCGTCGCGACAACGTCGCAACCACAGACCAGACCACCCTTGATGCCATGGCCACCCGCATCCTCGAGGAGAAGCAGCGCGTCAACTCGACCTACCAGATCGAGCACCTTCCCATCCCGATCAACATCAACGACGCCGTCCACTTCACCCGCGCTGCCCGCAGCATCGACGCCCTCACCACCGTCCAGTCCATGGAGCTCTCCATGGACAGCGCACTGTGCCGCACCACTCTGCGAGAGGTCATTGCAGCATGAACAACCCCCTTACCGGCCTCGTCACGCAGCGCGCGACTCCCGCGTCCGCCTCAGAGGTGCCGAAGCCCACCGGCCCGGTCACCACCCGAGGATTCGCCGACGTCACCAGCACCGCTCCTCTCCGGATCCAGCGCATAGGCGACGACCACCCCTACGAAGAAGACCCCATCAACCTCGCACCCGCTGTTGAAATCGGTGACTTGGTGCGGTTCGAGCGGGACGACGGACAGCTGATCATCCTCGGCCGCGTCCACAACAGCTGACAGGAGACCTCACCGTGGGATTCCAGCACTACGATGGCGGCGTGATCGCCGACCAGGCCACCGGGCGGCCCCTCATGAGCCAGACGGTGGAGATCTTCGACGAAGAGACCGACGCACCGATCCAGGCCTACCGGGAAGGCCAGCCGGTCCGCCTGGTCACCGGCGCCCACGGGTTGATAGGCCAGTTCCAGACCGAGGATTCCACCCGCCGGGTCCGCATGGAGGTCGGCCCGGTCCGGCTGCGCCAGTGGTCCCAGGAGATGGTCGATGCTGCCGCTGACGCCTCCGGGTCCATCTCGGCTGCCCTGGAGCAGGTCGAGGTGGCGCGATCGGAGGCCGCGGCGATCGTGCCCCGCATGGAGCAGATCGAGGCCATGGCCGGGCTCGCCCCGGGCGAGGTCACGGACGCTCAGACCGCGAACCTGATCACACGCGCTGACACCTCCACCCGGGACGCGCTTAACGCCGCGACTGTGCAGGTGGTCAACTCACCGGCTGAGCAAATGCTCTACGTCACGCCCCGAGGCAAGGACACCAACGACGGACTGACTCTGAGCACTGCAAAGCAGACGCTGGCCGGGGCTGTCCAGGCCCTCGGCGGCAAGCCTGGGGTTATTCACCTTGGCGTGGGCACCTTCCCCGTGACTGGCACCATCCCACTCCCCTCAGGAACCCTCATCCAGGGCGTGGGCCGAAATATTGGCGCCTCGCTCATCAACTTCACCGGGACAGGTGTCATGTTCCGGGCCAACCCGGGCACCCGGTCCTACAACCAGAAATTCCAGGACGTACTGCTCAACGGTCCCGGTAAAACATCTGCGACGACGGCATTGGACCTGGCCGACGTATCGCAGGCTCGTCTGGATGGGGTGACCATTGGCAGTTTCGGTACGGGCATCCATCACCGCTCGCAGGTGCTCGGTGGTGCCGTGTACAACACGGTGACCGACGCTCTGATCAACTCTTGTGGCACCGGCGTCCGGTTCGACAAGGACGGGTCCAACGGCTCCAGGTGGTTCGGAGTCAAGTTCGGGGCCTGCGATATCGCCGTGGACATCATGGACTCGAACCAGAACAACTGGCTCGCGTGTCAGTTCGAGCTGAACGGGACCGCCTTCCGCATTGACGCGACGCTGGCCGGACTCTCGGATAACAACTCGTTCGCCTACTGCCGCTTCGAGCGGAACACCGCCCCATGGCACATCGGGTCCGCCAACGTTAGGGACACGGTCATCGACCGGCCTGCTTTTTTCGGGCCGCTGGGAACGCCAGTGGACCTGGGACAACGCACTCAGATCAACGCATCAGCCCCCCTGCTTCCCCCGCCTGGTTCGCAGCGGGTGACTCTGACCCGAAACGGCGACTTCACACTGGGGAACGGGGAAGAGATCGTTCTGATGAACGCATCTGGGACCACCGCCACCCTGCCAGCCGCTACCACCGTCAAGCCTGGCCGGACCTACACGGTGAAGAATATCTCCCCTTCCACCACCACCCCAGTCCATGTGGCGACGGATGGTGGAACCATCGACGGGTCCGCATCAGTGGACCTGGCCCGATGGCAGTCCGGCGTCTACATGTCAGACGGCACTAACTGGCTCACCATCTGACCTGTCCTCATCACCGGAATAGCGCGCTCCACCCCGAGGCCCCGCCACCGTGCGGGGCCTCTCTCATGCCAGCACCACTAGGAGGTGCCAGTGGAAGCAATCGACGCCATCCCCTGGGGCGCACTCACACCCTCAGCCCTCCTCCTGCTCGCCGTCCTGCTCGTCCTACGCGGCGACGTCATCCCACGCCGCACCGTCGAACGCGAGCTGGCCTCGAAAGACGCGGAGATCGCCACCTGGCGCAAAGCGTACGAGACCGAGGGGGAACAGTCCCGCGTCCTCACCGAGACCAACCGCGTCCTCACCACCGAGGTCGGGGCCACCATCGCCAAGGTCATGGATGCACTCCAAGAACGGTCCCAGAGAGGGGCTGACCATGAGTAACCGCCACCGCTGGATCCCTTGGCTCCGGTCCCACGAGTCCCCCGCAGACACCGGGGCGCTCGAAGCAGTCAAAGATGCCCAGCAGGGGCTCTCCCAAGCCAAGGCTGAGCAGGCCCGTGCCCAGCAGCTTGCCCGAGACCTGCGCGCCATCCGGCAGAAGAACCACTTCTCAGAGGCCATCGCCGCCGCCTACAGGGGGGAGCACCCATGACCGCAATCGAGACTGTGATGCTCGTCGCCAACATCGTCGCACTCGCCACCGTCGGCATCTTCATCGCCGCCTACTCCCGGGTGCGCTGGTGGGTCACCCCCACCGGGCAGAACGTCATGGCGGTCGCCGTCGTCATAGTGGCACTGCTCACCGTTGGCGTGCTCCGCCGATTCGACGCCCCCGCCACCGACCCCCTGGTCCTCATCGCCCACGTCGCCACCAGCATCACCATGGCCTGGCGCACCGCCCTGCTCTGGCAAGCCCAGCACCCCCACGACCCCGACGACCAGGAGGACTGACCCATGACCGACACCACTGCACACCCGGAGACCGAGGACGACCACACCCCGGCGGACGCCGAAGTCGTCCACACCGACGACGAGGAGAACTGACCATGGTCACCTACGCACCCCCGGTAGGACCGAACTCCCGGCACCTGCTGCCCGGCTCCGACTACGCCGCCGCCGGTACTGGACCCAACGACCCGGTACGCCGAGGCCCCCACGCGGGCCTGGACTTCCAGCCGGTCGCCCGCGGCAATGCTGACCCCGTTGACTGGCTGGTCGGCGGCACGATCACCCGCATCGTCCGCAACCGCGTCCAGGGGTCCGGGGCCGATTCGCTGTACCGCCACCACACCGGGAACGCCGTCGAGTGGGCCGGAGACGACGGACGGCTCTGGCACTACCGGCACATGCCACAGTGGGCCATGAAGGACCTGCGGGTCGGTCAGCGCGTCGAGGCCGGTCGGCTGGCCACCCACATGGGCACCACCGGCAACAGCAACGGCGTGCATGTGCACATCGGCTGCCGCGTCGATGGGCGCTTCGTGGACCCTGAACCGATCCTGCGCAACGCGGGGGTCTGGCCCATTGGCTACACCGCCAAGCCGGCCCCGGAGCGGATCACACCGGCCTCTGTGGACCCGTCCAAGCACGTCCGCTCTGAGCTGTCCATCCGGCAGATCTGCATCAAGGCTGGGCACGGGGACGAGAAGACCTCCACTGGGCTGCTGATCGAGCGGTACCAGCACCGTCAGCTCGCCCCCTACCAGTTGGTCCACGACCGCCAGTGGGGCACTCGCACTGATGCCCACTACCAGTGGACCCTCGCACTCCAGCGCGCCATGAACGCCTGGAAGGGCAACAAGGTGGCTGAGGACGGCGACTACCGGCGGGTCACCAAGGAGCGCGTACTGGACCTACAGCGACGCAACCTCAAGGGCGCGTATTGGCGGGCTGGCGGACGTGTCGCAGACGGAATCCCCGGCCCGATCTTCTGCAAGATGCTTGGCATCCGACCCCACCCGTAAGGAGAGATCATGGCTGAGACCATCACCCCGACCGGGCGGGTTATCACTCCCGGCACCCCCACCCAGGTGGCGCATCCGGGACGGGCTATGGTGCGCACAGCCGCCTCCTACGCCCTGGCCGCCCTGGCAATCGTCATCGCCGCCATCCCCGTCATCCAGGAAACCCTGGGACCGCACCTGCCGGAAGCGTGGGTAGCCTGGCTGGTCGGCGCGGCCGCACTCCTCGGTGCCGTGCACACGGCGGTCACCCGGATCATGGCCCTGGACCAGCTACAGGACGCCCTGCGCAAGCTCGGACTGGGGACCGGCGTGGAGACCGAGCAGCCCATTGAGGTTGACCAGACTCCACCGCCGGCGGACTACACGACGCGCCACCGGGCAGACTGACCAGCCCCACACACGACACCGCCCCCCACCCGCATCTCGCGGGTGGGGGGCGGCTCTTTGCGCGTTGGGTTCAGTAGGACCATTCCCAGGCGCCGCCAGTCTCGATGAACATGTTCTCGTAGACCAGAGTCCCACTAGGGTCGGCCACGTCTAGGACGAGTTGGCCCTCTGCGGATTCGTTGTCACCCAGTTCGCCGGGTAGTTGCTCGGCGTCCCGGAGGCAACTGAACGCACCAAACGTTCCTGGGTCAGCGTTGGACGTTTTGCCATCGGCGCCGATGGTCTTGAACTCCATGGGCAACATGGTGAATCCGGACTCGTATGTGGCCGCGCGGACCCCGTCGAAAGTTTCGATCTCCACATCCAGGACGATGAAGTGCCCGTTCTCCGGCTCGGCTGAGGGATCGCCCGTGCACCGGGGGTCTGCGGTGATCTTGTTGATGCGGAAGTCAAGCAGAGTCTCCGCGCCGTTGGTCATCCCTGCCCAGTCGCCAAGGTCCTTCACGAGATTGCCCCGAGCATTGGTCTCCCCGTCGCCGTAGTCCTTCTCGGATGAGTCAGAACTGGATGCGCTCGACGAGTCGCTCACTGCGGGGGACACCGATGCCGAGGGCGATTCGGAGGCCGACCCGGACGGTGATTCGGATGGCGACGCTGAACTAGAGGCCTCAGCTGACGGCGTCTTGGTCGGCTCAGCTGTGACGGTCACAGTGGCGGGTGCGGCCTCAGGCGTGCCCTGGCCACAGCCGGACAGAGCGAGTGATGCGACGGCGCCGAGAACGAGAGTCGGAAGGGAACGAGGGATGGGCATGGGTCCTCCAGATGAGCAGTGGTGGTCTCAGGCTACTTCCCGTTCTGGCGGGCCAACAGCCGGGAGCATGCCCTCCCTTCTCCGGGGACACTTTTGGGGACACTTAACGGGCACGAAGTGTCATTCTGTGGCACATCGTGGGACGGTGTAATCTGGAGGAGTTCCGCGTCCCCCTTGGGATTCCGGGGCAGACCGAACAGCGACACGGCTTGTCGCACCGCTCTCAAAATGCGGTACCTCACGGTGTGTGGGTTCAAGTCCCACTTCGGGCACATGTCAGATCTTTCAGCTTCCGCGCCGACTCCGGAGCGCCTGCGGGTCGTGGTGGCCGAGGACGAACCGCTGATCCGGATGGACATCGTGGAGATCCTCACCGCTGAGGGCTACCAGGTGGTCGGGGAGGCCGAGAACGGCCAGCGCGCCGTGGACCTGGTCCAGCAGCTGGTGCCGGACGTCGTGCTGATGGACGTGAAGATGCCCGTGTTGGACGGCATCAGCGCCGCCGAGCAGATCGCCTCGGAGAAGATCGCCCCGGTGGTCCTGCTGACCGCGTTCAGCCAGCGCGAGCTCGTGGAACGGGCCCGGGATGCCGGTGCCATGGCCTATGTGGTCAAGCCGTTCAGTGAGAAGGACCTGGTGCCTGCGATCGAGCTGGCCGTGGCCCGCTTCGACGAGCTGCGGGCCCTGGAGGACGAGGTGTCCGACCTCGCCGAGCAGTTCGCCACCCGCAAGATCGTGGAGCGCGCCAAGTCCCTGTTGACCTCGCAGATGGACATGAGCGAGCCGGAGGCCTTCCGCTGGATCCAGAAGTCCTCCATGGACCGTCGGCTGACCATGCGTGAGGTGGCCCAGACGGTCATCGACCAGATGGGCTGACCCCGCACCGGAAGCCGGTACGGGGTCAGCGCGCCAGCGGCGGCGGGACCGGCTCAGTAGGCCGAGCGGGCGGGCCAGATGCCGACCGGCTCGTAGTACGGACGCTCGTAGCCCTCCAGAGTGGCACTGCTGTCCAGCAGGTCACCGATCCGGTGCACCTTGAGCGTGTTGGTGGAGCCGGCCTGTCCGGGAGGTGACCCGGCGGCGATGACCACCAGGTCGTTGATCTGGGCGATGCCGGCCTGGGTCAGTCCCTCGTCCACCTGTGCGGTCATCTTGTCCGTGGAGTCCGCGAACGGCACCATCCAGGGATGGACTCCCCAGGACAGGCACAGGATGTTGTGTGTGTGCTCCACATGGGTGAACGCGTAGATCATCTGCTGCGGACGCAGTCGGGACAGCCGGCGCGCGGAGTCGCCAGTCCGGGTGAAGGTGGCCAGGTGCTTCACATCGAGCTGGTTGGCGATCTCCACCGCAGCGCGGGTGATGGCGCCGCCGCGGGTCTTGGGGCGTGACCCCAGCGGCTGGATCCGGTCCAGCCCGTGCGTCTCCGTGGACTCGATGATGTTGGCCATCGTCCGCACGGTCTCCACCGGGTACTTGCCCACGGAGGTCTCGCCGGAGAGCATCACGGCGTCGGCGCCGTCCAGCACGGCGTTGGCGCAGTCGGAGGCCTCGGCGCGCGTGGGACGTGGATTGTCGATCATCGACTCCAGCACCTGGGTGGCCACGATCACCGGCTTGGCCCAGCGGCGGGCCAGCTCGATGGCACGCTTCTGCACCACCGGGACGTCCTCCAGGGGCAGCTCCACACCGAGGTCACCACGAGCGACCATGATGGCGTCGAAGGCGTCCACGATCTCGTGGATGGCCTCGACGGCCTGGGGCTTCTCGATCTTGGCGATGACGGGGATCTTCCGCCCCTTCTCCTCCATGATCTCGTGCACGCGGGAGATGTCCTGACCGGAGCGGACGAAGGACAGGGCCACCATGTCCACCCCCAGGTCCAGCGCCCAGCGCAGGTCCTCCTCGTCCTTGTCCGAGAGGGCTGGGACGTTCACAGCCACACCGGGCAGGTTGATGCCCTTGTTGTCGGAGACCTTGCCGCCGACCGTCACCTCGGTGATCACGTCGGTGTCGGTGACCTCCACGGCGCGCAGGGCGACCTTGCCGTCATCGATCAGCAGGGTGTCGCCCACGCGCACATCCTGCGGCAGACCGGCGAAGGTGGTCCCGCAGATCTCCCGGGTGCCCTCGACCTCACGATTGGTGATGGTGAAGGTGTCCCCGACGGCCAGCTCGTGCGGCCCATCGGAGAACCGCGCCAGACGGATCTTGGGTCCCTGCAGGTCGGCGAAGATCGCCACTGGCCGACGTGCATCCGCAGCGGCCTGGCGGACCGTGGTGTACGTCTGCTCGTGGACCGTGTAGTCGCCGTGGCTCATGTTCATCCGAGCGACGTCCACTCCGGCATCGATCAGGGCTCGGGTGTTGTCGTATCCCTGGGTCGCAGGACCGAAGGTCGCGACGATCTTGGCATGTCTCATGCAGTCAGCCTATCCAGCCCCGAGGTCCAGGGCGCACCGCGCTCTGGACCTCGGGGCCATTGTTCGTGTGGTGATGGTCTGAAGTTCATCGGCGGATCAGCCCACGCCGATGGCCCGGTCCTGGGGACGGACCGGTGAGGGCAGGCGCGTCCAGCCCTCCAAGTGGCGGTCCACGGCGGAGGCGCACGCCCGTCCCTCGGCGATGGCCCACACCACCAGCGATGCCCCTCGGCCGGCGTCGCCGCAGGCGAACACGCCTGGCACCTGGGTCATGTAGGTCTCGTCCCGGGCCAGCAGGCCGCGGTGGTCGCTCAGGCCCAGCTGCTCCTGCAGGCCGGTCTCCTCGACCCCGGTGAACCCCAGGGCCAACAGCACCAGATCCGCAGGGATCTCGTGCTCGGTGCCGGGGATCGGTCCGCGGGAACCGTCCGGACGGTACTCGGTCTCAGCCACCTTCAGGGCGCGCACCCGCCCGTGCTCATCGCCGAGGAACTCGACCGTGGAGGCCAGATAGGTGCGCGTGCCGCCCTCCGCATCGGCCGTGGACACCTCGAACACGTGGGGCGTCATGGGCCAGGGCTCGTTGGCCGGGCGCTGGCACGGCGGCTTGCGTCCAATCGCCAGCGTGGTGACCGAGGCGGCGCCCTGACGGTGGGCGGTGCCGATGCAGTCTGCACCCGTGTCACCGCCGCCCAGCACCACCACGTGGCGGCCCTCAGCAGTGATCTGGTCGGGGACCTCGTCACCGGCCACCACGCGGTTGGACTGGACCAGGTACTCCATGGCCGGGTGGATCCCATCCAGAGTGCGCCCGGGCAGCTCCAACTCGCGGGGCCGTTGCGCTCCGGTGGCGACGATCACGGCATCGTAGCCGCGCCGCAGCTGATCCCAGGAGATGTCCGTGCCCACGTCCACACCTGTCCGGAAGCGGGTGCCCTCGGCCTCCATCTGCTCCAGACGACGGTCCAGGATGTCCTTCTCCATCTTGAAGTCCGGGATCCCGTAGCGCAGCAGGCCACCGATCCGGTCGTCGCGCTCGTACACCGCCACGGTGAAGCCAGCGCGAGTGAGCTGCTGGGCCGCTGCCAGTCCTGCAGGACCGGAGCCGACCACGGCCACCGTGTGGCCGTTGAGACGTTGAGGGATCACGGGCTCGAGCCAGCCGTTCTCGAACACCGTCTCAGCGATCGAGACCTCGACCTGCTTGATGGTGACGGCGGGCTGGTTGATGCCCAGGACACAGGAGCTCTCGCAGGGAGCCGGGCAGATCCGGCCGGTGACCTCGGGGAAGTTGTTGGTGGAGTGCAGCCGTGCGGCCGCCTCCTCCATCCGCCCTTGGCGCACCAGGTCGTTCCACTCCGGGATCAGGTTGCCCAGCGGACAGCCGGTGTGACAGAACGGCACTCCGCAGTCCATGCAGCGGCTGGCCTGGGTGCGGACCACAGACGGGTCCTGGCGCTCATAGACGTCCTTGAAGTCCATGATGCGCACCGGCACCGGACGGGACGGGCGCTCCTGGCGCTCACGATGGGTCAGGAATCCACGGGGATCAGCCACGGGTCGCCTCCAGAATGCGTGCCCAGGCGGTGTCCCCGTCCGGGTCGAGTCCCTCGTCCATGACTCCGGCGCGCGTGCGCAGCACGGCGTCGTAGTCGCGGGGAAGGACCTTGGTGAATCGGTCCAGGGAGCTGGGCAGGTCCGCCAGCAGTGCGGCGGCCACCTCCGAGCCGGTCTCGGCGTGATGCCGCTCCAGCAGGTCGGCGATGATGCTTCGGTCCTCCGGGTCCGGCTCCAGCAGGAGCAGTTCACCGGTGGTCATCGCCAAGGGGTTCAGGTTGTCCCGGTCCAGGTCCAGGACCCAGGCCGTGCCGCCGGACATGCCGGCACCGAAGTTCCGACCGGTCCGGCCCAGGATCAGCGCCTGGCCGCCCGTCATGTACTCGCAGCCGTGGTCACCGATCCCCTCGACCACCGCTGTGGCTCCGGAGTTGCGGACCAGGAAGCGTTCTCCGACCCGGCCGCGCAGGTAGAGCTCCCCGCTGGTGGCTCCGTAGCCGATCACGTTGCCGGCCACCACGTTCTGTTCGGCGGCGAATCCGGCTGAAGCGTCAGGTCGCACCACGATCCGCCCGCCGGAGAGTCCCTTGCCCACGTAGTCGTTGGCGTCTCCGGAGAGTCTCAGTGTCACACCGGCGGGAAGGAAGGCACCCAGGGACTGGCCGGCCTCCCCCTGCAGGTTGACCTCGATCGTGTCGGCGGGCAGGTCCTCGGTCAGACGCGCCCGCGTGACGTGGAATCCGAGCATGGTGCCCACAGCACGATCGGTGTTGATGATGCGCTCGGTGACGCTGACCTTCTCACCGCGCTCCAGGGCCGGAGCAGCGGCCTCGATGAGCCGGTTGTCGAAGTGCTGGTCCAGCTCGTGGTTCTGCGGTCCAACATTCAGCAGCGGACCGGTCCCCTCCCGGTCCGCAGGGTCGTACCCGTCCAGGATCGCGGACAGGTCCAGCCCTGCGGTCTTCCAGTGGTGCTTGGACTCGTCCACGCCGAGGCATTCGATGTGGCCGATGGCCTCGTCCAGGGAGCGGAAGCCCAGTTCGGCCAGGTATTCGCGCACCTCCTGGGCGATGAACTCGAAGAAGTTGACCACGAACTCGGGTCTGCCGGTGAACCGGTTGCGCAGCTCCGGGTTCTGGGTGGCCACACCGACCGGACAGGTGTCCAGGTGGCAGACGCGCATCATGATGCAACCCGAGACCACCAGCGGTGCGGTGGCGAAGCCGTACTCCTCGGCGCCGAGCAGTGCGGCGATGACCACGTCCCGACCGGTCTTGAGCTGACCGTCCACCTGGACCACCACACGGCCACGCAGCCCGTTGAGCATCAGGGTCTGCTGCGCCTCGGCCAGGCCCAGCTCCCAGGGAGCACCGGCGTGCTTGAGCGAGTTCAGAGGTGAGGCTCCGGTTCCGCCGTCATGACCGGAGATCAGCACGACGTCGGCCTTGGCCTTGGTCACGCCAGCGGCCACCGTGCCCACTCCGGACTCGGAGACCAGCTTCACGTGGACGCGGGCCTCAGGGTTGGAGCGCTTGAGGTCGTAGATCAGCTCCGCCAGGTCCTCGATCGAGTAGATGTCATGGTGAGGCGGCGGGCTGACCAGGGAGACGCCCGGGGTGGAATGGCGGGTCTCCGCCACCCACGGGTACACCTTGGAGCCCATCAGCTGCCCGCCCTCGCCGGGCTTGGCGCCCTGCGCCATCTTGATCTGCAGGTCGTCAGCGGTGGCCAGGTACAGGCTCGTCACTCCGAAGCGTCCCGAGGCGATCTGCTTGATGGCACTGCGCCGTTCCGGGTCCAACAGCCGCTCGGGGTCCTCTCCACCCTCGCCCGTGTTCGACTTGCCGCCCAGCCGGTTCATGGCGATGGCCAGCGTCTCGTGGGCCTCCCGGGAGATCGAGCCGTAGCTCATGGCGCCCGTGGAGAAGCGTTTGACGATCGCCTCCACCGGCTCCACCTCGGTGACCGGCACCGCTGGACGCGAGCCACGCTCCAGAGTCAGCAGCCCCCGCAGGGTCATCAGGTCCCGAGACTGATCGTCCACCCGGCGGGTGTACTCCTTGAACACGTCATAGCGGCGCTCCCGAGTGGAGTGCTGGAGCCGGAACACCGTCTCCGGATTGAACAGGTGCGGTGGGCCTTCCCGGCGCCACTGGTACTCACCTCCCACCTCGAGCTCGCGGTAGGGGTTGATGTCATTGCCGTCCGGCGGGTAGGCCTGCTCGTGTCGCGCTCGGTTCTCGGCCGCGATCACGTCCAGACCCACCCCGCCCATGGGCGAGTGGGTGCCGGCGAAGTAGCGGTCCACCACGGAGCGGGCCAGGCCGATCGCCTCGAAGGTCTGGGCACCGCAGTAGGAGGACACCGTGGAGATGCCCATCTTGGACATGATCTTCTGCACCCCCTTGCCCAGAGCCTTGATCAGGTTGCCGACCGCCTGCTCAGCGGTGAGGTCCTGCAGGGCGCCGATCCGCACGAGCTCCTCGGCGGACTCCATGGCCAGGTAGGGGTTCACGGCCGAGGCGCCGTAGCCGATCAGCACCGCCACGTGGTGCACCTCGCGGACGTCTCCGGCCTCGACGATCAGCGAGGTGCGGGTCCGGTTGGCCGAGGCCAGCAGGTGGTGGTGGACGGCCGAGAGCAGCAGCAGTGACGGGATCGGCGCCCACTGGGCGTTGGAGTCACGGTCAGACAGGACCACGTAGTGCACTCCGCGGTTCACCGCGGCCGAGACCTTCTCACAGATCTCGGTGAGGCGGGCCTCCAGGTCGGCTGCGCCGCCGTCGGGCCGATAGAGCCCCCGCACCTTCAAGGCCACGCGGGTGCCGTCGTCGTCCCTGAGGTTGGCGATCTGCGCCAACTGGTCATTGTCGATCACCGGGAAGTCCAGGTTGATCTGACGTGTGCGCACCTGGCGAGTGGAGAGCAGGTTCCCATCCGGCCCGATGGAGGTGCGCAGCGAGGTGACCAGCTCCTCGCGGATCGCGTCCAGCGGAGGGTTGGTCACCTGGGCGAACGACTGGGTGAAGTAGTCGAAGAGCAGCCGCGGCCGCTGGGAGAGCACCGCGATGGGGGTGTCCGTTCCCATGGCGCCCAGGGGCTCTGCACCGGTGGCCGCCATCGGCTTGAGCAGCACCCGCAGCTCTTCGGAGGTGTACCCGAAGGTGCGCTGACGGTGCTGGATGGAGGTGGACGAGGGCAGCACGTGCTCGCGCTCAGGAAGAGAGCCCAGGTCCAGCAGGTTCTCCTCGACCCACTGCTGCCAGGGCTGCGCCGAGGCCACCTCGGACTTGATCTCGTGGTCCTCCACGATCCGACCCTCAGCGGTGTCCACCAGGAACATCCGCCCCGGAGCGACCCGGCCCTTGCGCACCACCCGCGCCGGTTCGATCTCCACCACACCGACCTCAGAGGCCAGCACCACCAGGCCATCGTCGGTGACCCAGTACCGGGCCGGACGCAGACCGTTGCGGTCCAGCACGGCGCCCACCTGAGTGCCGTCGGTGAAGGAGACCGCCGCCGGGCCGTCCCAGGGCTCCATGAGCATGGAGTGGTACTGGTAGAACGCCCGACGGGCCGGATCCATGGTGGCGTGGTTCTCCCACGCCTCCGGGATCATCATCATGATGGCATGGGCCAGCGGACGCCCGGAGAGCATCAGCAGCTCGGCGACCTCGTCGAAGGAGGCTGAGTCCGAGGCGCCCGGCGTGCAGATGGGGTAGAGCTCCTCGGGCACCTCCCCGAGCAGCTCATGCGCCAGCATCGACTGGCGGGCCCGCATCCAGTTGCGGTTGCCCTTGACCGTGTTGATCTCACCGTTATGGGCCACCGTGCGGAAGGGCTGAGCCAGTGGCCAGGACGGGAACGTGTTGGTGGAGAAGCGTGAGTGCACGATCGCCAGGCGCGTGGCGAATCGGGGGTCGGAGAGGTCGGGGTAGAAGGGCTCGACCTGGGCGGTGGTCAGCATGCCCTTGTAGACGATGGTCTTCGAGGAGAGCGAGGGGAAGTAGACCCCGAGCTTGTTCTGGGCCAGCTTGCGCAGGCGGAAGGCCCGGGCGTCCAGGCTGCCGACCGCATCGGAGACATCGGCGATCCGGAGGAAGAGCTGGACGAAGCGTGGCATGCAGTCCCGTGCCGAGCGGCCGATCACCGAGTCGTCCACCGGGACCTCACGCCAGCCGAGCACCTGCAGACCCTGTGCCTGAGCCAGACTCTCGACTCCGGTGACACAGGCGGAGAACTCGGCGTCGTCGTCGGGAAGGAAGGCGGTTCCGGCGGCGTACTCCCCCGGCGCCGGCAGCGGGAAGTCCACCACGGCCCGGAAGAACTCGTCAGGCAGCTGGGTCAGCAGTCCCGCGCCGTCTCCGGTGCCCTCGTCCGCGCCGACGGCGCCGCGGTGCTCCAGATTGCGCAGCGCGGTGAGCGCGTGCTCCACGATGTCATGCCCCGGGGTGCCGCGCAGAGTGCTGATCACGGCCAGTCCACAGGCGTCCCGCTCCTGGTCGGGGCGGTAGAGGCCCTGTTCACCGGGACGCGAGGCGAAACGGTTGAACGGGTTCTTGGGGTCCCGGGCCAGCTGGGCCTCGGCGGTGTCGGCCGGCAGCGGGGTGCCCTCAGGCTGCTGGCCGTCGGCCTCGGGCTGCGGGGCGTGATCGGACGTCATGACGTCGGTCCTTCCTGTGGGCGACGGGAGTCGCGGGGAAGGGGACGTCGTTGGCCCCGGTCCAGGACGGCGATGCCGCCCGGGAACAATGTGCAATGCGGTCGATCCTAGCGGCCAGGCTCACATGCCTGTGCCGTGTGTCACTCCTGTGACGCAGTGTTGCGCGAGGCCTGTCCCGGTGTCCGATCCGCCGGCTCCACGGGGGTCGTCTCCAGTGCGCCAGGATCGCTCTCCTCGACCGCGTCCGGCTCCGGCTCGCGTCCGGGCAGCCACACGGAGTCGGCTTCGGCACGCCTCTCCGGGGTGCGCGGGCGGGTGGCCCAGAGCCAGATCAGGAACGCCACCGCGATCAGGAACAGCAGCAGCGAGGTCCACACGTTCAGCCGCTCGGTGATCCCCAGGATGGTGATCATCTCGGCGTCGTCGATGCGCAGGCGCTCGATCCACACCCGTCCGGCCGTGTACCAGGCCACGTAGGCCCAGAGCATCATGCCGCGGCGCAGACGCAGACGCCGGTCCAGCAGCAGCAGGATGGCCACGCCGAGCAGGTTCCAGAGCATCTCGTAGAGGAACGTGGGGTGGAACAGGGTCCCGGCCATGTACTCGGAGGGGAAGTTCGGGTGGCCGGACGAGACCTGCAGGCCCCACGGCAGATCGGTGGGCCCGCCGAAGAGCTCCTGGTTGAAGTAGTTGCCCAGCCGTCCGATGGCCTGGGCCAGCAGCACGCCCGGGGCGACCACATCGGCGTAGGCCGAGAGCTTCACCCCGTACCGGCGGCAGCCGATCCAGGCTCCCACGGCGCCCAGGGCCACGGCACCCCAGATGCCCAGGCCGCCCTCCCACACACGCCAGATCCTGGTCAGGTCACCGGTGCCGTCGAACCCGGGTCCGAAGTAGGCGTCCGGGGAGGAGAACACATGGTACAGACGAGCGCCGACCAGCCCGAACGGAATGGCCCAGAGGGAGATGTCCACGACTCGCCCCTCGGGACCGCCGCGGGCGGCCCAACGGCGGGAGGCCAGCCACAGTGCCACGATGATCCCGGCCAGGATGCACAGGGCGTAGGCATGCAGCTTCGTGAAGCCCAGGTCGAATCCGTCCCAGGTCGGGGCCGGGATGGCGGCGGGGACCACGACGGCGGCCAGCGGGCTCACGCGGTGGCCTCGCGCTGGGTGCCACGTGCCAGGTCTGCGGCGAGCCGGCCGACGGCGGCCGGTCCCCCGTCACGCAGGGCGGCGACGAGGGCGGTTCCCACGATGGCACCGTCCGCGTACCGGCCGATCTCCCGGATGTGCTCCGGGCGGGAGACGCCCAGTCCCACGCAGACGCGGGGAGCGCCGGCCTCATGGGCGGCGGCGACCACGGACTCGGCGGCGTTGGACACCTGGTCGCGGGCACCGGTGACGCCCATGACCGAGACGCCGTAGACGAAGCCACGGGAGACCTCGGTGATCAGCCGGACCCGTTCCGGGGTCGAGCTGGGGGCGGTCAGGAAGATCCGGTCCAGTCCGTACCGGTCCGAGGCCGCGAACCACTCCTCGGCCTCCTCGGGAACCAGGTCTGGCGTGACGATGCCCGCTCCCCCGGCCTCGGCCAGACGACGGGCGAAGGCGTCCACGCCCATCCGGCCCACCAGGTTCCAGTAGGTCATCACCACCACCGCCGCGTCGGTGCGCTCGGTGACGGCCCGGACGATCTCGAAGACCTGATCCACGCGGAACCCGTCCGCCAGGACCTGGCTCGTGGCGGCCTGGATGACCGGACCGTCCATCACCGGGTCGCTGTAGGGGATTCCGATCTCAATCACGTCCGCGCCGTTGCGCCCCAGCTCCACGGCGGCCTCGATCGAGTCCTCCACCGTGGGGTATCCGGCCGGCAGGTAGCCGATCAGGGCGGTGCGGCCCGCTGCGCGAGCCCGCTCGATCGCCTCGGTGGTCAGGGAGCGGACGGAGGAGTCCTGGGTACGGCTCGTGTCCTGGGGGGTCGATGCGCTCATCAGTCCTGTGCTCCTTCGGGTCGAGCGGCCACGGCCGCGGCGTCCCCGCCTTCGGGCGTGGGGGCATCGGGCAGCATGTCGAACCACTTGGCGGCGGTGGAGACATCCTTGTCACCACGGCCGGAGAGGTTGACGACGATGATCCGCTCCTGCCCCGACGGGGTGTCTGCTGAGACCTCGCCGGCGTCCGCCCACCGCCGGGCCAGGCGCAGGGCACCGGCCAGGGCGTGGGATGACTCGATGGCCGGAATGATCCCCTCGGTCCGGCACAGCCGTTCGAAGGCGGACATGCATTCGTCGTCGTTGACCGGCTCGTAGATCGCCCGTCCGGTGTCGTGCAGCCAGGCGTGCTCTGGGCCCACCGCGGGATAGTCCAGCCCCGCGGAGATCGAGTGGGAGTCGATGGTCTGCCCATCCTCGTTCTGCATCAGGTAGGTCCGCGCGCCGTGCAGCACGCCGGTGCGGCCCAGGGTGATCGAGGCGGCGTGCCGCCCGGTGTCCATGCCTTCGCCACCGGCTTCCAGTCCGTAGAGCTGGACCTCAGGGTCGTCCAGGAACCCGTGGAAGATGCCCATCGCGTTGGAGCCCCCGCCCACGCACGCCATGACGGCGTCCGGCAGACGGCCGGTCTGCGCCAGGACCTGTGCCCGGGCCTCCTCCCCGATGACCCGGTGGAACCACCGCACCATCGCCGGGAAGGGAGCCGGTCCGGTCACCGTGCCGAGCAGGTAGTGGGTGGTCTCCACCGAGGCGACCCAGTCACGCAGAGCCTCGTTGATGGCGTCCTTGAGCGTCCGGGCCCCGACGGTCACGGGCACCACCTCGGCCCCGAGCAGACGCATGCGGGCCACGTTGAGGGCTTGGCGCTGGGTGTCGGCCTCCCCCATGTACACGGTGCACTCCATGCCGAACAGCGCGGCCGCGGTGGCCGTGGCCACTCCGTGCTGCCCCGCTCCGGTCTCGGCGATCAGTCGGGTCTTGCCCATGCGCCGCGCCAGCAGCGCCTGGCCGATGACGTTGTTGATCTTGTGGGAACCGGTGTGGTTCAGGTCCTCGCGCTTGAGGAAGATGCGCACCCCGGGCACTGCTGCGGCGAAACGCGGGACCTCGGTGAGCAGAGAGGGGCGGTTGACGTAGTCGGCATACAGCGACTCCAGTTCAGAGATGAACTCCGGATCCTCCTGAGCCTGCTGGAAGGTGCGGTCCACCTCGTCCAGTGCGGCGATCAACGACTCCGGCATCCACCGACCGCCGTAGGGGCCGAAGTAGGGTCCCTGCTGACCCTGGTAGGGCCCGTCGTGCTGCAGATCGGGCTGCTGGGTGAACGGTGTGGAGTCAGTCATGGACCTGCTCGTCTCCTGCGGGTGGTGCGGTGGGTATGGGACCGAGCCTCGGCTGAGGGTCAGCGGACGGCCGCGGAAGCGGACCGGAAGTCCCGGATGGCCTGAGCCGGATCGCCGTGGCGGACCAGGGCCTCGCCGACGAGGATGGCGTCCGCGCCGTGACGGGCATACTCGGCCACGTCCTGTGGTCCGTCCACGCCGGACTCGGCGATCTGGGCCACGTCCGAGGGCAGCAGAGGCGCCAGACGACCGTAGGAGGAGGGATCCACCTCCAGGGTCTTCAGGTTCCGGACGTTCACCCCGATGATGCGCGGCTTCAGGGCGGCCGCGCGTTCGATCTCCTCCGGGGTGTGCGCTTCGATGAGGGCGTTCATGCCGAGCTCATGGGTCAGGTCGAGGAAGCCTCGCAGCTGGGCGTCGTCCAAGGCGGCGACGATCAGCAGGACCAGGTCGGCGCCGTGGGCGCGGGCCTCATGGATCTGGTACTCGTCCACCGTGAAGTCCTTGCGGAGCACGGGGATGTCCACGGCCGCACGCACGGCATCCAGATCGGCCAGAGAGCCGCCGAAGCGTCGCTGCTCGGTGAGCACGGAGATCACGGCTGCACCACCGCGCTCATAGCTGCGGGCCAGGTCAGCCGGCGCGGCGATGTCCGCCAGGGCCCCCTTGGAGGGACTGGAGCGCTTGACCTCGGAGATCACGCGCAGCCCGGAGGCATCGGATCGACCACCGCGCAGTGCAGCCCACGCGTCACGGGCCGGCGCGACCTGGAGGGCCCGCTCGCGCATCTGCGCCAGGGAGGTCTCCCGACGACGCGCCTCCAGGTCCTCTCGGACGCCGACGATGATGTCGTCGAGGACTGTGGGCATCAGTGGCGGGCGATCTGAGAGTTGTCCACGCCCTTGCCGGCCTTCTTCAGCACGAATCCGGCGATCAGACCGGCCACGATGAAGGCACCGCCCACGATCACGACGATCCAGGTCTCGGAGAGCATGCCGAACATGATGATGACGGCACCCACGATCGCCAGCAGCACCAGAGCCCAGCTGGCCACGGAGTTGCCGTGGCCGATCGGCTCGGCGTGGGTGGGGTCGTTCAGCACCCGGCCGTCGTCGGTGATGGTCAGCTCACCGCCGCGGCGATGGGCGGCGGTGTGGTCGGTCGTGTGCGAGGTCGACATGACCCTGCCTTTCCTGAGGTGGGATGCTGCGCGACGCCCCTGGCCACTCCCGGGAGGAGCAGCGCCTCGTGTGCGCAGTCGTGTCATCGTGTCTTGCTGTCATTCTGCCACGACGCGCGGGGTGACCCGGTGGATGTCTCCCGTCATGTCCCCGGCGGCGGACGCTCCAGGCCTCAGGTGGGGTCATTCCCCCGTGAGAGCTGGTCCCAGGCGTCGATCTCATCCAGATCCTCGTCCGGCCGACTCTGCTCGGTACCGCCCGGTCCGCCCTGAGGACGGGACGTGCCAGAGGGGTCAGCGGACGAGCCCGTGTCATACCGTCGGCTGGTCAGAGCCCACCGACGGCCGAAGACCAGTACGGCCACGCCGCAGAGCGCCAGGGCAACGGACACCGCCAGGGCGATCCACGGCCAGACGGTCACGACGTACTCGGACGCGAGGGCTGTGGTGCCGGTGGCACTGCCGACAACCGACTGGGCCGCCTCCGCGGGGTTGGCCGCGACCTGCACAGAGGCCACTGCCCCGGCCAGTCCGGCCAGGACCAGCAGAGCGGCGATCACCGTCCGTGCGACACGACGGGCGATGGACAGCGCCGCACCGCCAGCCATGCCGACCAGCGCCATCGCCGGGACCACGGCGGCCGCGTCATTGCCGGTGGTGGCCACCGAGGTCTCGGACAGACCGTCGAGACCAGAGGCCTGGACCCAGGTCTGGGCACCGGCACCCAGCAGGGCTGCTCCAGCGGCCACGGCCCACAGGACGGCGGTGCGGCGGGTCACCGCGCCGCGTCGGACCGGCCGGCCCACCTGCTGCACCTCCTCGCTCATGCCGACCCCCGCTCGCTGCCGCTCAGGTCCGTGAGGGAACCGGCCGCCAGCACCGCCCGCATCGGCGCGCTGGCCTTGGTCACCGTCTCCTCGGCCTCCGTCAGCGGAACGGAGTCCGCCACGATCCCCGCGCCGGCCTGGACGTAGGCCATGCTGTCCACCAGCAGCGCCGAGCGGATGTTGATCGCCATGTCCATGTTCCCGGAGAGGTCGAAGTACCCCACGACACCCCCGTAGGGGCCACGACGCTGAGGCTCCCACTCGTCCAGCAGCTGCAGGGCCCGGGGCTTGGGGGCCCCGGAGAGGGTGCCGGCCGGGAAGGCGGCGGCCAGCACGTCCAGCGCCGAGACCGAGTCGTCCAGTCGCCCCTCCACGTGGGAGACCAGGTGCATGATGTGGCTGAAGCGCTCCACCTCCATGAACTGGGTGACCGAGACAGTGCCCGGGCGGCAGACCTTGGAGAGGTCGTTGCGGGAGAGGTCCACGAGCATCAGGTGCTCGGCGCGTTCCTTCTGGTCATTGACCAGGCTCTTCTCCGCCAGGTGGTCCTCCTCCACCGTCGCACCGCGGGGGCGGGAGCCGGCGATCGGGTGCGTGACCACACTGCCGTCCTTGACGGTGACCAGCGCCTCGGGTGACGAACCCACGATCTGGTACTGGCCGCCGTCGGGCCGTTCGAAGGTGAACAGGTACATGTAGGGGCTGGGATTCATGGCGCGCAGCACCCGGTAGATGTCCAGTGCCGAAGCCGTGGTCTCGGTGCTGAACCGCCGGGAGACCACCACCTGGAAGACCTCGCCGTCCACGATCGCGCGCTGGGCCTTGGCCACCGCGTCCAGGAAGCCCTCCTGGGTCCAGGAGTCCTGGATGTGGGCGGCGACGTCGATGTCCTGCCAGTTGCTCGAGGCCGCGGAGACCGGGTCCGCCTGCGGCTGGCGCAGTCGGTCCGCCATGTCCTCCAGCCGGTCCACGGCGTGCTGCCAGGCCTGCTCGGCACCGGACTCCAGGCCGTCCTGGTTGATGGCGTTGGCCACCAGGGTGACGGTGCCGTCCACGGTGTCATGCACGGCGAGGTCGGTGATCAGGTTCATCGCCAACTCCGGCAGCCCGAGGTCATCCGGCGGGGGTGTGGGCAGATGCTCCCAGCGGCGCACCGTCTCCCACCCCAGGAATCCGGCCATCCCGGAGACGAGGTTGGGCAGCTCCGGGTGGGCCTGGTTCCCGGTGCCGGCCGAGAGATGCTCCAGGGTGGCACGCAGCACCTGAAGCGGGTCGCCCTGCCGGGGAACCCCTGCGGGCGGCTCCCCCTGCCAGTGCGCCTGTCCGTCCCGGGTGGTCAGGGTGGCCGAGCTGCCGGCCCCGATGAAGGAGTACCGGGACCACACCCCGCCCTGCGCGGCCGACTCCATCAGGAAGGTGCCGGGGCGGTCGTCGGCGAGACGGCGGTAGATCCCCACGGGGGTGAGGGCGTCGGCCAACAGGGTCAGCGTGACCGGGATGACCCGACGACGTCCGGCCAGTCCCACGAACTCCTCGCGGCTGGGGGTGATGGTGCCGAGATCACGCACGGGGGTCCTCCTGGGTCGGCTCGGGGATGGAGACCGGCAGCTCGCGGCCGTCGAAGCAGCTGCGTGTGCCGGTGTGGCACGCCGGGCCGATCTGGTCGACCTGGACCAGCAGGGCGTCCGCGTCACAGTCCAGGGCGACGGAGACGGTGCGCTGTTCATGTCCGGAGGTGTCCCCCTTGCGCCAGTACTCCTGACGGGATCTCGACCAGTACCAGACGCGACCGGTGGTCAGGGTGCGGTGAAGTGCCTCATCATCCATCCACCCCAGCATGAGCACCTCTCCGGTGTCATGCTGCTGGGCGATCGCCGCCACCAGTCCGTCCGGGGTACGAGTGAGCCGATCGGCGATCTGCGGGTCCAGCGTGTCCATGGTGATCCAGTCTAGGTGCGCGCGAGGGTCCGGTTCCCCAGGGGGCGCGGATTGTCGCCGGGCGTGCTACGTTGCGAACGTCATGACCCTTGCATCCTTCCGCCCCTGGCGGCGGCGCCCCACGCCCCCACCGTCCACCGATCCGTCCCGCCCGGCGGTGTCGGATCCCACCCGTGCATCAGCCGGGGCAGGACCGCAGGCCGTCTGGACCACGCCCACCGGTGCTCCGCACGACTTCACCACCGCCTCACGTGAGGCGCTCGTGGAGGCTCTGGTGGCGGCCGGTCCCGGACATCGGACCCTTTGCGAGGGCTGGCAGACCGAGCATCTGGCGGCCCACATCCACCTGCGCGAGACGTCTGCGCTGGCGGCGGGACTGGCCCTGAAGCCCTGGTCCGGCCCGCTCGAGCGCCGGACCCGTGAACTGGGCGATGCCTCGACCGGGTCCCGGCAGTACCAGCAGCTCGTGGACCGAGTGGCCCGTGGCACGGCCGGATCCGAGCGCGTGGTCACTCGTCTGCGGGCCGCGGCACCAGTGCGCCGTGCCGCTCAGGCGGCCAACCTGCTGGAGTTCTTCGTCCACACCGAGGATGTGCGCCGGGCCCAGGACCGGTGGGCGCCGCGACGGCTCTCCGATGACTACGCGGATGTCCTGTGGGAGGAGCTGTCTCGGCGGGCCCGTCTGCTCTACCGCACGGCTCCCACGGGCGTCCGGCTGGTCCGCACGCCCCGGACCGGTCGAGCCATGGAGGGCACCGCCACCGTGGTCGCTCGTCCCGGTGAGCCCCAGGTGACGATCACCGGACCCACGGGCGAGCTGATCATGCATGCCTTCGGCCGGCGGGACCAAGCCCTGGTGCTGGTGGATCCGCCCGGTTCTGCACTGGAGGGCTGACCGGCCGTCGCCACCGGGGGTCGACTGCGCAGCGAAGACCTTCAGTGGACGGGAGTCTCCACGGTGCGGGTCAGATAGGAGTAGGAGGCCACCTGCCGGAAGCCTTCCTGCAGGTAGAGTCCTCGAGCCGCTGGCGCAGTGTGCTCCACCTGAAGCCAGAGACCGCTCAGTCCCAGCTGGCGTGCCTGGTGGAAGGTTCCCCGGAGCAGCGTCCGGGCCAGCCCCTGCCCGCGGTGCCCCGGATCCACCCACATGCTGTAGATCCCGCCGTACACGGCATCCGAGTCCGGGCGGGGATCCGGCACGAGGGAGACCTTGGCCACGGCGATCGCCGTGCCGGAGTCATCCATCAGTCGCAGGAAACGCGAACGCACTCCGCTGAGCAGCTGACGGAAGACCAGGTCCGTGGCCGCATCCATGTCCCGGGCCAGTCCCCGGCGGATCGCGTCCATCCAGGCGGCGTCTGGGGTCTCGTTCACCAGGATGCGCCCGTCCCACGCCGCCGAGTCCAGGTTCTCGCCCACCTGCGTCCAGAGCACATCGGTGGGAGCCACCGACCGGTACCCCCGGGCGAAGAGGAATTCAGCCAGCTGCCGATGGTGACCTGCCCACTCGGCGGGACGGCCGTCGTCGGGGGTGTCCCCCCGGGGCGGGACAGACGCGGTCCGCCAGAGCTGGAAGGTGGGTGCCAGCCACCGCTCAGCACTGCGGTGCTCCACCTCCGAGACCGCTGACTCGAAGTCCGCAGGGTCGCGCGGCGCTCCCCAGGGCAGCACGCTGTTGGCTCGGCGGGTCAGGCCGGAGGAGAAACGGACCGTCCAGTCCTGCAGGGACTGGGTCTCCAGGGCCGGCCAGCCGGCTGCGCTGAGCCGCTGGAGGGTGAGGAGGTCGACGTGGTGGGCGGACTCAGCGGACAGGATGGCCGGCCCCCCGCAGTGCGTCCTTGACCCGGGCGAGCATGTCCACCGGGCCGAAGTGGAAGATCGACGCGGCCAGGACGGCGTCTGCGCCGGCGTCGATGGCCGGGGGGAAGTGCTCGGGCGCTCCGGCGCCGCCCGAGGCGATCAGGGGCACGCGGGTGACGGCCCGGACATCCCGGATCATCTCCAGGTCGAATCCCTGCTGCGTGCCGTCCGCGTCGATCGAGTTCAGCAGGATCTCCCCGACACCGCGTTCGGCGGCCTCCCTGCACCACTCCACGGCGTCCTTGCCGGTGCCGGTGCGGCCCCCGTGAGTGGTCACCTCATAGCCCGAGGCGATGCTCGGATCCGTGGTGCGGCGCGCGTCCAGGGAGAGGACGAGGACCTGGGAGCCGAAGCGCCGAGTGATCTCGTCGATGACCTCAGGGCGGGCCACGGCAGCCGTGTTGATGGAGGCCTTGTCCGCCCCGGAGCGCAGGAGTCGATCCACATCCTCGGCGGTGCGCACTCCCCCGCCGACGGTGAGCGGGATGAAGACCTCCTCGGCGGTCTGGGAGACCAC
Source organism: Micrococcus sp. IITD107 (assembly GCF_041927415.1). Lineage (NCBI taxonomy): Bacteria > Bacillati > Actinomycetota > Actinomycetes > Micrococcales > Micrococcaceae > Micrococcus > Micrococcus sp. IITD107. The sequence goes on along the minus strand of NZ_JBHFFN010000001.1, from coordinate 438,298 downwards.
CTCGAAGGTCGTGGCTCGGTCTGCGGTCGAAGCGGTCACGTCCAGGAAGGTCAGTTCATCGGCACCGGCCTCGTTGTAGCGCCGGGCCAACTCGACCGGATCACCGGCATCGCGCAGAGAGGCGAAGTTCACGCCCTTCACCACCCGCCCGGCGTCTACGTCCAGACAGGGGATAACACGTACGGCAAGAGTCACAGCGGCTGCTCCTCGACAGGCTCTACAGACGGATCGCGTGGATGGCCGAGGCCAGGATGGCTCGAGCGCCGAGGGCGTAGAGGTCGTCCATCACCTTGTTCATCTGGTCCTTCTGGACCATGGAGCGGACAGCGACCCAGTCCTCGTCCTGCAGAGGCGAGATGGTGGGCGACTCCAGCCCCGGTGTGACGGCGGCGGCGGCATCCAGCAGATCACGGCGCACGTCATAGTCGATCATCACGTACCGGCGGGCCACGAGGACGCCCTGTAGACGACGCATCAGCACCGAGCGGGCCTCCTCTGAGGCGCCGGAGGGTGCGATGAGGATGGCCTCGGAGGTCATGATCGGATCGCCGAAGGTCTCCATGCCGGCGGCCTTCAGGGTGCTGCCCGTCTCCACCACGTCAGCGATCGCATCGGCCACGCCCAGGGAGACGGAGGACTCCACGGCACCGTCCAAGTGGACGATCCGCTCGGGGGTGACCGACTGGGTGGCCAGGTAGTCCTCCAGCAGTCCGTCATAGCTGGTGGCGATCCGCTTGCCCTCCAGGTCGGCCAACGAGGAGTACCGGCCTGCGGGGGCGGCGAAGCGGAACGTGGAGCGGCCGAAGCCCAGGGCCATGATCTCCTCGGCGGTGTCCCCCACCTGGGCGTCCTGGAACAGATCGCGTCCGGTCAGACCCAGGTCCAGAGTGCCGGAGCCGACGTAGACCGCGATGTCCCGCGGACGCAGGTAGAAGAACTCGACCTGATTGTCCGGATCGCGCATGACCAGTTCACGGCTGTCACGGCGCTGGCGGTACCCGGCCTCGGTGAAGATCTCACGGGCCGCCTCGGACAGGGCCCCCTTGTTGGGCACGGCGATACGGAGCATGCGGTTCCTCCTGGGAGGGGTCGGGCCGGTCGGCGGAGTGCGGTGCGGGCAGGACTCAGAGGTGGCGGTAGACGTCGTCCAGGGTCAGGCCCTTGGCGATCATCATCACCTGCAGGTGGTAGAGCAGCTGCGAGATCTCCTCGGCCGTCTCCTGGTCGGACTGGTATTCCGCGGCCATCCAGACCTCGGCGGCCTCCTCCACGACCTTCTTGCCGATCTGATGGATGCCCGCGTCCAGCTCTGCCACGGTGCCGGATCCCTCCGGCCGGGTCTGGGCCTTCTGGGTCAGTTCGGCGAAAAGGTCTTCGAAGGTCTTCACCAGTCCAGGGTAGCGACCTGAGACCGTCTCACCGCTCCGTGACGTCGTGCGCCTGCTCACCCTGGCCGCGCAGGGCCATCTCCGTGAGCACGGCGGCCTCGAACGCCTCGTACCCCTTGTCCTCGGACGATCCTTCGAGTCCGGCTCGGTCCAGTGCCTGCTGATCGGTGTCACAGGTGAGCACGCCGAAGCCGACCGGAGTGCCGGTGCGGAGGGAGACGTCCACCAGTCCCTGGGTGGCCCCGGAGCACACGTAGTCGAAGTGAGGAGTGCCGCCCCGGATGACCACACCGAGCGCGACCACGGCATCCACGACCGGGGCCAGCCGTGCTGCGGCCACGGGCAGCTCGAAGGTCCCGGGGACCCGCACGATCTGCGGAGTGATGCCGAACTTCTCTGCGGCACGCAGTGCACCGGCCAGCAGTCCGTCCATCACCTCGGTGTGCCAGCGGGCGGCGACGATCGCCACCCGGAGGTCAGCCGCACGGGCTTCGGCCACCGCCTCGGGGGCGGTCTGCGGTGCTCCATGTCCACTCATCGGGTCACTCCTGCTTCGGCGGTTCGGTGGTCTGAGGGTGTGGTCTGGTCCAGATGCCGACTGAGGTCTTCGATGCTCACCAGCGGCAGTCGGTGGGTGTCGCTGAACTCCCGCAGCGCCGGAAGGCGCATCATCTCTCCGGAGTCGTGCACCAGCTCGGCGATGACGCCCACCGACTCACGGCCGGCCAGGCGGCACAGCTCCACGGATGCCTCGGTGTGGCCTCGCCGCTCCCGGACCCCGCCGGGGACGGCGCGCAGCGGGAACACATGTCCGGGGCGGGTGAAGGAGGAGGGTCCAGAACGGGGTGAGGCCAGCGCCTGCAGCGTGACGGCGCGGTCCGCGGCGGAGATGCCCGTGGTGATCCCGGAGGATGCATCACAGGTGACCGTGTAGGCGGTCTGCTTCGGATCGTCGTTGACCAGGGTCATGGGCGGCAGGTCGAGACGGTCCGCCGTCTCCCCCGGCAGGGCTGCGCACAGCACCCCTGAGGTGTGCCGCACGGTGAAGGCCACCAGATCAGGCGTGGCGGCATCAGCCGCGAAGACGAGGTCGCCTTCGTTCTCACGGTCGGCATCGTCCACCACGACGACGGCCCCGCCGGCTGCCAGCGCGAGGATCGCGTCCTCGATGGCGTCCAGTCGCACGGCGTCCATCAGGCACCTGCTTCCACGGCAGCGGCGGGTGAGGCGGCAGGGCTGGAGGTGAAGGCCGCCAGCCTGGCGGTGTAGCGGGCGATCACGTCGACCTCGAAGTTGACCTGGGCACCGGTGCTGACCCCACCCCACCTGGTGCGGTGCAGGGTCTCCGGGATGAGTCCGACCTCGAACCAGGGGGCAGGGTCCTCCGGGGCGCTCACGGCGGTCACTGTCAGGGAGACCCCGTCCACGGCGATGGATCCCTTCTCGGCGATCAGCGGAGCACAGTCCACCGGCATCTGGATGCGGACGCGGCGCCACCCGCCGAGGTCCTCGGTCTGCACGATCCGCCCGGTGGCGTCCACATGACCCTGGACGATGTGCCCGTCCAGGCGGCCTCCGGCCGGCACACAGCGTTCCAGGTTGACGGTGTCCCCCGGGGCGAGTGCGCCGGTGGTCGTGCGCCGCAGGGTCTCGCCCATGACGTCCACGGTGACGGTCTCTCCGTCCACGGATGCGGCGGTCAGACAGGTGCCGTTCACCGCCAGAGAGGCCCCGAGGTCGAGGTCCTGCGCTGAGGTGGGGGCGTGCAGCACGAGCCGCGCTGCGTCGGATGCGGGCAGCAGCTCGACGTCTCGGACGGTGCCGAGCTCAGAGATGATTCCGGTGAACATGGTCCTCCTGGTCACAGGGGTGGTCGAGGGGTGTCAGGTGCAGCAGGACGTCGCGGCCCAGCTGCCGGATGGACCCGCCGTCGGCGGGGTCCAGGTCGAAGTGACGGGCGTCGGTGAGGGTCTGCACACCCAGAGCGGTCAGCCCCGGTGCTCCGTCGCCGAGCGCGAGCGGTGCCTGGTAGAGGAAGAGTTCATCCACCAGGCCGGCGGCGATCCACGCCGAGAGCACGGTGGGTCCGCCTTCGATCAGCAGATGGCGCACCGGCCTCTGGAGTGGCTGATCGGCAAGCGTCTGCAGGACCTGCTGCGGCGAGCGGGTCCGGACGTGCAGCCAGTCGGCCCGGCGCAGGGCGGCCTGACCGGGGATCTCCCGCAGGCCCTGCACCACGGGCAGCGGCTGCCGGTCCAGATCTGCGCCCACGGCATCACGGGCGGTCAGCCGCGAATCGTCGCTGATGACGGTGCCGGTCCCGACCACGATGGCATCGACCCGCGCTCGGACCTCATGGGCATGCCGTCTCGAGGGGCCACCGGTGATCCACTGGCTGGTGCCGTCGGCCGCCGCCACTCGTCCGTCCAGGCTCTGAGCCAGGTGGGCGGTGATGAACGGCCGCCCCTCCATCTGAGCTCGGTGCCATCGTCGGTTCAGCTGGGCCGCCCCGTGATGTCCGCTCACCTGGACCACGTCCACACCGTGCCGTGCCAGCCGTGCCGCCCCGCCGTCGTCGGGACCGGTGGGATCCGGGACCGCGTAGCGCACGGCTCCCAGGCCGGCGTCCAGGATGGCCCGGGAACAGGGCCCGGTGACGCCGTGGTGGTCACACGGCTCCAGGGTGATGTGGATGGTGCAGTCCCTGAGCGGTGGCAGGCTCTCCTGCCCGGCCCGACGGCGGTACGCGGCCAACGCGTCCACCTCGGCATGGTCGGTGCCTCGGCCTCGGTGATGGCCCGTGGCCAGCACGGTGCCGTCCGGTGCCGTGATGACGGCCCCGACCAGAGGGTTGGCTCCGCGGGGGCCACGCAGGGCCTCGGTCACCGCCGTGTCTAGCAGGACGGTGTCCCGGTCGGTCTCCTGCAGGGTCGTCGCCCTCACTGCAGGGTGGGGTCAGGCATGACGGTCTCCACCTGCGGCTTCTCGTTCGCCTTGGCTCGGAGCCAGACGAAGAAGCCGATGAGCGTGAAGACGCCGTAGAACAGGTACATGAAGGCGCTGGCGTAGTAGCCGGCACTCCAGAGCAGGGGGACGCCGACCACGTCCACGGCCACCCAGATGAGCCAGAACTCCACCCACCCCTTGGCCATCCCATAGGTGGCCAGCAGGGACCCGACGAAGGTCCAGGCGTCGGCCCAGACCGGCTCCCAGGAGCCGAGCGCACGGAACACCGGCGTCAGGGCGATGGTGCCGACGATCATGGTCAGGACGATGCCGATCCGGGCCTTCCATCCGGCCCACTGGGGCGTGATGGCGGTGTCCTGACCGCCGGCCTCGCCCTCATGCTGGGTGCGGCGTTCGGCACGGGCGGCCCGCCACTGGACCCAGCCGTAGACCGAGACGGCGATGAACATGATCTGCCGACCGGCCTGGCCCAGCAGGTTCGCGGTGTCGGCACCGCCGAACAGGCTGGAGAGGAAGACGGTCAGCAGGATGATGTTGCCGATGATGCCGACGGGCCAGGCCCAGACCTTGCGGCGCATGCCGCCCAGAGCTGAGGCGAGGCCGAAGACGTTGCCCACGACTTCGCGGACGAGCAGTCCACCCCCGCCGACGGGGATGTACCAGTTGAACAGATCGATGAGCCACCGCAGTGCGTCCATGTGTGATCCTCCTTCGGAGCGCGGCGGCTCCGGGGGATCATGCTGCGGCCTGACGGATGCCCGTGACAGGCACCGATGCGGCGAAGGTGCACCGCAGGTCGGCGGCGGTCGACAGCCTGTCGACCGGTGCGCCTCGTGCGGCGCCCACCGTGGTCGGCAGGTGCGGCACGTGCTTCTCCCATCCAGACTGTGACTGTCGGTACCGGAATTCCACCGGTTCAACCGCTGTACAGACACTCACGGGTGTGAGGTTGACGAGCGGGTCGCGGACTTTGACCGCCGGTTCGGAATTTCACCGACCCCGGAGCACGTGCCGTCCAGTATGCCAGACGTGAGGCCCACCACGCTCACGTTTCACTGTGTGACACAGCTCTCAGACCAGAGGTGCTCGGCGCAGCTGGTCGATCGCCGCTTCGGGGTCATCCGCTCCGTAGACCGCAGATCCGGCGACGAAGACGTCGGCTCCGGCCTCCGCCGCCCTCAGGATGGTCTCCCTGGTGATGCCGCCGTCCACCTGAAGGGCCACGGGGACCCCGGCTCCGTCCAAAGCCTGGCGGGCTCGTCGGATCTTGGGCAGGACCACGTCCAGGAACGGCTGGCCGCCGAATCCGGGCTCCACGGTCATCAGCAGCAGCATGTCCAGCTCAGGAAGCATGTCCAGGTACGGCTCCACGGGGGTGGCCGGCTTCAGGGCCATGCCGGCACGGGCACCTCGGTGGCGCAGCTCGCGGGCCAGCCGGATTGGCGCGCCGGAGGCTTCGGCGTGGAAGGTCACCGACTCTGCTCCGAGGTCCGCATACTCCGGTGCCCATCGATCGGCGTCCTCGATCATCAGGTGGATGTCGAGCGGCAGTGAGGTGGCCTTCCGGATCGCTGAGACCACCGGAGCCCCCAGGGTCAGGTTGGCCACGAAGTGGTTGTCCATCACGTCCACATGGACGGCGTCGGCCGTGCTGATCCGCTCGAGCTCCTCGGCCAGCCGGGCGAAGTCCGCCGAGAGGATGGAGGGGTGGATGTGGATGGGTCGTTCGGCGAGCATCAGGACTCCTGGTCAGGATCGATGGCGGCGGCGCCCGAGGGTCGGGCGCGGAACAGGGCCAGGAACATGGCGTCTGTGGCATGCAGATGCGGCCACAGCTGGGCCGTGCCAGGGTGCTCTGGACCGGCCACGGTGGACCGCTCCAGGCCTGGTGCCACGGAGATCATCGCGTCGGGCGCATCGAGGAGCTCGAGCTGCGGATGTCGGCGCAGCAGATCCTGCACCTGGACCACGGTCTCGGCCGGGTGGGGAGAGCAGGTGACATAGGCCAGCACTCCTCCCGGCGCCAGGACTCCGACAGCGCTGTCCAGCAGCTCTCGTTGGAGGTCGGTCAGCGGAGCCAGGTCGGAGGGCTGCCGGCGCCACCGGGACTCCGGACGACGCCGCAGGGCCCCGAGACCCGTGCACGGGGCATCGACCAGGATCCGATGGAAGTCCCCGGAGGGGCCCCGGCGGTCCTCTCCGATGGTCCGGCCGTCGCCGGTGCGGAGGGACCAGGACTGCTGGGGCACGGCGGTCAGCGCCTGCTCCACCAAGCGGGACCGATGGGCCGCCACCTCGTTGGCCAGCAGATGCGCCCCGCGTTCGGCGGCCAGCGCAGCCAGCAGGGCGGCTTTGCCGCCCGGGCCGGCGCACAGGTCCAGCCAGCGTTCTGGTTCGAATCCATCGCGCTGATCGAGCGGGGCCGCCGCCAGGGCTCTGGCCGTGAGCTGGGACCCCACGTCCTGCACCCGGACCGTGCCTTCGCGGACGCCAGGGATCCGCCCTGCATCACCGCCACGGAACAGCGCCGAGCCTGGAGCCAGCGGGCCGGCCTCAGCGCCGTGCGCCAGGACCGGGTCCAGGTCACCGAGCCCAGGCAGGGCCACCAGGTTCAGCACCGGAGCGGCATTGTCGGCCTCCAGCAGGTCGGTGATCTCCTGCGCAGGTCGACCATGGGTGACCAGCGATTGGCGTAGCGCCCGGACGATCCACTGGGGATGGGAATGGCGGATGGACTGGGCGGATTCACTGGTGGGGTCGGGAGTGAGCCGGTCCAGCCACTCGTCGCGATCCTGCGCGGCCACCTTGCGCAGCACGGCGTTGACCAGGCCCGACGGTCCGGCGCCGATCTGGTCCCGGACGAGCGCGACCGTGGAGTCGAGCGCGGCGTGGGCCTTCACGCGCATCCCGAGGAGCTGATGGGCGCCGAGTCTCAGTGCGTCCAGGACGGGGGCGTCCAGCTGTCCCAGAGGGCGATCGACGCACTCCGCCAGGATGGCGTCGTACAGCCCCTGCCCTCGCAGGGCTCCGTAGGTCAGCTCGGTGGCGAAACCGGCATCCCGCTGGTCCAGGTGGTGATGGGCGATCCTCTGCGGCAGCACCAGGTTGGCGTAGGCATCGTCCTGGGACACCGCACGCAGAACCTCGTACGCCGTCAACCGCGCCGGGTCTGCCGTACGACGACGCTCCCGCGGCACTGAGGCGGAGTACTTCCGTGGTCCGCCCGACTGTCCACGGTTGCGGGTGCGGCCCTGGCTGTCGCGGCGGGGGCCTCCACGGCGACTGGACGAGCGGCCCGCGTCCTGCTGGCCTGGAGGTGTCATGAATGCTCTCCTGTGATGAATCGTCGGCCCGGGTCCTGGCCGCGGAACCAGTCGACGGCGCGCATGGGCTTCTTCCCCGAGGGTTGGACCTGGTCCAGTCGAACCGTCCCGTCTCCGCAGACCAGGTGCAGGGTCCGCTTGGTGGCGACCAGGGAACCACTCGGACGCCCTTCTGCCAAGACATCGGCGCTCCCGTGGTCCGGCGAGGCCCCGATCAGCTTGATCCGCTGGGGTGTCGGCTCGTCCGTCTCAGCCCAGGCGCCGGGCTCCGGGGTGACACCGTTGATGCGGGCCGCCACGACGACGGCCGGCTGGGCCGGGTCGATGCGACCATCGGCCTGGGTCAGTTTGGGGGCATAGCTGGGCTCGCCCACCTGCGGCGTGGCCTGAACATCACCGGCGTGGATCTGCTGGACCGTCCGCGCCAGCAGCTCTGCCCCCCTGACGGCGAGATCGGCCAGGACCTCGCCGGCGGTCTCGTCGCTGCGCAGCTCACGGTCGAGCTGGGAGAAGACCGGTCCGGTGTCCAGCCCCTCCTCGAGCTGGAAGACACAGGCGCCGGTCCGATCTTCTCCGGCGATCACGGCATGCTGGACCGGAGCGGCGCCCCGGTAGGCAGGCAGCAGGGAGAAGTGGAGGTTGACCCATCCGTGGCGCGGAAGGGCCAGTCCCGCAGGTGGAACCAGTCCGCCGTAGGCCACCACGGCGGCGATGTCCAGGTCCAGACCGGCGATCTGCTGGAGCACAGGCGCTCCCGACTCGCCGGTGAGGCGGGCGGCCTTGAGGAGAGGGATGCCGAGCTCGTCGGCCTTCTGGGCCACGGGCGAGGGAGTCAGGACCCGCTTGCGCCCGAGGGGGGCATCCGGACGTGTGAGCACCGCAACGACGTCCGCGCCAGCGGCCACCAGTGCCTCCAGTGAGGGCACCGCGGTCTGCGGAGTCCCGGCGAACAGCACCCGCGGCGGAGTGTCCTGCGCGGGGATCATCGTACCGCTCCGATCATGATGGTCCAGTTCACAGTGGGGTTCCTCGTGGTCACCCGACCACCCTAGTGGGCACGCCGTCTGCCACTGGAGCAGCGGTGGGCGGCGGAGGACCGATCGGTCGCAGAGCCGGGCCCGCCTCCTCTGCTCGCCGAGAGTGCTCCCAGACCTGTCGCAGCGCCCAGAACTTGTGCCAGTGCGCCGGCAGGACCTGGGGATTGGCCTGATGGGCCACCACCTCGGTCTGTCCGACGGCCACTCCCAGCAGCAGCCCGGCTTCGCCGTGCTCCCACGGCGCCCAGGTCCCGGCAGCGGCGTCGACCAGCTGCTCCTCGGCCTTGAGGCCTGCCACCAGCTGCATCACCACTTTGGGATCCAGGGACTTGACTCGGCCGTCACGCGTGGTGCCCTTGGTCTTGTAGTCGACCAGACACACGCGTCCCCCGATGGTGGCGACCAGGTCCAGCGTCCCGGCGTAGCCGACACTGGCGTTCCAGACCGTCAGCTCCGTGGCGAGCGGGCGGACCTCGTAGAGGTCCCACCACTCGTCGAATCGATCAGCGTAGGCGGACTCGCCGTGCTCGGCCAGACGTTCCCTCGCCTCAGCCATCGTGTGCGGACGCCCCAGCGCCCGCAGCCCCACCTGCTCGCAGTAGTCGTGGACCCGGTCCCCGCGCGCGGCTGCCTGGTCCCGGTACCGGGCGGCGGCGTCGGAGGCCTGGCGCGCCACCGTCTTGAGCTGGGCCTTGGAGCCGACGGCCTGGGGTAGGCGCGGGTCATCCACCACAGCGGTGGCCGCCATATGGCCGATCCACCCGTCCAGGTCCACACTCTGCTGGCCGATGACGGTGGTGATGGAGGGGACCTCGGGCAGTCCGCCCAGGCTCCGGGCGTACATGCGACCGGCTGCGGTCTGGTGGGCAAGCTGTGGCTGGGTCATGGTGATCCATTCTCCCATCGGCACGGACACGTTAGGGCGGTGCCAGGCAGCCGCCTGCCACGACTGCGCACCGGGTGAGACACGCCACGCCCCCATGATTGGACGTGCTGGCCGAGGTGGGATAAAGTCGCTGTCTGTTGGAAATCGCGGTGACCGACCAGATCGGTCACCTGTTTTCTGTGCGGATGTAGCTCAGTTGGCTAGAGCGCCACCTTGCCAAGGTGGAGGTCGCGGGTTCGAATCCCGTCATCCGCTCGCAAGTCTCCACAACCCTGGTCGGGTGGCCGAGAGGCGAGGCAGCGGCCTGCAAAGCCGTATACGCGGGTTCGAATCCCGTCCCGACCTCGCAGCATGGGCTGTCCGCTAGGATGGAACCTGCTTCACTCAAGGATCCGGTTGCACCGGACACCTCGAGCGCGATTGGCGCAGCGGTAGCGCGCTTCCCTGACACGGAAGAGGTCACTGGTTCGATCCCAGTATCGCGCACAGACGGTCTGACTCTCAGACCGATCTCGCGGATGTAGCTCAGTTGGCTAGAGCGCCACCTTGCCAAGGTGGAGGTCGCGGGTTCGAATCCCGTCATCCGCTCCACAACAGGAAGCCCGGACCGCCAGGTCCGGGCTTCTTCGTTCTTCGGAGGGGCAGTCAGCCGCACTCACCGCATCAGTGCCTCGCCCTGCTTCCGACTCCTCACGTCAGCGACTGATCCGGCCGATGGGGCCATGGGTCCGGCGCGTCGTGCATGAAGGGCGATCCACAGTGCCAGGGCCCCATGAAGTGGGGTGAGGAGCAGGAAGAGCAGCCCTGTCCAGTCGTCCTCGCGCGAGGACAGTGCCCCTGCCGTGACGATCAGCATGATGGACAGGCTCGACAAGGCGAGTATCCCGACCCGGCTGGCGCCTGGACGCGAGACGCCTGCGGTCACCATGCCCCAGGTGAGGACGGCGGAGACCAGGCTCAGCAGCAGCATGGCGAGGAGCATGGCCCACGCGTCCACGACGAGAACGGGTACCAGAGGAACGAGAGCCCAGGGCAAGAGGGACAAAACGGCATAGAGGACAATCACTGCTGTCTTGACGTTCAAGCCATGTCCCTTCAGATGCGTTCGATCACGGTGACCGGAGAGACATGATCACAGGGTCAGGCGGTCGATGGTGCGTCCGCTCAGGCCCCCTCGGTCTCCCCCGTCTGCCCTTCGCGGACCAGAGCCGTCATCCTCGAGACCGTGCGGAAGTACTTCTTCATGTAGCCGCCGTTCATCATCTCCTCCGTGAAGAGCTGATCGAAGGCCGTCCCGGAGGCGACTACGGGAACGTCCTTGTCGTAGAGGCGGTCAGCCAGGACCACGAAGCGCAGCGCCATGGCCTGCTCGGTGATGGTCTGCACCTCATGCAGCACCATGACGTCGATGTCCTTGACCAGTTCTCGGTACCGGCTGGGGTGGACCCGGGAGAGGTTCGCGGTCAGATCAGAGAACCGGTCATCGGAGATCACCCGAGCCTCGGGGAAGTTCTGGGTGGCCACCGCCATCAGCTCATGATCGGCCAGGGGCTCCGGCGCCTTGGCCAGCCCGCGGTGACGGTAGTCCTCGCCATCCACCTTGAGCACCTCGAACTGTTCGGAGAGGACCTGGATCTCCCGCTTGAAGTCCACCGCCGCGAAGCGGCCTTCGCCCAGCGACCCGGGCAGCGTGTTCGACGTGGCCGCCAACTTCACGCCGGCGTCTGCCAGCTCACGCATCAGGCGGGACATCAGGACCGTGTCACCGGGATCGTCCAGCTCGAACTCATCGATGCAGACGAGCCGGTACTCCTTGAGGATGTCCACCGTCCGCCGAAACGAGAGTGCTCCGACCAGGTTGGTGTACTCCACGAAGGTGCCGAAGGCCTTGGGGCCCGGCGCCGCGTGCCACAGCGAGGCCAGCAGGTGGGTCTTGCCCACGCCGAAGCCGCCGTCGAGATAGATCCCGTTGGGCTGGGCCCCGGAACCACGGGACGACTTCTTCTTGCCCCCGAACAGTCCGGAGAGGAATCCTCCCGACGCTCCGGCTCCGCCGGGCCCTCCCATGGAGGCGGCGAAGTCACGCAGTCGCTGCACGGCCTGGGCCTGGGACGGGTGTGCCGGATCGGGGATGTACGTGTCGAAGGAGACCTCACCGAATCGGTAGGAGGGGTGGAACCCCTCGAGGAGCTCCTCGGCAGTGACCTGCGGGGTGCGCTCGGAGAGGTGAACGGTCTCGGCCACGATCGGCTCCATCCTGGCACTGGGCCACTGCGGACTGGTGAAGGCGTCTCCCCCCACTGGCGCGCAGCGCAAGGAGACCCTGTCACTCTACCGGGGTGACCGTCGTCGGGAGGGTGACGGGGCGTGCCGAAGCGAGGGGCTCCTCCCCCGCTGTGTCCGCTCAGAGCCGAGAATGTGGCGCCGTATGACCTCCAGAGGTGTCTGAGTGCTCCTGACGCCCATCCGACCGCGACTCTGCGAGGCCGCACCGATAGGCTGGCGGAGGCCTATGACGGCTTTCTGCCCCCTCCACCGACCGGATCGGGCTCCAGCGACACGAAAGGCTCAGTCGAGGATGACCAGCACCACCGAGAACACCGAGTTCAGCGAGTACGCCCACCCGGAGAAGCTCGTCTCCACCCAGTGGGTGGCAGACCATATCGGCGACGAGAACGTGGTGGTGCTGGAGTCCAACGAGGACACCCTGCTGTACAGCACCGGACACATCCCCGGTGCCATCAAGATCGACTGGCACACCGAGCTCAACGATCCCGTGACCCGCGACTTCGTGGGACCTGAGGCCTTCGCGGAGATGGCCGCCTCCAAGGGGATCGGCCCCGACACCACCGTGGTCTTCTACGGCGACAAGTCCAACTGGTGGGCCGCCTACGCCCTGTGGGTCTTCACCCTGTACGGCCACCGCGACACCCGACTGATGAACGGCGGACGGGACAAGTGGATCGCCGAGGGACGTGAGCAGACCCGCGAGGTTCCCCAGGTCCACCGCGCCGAGTATCCCGTCACCCAGCGTGATGACACCACCGAGCGCGCCTCCCGCGAGGATGTGCTGGGCCACTTCGGCAAGCCGCTGGTGGACGTGCGCTCCCCGCAGGAGTACACCGGAGAGACCACGCACATGGCCGGCTACCCGCAGGAGGGCACCCTGCGCGGCGGCCACATCCCCACGGCGGCATCGGTCCCCTGGGCCAAGGCCGCGAACGAGGACGGCACCTTCAAGTCCCGCGCCGAACTGGAGGCCCTCTACCGTGACGAGGCCGGCCTGGGTGACGCTGACGAGGTGATCGCCTACTGCCGGATCGGTGAGCGCTCCTCCCACACCTGGTTCGTGCTCAAGCACCTGTTGGGCTACCAGAACGTGCGCAACTACGACGGCTCGTGGACCGAGTGGGGCAATGCCGTTCGCCTGCCGATCGCCGTTGGTGAGGAACCGGGCGAGGCACCCTCGCTCTGAGCGGGCCGTCCTTCCGCGGGGACACTGACGCCGGTCAGGACTAGGCTGGGGTGCGGCGCTGACGCTGCACCCCAGCTCTGTTCTGACCCGACGCCGTTCTCCAGCACCCGTCCGAAGGGACCTTCTGCCGATGACCACCTCCGAGCTTCCTGCCTCCCTCGCCGAGATCGTGGAGGACTTCCAGTCCGTGCCGGATCCGCAGCGGCTGGAGCTGCTGCTGGAGTTCTCCGACGAGCTGCCGGACCTGCCCGAGCGCTACGACGGGCACACTGAGGAGATGGAACAGGTCATCGAGTGCCAGACACCGCTGTTCCTGGCCGTGGAGCTGGACCGCAGCGGCGACCACTCCGCAGACCCGTTGGTGCAGCTCTACGTCGCTGCGCCGGCGGAGGCGCCCACCTCCCGCGGTTTCGCCTCGGTGCTGCAGCAGGGGGTGGCCGGCCTGCCGGCTTCGACCGTCCTGGAGGTGCCGGAGGACCTGGCCTCCCGCCTGGGTCTGGCCAAGGCGCTGACGCCCCTGAGGCTGCGCGGGATGTCCGCTCTACTCGGTCGGCTCAAGCGCAATGTGCGCGAGCAGCTGGCCGAGTCCACCGGTGACCAGGCCTGACCGCTCCCGCCGGGCCACACCCGCGCTGGCGGCTGTGCTCGCCGCAGGGGTCCCCCACGAGGTCCTGACCTACACCGTGACCGAGGTCCACCCGGGCCAGGGGTATGGGCTGGCCGTGGCCCGGGCCTTGGGGATCGACCCCGCTCAGATGTTCAAGACCCTGATGGTCCAGGGACCGGAGGGACAGATCGGCACTGCCGTGATCCCGGTGGAGTGCTCTCTGGAGCTGAAGTCGGCGGCGGTCGCCTTCGGCTGGAAGAGGAGCGTGCTGGCCACACCGGAGGTCGCCGAGCGGCGCTCCGGATCGGTGGTCGGCGGGATCTCTCCTCTGGGGCACCGCCGCCCCTCGCCGGTGGCGTTGGACCGGTCGGCACAGGATCTGGAGGAGCTGGGCGCATCGATCATCGTCTCCGCCGGCCAGCGTGGACTGAGCCTCCAGTTGTCCCCCGCAGACCTGGTTCGCCTCACCGACGCCATGGTCGTTCCGCTGACGGTCCCCGTCTGAGCCGCCGTTGCGGCACGGGCTCAGTCCAGTGCGGATGCCCCGCCGGTGGTGGCCACCAGGTACTCGGCGATCGCGTTCTGGGTCGCCTGCAACGCCTCCGCCACCGAGTCGCGGGTGGACCCCTCACCCACCGGAGTGGTGGACAGCGCCCTCAGATCCGCGGTGTGCCGGTCCGGGAAGACCACATGGAGCAGCCGGGTGCTGCGCAGCAGGGAGATCAGCGGCCAGGTGACGGCGTCTGCCGGGGCCGATCCGTAGAGCACCTCTCCGATCCGGGCCCGCAGGTCCAGTTCCGGGTTCGGGTCCGCCTCCGGGTACCGCTCCCGGCGGAAGAGACCCAGCACCTTCCCCTCCGTGTGCTCGATGATCCCCCGGGACTCCAGTGACTGCAGCAGGGCCTCCCGCAGCTCGGACCGGGAGAAGCGGTTGATCCACTGTTCGGCATCGCGCGGCGGGTGCTCCCGGCCGTGATCGGCGATGATGCCCAGGACCTGGGCCAGGGGACGCTCCAGACCCTCCACCGCAGACCCTGACGCCGGCTCGACCAGGACCTCATCCCGTGTCACCGTCAGGTGCCCTCGCCCCGCCAGATCCGCCAGCACGGCCCCGGCCAGGGCCAGTCCGGAGGTGGAGCCGTCCAGCAGGAGCCGGCCGCCGCGCTCGTCCAGATCCAGCAGCAGGAAGTACTCGGCCAGGTTCAGGGGCCGATCGGTGGCACCCGCGGGCGCGGACTCGTGCGGTGTGGTGGTCATGGTCGGCTCCTGAGGGTCGGTGCGGTCGAAACGGGTGAAGCAGTCGAGTCGTTCGGCAGCTCAGTCCTGCGCCGGGGAGGCGGCTCGCTCCTGAGCGGACTGCCGGTGGACGGTGGCGACCCGCTGGCCCACGGTGATCGCCGAGGCCACGGCCAACAGCCCCAGGACCACGGTGAGGGTCCAGACCGAGAGCCCCAGGCCCACGAGCCCGGCGAACACCAGGGTCACCACGAGCCGTTCGGCCCGTTCGGCGATCCCGGTGTTGCAGTCGAATCCCAGCGCCTCGGCCTTGGCGCGAGCGTAGGAGACGAGCATGCCCAGGGCCATGCAGGCCACGGCCAGGACACCGGTGGGCGGATGGTCTCCGGCGCCGAGGAACCAGACGGTCAGTCCCAGGAACACGGCGGCGTCCTGCACCCGGTCCAGGGTGGAGTCCAGGAAGTTGCCCCACCGACCGGAGCTGCCGGCGAGTCGGGCCATCACCCCGTCCAGCACATCGGAGAAGACGAACGCGGTGATGAACATCGTCCCCCAGAACAGCTCGCCCCGGGGGAAGAACACCAGAGCCCCGACGACGACGCCCAGGGTCCCCACGATCGTCACCGTGTCAGGGGCCACGCCCCAGCGCAGCAACACTCGCGCCGGAGGCGTGAACAGCCGGGTGAAGAAGGCCCGCGCGTGGCGGTTGAGCATCAGCCCGCTCTCCTGTCGAACTCCTGCTCGGCGTCCAGCCAGGCCTCGGCCACGGCCTGCCTCACGGTGCCCAGGGTCTGGGCCATGTTCTTGGTCTGGGCGATGATCGGCAGGAAGTTCCCGTCCCCGCTCCACCGTGGCACCACATGCTGGTGCAGATGGGCTGCGATCCCCGCCCCGCCGGTCACACCCTGGTTCATGCCCAGGTTGTACCCGGTGCAGTTCGAGACGCGCTTCAACGCGACCATGGCGATCTGGGAGAGACGAGCGAACTCGGCGGTCTCCTGTGGCGTCAGGTCCGTGTAGTCCGGCACGTGGCGGTAGGGACAGACCAGCAGGTGCCCGGGGTTGTAGGGGTAGAGATTGAGCAGTGCGAAGCATGTGGTCCCACGGACCACGATCAGTGCGTCCTCGTCCGACCGGCTCGGTGCGGAACAGAACGGGCAGGTCTCCTCACCGGAGACCTGGTCCTGCCCCTTGCTGACGTAGGCCATCCGATGCGGGTTCCACAGGCGCTGGAACCCGTCGGAGACACCGGCGAGCTGGAAGTCGTCGGTGACCTGGCCGTCGTCGGGAACCCCTGGGGTCACTGGCTGCGCTCCCTGGTCCGCACCGCGCTGATGATGCGTTCGATCGCATCCTCCACCGGCACGCCGTTGTCCTGGCTGCCGTCCCGGAAGCGGAAGGAGACGGCTCCAGCCTCGGCGTCCTCACCGCCGGCGATCAGCACGAAGGGCACCTTCTCCTTGGAGGCGGTGCGGATCTTCTTGGGGAACCGGTCTGAGCCGTCGTCCAGCCGGGCGCGGATGCCGGCGGCCTGCAGCTTCTCGACCACCTCGGCGAGGTAGTCGTTGAATGCCTCGGCGACCGGGACGGCCACGACCTGCTCCGGGGCCAGCCAGGCCGGGAAAGCGCCGGCGTAGTGCTCGGTGAGCACGCCGAGGAAGCGTTCGATGGATCCGAACAGGGCGCGGTGGATCATCACCGGACGCTGACGGGAGCCGTCGGCGGCCTGGTACTCGAGGTCGAAGCGCTCGGGCAGGTTGAAGTCCAGCTGGATGGTGGACATCTGCCAGGTGCGACCGATGGCGTCGCGGGCCTGGACCGAGATCTTGGGTCCGTAGAACGCCGCGCCGCCCGGATCCGGGACCAGGTCCAGTCCGGAGGCCTGGGCGACCTCCTCCAGGGTGCGGGTGGCCTCATCCCAGACCTCGTCCGAGCCGACGAACTTCTCCGGGTCCTTGGTGGAGAGCTCCAGGTAGAAGTCGTCCAGGCCGTAGTCCTTGAGCAGGTCCAGCACGAAGTTCAGTGTGGTGGTCAGCTCGTCCTTCATCTGCTCGCGGGTGCAGTAGATGTGGGCGTCGTCCTGGGTCATGCCGCGCACGCGGGTCAGGCCGTGCACCACACCGGACTTCTCATACCGGTAGACCGCGCCGAACTCGAACAGCCGCAGCGGCAGCTCGCGGTAGGAGCGTCCCCGGGAGCGGAAGATCAGGTTGTGCATGGGGCAGTTCATCGGCTTGAGGTAGTAGTTCTGCCCCTGCCGGGTGATCTCCCCCGTCTCCGGGTCCCGTTGCTCGTCGATGTGCATGGGCGGGAACATGCCGTCCGCGTACCAGTCCAGGTGGCCGGAGACCTCGTAGAGATGCTGCTTGGTGATGTGCGGGGTGTAGACGAACTCATAGCCGGCCTCGGTGTGGCGCTGGCGGGAGTAGTCCTCCATCTCCTTGCGGATGATGCCGCCGCGCGGGTGGAACACCGGCAGGCCCGAGCCCAGCTCGTCCGGGAAGGAGAACAGGTCCAGTTCGGAGCCCAGCTTGCGGTGATCGCGCCGCTCAGCCTCGGCCAGGCGCTCCTGGTAGGCCTTCAGGTCCTCCTTGGTGGGCCAGGCGGTGCCGTAGATGCGCTGGAGCTGCTTGTTCTTCTCGTTGCCCAACCAGTAGGCGGCGGCGGAGCGGGTCAGGGCGAAGGCGTTGGAGATCAGCTTGGTGTGGGGCAGGTGGGGCCCGCGGCAGAGGTCGCACCACACGGCTTCGCCGGACTTGCGGTCCACGTTGTCGTAGATGGTGATCTCTCCGGCACCGACCTCCACGGAGGCCCCTTCACCGGCGTCCTCGGCGTCGTCCTTCTTGCCCAGCAGCTCCAGCTTGTAGGGCTCCTGCGCCATGGCCTCGCGGGCCTCGTCCTCGGTGACCACCCGGCGGACGAAGAGCTGGTTGGTGTTGATGATCTTCTGCATCAGCTTCTCGATCGCCTTCAGGTCCTCCGGGGTGAAGGGCTCGGCGACGTCGAAATCGAAGTAGAAGCCGTCAGTGATGTAGGGCCCGATGCCCAGCTTGGCGTCCGGGCGCAGCTGCTGCACGGCCTGGGCCATCACGTGGGCGGTGGAGTGGCGCAGCACGTTCAAGCCGTCCTGCTCAGAGATGTCCACGCCCTGCACGTCGGCACCGGCGGGGATCTGCCGGGAGAGGTCCTGCAGCTCACCGTCCACCCTCATCACCACGGTGGTGCGTTCGTCCTTGAACAGGTCCAGGCCGGTGGTCCCCGAGGTCACCTCCCACTGCTCCGCGTCGACGGTGATGGTGATCAGATCCTGCTGTGACGCCTCAGACACGGACGTACTCCTTCTCGGGTAGGGCTTCAGGGCTGGTGGCATACGGTGGCCACCGCCAGCCATCGGTCATTCTAGGTCAGGTCTGGGTCCGGTCCGGGACGACTGGCTGCCCCCGTCCTGGGCACAGAGTGACGAATCCAGGTCACTTGGGTGGGGGTCACGTCACTCTGTGCCTGAGGGGGTCAGCGGTCAGGGGCGGGGAGCAGCTCCCAGGTCTCCGGGTGAGGCACCGGCACCGGACGGTGCTGATCGGCTCGCCGAGGTGGCGGGCTGGTGTGGCGTTGTCCTCCCGTGGCGTCCGGGTTCTCCGGCGGTGCCCCGACGGCGGCGCCCACCTTGACCGGCCAGCCGCCGGTGGAGTGGTGGGGCACGTCCGGCAGGGCCCCCGGAGCGTCCCAGGGTTGTCCGGCCCGGCGCGCGGCCGCTGCCTGACGGTCACGGCGCAGCCAGGCCCGCCACTGCTCCCGGGTGCTGTCCAGATAGTCGGGGTCCGGCAGGGTCTCCGGGCGATGCAGGTCCCAGGCGCGGATGGCCTGCAGGCTGATCGCCTTCGGCCCGGTCCGCCGGGTGGTCCCCTCGATCAGCATCAGCCGCGCGGAGAAGAGCATCTCACCGGTCTGGTGCTGGGCCTCGGTGAAGAAGGAGGCGTCGATGCAGCCGGTGCCGTCATCCACCGAGATGAACACCACCCGCTTGCCCGAGCGCATGGGCGGGGTCTGGGTGGCCACCCGGACCCCGGCGACCAGCACCCGGGACTGGGAGCGCAGCGAGAGCAGGTCCTCTGCGGCGGTCACCCCCAGGGCGTCCAGGTAGGGACGGTGGGACTCCATCAGGTGGGCACTGGTGTCCATGGCGGTCAGGTCCAGTTCGGTGCGCACCTGCTGGTCCCGGCTGGGGCTGGGGAACATCGGGGTGAGTGCGGCGGTCTCGGTGTCCGGCAGTGCGAAGGAGAGCTGTCCGTCCACCTGCCGACTGCCTGCCCGGCGGCGGCGGCCGTTCGGATGGTGGCCCAGCGGAGCCGAGCTGCCGGTGCCGGCGTGCTGCAGCTCCAGGTGGTGGACCAGGTCTGTGCGGGAGGCCCCACCGGGCGGCAGCAGACAGTCCAGGGCTCCGAGCTGGGCGAGCCGCTCCAGGTTCCTGCGGGTGGGCCGGGCACGGTCACGCACATCGGCCAGGGAGGTGTAGGGCTGGCCGGCCACCAGACGCTTGATCTCGGTGCCACTCAGCCCGGACATGCTGGTGAAGGCCATCCGCACGCCCCACCGGCCCTGGCCGCCGTCGGGAAGCTCCGGGTGGGAGGGCACCCACTCCAGACGGAAGCGGTCCGTGGAGGCGTTCACATCCACCGGGAGCACCGGGATGCCCATGCGGCGGGCCTCGGCGACCATCAGCCGCCGGGGATACATGCCGGGGTCGTGCTCGAAGATCCCGGTCAGGAACGCCTCCGGATGGTGGGTCTTGAGCCAGGCGGAGTGGTAGGTGGGCACGGCGAACGCGGCGCCGTGGGCCTTGCAGAAGCCGAAGGAGCCGAAGGCGTGCAGGGTCCCCCAGACCTCGTCGATCACCTCCAGCGAGTAGCCGCGGGCCAGGGCCTCGCGCCGGAAGAAGGCCTCCACGCCCTGCTCCCCCGGCCCGCCGATCTGCCGGCGGAACTCGTCGGCTTTGGCCAGCCCACACCCGGTCATCACATCGAACATGCGCAGCACCTGCTCGTGGAAGACGGTCACCCCATGGGTCTCGGCCAGCACGGGTGCCAGGTGCGGATGGGGGTAGCGGGTCATCCCCCAGCCGTGGCGCTGCTCCAGGAAGGGGCGGACCATGTCCGACTGCATGGGGCCGGGGCGGAACAGGGAGATGTCGATGATCAGATCGTTGAACTCCACCGGGGCCATCTTCCCGATCAGCTCGCGCTGGCCGGGCGACTCGATCTGGAAGCAGCCCAGGGTGTGGGTGGTGCGGATCATCTCATAGGTGGCCGGGTCATCCAGTGGCACCTGCTCCAGGTCCACCTGCTCGCCCGTGGTCCGTTCGATCTCCTGCAGGGTGTAGGCGATGGTGGACTGCATGCGAACCCCGAGCACGTCCAGTTTGAGCATGCCCATGGGGTCCATGTCGTGTTTGTCGAACTGGCTCATGGGCAGCCCGATTCCTGAGGGCTGGACGGGGGTGCGGTCCAGCAGGGTGGCATCCCCCAGGATCACTCCGCAGGGGTGCATGGAGATGTGCCGGGGCAACCGGTCCAGGCGCTCGGTCAGGTCCACCAGCAGGTCCAGCTGCTGCTGTCCCTGTCTGCGCCCGGACTCCACGCGGTCGGAGAAGCCACGCAGCTCCGGCATCCGGTCCATGGCCTCGCGGAAGCTGGACGCGGAGAAGCGCCACATCTGCTTGGCGATCCCGTCCACCTGGTCCGATTCCATCCCCAGAGCCAGCCCGGCATCCCGGACCGCTCCGCGCACCCGGTACCCGTTCTGCATGCTCATCAGGGTGGTGCGCTCGGCCCCGAACCGCTCGAACATGGCCCGGTAGACCTCGTGCCGGCGGGCTGACTCCACGTCCACATCGATGTCCGGCAGCGTGGAGCGGTCTTGGGAGAGGAAGCGCTCGAAGATCAGCTCGTGCTCCAGGGGGTCCACGTTGGAGATGCGCAGCACGTGGTTCACCAGGGAGGAGGCGCCGGAGCCGCGCGCTGAGACACGCACCCCCATGCCCTCGATCATCCGCACCACCTCGGCCACGGTGAGGAAGTAGCTGGCGAAGCCGAGCCGTTCGATGATGCCCAGCTCGTGCTCCATCCGCTGCTCCAGCTCCCGCCCCTCATGGGTGGCGGCGAACCGTCCGCCGCTGACCAGGTGCGGGTACCGGGCACGGGCGCCGGCCAGGGAGCGATTCCTCAGCTCGCGCTCCGGCGCGCCGCTGATGCCGATCACGGAGGCTTCTGGCACCACCGGACGCATCCAGCCCAGGTCCGGCCCCGGATCCATCCTGCAGAGATCGGTCAGCTCTGCGGTCTGCTGCAGCAGCTCCTGCACGGCATCGGCTCCCTCTCCGGAGTCCCTGCCGATCTCCCGGGCGATCTGCTCCATGGCGGCACCCGGTTTGAGCCAGCCCTGCCCGTTGGGCTGGAGGTCGTCCAGAGCCTCCAGGGAGCTCAGGGTGCGTGCCGCGTCCAGCACGTCCGCGGTGGCGGCTCCGTCCGGCGCGGCATAGCGCACGGCGTTGGTCAGCACGGCCGGCACACGCGTGTCCCGGCTGGCCCGCAGCATCCGCACGGCATGCGCGGTGGAGAGCCGCTGCCCGGGTGGGGACAGATGGGAGACCACCTCCACCCTCAGCGACCCGGCGGGCAGAACAGCCTTCCACCGGCGCAACAGGGTCCGCCCCTGCGTGTAGCGGCGCGCGGCCATCGCCTGCCCCACCTCGGAGCCGGGCCCCACCAGGACATAGAGCAGCGGTTCGGCGGGGTCCTCACCGGAGGCGCGCGCGGCCAGTTCGGCCACCCTGACGTAGGGAGACCCGCCTGCCGAACCCCCGGTGGTGTGGGCGTGGGCATCGGAGATCAGTCGGCACAGGGCACGGTAGCCCGCCCCGTCGCAGCCACCCCGGGCCAGCACCACCACCCGACCGGCAGGATGCTGCGGAGCATGGCCCGTCACCGGAACAGCCACCTGACCGTCTGGACCGACGCCGTCCCACGCCACTGCCAGATCCACACCGACCACCGGGGCCAGCCCGGCGTTCAGACAGGCCTGGACGTGCTTGGCCATGCCATAGAGCCCGTCACGGTCCGTGCAGGCCAGGGCGTCGGCACCGTCCGCCGCAGCGGCCTGGGCCAGCTCCTCCGGCCAGGACACTCCGTAGTGCGCGCCGAAGGCACTGGCCACATGCAGATGCGTGAACCCGGCCCCGGCACCCATCAGGCGCTCTCCCGCAGGTCCTGCCGGACGGCGTCGTGGATCTGGATCAGCCGCCACCGTCCGGAGTCCAGGTGGTGGGAGATGTCCAGGGTGAGCAGCGGCGAGCGGGGCGCACGGGCCAGACGGACCTGCACCCGCCAGACCTCGTGGTCCACCAGTCCGGCACCGCGTCCGCGCTCGGCTCGGCGCTCCTCCGCCCACCACCGGCGCCGCTCGAACCAGCGCACCGGTTCAGCGGCCACCACATACGTGCGCCCGTTCCACTCCAGCTGCTCCGGCACTCCGGCCGAGGATCGGCCGACGGCCACCGACTGTGTGAAGACTCCCATGAGATGTGTTCCTGCCCTCTGACGTTCTGTCCTCCCCGCCGCGGGGATGCGACGGGGTGTCCAGGTCCACGGGCTGCAGGTCGGCACCGTCTGGGAAGGAACGGTCCGAGCAGCACCGGTGACCCGGCTTCAGGTGGGACGCGCGCGACACGCCGGACGGGAAGTGCGTGACGACTGCGCCCCACCATGGTATTCGAACATCTGTTCGATCACCAGTCAGGACAGTAGGCAGGGGCCCGGACACGTTAAGCGCGGAGGCGTCACGGTGCAGCGCCTTGTCCTGTCCGGCCGATCCTCTACGGTGTCGCCATGCCCGCTCTGCACGATGTCCATGACCCTCTGGTCGCTCGCACCTGCGTCCTGCTGCTCGACGCCGTCGAGCTGCTCCACCGGCGCGGACTCCACCAGGTCCGGGCCCTGCCCTACATGGCCCCGTCCGGCATGTACTGGCGGTGCGAGGTCAGCGCCGGCCAGTCGGATCCCCGCACCGGAGAAGCCCGGACGGTGCGCTACACCATGGGCGACGGCCCGGAGCTCCCCGGCCTCCGGGTCACGGCGAGCACCACCACGGCCCAGGTGGCTGATGCACTGCATCACGCCGTGGGCGCCCCCTCACCGGAGGCGAGCGATCCGGCCTACACGCGCTGGTATGCCGAGCTCCTGGCGGCCTGCCGGGAGCATCAGGCGCTGCCGGTGGCGTTCTCCGACTCCTGGGGTCCGGTGGACGGATGGGAGATCGGCTGGAACTCCGGCGTCCTCCATCCGCAGCCGCCGGAGCGGGAGCACCCCGCGCGGCGTCCAGAGGAGAGGGCCTGATCGTCACGGCCGCCCGGTCACAGCAGCGTGCCCTGCTCCTCGGTGAGCGGCTCGATCAGATCGGGCCCATTGTTCCGCACAGTGCCCACCGCCGGGTCCACCTCATGCAGGGTCCACTCGGCGGCGGTGCCGTAGGCCCGGGCCAGCACCAGGTCCACGAGCTCCTGGGCCTGAGCGGCCGATCCCAGCTTCTCCGGCCGCAGCCACTCATCCATGGTGGCCCGATCCATGGGCAGGGGAAGCCGGTCGTGCAGTCCGTGCAGTCGATCCAGGGTCTCGTCCCCGCTGCCGGCCTCGGGAGACGGGCCGGTGAGGATGGTGCAGCTGAGCACCCACTGGCCGGGCTCCCCCTCGGCCACCGCAGGGTCCCGCCACCACTCGTAGAGACCGGCGAAGAACGTCATCGCCCCGTCCGCACGGTGCACGTAGAAGGGCCGCTTCCGAGCGGCCTTGCCGTCCGGCCCCTTCTCTCCGGGTCCGGGCTTGAGCCACTCGTAGTAGCCGTCCACCGGGATCGCACAGCGCCGGGCCCTCACGGCCGATCGGAACGTCGGCTTCTCCGTCACGGTCTCTGAGCGCGCATTGAACGCACGCACCCCCACGGAGAGGTCCTTGGCCCAGATCGGCACCAGACCCCACCGGGCCACGTGGACTTCTCGCCGCACCTGCGGCGCTCCGGATGCCTGAGGCGAGGGGCCGTCGTCGGGACCCTGGTCCGGGTCCACCGGGCGCTCCAGCACCACCGTCACATCAGCGGTGGGCGGGACGTTCCAGCTCGGCGGCGGCAGCACCAGCTCCTCCTCCGGAGGCAGCGCACCGGCCTCGGCCACCAAGTCCCCGATGGCCCGGGCCATCACGAATCGTCCGCACATGCCACCAGTGTGCCACCGTCAGTCGGTGCCGGCCTCCGGGTCCACCACGCCGATCGCCACCGCCAGGTCCTGCCAGCTCATGCCCACGCCCTTGAACACCCGGGGGCGCGAGGTGTCCGCCTCCACGGCGCCGGTGACCACGTCCTTCAGGTCCACCAGGTCGGCCTCGGCCAGGGCACCCTCCTCGATCGCCATCACCACATCACCGGCCTCCCGCAGGGCCGTCTCCCGGTCCTCCACCACCACCTGGGCACGGCCCATCAGGGTGGCGTCCAGCTCGCGGCGGTCCGGCTCATGCGAGCCCATGGCCACCACACAGGCGGTGTCCGGGACCAGAGATCCGTCGAACAGCGGCTCACCTGCCGAGGTGGTGCAGGCGATCAGGTCAGCGCCGCGCACCTCCTCGGCGTCGCCGGCCCGCGCAGACATCCCCTGAGAGACGGCGTGCTCGACGGCGGCCGTCACCTTCTCCGGTGACCGGCCACAGATCACGACGTCGGTGAAGTCACGGATCGCTGCCAATGCGTCCAGGTGCCCCAGGGCCTGCAGGCCGGTCCCGAAGACGACCAGCTTCTGCGCGTCCCGCGCGGTCAGGTGATCCGCAGCCACGGCGGAGACGGCAGGGGTGCGCAGTGCTGTCAGCCCGTTGCCCTCCATCAGTGCCTGCAGGCTCAGGGTCTCGGAGTCCATCAGCACGTAGGTCGCCTGGATCCGGGGCAGCCCCCGCTCCGGGTTGTCCGGGGAGACCGAGGCGACCTTGGTGCCAGCCCAGTCACCCAGGACCGAGGGCATGAGCAGCAGGTGTCCGGTCTGGGCCGGGACGTTCATCCGGGCCGGATCCTGCTGGGGATCGAACCCGGACTGCAGGGCAGCCTCCACCAGACGGCGGGCCCGATCCACCGGCACCGCCTGCTCCACCTGCTCGGCACTGAACCAGGCTGGGCCAGCACCCCCGCCGCCCAGGCGCCGGGCGTCGTCGTGCCCTGCTGCCTGAGGTGCGTGGGGAGCTGACTGGTCGGAATGCTGAGGGGTGGTCATGCAGGTCCTCCTGGAGGTGATGAAAACGGATGAGATGGTGCCGATGACGGCGATCAGGCGCCAGTGCCGCCAGCCGCCGTGGGGATGCCGGCAGCCTCGTCAGCGGCGGCCTCCTTGCGGGCGATCGCCGGGGCGAAGAACACGGCGATGATCGAGATCGCAGCGGTCAGCAGGATGTACAGGGCGATCGAGACCCAGGCGCCGTTGAACTCCTGGAGCAGGAAGGTGGCGATCAGCGGTGCCGTTCCGCCGGCCAGTGCCGCGCCGATCTGGTAGCCCAGGGTGACGCCGGTGTAGCGGACGCGGGCGGAGAAGATCTCCGAGCACAGGGTGCCCAAGGTGGCGGTGACCGGAGGCCAGACCACACCGAGGCCGATGATCACGGCGGCGAACACCGCCCAGTCCTGCTGCAGGTCCAGCAGGAGGAAGAACGGGAACGCGAACGCGGCGATCAGGATGGCGCCGGTGAAGTACACCTTGAACCGACCCACGCGGTCCGAGAGGGAACCCATGATCGGGATCATCACCGTGGACAGTGCCGCGCCGGCCGTGACGGCGTTGAGCGAGACGGACTGCTGGTAGCCCAGGTTCCCGGTGGCGTAGGAGACCACGAAGGTGGCGAAGATGTAGAACGGGGCGGTCTCCACGACCTTCACGCCCACTGCCACGAGCACAGCACGCCAGTGGTGCTTGAGGGTCTCGGCGATGGGCAGCTTGGGGATCTCCCCGGACTCCTTCGCCTTCTTGAAGTGCGGGGTCTCCCCCATGCCACCACGGATCCACAGGCCCACGATGACCAGCAGGATCGAGGCGATGAACGGGATGCGCCAGCCGATGCCGGTCAGGAACTCCTCACCGAACATGGACACCAGGGCGAACGCGGCCGAGGCCAGCAGCATGCCGATGGTGATGCCCATCTGCGGCACCGAGCCGAAGAATCCACGTTTCTCCTTCGGTGCGTACTCGTAGGCCAGCAGCAGCGCGCCACCCCATTCACCACCTATCGCCAACCCCTGCAGGATCCGGCAGACCACCAGCAGGATCGGCGCCAGGATGCCGACCTGGTCGTAGGTGGGCAGCAGGCCGATCGCCACGGTGGCCCCGCCCATCAGCGACAGGGTCACCACCAGGGTGACCTTGCGGCCCACTCGGTCCCCGAAGTGCGAGAAGACGATGCCACCGAGCGGACGGATGAAGAACGTCAGCGCGAGGGTCAGGTAGGACAGCATCTGGGATACGTAGGGGTCATCCGTGGGGAAGAACTGCTTGTTGAAGATCAAGGCCGAGGCGGTGGCGTAGAGGAAGAAGTCGTACCACTCGATGGAGCTGCCCGCCAGGGATCCGGAGAGGACCCGGAGGTTCGTGGTCGGCTTGCCCACTTCGGGGGCTTCGCCCGGACCGGCTGGCGTGTGCTGTCCTGGAGAAGTCTGCGCCCGGGAGTGCCCCGGTGTCTGATGCTGCTGTGGTGCGTTCACTGTCGTTCCCTTCGTGAGTGACCTGCACCACAGTACAATGTTACATGTTCCGGTGCCAGAGCAGCCGGACATCAGGAGGACGGCACCGTCGGGCGAACCTCTCAGCCGATGCCTGGCTCATCCTCGCCCGCCCACACCCCGGACACATGACCGAGGTGGGCGTTCATCAGCTCCTCCATCTGCACGCTGTCACGCGCTGCCAGCGCCCGGACCATCTTCCGGTGCTCCTCGGCGGTCTCCACCAATCGGCCTTCGGCGGCCAGGTCCTTCAGTCCGGTCAGGCGGGTCATGGAGCGCAGGGACCGCACATGCCGAACGGCCACCTCATTACCGGCCGCCTCCAACAGACCCAGGTGCAGATCCATGTCCGTCCGGATGAACTCGACCAGGTCCCCCGCGGCGGCGGCCTCCACGGACTGGTCAGCCAACTCCTGAGAGCGTCCCAACAACCCCTCGTCCACGCCCCGCTCAGCCACCTGGACCATCAGTGGCACCTCGATCAGCCGGCGCAGCTGCAGGATCTGACGCCGTGTCTCCTCAGAGACCTCGATGACGCGGTAGCCCTTGTACCGGATCGGATTCACATGCCCCTCGGTGGCCAGGTCCAGCATCGCCTCCCGGACCGGCGTGGCCGAGACCCCGAACTCTGCCGCCAGGGTGGGCGCGCTGAGCACTTCCCCCGGACGCAGGTCGCCGGCCACCAGAGCATGCCGCAGCCGCGCGGCCACCTGGTCCCTCAGCGGCAATGACCGCTGTTCGGCCAGCCGCAGAGGCTCGCGTCCTGCGTGGCTCATCTCCGCTCGATCCATGCCACCAGTGTGCCGCACCCTGGACCCGGCACGGTTCGGCCCAACCACCTGCCATGTGATGGACTGGTCACTGCAGACCCCCACAACGTGCCCGACGACGGCGCCTCACCTTCGGTGTGACGGTCGCCTTCGCCCGTGGTGCAGGACAGGAGCAGAACCGTGCCTCAGACCGTGCGTGGCGTGATCGCCATGGAGAAGGATGCCCCGGTGAGCATCCAGGAGATCGTGATCCCCGATCCTGGGCCCGGAGAGGCCGTGGTGGACATCCTGACCTGCGGGGTGTGCCATACCGACCTGCATTACGTCCAGGGTGGGATCGGGGATGAGTACCCGTATCTGCTGGGCCATGAGGCCACCGGAATCGTCTCCCTGATCGGTGAAGGCGTCACCGAGGTCGCAGTCGGTGACAAGGTCATCCTGAACTGGCGTGCCGTGTGCGGTGAGTGCCGGGCCTGCGCCAAGGGGCAGCCTCAGTACTGCTTCGACACCCACAACGCCACCCAGAAGATGACCCTGGCCGACGGCACCGAGCTCTCCCCGGCACTGGGCATCGGCGCGTTCTGTGAGAAGACCCTGGTCGCGGCCGGCCAGTGCACCAAGGTCGAGGGCGTCACCGAGGACCAGGACGCCGCCGTGGGCCTGCTGGGCTGCGGCATCATGGCCGGCATCGGGGCGGCCATCAACACCGGAGCCGTCCAGCGCGGCGAGTCCGTGGCCGTCATCGGCTGCGGCGGCGTCGGAGCAGCCGCCATCGCCGGCGCGTCCCTGGCCGGGGCCACCACCATCATCGCCGTGGACCTGGACCCCAAGAAGCTCGAGGCCGCCCAGAAGCTGGGTGCCACCCACACCATCGACTCCAGCCAGACCGACCCGGTCGAGACCATTCGGGAGCTGACCGGAGGGTTCGGCGCCGATGTGGTCATCGACGCCGTGGGCCGGCCCGAGACCTACACCCAGGCCTTCTACGCCCGGGACCTGGCCGGACGAGTCGTCCTGGTCGGCGTGCCCACTCCAGAGATGACCCTGGAGCTGCCGCTGCTGGATGTCTTCGGCCGCGGAGGGTCGCTGAAGTCCTCCTGGTACGGGGACTGCCTGCCCTCCCGGGACTTCCCCATGCTCGTGGAGCAGTACCGACTGGGCCGGTTGGATCTGGATGCCTTCGTCACGGAGAGGATCTCCCTGGACCAGGTCCAGGAGGCCTTCGGCACCATGGCCTCCGGCGACGTGCTGCGCTCGGTGGTGGTCGTCTGATGGCACGCATCGACCATCTGGTCACCTCCGGCACCTTCTCCCTGGACGGGGGGACGTGGGAGGTGGACAACAACGTGTGGATCATCGGCGGCGCCGAGCACTGCGTGGTCATCGACCCCGCCCACGATGCCCGCGCCGTCTGGCGCAAGGTCAACGGACGCCAGGTCCAGGCCATCCTGCTCACCCACGGCCATGACGACCACATCCGCGCGGCCATGGACTTCCGGGAGCTCGTGGACGCCCCCGTGCTGCTGCACCCCGAGGACCGGATGCTCTGGGACGCCGTCTACCCCGACCAGGGACCGGACGGGACCCTGACCGACGGCGAGACCTTCACCATCGCCGGCACCGATCTGCACGTGATCCACACCCCCGGCCACTCCCCCGGCTCGGTCTGCTTCCACGCACCCGATCTGGACGGCGGCACGCTGTTCTCCGGAGACACCCTCTTCCAGGGCGGCCCCGGGGCCACCGGCCGGTCCTACTCGGACTTCGACACCATCATCGACTCCATCCGCACCCGGCTGCTCACCCTGCCCGAGCACACCGTGGTCCACACCGGACATGGAGACGACACCAGGATCGGAGACGAGGAACCCCACCTGCAGGAATGGATCGAGCGCGGCCAGTGAACCGACCGCGCGTCGTGCTGCTCGGCGGCGCGTCCGGGGCGGGCAAGTCCTACCTGGCGCGCCGCCATGGGCGTCCTCACCTTGAGCTGGACGCCTACTACCACGAGATCTCCGACGACGGCCGAAGTGGCGTGCACTTCCCACGCACCCCTTACGGAGAGATCGACTGGGATGACCCACGCACCTGGAACCTGCAGGCGGCTGTGGATGCCTTGGTCGAGCTGATCGAGACGGGCCGCACGCGCATGCCCGACTACTCCATCACCACCTCATCGGTGGTCGGCAGCACGACCCTGGAACTGGGCACAGCGGATTCCTCTGCCGCCACGGTGAGGCCGGGACAGTCCGCAGACCTGATCGTGGCGGAGGGTGTCTTCGCGGATGTGGCCGCGCAGCCCCTGCGGGCGGCCTGCGCCGACCTCGGCGTGCGTGTGGACGCGTACTACATCGACCAGAACACCTTGACCACGGCCACCCGGCGGTTCGCCCGGGATGTGGCAGAGCGGCGCAAGCCGATCCCCTTCCTGGTCCAACGAGGCTGGGCCCTGGCACGCTCGGAACGCAGGAGCAGAGCACGACACCTGGGCGCGGGCTTCGTCCCCGTTCCCAAGTCCCGCCTCCGCGCGGGCATCCCCGAGCCGTGATGTTCTCAGGGACTGAGCTGCCGGTGTTCCTCTCCAGCCGGTGACGGCGGAACCAGTGTGGCCAGATCCTCGAAGTCCAGACCGCGGTGTGGCCCCAGCCGGTCCCGCAGTCGATCGATCACGGTCTGGACCTCCACCGGAGGCTCGGTCCCGGCAGCGGCTCGGGCCTGGTCCGCAGCCCCAGCTGTCTCCGGATCCCAGTCCAGTTCCAACGCCGCATACACGGCCATCAGGACTGCCTGGATGGGCCCAGGATCCTGGATGACCCAGGAGGAGGAGAACAGCCACGCCCCGGAGACCGCACGCTGGGCGGTGCCGATCAGCTTCACCGGGCCACCGTGCGGTCTGTTCCCGTGCACCGAGTACTCGCCCGGGCAGTACTCCCCCGCGATCTGCCCGATCTCAGCGTCCACGCCCGCATCGGCAAGGACCTGACGGTACAGCCCCGCGAAGGATCGGAATCGTTCACGGGATCCGAGCACGGCGTCCGGCTCCGCCTGCAGGTGGTCCACCACCAAGGACCCCTGGTGGTACGCGGCTGCCCGTCCACCGGCTTGACGGACCACCGGCGTGAAACCATGGGCCAGGCAGGCCTGCCGTGCGGCCTCGAATCCGGGCAGTCGGACATCGCGCTGACCGAAGGCCACTGTCGGCTGGGGACGGTAGACCCGCACCAGCGGCCCGCTCAGTGTTCCGGACTGCAGGGCCCGCAGCAGCCTCACGGAATAGTCCAGGTCCCCCACAGCGCCCAGGCTTCTGGTCTGCACACACCAGGTGACCGGCTCACCCCAGGTGAGGGGTCCGTCGTCGGGAATCTGGGTCTCCTTCACGGGGTGGAGGGGATCCTGCGGATGGTCTGGATCTGTTCCGAGCGTCCGAACGGACCGTGGACATCGTGCAGAACGGCGGAGGTCAGGCCCACTCCGTCTGGACCCACGTTCGAGGTGGTCTGCAGACCCAGATGCTCGCCCGCAGGGAGGCGATGAAGATGGATCTGCAGATCCACGTTGGCGAAGCTGTGCCCACCCGGCCCGGCCTCGAGGACGGGTGCCACGCCGTTGGCGGTGTCCACCATGCCGACCAGCTTCACGAGCGGGTCCGTCTGCTCGCCCTCGACCATCGGGTACGGGTTGGTCAGCCAGGTGCGCCCGTGTCCGGGCGCGTGGTCCTCCAGCGCCGAGACCTCGACGGAGTCGATGTACCCGCCGGGCCACCGGCCCATCTGCGGGTACGGCACGGCGGCGTCGGGGCCGGGCATCAACGGATCATGGCGTGTGCTGACCGAGGACGTGTCCGAGGTGGCCAGACGCCAGGCCCTTCCCACCAGACACGGCCTGCCCCGGCTCACCATGACCGCCTCCACGAGCTCAATGGTCCGCCCGGGGCGGATGGTGGTGGTGACCACGTCGAACTCCTGGCCGTGGAGGGTTCCGAGGATCTCGAAGTTCAGACGGGCGATGCGCAGGTCCTCGCGCCGCTGATGGGCCATGATTTCAGCGGTGAGCAGCCCGCTCACCGGAGCCATGTGCTGCTCCTCTTCCCGCCAGGCGCCCTGCGTGTGCACGGTCGGGTGGAATCTGGAGCGTGAGGGCCCGTCGGAGCGGATCTCCTCGAGCCGGACGTAGTAGGCCTCCGCAGAGGCCCAGTGCGCCGCCGTCATCGACGGGGTCCGGAGCGGCCCATCGTCAGGTAGGCCAGAGGACCGAGGAAGTTGACGAAGCTCGCCACCGCCCAGGCCGCCTTGGGACCGCGGACCCGCTCGGCCGGTCGGCGTGCCAGGTCCACCAGGGCCACGCCCTGCAGGGCGATCTGGGCTGTGGCGACCGCCACGATGCCGGCACGGGCCGCGGGGCTGAGGTCGGCCCACCACCGACGAGTGTCATGTCTCTGATCCATGCGCTCCATCCTGCCAGACCGGCGCCCCTCGGAGGCGTCACCGGGTGTGCGTCGCGATCACCTTGGTCTTGGACACCCCGGCGGCGTTCTGCGACTGCAGCGACCACTGCGTCCTCGTCCCCTCAGCCACATCGAACCGGCCACGCACCCAGTCCCCGCCCAGGGTCGCCGTGCGCTCCCACGGGCCGTAGTCCGACGTTCCGGCCGGAGCCACCCGACGCCGCACCACATACCGCTCGGCACCCTCACCCGGCAGCCACGTCACCGTCAGCCGTCCCGACTCCCACACCTGGTCGCGAGGGGTGACCATCCCCGGCGGCTGCAGCCGCTCCGGACGGTCGTGGGTGGCGATCACCTTGGTCTTGGACACCCCGGCGGCGTTCTGCGACTGCAGCGACCACTGCGTCCGCGTCCCCTCAGCCACATCGAACCGCCCACGCACCCAGTCCCCGCCCAGGGTCGCCGTGCGCTCCCACGGGCCGTAGTCCGACGTTCCGGCCGGAGCCACCCGACGCCGCACCACATACCGCTCGGCACCCTCACCCGGCAGCCACGTCACCGTCAGCCGCTCCGACTCCCACACCTGCGAGACCGGGGTCACCATCCCCGGGATCTGCACCTGCCCGGGGGGTCGGTACTCACCGTGGGTGCGGATCGCGGCGTCCACGGTGGCGCCCACGCTGCTGCGGATCTGCGGGAGCTGCGCCTCCAGGTACGGCCCGGGGCATTCGGTGGCGTTGGTGGTGCTGTGGCCCAGGATCGTGTGGACCGTCACCTGCGTGCCGCTGGTCCACCGCGCGGTCCCCTTCCCGCTCTGGGTCAGGACCACCTTCGCCGTGGGGTCCACGTCGTAGCGGTAGGCCTGCCAGGCCAGGACTCGCTTCATCGCGTCGACCATCGCGGTCGGCGGGGCGGCCCCGGCCGAGGAGTAGTCGAACCGGCCCATGCCGGACACGCCGATCGTGTCCGTGTTGAATCCTCCGGCCTGCGCGCCGATGACCGGCGCCTCGATGGCGCCTCGCCGCCCCTCGTAGATCACCCCGTAGCGGTCCACCAGGAACTGGTAGCCGATGTCGCCCCACCCCAGGGTGGCCGCGTGGTACCGGTGGATGCCGCGGATCTGCTCGTACGCCCCGGCCCGCGTGTAGTTGTTCGACCCTGCGGTGTGGTGGATGTACATCGCCTTGAGGTCCTTCGAGGGGGATCCCCAGTCCAGGGTGATCGACTCGTCGGCCCCCCACTGCTCACGCGTGACGATGGCGGGCTTGAGGACGGACTCGTGGTTCGTGGTGGTCGCCAGCGGCTGCACGGTGTGGGACGCCAGGACGGCGCGCACCGGCTCCTCGCCCGTCTGCTGCGCGGTGGCCGCTGATGCGGTCTGGGCTTGGCCGGCCCTGTCCTCGATGCCCTCCAAATGGGGCGATGCGGGAGACGCAGGAGCCAGCTGGCCGTCCGTCGCCGCAGTGCCCGGATCGATCAGCTGCAGGTCCAGTCCTTCCGGGACCTCGCCGTCGACCGTGGAGACACGGACCTGGACGGCATCCCCACCGCTGGAGACCAGCGGCTCGGTGCCCACACGGGTCAGCCCGGGCCGCTCATTGCCGTCATGGATCTCCAGACTGGTCCATTCGGTCCACTCAGCGTCCTCTCGCACTCGCACGGAGACATCCGTCACCTGGCCGGCGCCGCTGATGTCCCAGGTGACACCGCCGACCACGAAGTCGATGGTCTCCACCGGATCCGTCAGCACGGCCACCTGTGCGGGATCCCCGGCGGGGGCGTCGATGGCGTCGGCCAGGGAGGAGGCCGTCAGGTCCTCGGCCTCGGGAACCGCGTCGATCGACGGCGACTCCACGCCTTCGGTGGCCCTGGCCGCCAGCTCCGGGGCCGCCTCCGGCACAGCCTCGGGCGCGATGCCGGCCAGCGCGACCGTCTGGTCCTGCTGACCGGTCACCGCAGACGCGGACTGGCCCTGGCCGCCCGGGTCCCCCACGAGAGCCTCCTCGGACGGGGACGATGCCACCGCGGCCGCGGCCGCGGTCTCCGTGGGGGCCGGTGCGGCGACCGCTGCCGGCAGGACGGTGGTGGCGACGATCACGGACAGCGCGGCGGCGAGGCCACGGTGGAGCGCAGGATGGGCATCCCTGGACATATGACATTCCCTCAGCTGGTGCGGTGCGTAGGCGAAGACAGACATGACCCCCCCGTGACAGGGTAGCAACTGCCGACGCCTCAGGGTGCCGCCGCGTCGTGTTCGCCCCGCCCGGCGACGCTCGGACCCGTCGACGCGACGACGCCGGCCCCTCGGAAGGAGCCGGCGTCGTGCACAGCGGGGATTCACGGGAGCACCGTGACCGGGGTCAGAAGTCCCAGTCGTCGTCCTCGGTGTTGACGGCCTTGCCGATGACGTAGGACGAGCCGGAGCCGGAGAAGAAGTCGTGGTTCTCGTCCGCGTTCGGGCTCAGCGCGGAGAGGATCGCCGGATTCACATCGGTCACCGTCGAGGGGAACATCCCCTCGTACCCGAGGTTCATCAGGGCCTTGTTCGCGTTGTAGTGCAGGAACTTCTTGACGTCCTCGGCCAGGCCCACCGCGTCGTAGAGATCGTGGGTGTACTGGACCTCGTTCTCGTACAGCTCGAAGAGCAGCTCGAAGGTGTAGTCCTTCAGCTCCTGCTGGCGTTCAGCCGACTCCTTCTCCAGGCCGCGCTGGTACTTGTAGCCGATGTAGTACCCGTGGACGGCCTCATCACGGATGATCAGACGGATCAGGTCGGCGGTGTTCGTGAGCTTGGCGTGGGAGGACCAGTACATGGGCAGGTAGAAGCCCGAGTAGAAGAGGAAGGACTCCAGGATGGTGGAGGCCACCTTCTTCTTGAGCGGATCGTCGCCGTGGTAGTAGTCCAGGATGATCTGGGCCTTCTTCTGCAGGTTCTCGTTCTCCTGCGACCAGCGGAAGGCGTCGTCGATCTCTCGCGTGTTCGCCAGCGTGGAGAAGATCGACGAATAGCTCTTGGCGTGCACCGACTCCATGAAGGCGATGTTGGTGTACACGGCCTCTTCGTGGGTGGTCAGCGAATCGGGGATGAGCGAGACCGCGCCGACCGTCCCCTGGATGGTGTCGAGCAGGGTCAGGCCGGTGAAGACCCTCATGGTGAGCGTCTTCTCCTCCTCGGTGAGCGTGGCCCAGGACTGGATGTCGTTGGACAGCGGCACCTTCTCAGGCAGCCAGAAGTTGGAGGTGAGACGGTTCCAGACCTCGACGTCCTTGTCGTCCTGGATCCTGTTCCAGTTGATCGCCTCGACGTGGTCCAGTGTCTTGACCGCTTCGGCCATGATGAGTCCTCACTCTGCTGTGCAGTGCTCGATGCAGGGTTGCGTGCTGTGGTTCGGGGGTGGTGCCCGGCGGCGGCATGCCAGAAGCACGCCGCCGCCGGAGTCGGTGGTGGTCAGAGGGCGCCGACCACAGTCGGGGTCAGAGCATGCAGGAGACGCAGCCCTCGACCTCGGTGCCCTCCAGCGCGAGCTGACGCAGCCGGATGTAGTAGATCGTCTTGATGCCCTTGCGCCAGGCGTAGATCTGCGCACGGTTCAGGTCACGCGTGGTGGCGGTGTCCTTGAAGAACAGCGTCAGGGACAGGCCCTGGTCCACATGCTGCGTGGCCGCGGCGTAGGTGTCGATGATCTTCTCGTAGCCGATCTCGTAGGCGTCGTCGTAGTACTCCAGGTTCTCGTTCGAGAGGAAGGGAGCCGGGTAGTAGACGCGACCGAGCTTGCCCTCCTTGCGGATCTCGATCTTCGAGGCCACGGGGTGGATGGAGGACGTCGAGTTGTTGATGTACGAGATGGACCCGGTGGGCGGGACCGCCTGCAGGTTCTGGTTGTAGATCCCGTGCTCCATCACCAGGGCCTTCAGCTGACGCCAGTCGTCCTGTGTGGGGATCTGGACCTCGGACTCGGCGAAGAGCTCCGCCACGCGGGCGGTGGCCGGAGCCCACTCCCGCTCCGTGTACTTGTCGAAGAACTCTCCGGAGGCATAGGTCGAGTCCTCGAACCCGCCGAAGCGCTGCCCGGTCTCCTGGGCGATCAGGTTGGAGGCGCGCAGGGCGTGGAACAGCACCGTGTAGAAGTACATGTCGGTGAAGTCGATGCCCTCCTCGGATCCGTAGTGGACCCGCTCCCGAGCCAGGTATCCGTGGAGGTTCATCTGACCCAGACCGATCGCATGGGAGGAGGAGTTCCCCCGCACGATCGAAGGCACCGAGTTGATCTCCGACATGTCGGACACCGCGGTCAGAGCACGGATCGCCGTCTCGATGGACTGACCGAAGTCCGGCGAGTCCATGGTCTTGGCGATGTTCATCGAGCCCAGGTTGCAGGAGATGTCCTTGCCCACATGGGTGTATCCCAGGTCGTCGCCGAACTCGGAGGCCTCGGAGACCTGCAGGATCTCCGAGCAGAGGTTGGACATGGTGATCCGGCCCTTGATGGGGTTGGCGCGGTTGACGGTGTCCTCGAAGACCACGTACGGGTACCCGGACTCGAACTGGATCTCCGCCAGCGTCTGGAAGAACTCGCGGGCGTTGATCTTGGTCTTCTTGATCCGCGCGTCGTCCACCATCTCGTAGTACTTCTCCGTCACGGAGATCTCGGTGAACGGCACCCCGTAGACGCGCTGCACGTCATAGGGGCTGAACAGGTACATGTCCTCGTTCTTCTTGGCCAGCTCGAACGTGATGTCCGGGATGACCACGCCCAGGGACAGGGTCTTGATGCGGATCTTCTCGTCCGCGTTCTCCCGCTTGGTGTCCAGGAAGCGGTAGATGTCCGGGTGGTGGGCGTGCAGGTACACCGCTCCGGCGCCCTGGCGGGCCCCGAGCTGGTTCGCGTAGGAGAAGGAGTCCTCCAGCAGCTTCATGACCGGGATGACGCCGGAGGACTGGTTCTCGATCTGCTTGATCGGTGCGCCGTGCTCGCGGATGTTCGTCAGCGACAGGGCCACACCGCCGCCCCGCTTGGACAGCTGCAGGGAGGAGTTGATGCCCCGGGCGATCGACTCCATGTTGTCCTCGATGCGGAGCAGGAAGCAGGACACCAGCTCACCGCGCTGGGCCTTCCCGGCGTTCAGGAAGGTGGGGGTGGCCGGCTGGAAGCGCCCGCCGATCATCTCGTCCACCAGGTGGGTGGCCAGCGCCTCGTCGCCCCGGGCCAGGTGCAGGGCCACCATGCAGACCCGGTCCTCATAGCGCTCCAGGTAGCGCTTGCCGTCGAAGGTCTTCAGGGCGTAGGAGGTGTAGAACTTGAACGCGCCCAGGAAGGTCGGGAAGCGGAACTTGGCCTTGTAGGCGCGGTCGTAGAGGCCATGGATGAACTCGGTGGAGTACTGCTCCAGGGTCTCACCCTCGTAGTACTGGTGCTCCACCAGGTAGGCCAGCTTCTCGTCCAGATCATGGAAGAACACGGTGTTGGTGTTCACGTGCTGCAGGAAGTACTGCCGCGCCGCGGCGTGGTCCGCTTCGAACTGGATCCGCCCGTCCGGACCATAGAGATTCAACATGGCGTTCAGCTCGTGGTAGCCGAGGTTCTGCCAGGCATCCGGCATCTGCTTGGCAGAGCGGATCATGTCCTGTTCGGTCAGCGTTGCTCCCAAAACCGTTCCAATCCTTCTCGGACGGCCACGACATCCTCAGCCGTGCCCATCAATTCGAATCTGTACATCAGGGGCACACCGCACTTGGCGGAGACGATGTCCCCGGCCAGGCAGTAGGCCTCATAGAAGTTGGTGTTTCCTCCGGCGATCACGCCCTGGATCAGGTCCCTGTTGGCCTTGACGTTGAGGAACTTGATCACCTGCTTGGGCACCGCGCCCTTGCCGTCTCCCCCGCCATAGGTGGGCAGCACGAGCACGAACGGCTCGGTGGCCAGCAGCGTGGGCTCCTTGGTCATCAGCGGCAGCCGGGCAACCTGCTCGGCGGCGAAGCCCAGCTTGCCGACGAAGCGGTGGGTGTACCCGGATGCCGAGGAGAAGTAGATCAGCCGAGCGGACACCTGCCGGGGCGATTCGGCCTCGGCGGTGTCCGTTGTCCTCTCGACCAGGGCTGACCTCATGTCCGAGCCTTCGGTGATCAGGCCACCGAGGCCGCTGCCGACTGGGCGAGCTCCTCGATCTTGTCCGGACGGAATCCGGACCAGTGGTCGGCATCGGTGATGACGACCGGGGCCTGCATGTAGCCCATGGCGCGCACGCGCTCGAGCGCCTCGGCATCCTGGGACATGTCCACGGACTGGTAGGCGATGCCCTTCTTGTCCAGGGCGCGGTAGGTCGCGTTGCACTGGACGCAGGCCGGCTTGGTGTAGACGGTGACGGTCATGGTCGCTCCTCTGTGGTGCTGGAGATGACGGGGTCCGCCATGCTCCGTGGTTCACGGTGTTCGGGAAGTCTGTGGGGCCGGCTGCAGGTGTTCACGGGAAGTCCTGGAGCCACGGCCACTGAGGGCCGCTTGCTCGAATAGATACTACATCTTGGGATCGAGGAGTGGTGCGACCACAAGATGATGTGCTTACAAGTGTGTCATTCTGTCCCCGCTTCGTCCACAGGCCACGAGCCGAGGTGTGGACGGGCCAGCAGTCGCTCGATGGCTCAGAACCCACGGGATCACGCGGCACGGACACGCGAGGTCCGACCGAGGCCCGGCCGCCGTCCACAGGTGTGGAGAAGACTGGTGCGAGGTTGTTCACAGCATCGGCGAATCTCGCCGACGGGCGTGTCGCCCGGCGCGTCGTCGTCTCAGGGACGAGCCGGGTCCAACACCGCATCCAGATCGAAGAAGGGGTCCAGGAACCCTCGCCCGGCCAGGTCACGGTCGAAGGTGAGCCCGTCCAGATTGATGCGTGCCTGACGCAGATAACCCTCGTGCCGCTGCATCCAGTGCGGGGTGGAGGTGTCCACCCCGTAGAAGAACTGGAAGCCGGCATCCTGGAGCAGCTCGTACTTGGGCCCTGAATAGGGCGGGACGCGCGAGATGTCGGCGCCGAACGGATAGATCAGGTGGTGGGTCTCCCCCACGACCGGCTGGACTTCGGCGGCCCAGAGATCGGTGTCACGACGCATCCGGTCCATTCCCGAGGTCGTCATGCTCAGGTGGCCCCAGGAATGGGAGGCGAAGACCCACCCGTCCTGCTTCAACGCCTCCTCCACCTGGGTCGCCTCGGCCTGTTTGGCTGCGATGTCGGGGTCGTCGGAGTACTCCGACTCGGAGGTCCGGTGCCCCAGCACCCCGTTGTATCCGGTCACCGCCAGGATCCCCTTGGCGCCCCGGTAGGACAAGTCAGGGTGCTCGTCCACGAAGCGGTCGACCACGGGCACCACGTCATAGGCGCCGCGGTGCTCGTTGCCCTCCGCGTCGATGTAGGTGTTGGTGACCGAGCCGTCCTCGTCCAGGACCAGGCTGCGGGCGAAGCCGTCCTGCTCCATGTACTCGTAGTAGTTCACATCGTCCTGGGAGAGCACGAGCGGCTTCTTCCCTGGCGGCAGATGGATGTCCCGATACTGCATCTGCCCGTCCGCGTCCAGCGCTGCGATGTCGTCTGGACTCACCAGCACGAAGTCGTTGGCGTGCAGCTGTTCCAGGATCGCCTCGAACTCCTTCAGGGTGACCATGTAGTCCAGATAGCCCTGCTGCATGTGGTCACCGTCGAAGGCCCGCTCCGGATCCACGATCAGCGAGTGGACGAATACATGGGAGATCGCCCCGTTGTCCTCCCAGACCACCGTCTCAGCCTTGCCAGCGGCGGCCTGGTCGCGCAGCTCTTGGGCCTCGCCGGAGTCGATGCCCTCCAGAGTCTTGACGGCGGCATCGTAGTCATAGCTGGCCACCTGGAAGCGTGCGGACTCCACGGCAGCCGCACGGCGCTGCTCCTCCTGCTGGGCGGCCTGCTCCTCGGCGGAGGGAGCGGACGGACTGGCTCCCTCCGAGGAGGGACCACTCTCGCACGCCGTCCCGGCCACCAGCGTGGCAGCCAAGATCCCGGTCAGGACGAATCGCCGTGTGTCCATGGTCCCCTCCTCGTCGGAACTGCGGTGCCGGCTCACGCCAGCTGTCCGCGCTCAGGCATCAGCCTCTCACTGGGCGTCGTTCCAGGACCAGACGTCGTCGCCTCGCAACGTGGCGTCAGCGCCGCCGTCGCAGTAGATGACCTGTCCGGCCAGGTGGGTGTTCTCCTCGCTGGTCAGCCAGGCCAGCAACGTGGCGATCGACTCCGGAGGCTGGTGGTAGTTCAGGGGCATGGGCACGTGGGAGTCCACCATGGCCCGGCTCTCCTCGGTCGCCAGCAGCTGCTGGGTCATCGGGGTCAGCACGGTCCCCGGCGCCACGGCGTTGAGCGGGATCCCCGCGCCGGCCCACTCCGGGGTGATCGAGGCCCGGCGCACCCACCGGGACAGTGCCCGCTTGGACGAGGGGTACACCGCATACCCGGCTTGGGGGCCCTGGTCGGCGAAGCTCTGGGCGATCTCGAGTCCGCGGGCCTCGTCCCCCGCCAAGGCGGCCTCCACCATCTCCGGCGAGTTGGGCTGCAACGAGGCCATGGAGGACACGACGGCGGCCCGCGGGTGGGGTGCCGCAGCCAGGGTGGGGCGCAGGGCCTCCAGGAACTCGACGACGCCGAAGTAGTTCACCGACAGGGTGGCCGGGACCGGAGCCGAGATGCCGGCACAGGCGATCACGGCGTCCACGGAGCCCCCGGACAGTTCCACGGCCTGCGCAGCGGCGTCCTGGCGGCCCTGCCGTGTGGACAGGTCGGCCTGGACGTCGGCGTCCTTCAGGTCGACGCCGATCACCCGCTGTCCACGCTCACGCAGCAGTGCCGCGGTGGCAGCACCGATCCCTGAGGCCGAGCCGGTGATCACAGAGGTCCTGGTCATGATGAGTCCTTCACTCGCGGCGATGGTCTGCACTCATCCTGTCACCCCTGAGCTCAGGGGTGATCCAGGGCCGCCAGGGTGTCGCGGACCTCCGGCAGATAGTCCTGGTCACCGGCGATCTCCAGCTGATCACGCAACCGGGTCAGCCACTGCCGTCCGGCGTCGCGGTCTCCCAGGGCCACCAGATGTCGTCCGAGGTGCAGGGTCCACAGCCAGACACCCTCCTCGTCTCGGTCCCGCAGGGCCCGACGGCGAGCGTCGTGGAAGACCTGCGCGGCTCGATCCGGCTGTTCGGAGGCCACGGCCGCCTCCGCCAGGTCCAGCACGATCTCATCGATCAGCGCCGGCTGATCCGTGAACTGGTCCGCATGGGCTGAAGCACAGGCCAGGGCTGCGTCCAGACGCGCCACCGCATCGGTGTGCCGCCCCCTCAGGGTGGAGATCTCGCCGGCGAGCACCAGCGAACGGACGTGCAGGGGCACGTCCTCCCCGGGGTGGGCCTCCAGCTCGCGCACCGCGCGGTCGATCAGGACTGCGTCCTCATCCAGCCTCTCGGGACGGGACTGGACCTGGTCGCCGACGAGGTCCAGGCCCTGGTCGACCTCGAGCTCAGCCTGCTCCACCCAGACCGCGGCCTGAAGGAGTCGGTCACCGTCCCGTCGGGCCCAGTCCTGGATCCGGCCAAGCGCCGAGTGGGCACTGTCGGCATCTCCGATCGAGGTCAGCAGTCCGGCCAAATGGAGTTCCAGGCGTCGAGCCGTCTGCTCCTGGTCGGCGGACTCGTAGGCGGTCACCGCCTGGCGGTACAGTTCGGCGGCGGCCACCAGGCTGCCCTCGTCCTCCAGGTCGGCGGCCGCCTCCCACAGCTCCTCTGCCAGACCGGCTGGATCAGGGAGCTCGCTGGGCGCAGTCACCGGTTCAGGCCTCCGAGGCGGCGCGCTGGGTGGCTTCGTCGAACTCGGTCTGCCCACGGTCACCGGTGAGCATCTTGTAGGTGACGCCGGCGATCAGTGCGCCCACGATCGGGGCGACGATGAACAGCCACACCTGCGACAGCGGCTCAGGACCGGCGAACCAGGCGACGCCGAGGGAGCGGGCCGGGTTGACGGAGGTGTTGGACACGGGGATGGAGATCAGGTGGATCAGTGTCAGGGCCAGACCGATGGCCAGGGGCGCGAAGCCCTTGGGCGCGTGAGTGGAGGTGACGCCCAGGATGACCCAGATGAACACCGTTGTGAGGATGATCTCGATCAGCAGGACGGCCACCAGAGAGTAGCCGCCGGGTGAGAGGTCCCCGAAGCCGTTGGTGGCGAAGCCGGATTCGACGGCGTTGAAGCCCGGTGCGCCGGAGGCGATGACGAACAGCAGTCCGCCGGCCACGGTTGCCCCGAGGATCTGGATCAGGATGTAGGGCAGCACGGCGGCGACCTCGACACGACCGGCGACCCAGAGACCCAGCGTCACGGCCGGGTTGAAGTGACCGCCGGAGATGTGGCCGAGCGCGTAGGCGCCGGTCACCACGGTCAGTCCGAAGGCCAGGGCGACGCCCAGCCAGCCGATGCCGACCGGGAACCCGGCTTCGGTCATGGCGGTGGCAGCCAGCACGGCCGAGCCGCAGCCGCCGAACACGAGCCAGAAGGTGCCGAGGCCCTAGGCCCAGAGTCGATGCATCATGGTGGGCTTCATCAGGGATGACCTTTCCAGAGGTGCGAGGAGGGACGTCGAGGCCCAGGGCACTCTCCCAGACCCGGCACAGCAGTAGGGCCCGGATCCTGGTGGATCCGGGCCCTGCTGGGTCTCAACGAGACCTGCGGTGGAGGTAAGGGGATTCGAACCCCTGACCTTCTGCATGCCATGCAGACGCGCTACCAACTGCGCCATACCCCCGCGTTTCTGCGACCTTCCGGCCGAAGCAACTCATTCAGAGTACACACGCTCTGGGGACCGTTGCAAATCGACGAGCTGTGGTCCCTGTCACTCGCTTCGGCGCCTCTCTCAGACGTTGTAGTCGGCAATCCTCCAGGAGGTCTGCCGGCCCCCTTCATGGCCAGGATCCCGCTCGCCGAACTCGCCCTCGAGGACGATCATCCGACCGTTCTGGAGTCGCTCCAGGGAGGCGTAGGAGGCGGCTGCGGACTGTCCCTCCCCCACCAGCAGCGCGGTGGCCGCGCGCAGACATCCACCATGGGCGACCACCAGCACCTGCTGATCGTCGTGCTGGCACCACTGCGTCGGCGTGCTCGCCGAGATCAGTCCCCGCAGGGTGCGGATCACGCGCAGGCCGGCCTGCCCAGGGGTCTCCCCGCCCACGGGGCCATGCTCGGGGTGGGCCGCACGCCAGGCGGCGAAGTCCTGGGGCCATCGCGCGGAGATCTCCGCGTAGGTCAACCCCTCCCAGTCTCCGCCCGCGGTCTCCATCAGCCCGTCATCCAGGGTGATGTCCAGGCCGCGATCCCTGACGGCGATCTCCGCCGTGCGTCGTGCTCGCCCCAGAGGCGAGGCGTACACGGCATGCAGGTCGGTCTCTGCCAGACGCCGCGCGGCCTCTTCGGCCTGCTGGAGCCCGGTGGCGTTCAACTCGATGTCGGTGCGCCCCTGGTATCGCTCAGCGGCATTCCAGTCGGTCTGCCCGTGACGCAGCAGCAGCAGTCTCACGCCTGGGCGGACTCCTGATCGGTGGTGCCCACCTGGTCGGTCGGTGCGGAGACGGCCTCCGGCAGCCCGAGATCGATCAGCGGGCTGTCCTTCCACAGGCGGTCCAGCGCGTAGAAGGCGCGCTCCTCATCGTGCTGGACGTGGACCACGAAGTGTCCGAAGTCCAGCAGCACCCAGCGCCCCTCGGCGCGGCCTTCCCGGCGGAGCGGCTTGAGATCGTGCTCCTCACGCAGCACATCCTCGATCTCGTCCACGATCGCGTTGACCTGCCGTTCGGAGGGAGCCGAGGCGATCAGGAAGGC
The DNA here is from genome assembly GCF_041927415.1 of Micrococcus sp. IITD107. Taxonomy (NCBI): domain Bacteria; kingdom Bacillati; phylum Actinomycetota; class Actinomycetes; order Micrococcales; family Micrococcaceae; genus Micrococcus; species Micrococcus sp. IITD107. The sequence goes on along the minus strand of NZ_JBHFFN010000001.1, from coordinate 394,496 downwards.
ATCGGTGAGGCCGATCCGCTCGGCCACGTCCACCGCCAGGATGTTCTCGGCCTGCTTCTCCAGGGCGGCGTGGGCGGCCGAGGTCAGTGCGGTCAGGGTGGTCTGGGGTACGGTCACGGGTTCTCCTGGTGGGGTGTGGTTCAGGTGAGGGTCAGGATCAGTGCGACCACCAGGGCGATCAGCCCCAGGGCCAGCCCACCCGCTGCGATCAGCAGCATCCTGCGCTCTCGTCCGACCGCCTCGGAGGCGGCCAGGGAGTCGAGTCCATGGGCGTGGGCCGCCTGCACCGGCTCGTGGCGCATGTCCGGCTCTCGCGGCTCTGAGACAGCGGCAGGGCCCGACGACGTCCCGGCGGCTGAGGCGTTCAACCGCGCCGCACGCTCGGCGAGAGCCTCCTGGCGACGCTGGATCTGCGGATCCACGACGGTGGGATCGCTGTGCTCAGACGTGGCCATGAGCTCAGCCAGCTCGGTGGCCTCCTGCGCGATCGCCGCCCGCTCGGCCTCCAGGGCGGCGGAGCCCAGAGCCTCGGGGTCAGCTGCGAGGGAGTCCAGACTGGTGACCGGCGCCTCGGCACGCCGCGCTGGAGTCGAGGATGCGGCGGGCCCTGCCTCAACGGTGTCCTGGGCCGGCGCCGGCCAGTCCGGCAGGAGTCCCTGTTCGCGCAGGCGCCGGGCCTCACGCCGGGTCCTCGGCTGGGGCACCGGGGCGATCTGCGGGACCATTCCGGTCCACGGGGTGATGTCCGTGGGTTCGGTGCTGGCCACCGGAATGTCGATGAACGCCGCCGTGGACGTGAGTCCCTCCGGAGTCCCGGCCTCGGATTCGGCTCGCCGGTGCTGCCGGTGGGAGCGCCGGGGCGGCTGCTCAGGCGTGGATGCGCTCATGCCGAGGTCTCCACGGCGGCGGTGCGCTGTCCTCGGGTGAGGTTGTCCAGGGCCACCTGATCGGACTCAGCGTCCGCGCGGTACAGACGATGCTTGGCGATGTACTGGACCACTCCGTCCGGCACCAGATACCAGACGGGCTTGCCGTCGTTGACCCGCAGGCGGCAGTCAGTGGAGGAGATCGCCATGGCGGGGATCTCCATCAGGGAGATGTCCGCGTCCCGTCCGAAGTCGTTGAGTTCATGCCCTGGACGGGTGACACCCACGAAGTGGGCGAGGTCCCAGATCTCGTCCACGTCCTTCCAGGTCATGATCTGCTCCAGGGCGTCCGCCCCGGTGATGAAGAACAGTTCGGCGTCCGGCCGCTGGGCGCGCAGGTCTCGCAACGTGTCGGCGGTGTAGGTGGGACCGGGACGATCGATGTCCACCCGGGAGACCGTGAAGCGGGGGTTGGATGCGGTGGCGACCACCGTCATCAGGTATCGGTGTTCCGCTGGGGAGACCTTTTTCCCGGCCTTCTGCCAGGGCTCGCCGGTGGGTACGAAGACGACTTCATCCAGGTCCAGCTCTGCGGCGACCTCGCTGGCTGCAACCAGGTGGCCGTGGTGGATGGGGTCGAAGGTCCCGCCCATGATGCCGAGACGGAACCGGCGCGCGGGTGCTTCGGTCACAGAGTCAGGACCCGGTGATCAGTGACGTGCTCGGTGGGCGCCGTGTGCGGTGCCGTGCGTGTCCACCGCCGTGGTGGGGGCAGGGTGGCGCTTGCCGACCGAGGTGAAGGACAGGGTGACGAGCAGCAGCAGCATCAGCATTGCGAAGACGCCCCAGCCGAAGACCCAGGCGGGGAAGATCAGCTCGTTGACCACGTGGTGGCCGCCCTCGGCAGCCAGGATGGTCACGCCGGTCTGGATGGTCTGCATGGTTCTCCTCAAGATGGCCGGTGCACACGGGCACAGCACGGTCAATGGTCGCTGGACTCATCCTAGCTGGTCGGCGGACCGAACGAGGTCAACCTCGGCCAGGACGACGCCCCATGATGCTCCTGGGTCAGCTGCGGACCTGGCCGCTGCCGCGCAGGATCCACTTGGTGGTCGTCAGCTCCTCCAGGCCCATGGGTCCGCGCGCGTGCATCTTCTGGGTCGAGATGCCCACCTCGGCGCCCAGCCCCAGTTCCCCGCCGTCCGTGAAACGGGTCGAGGCATTGACGATCACGGCCGCGGAGTCGATCTCGTTCACGAACCGGTCCGCATTCGCCAGGTCGTTGGTCACGATCGCCTCGGTGTGACCGGTGGACCACCGGCGGATATGGTCCATCGCCTCGTCCAGGGACTGCACGGTCTTCACCGCCATCTCCAGCTCGAGGTACTCCCGGCCCCAGTCCTCCTCCTGAGCGGGGCGGATCTGTTCCTCGGCCAGGTCCTGGGGCAGCCAGCGGCGGGCTGCCTCGTCCACGTGGAGCACGACGCCGGCCCGGGCCAGAGCACTGAGCACGGCGGTCCCAGCCTGCTCGGCTTCGGCGTGCAGGATCAGGGTCTCAGCGGCATTGCAGACCGAGGTGCGCTGCGTCTTGGCGTTGAGGGCGATGTCGACCGCCATCTGGACCGGGGCTGTGGCGTCGATGAACAGGTGCACGTTCCCTTCGCCGGTCTCGATGACGGGCACGCGTGCGTTCTGCACCACGGACTGGATCAGGTCATGCCCGCCTCGCGGGATGAGCACATCCACGCTGCCGCGCTGGGACATCAGCTCGGTGGCCCCGGCTCGGCCCAGATCGTCGATCCCCTGGACCAGGTCGGCCGAGAAGCCCTGTGCCTCTGCGGTCTCCCTCAGGATGGCGATCAGGGCTCGGTTGGTCTGCGCGGCGGCAGAGCCTCCGCGCAGGATGACCGCGTTGCCGGACTTCAGGGCCAGACCGGCGATGTCCACGGTGACGTTGGGGCGGGCCTCGTAGATGGCACCGACCACACCGAGCGGCACTCGGATCTGCTGCATCCGCAGTCCATTGGGCAGGTTGCGACCGCGGACCACGTCTCCCACGGGGTCGGGCAGGGCGGCCAGATCCTCCAAGGCCGTGGCCAGAGCCTCCAGACGGGGCCGGTCCAGGGTGAGACGGTCCAGCATCGCCTGGCTGGTGCCGTTCTCCCGGCCGGCCTCCAGGTCCAGGCCGTTCTGGCGCAGCAGGTAGTCGGCGTGAGATCGCAGGGCCTGAGCCATGGCGATCAGGGTGTCGTCCTTGCGGGCGCGTCCGGCCTGGGCGAGCTCGGGAACGGCTCGCCGAGCGCGCTCGGAGGCGGTGCGGATGGCGGCCTGCACGTCCGGGGGCGCCTCCGTGGACTGCCCCTGGGCCGGCTCGGGTACGGGGTTCGCCTCGTCAACGGCGTTCGCTGCAGAGTGTTCCTGGTTCGCTGGGATGGGAGCCATGTCAGACAGGATAGGCGCAGGAGCTGCTGGTCGGCATTCTACAGCGGCGGGATGACGCGGACGCAGTCGTCCGTGTGGACCACCACCCGTTCGTACTCCGGTCCCAGGTCTGCCCTCAGCTCTGCGGTGGAGCGTCCCAGCATCCGTGGCAGTTCACCGGCCGAGTAGTTGACCAGGCCACGGGCCACCACGGTGCCGTCCGGATCGGCCAGCTCCACGGGGTCACCGGCCTCGAACCGTCCCTCCACACCGATGATCCCGGCGGGCAGCAGTGACCGGCTGTTGCCGACCACCGCCTCCACGGCACCGGCGTCGAGCAGGAGTCGTCCACGCACGTCCGCGAGCAGTCCCAGCCAGGCCGAGCGTGCACTGCGGCGCCGGCCGGACACGGCGAACCAGGTCCCCACGTCCTCCCCTGCCCAGGCCGCTGCCGCCCGGGGCGCGGAGGTGAGCAGGGCGGGGATCCCTGATCCGGTGGCGATCCTCGCGGCCTCGACCTTGGTCACCATTCCGCCGGTTCCCACACCGGCGGGTCCGGCTCGACCGATCACCACACCGTCCAGGTCCTCTTCAGAGCTGATCTCCGGGATCCGCCGGCTGCCGGGGCGGCTGGGCGGTCCGTCGTAGAGGGCGTCCACATCGGAGAGCAGCAGCAGGGCGTCGGCCTTGACCACGTTGGCCACGAGGGCGGCCAGGCGGTCGTTGTCACCGAAGCGGATCTCCTGGGTGGCCACGGTGTCGTTCTCGTTCACCACCGGGACCACCCCGAGGGCGAGCAGCTTCTCCAGGGACCGGTGGGCGTTGGTGAACTGGGTCCGGCGGATCAGGTCCTCGGCGGTGAGCAGCACCTGGGCCACGGTCAGCCCATGACGCTGGAAGGATTCCGTGTAGTGGGAGAGCAGTCGTCCCTGCCCGACGGCGGCCGCGGCCTGCTGGGTGGCCAGGTCACGTGGGCGTTTGGGCAGCCCCAACGGCGCCAGTCCGGCGGCGATGGCTCCCGAGGAGACGAGCACCACCTGGGTGCCGGCGGCCCGGGCCTGGGCGAGCACATCGGTCAGCGCGTCGATGGCCTCCCGGCTCACCCCATCGGAGGTGGTGAGCGAGGAGGATCCGATCTTCACCACGAGCCGACGAGCATCACACAGGGACGCCCGGGAGGTCACCGGCGTGGACGGGGTGCGCGTGGAACGGACAGCACTGCTCATGCTCAGTCTCCAGAGCTGGGCTCAGTCCAGATGCCGGCCTTGCGCTCGGCCTCCAGCTCGGCCCGAGTGGCGGCACGGGCCTGCTTGCGCTGTTCGTACTCGTCACGCTTCTGCGCACGCGTGGCACGCTCGCGCTCCTCCATGCGCAGGTCGCTGCCACGGGGACCGCCGAGCAGCTCGGCGCCGGCTGCCATGGTGGGCTCCCAGTCGAAGACGACACCGCTCTCGTCATCGCCGATCACCACGGCGTCGCCCGGGGTGGCACCGGCCTTGAACAGGCCGTCCTCCACGCCGAGGCGGTTCAGTCGGTCCGCCAGGTAGCCCACGGCCTCGTCATTAGCGAAGTCGGTCTGGGCGATCCACTTCTCCGGCTTGGAACCGAGCACGCGGAACAGCGGCTCCAGGTTCCGCTCTTCGCGGCGGATGGTGAACTCGGGTGCGCGTGAGGATCGGGGGCGCACCACGACGGGGACCACCGGTTCAGGCTCGGCCTGGCGGGCCCGCGCCTGGGTCACCAGCTCGGCCATGGCGTACTTCAGCGGATCCAGACCCTGGTGGGCCAGAGCCGAGACCTCGATGACCTTCAGTCCACGGCTCTCCAGCTCGGCCCGGACCATCTCGGCCATCGCCTGGCCGTCGGGCAGATCCGTCTTGTTCAGGGCCACGATGCGGGGCCGCTCATTCAGCGGCACCACGCCGTCGCCGCCCTGGGAGAAGATCGGCTCCACTGCATAGGCCGCCAGTTCGGCCTCGATGGCCTCGAAGTCGGCGATGGGATCGCGATCGGACTCCAGGGTGCCGCAGTCCAGCACGTGGACCAGGGCTGCGCAGCGTTCGACGTGACGCAGGAACTCCAGTCCGAGCCCCTTGCCCTCGGAGGCGCCGGGGATCAGACCGGGGACGTCGGCCACGGTGTAGCGGACCTCTCCGGCCTGGACCACACCCAGGTTGGGCACCAGGGTGGTGAAGGGATAGTCCGCGATCTTGGGGCGGGCGGCAGACAGGGCCGCGATCAGCGAGGACTTGCCGGCGGACGGGAAGCCGACCAGCGCGATGTCCGCCACGGTCTTGAGCTCCAGCACCACGTCGCGGGCATCACCGGGGATGCCCAGCAGGGCGAAGCCGGGGGCCTTGCGCTTCTGCGAGGCCAGGGCCGCATTGCCCAGTCCTCCCAGTCCGCCTTCGGCCACCACATAGCTGGTGCCCTCGCCGACCATGTCGGCCAGGATGTTGCCCTCCCGGTCCTTGACCACGGTGCCGTCCGGCACGGTCAGCACCAGCGACTCACCGTGCTTGCCGTGACGGAAGTCGCCCTTGCCGCCGTCGCCGTTGCCGGCGTGACGATGCGGTGCATGGTGGTAGGCCAGCAGCGTGGTGGTCTGGCTGTCCACCACCAGGGTGACGTCGCCGCCGTTGCCGCCGTTGCCGCCGTCGGGGCCGCCGAGGGGCTTGAACTTCTCCCGCTTCACCGAGACGCAGCCATGCCCCCCGGTGCCGCCGGAGACATGCAGGACCACGCGGTCCACGAAAGCTGCCATGACTGCCTTTCTGGTGGACCGGACATGATGGCCCACAGATCAGGGTGAAGTAGGTGGATAGACGCAGGCGGGGGCGGGCCGGGAAGGCCCGCCCCCGCCGGAGCGTCACTGCTGGGGAGTCACTCCCCGGACTGCTGCTGGATCACTCAGCGGCAGCAGGCACGATGTTGACGACGGAGCGCCCACGACGGTTGCCGAACTCGACGGCACCGGCGGTCAGGGCGAACAGGGTGTCGTCCTTGCCGCGGCCCACGTTCAGGCCCGGGTGGAACTTGGTGCCGCGCTGGCGCACCAGGATCTCGCCGGCGTTGACGGACTGACCGCCGTAGCGCTTGACACCGAGGAACTTCGGGTTGGAGTCGCGGCCGTTCCGGGAGGAACTGCCGGCCTTCTTATGTGCCATGATGCAATCCTTTGCTGTGTGAGTCCCAGTCCGTCAGCCTCGCACAGAGGGCTTGGTCGGCTGGACGGTGGACTCGGGGTGGGATTCTTCAGGTGGAGCGCCGTCAGGCGATCTCGGTGACCTTCACGGTGGACAGCTCAGAGCGGTGGCCCTGGCGCCGGATGTAGCCGGTCTTGTTCTTGAACTTCTGGATGATGATCTTGTCACCGCGGGAGTGACCGATCACCTCAGCGGTGACCTTGACCTGGGACAGGGCATCGGCACCGGTCGTGACCTTGTCGCCGTCCACCAGCATGACGGGGGTCAGCTCCACGGAGCCACCGGCCTCAGCGGGGACGCGGTCAAGGGTTATGAGGTCTCCCACAGAGACCTTTTCCTGGCGGCCGCCAGCGCGGACAATCGCGTACACCACTTGGGACTCACTTCTCTCGACGTTTTCGTTCTGACGTTGTTCTCACTGCTGCTGGGGCCACTGACCACGGCGGGCATCCTGCCTCTCGACGTCCCGGACCTGGGACCCTCCGCACGGGCGGGTCGGTCCCACTCAACGGGAGTGGAGCAGATGACTGAAGAGAGCCGGTCGGCCCATGAGACCCTGGATTCAGGGCACACAAGCCACAGTGGTGGCGCAGCACCGAGTGACCATCCTACCCGCCACTCGGTGACTGCGCCAAATGACACGCTCACTCGGTGCGAGCGATGTCCTCTGCCTTGACACCGACGCCGAGCATCATCGGCGCGGCCGACGGCGCGGATCCCGACTGCTCGGACTCCGAGCCCGTTGAGGGGGCCTGGCCGGCACTGGCGCTGAAGGTGCTGCCGCTGGCCGTGCCCGGGGCGATCTCCACGGTCTGGATGTCCGCGCCGGTGCCGTCCGAGGACGCGGCCCGACGGCGGCGACGGGCAGGACGGGCCGGAGCCTCAGACTCGGTGGTCGGGACCGCCTGGGTCTGCGGCTGCTGCTGGCGGGAGTCCAGCGCGTCCTCCAGTCGGCTCAGATCAGCGGCCGAGCGGTCCCGAGACCGGCCCGTGCCCTGCGGAACCTCGACGGTCTCCCCGCCCAGCGTCAGCACCGGCCCCGAGGACTGCCTCTGCTCCGCCTCCTGTCCGGAGTCGTCCTGGGTGGCGACCTCGGTGCTCGACTCAGCCGATTCGGCCCGACGAGAGCGACGACGGCCGCCGCGCGAGCCGGTCGAGGCCCGGCTCTGCTCAGCGGTGTCCTGGGACCTCTCCGAGGGCGCCTCCGGAGCGGGGGCCGTCTCCTGCTGTGCCTGCTCCTGCCCGGACGCGGACTGCTCAGGTGCCTGGGCGTCGTCGGGCCGGTCTGCGCTGGTCTCCTCGGCGTGGTGCGTGGTGGCCGCGGCGATCGTGGCGAAGGCCGCCCGGGCGGCTTCAGCGCGAGCCTGGCGCTCGGCCTCCTCCTCCGGGGTCAGTGTGGACGAACCGTTCTCGGTGCCGTTCTGCTCCGAGGCGCCCCGCTCCGCCTGGCGTTCGCGGTTGCGGCGCCGCCGCTCGGACCGCGAGCTCTTGCGCGATCCCTCTCCGGAGTCCTGCCCGCTGCCTTCACCCCGGCTGGGACGCGGCTCTCCATGGGAGTTGTGGGCACGGCGATGCTCCACCGGGACGTCGTGGGTGATGATGCCGCGACCGTTGCAGGCCTCGCAGGTCTCGGAGAAGACCTCCACCAGGCCGGTCCCCATGCGCTTGCGCGTCATCTGGACCAGCCCCAGCGAGGTGACCTCGGCCACCTGGTGCTTGGTGCGGTCTCGGCCCAGGCACTCCACGAGCCGGCGCAGCACGAGGTCCCGGTTGGACTCCAGCACCATGTCGATGAAGTCGATCACGATGATGCCGCCGATGTCCCGCAGGCGCAGCTGCCGGACGATCTCCTCCGCGGCCTCCAGGTTGTTCTTGGTGACGGTCTCCTCCAGGTTGCCTCCGGAGCCGGTGAACTTGCCGGTGTTCACATCCACCACGGTCATCGCCTCGGTGCGGTCGATCACCAGCGAGCCGCCGGAGGGCAGGTAGACCTTGCGTTCCAGCGCCTTGTGCAGCTGCTCGTCGATCCGGTGGCCGGAGAAGAGATCCTCGCCGTCGTGGTCCTCGGGCTTCCACTGCTCGACTCGGTCCAGCAGGTGGGGGGCCACATAGGTCACGTAGGCCTCGATGTTGTCCCAGACCTGCTCACCCTGCACGATCATGCCGGAGAAGTCCTCGTTGAAGACGTCACGGACCACCTTGATGGTCAGGTCCGGCTCGGAGTAGAGCAGTTCAGGGGCGAGCACCTTGGTGGAGGTGGAGCTGGCCTCGATCCCCTCCCACTGGGCACGCAGGCGGTTGATGTCGTTCATCAGCTCCTGCTCGGACGTGCCCTCTGCGGCGGTGCGCACGATCACTCCGGCGTTCTCCGGCAGGTGGTCCTTGAGGATCTTCTTCAGGCGCGCACGCTCCACATCCGGGAGCTTGCGGGAGATGCCGGTCATCGACCCGCCGGGCACGTACACCAGGTACCGGCCGGGCAGGGAGATTTGGCTGGTCAGACGGGCACCCTTGTGGCCCACCGGGTCCTTGGTGACCTGGACCAGGACGGAGTCGCCGGACTTCAGGGCGTTCTCGATCTTCTTGGGCTTGCCGTCCAGCTGCGCGGCGTCCCAGTTGACCTCTCCGGCGTAGAGCACGGCGTTGCGGCCCCGTCCGATGTCCACGAACGCGGCCTCCATGGAGGGCAGCACGTTCTGCACCTTGCCCAGGTAGACATTGCCGATGAGGGAGTCCTGCGTGGTGTTGGAGACGAAGTGCTCCGCCAGCACGCCGTCCTCCATGACGGCGATCTGGATCCGGTGCTCGCGCTGGCGGACCAGCATCTTGCGGTCCACCGACTCTCGGCGGGCCAGGAACTCGGCCTCGGTGATCACATGGCGGCGGCGGTTGCCCTGACGGGAATCGCGGCGGCGCTGCTTCTTGGCCTCGAGGCGCGTGGAGCCCTTGAGGCTGGTGACCCCCTGCGGACCGGTGCTGGTGGCCTGGCGCGGTGCACGCACACGCGTGACGGTGTGCTCCGGATCCCCGTCCGAGCCGCCCTCGAGCTCGAGGTCGGCCTCACCACGGCGGCGGCGGCGACGGCGGCGCGAGACCGATCCCGTGGAGCCGTTGCCCTCGTCATCGGACCCGGTGTCGGCGTCCTGATCGGTGGTGGCCGAGTCGTCCTCGGAGGACCCGGACTGGTCCTGCTCGGACCGGCCCTGGTCCGATCCCCCGCTGGAGCCACGGCCCCGCGAACGGCGACGACGGCTGCGGCTGCGGCCCCCGGACCTCTCCTGCTGGCCGTCGGCGTCCTGCTGATTGTCCTGGTCATCACGGTCGTCGCGATCAGCGTCATCCTCGGCGCCAGCCGCGGACTGACGCCGCTGGTCATCCTGACGGCGGCGGCTCGGGACCGGCTGGATGGCAGAGAGATCGGGAGCCTGGAAGATCACGGCCAGCGGATCCACGACGGCGAAGGGGTCCGCCTCGGGCTCAGCGTCGGACTCCGTCTCGGTCGGCTGATCGGACACGTCGTGCGCGCCGGCGGCCTCAGGTGCATCGGCGTCCTCGGCCGAGGGCTCCTCGTCGGCCTCATCGACCTCGGGAACGTCCGAGGCGGTGATCAGTTCGGGCTGCTCGGCGGTCTGCGCCGTCGGCTCCTCTACTGCGGGGGTCGTGACCTCCGCGGCTTCTGCTGCGTCCGCGTCGACGGGTGTTGCGGTGTTCTCATTCTCGGCCGTCATGGACAGCACCTCCAGTCCCGCCACCGGTCCACACTCCCGGCCACGGGACAACCAGGTCCGCGTCGGCTGCGTTGCCCCCGGGGGGCGTCCGACCGTGTGATCGGACTCCGGGGTGCCGCCGTCCTGCGGACTCCATGAAGTCTGGGGTGAACCGGTGGTCGGTCCCCGCCGGATGCGGGGCGCCGGATGCCGGAACCAGCGACGTCCGGACTCGGTCCCACCTGTCGTTCCAGGTGCCGTCAGCGGTCTCCGTCAGGCTGCGCGTGCACGGCAGTGCCGCCTCCAGCCGGCGACACTGTACTGGTCGCCTCGGTTCATCGCCTCCGGCCCGGTGGCCGTCTGCTGGATCCACGCACGGTGTGGCCGTGTGCAGATCAACGATCATTCTCTCACACCGGCAGTGGAGACAGCGGCTGAGAGCGGGCTGTGACCGGCACGGGCTCGCCCACGGTCACGACGACGGCCCCGCACCAGATCTAGACTGGCCGGGTGAGCGCATCCTCCCGCACCTCGTCATCGTTCGATCCGGCAGCACCCCAGGACCCCTGGGACGCCGGACTGTCCCCGCACCCTGTCCAGGACCAGGAGATGCCCTGGTATGCCCGCCATCGCGGGACTGCAGTGATGCTGCTGGTGACGGCCGTCGTCGGGATGATCGCCACCTGCATCCTGGTGGCCGAGCGCCTGGCGCTCTCGGCGGACCCGAATTATGTGACCAGCTGCGACCTGAATCCGTGGGTCTCCTGTGGGGCCGTGATGAAGTCCGAGCAGGCGATGGCCTTCGGCTTCCCCAACCAGTTCATCGGGCTGGTCAGCTTCGCCGTGGTGATCACGGTGGCCATGGGCCTGTTGGCCGGGGCACGCTATCAGCGCTGGTTCTGGCGGGGCCTGAACCTGGGCGTGGCCGCCGGCTTCGCCTTCTGCGTGTGGCTCTGGTACCAGGCGGTGTACGAGATCACCGCCCTGTGCCTGTACTGCATGATCGTCTGGGCCATGATGGCCCCGATGCTGGTCCTGCTCACGGTGCGCAACCTGCAGCACGGCGTGATCCCGGCCTCGCCCCGTCTGCGACAGATCGCCGCAGACTGGGCGTGGCCGGTGATCGCCCTGCTCTATGTGGCCGTGATCGGCTCGATCCTGCTGCGCTTCGGGCTGGGCATCTTCCAGATGGGCTGATCAGCCGAACCAGATCTCCAGCTCACGCTCAGCGGAGAGGGTCGAGTCCGAACCGTGCACCAGGTTCTTCTGCACCGAGGTGCCCCAGTCTCGACCGAAGTCGCCGCGGATGGTGCCGGGGGCCGCCAGGGTGGGCTCGGTGGAGCCGGCCAGCGAACGGAACCCCTCGATCACTCGGTTGCCCTGGAGGCGCACCGCCACCACCGGACCGGAGGACATGAACTCGACCAGCGGCTCGAAGAACGGCTTGCCCTGGTGCTCCTCATAGTGCTTCTCCAGCATGGTGCGCGTGGGCACGAGCATCTTCAGGTCCGCAATGACGTAGCCCTTGGCCTCGATCCGGGCCAGGACGACGCCGGTGAGGTTGCGCTCCACGCCGTCCGGCTTGACGAGGACGAGGGTCTCTTCGACGTGAGTGGTCACAGAAGCTCCTTGGTGTTGTAGGGATCTGACTCCACTGTATCCGGCCGGATCAGTCCTGTTCGGCGCGCAGGCGCTCCTCCGCCGCATGGCGCTCGGCGTTCTCCCGGTCCAGCTGTCCGCCCTTGGTCACGGCGTACCACCAGGCCAGTCCGAAGCCGACCGCCACGAAGAGCATGGTGTACTCCAGGACAGAGGCGGCCAACAGGGCCAGCTGGATGCCCCAGCCGATCCAGTAGCCCAGGGGCCGACGCAGCAGGGCGCAGTCCAGGATGGCGATGACCGCCAGGACCAGGGACACCCAGAGCACCCAGCCGTGGGTGCCCTCCTGACGGTGCAGGTTGACGATGGTGATGCCGAAGAACACCAGCACCACCGCCTCCATCACCAGCACGGTGGAGGCGAAGGTCACCCGGATGGACCGGGGCTTCTTGATCTGACCGGGCTGCCAGGCACGCTGAGACTTCGTCTCGCGCTGGGGACGCCAGTCCTCGGTGCCGCTCATCGACGGTCCTCCTGATGGTCCTTCTGGTCGTCGGTGTCCTCGTCGTCCCCGAACAGATCGGAGTCGTCGTCGTCCTCGTCCAGGCCGAGCCCGAGGTCCAGTTCCTCGAGGTCGCCCAGATCAGGGGGCATCACGTCCACGGTCCCCAGACCCCCGCGGCCCTGGTTCTGCTCCGGTGCGGTCTCCACCGCTCCGGCGCCCAGCAGCTCACGAACCTCAGCGATCACCGTGATCGAGCCGGTCACCAGCACCCCGCCGCCGGTCCCGGCATTCAGTCCAGGGTCCCCGGCGTCCAGTGAGTCCACGGCCTCGGAGCGACCGACGGCCCATTCCAGGGCATCGGGCAACGACTCGGTGGCGTAGAGGTCCTCCTCCGGCCAGCCGGCATCCAGGGCCAGCTGGCCCAGTTCCCCCGCCGGGATGGCCCGAGGCGAGGAGGACTGCGTGAGGCACAGGTCGGAGACCTCGTCACCGAAGCGCTCGTAGAGCTCCTGCAGCATGCCCAGCGCGTCCTTGTCCTGCAGGATGCCCACCACCAGCACCAGTCGACTGAAGCTGAAGGCCTCCTCCACGGCAGCGGCGGTGGCGGCCAGGCCGGCGGGGTTATGCGCGGCGTCCACCACGATGGTGGGGGCGGCCCGGACGACCTCCAGCCGTCCGGGTGAGGTGACCTGGGCCAGCCCCTGCTGGAGCAGCTCGTGGTCCAGCTCCTGTTCGCCGCCTCCGAGGAAGGCCTCCAAGGCGGCCACGGCCACGGCCAGGTTCTGTGCCTGGTGGGCTCCGTGCAGAGGCAGGTTCAGGCCGTTGTAGCTGCCGGCCAGTCCCTGGACATCCACCTGCTGTCCGCCCACTGCCACCGCTCGGGACTGCACGCCGAACTCCACGCCTTCGAAGCGGAACGGCACGTTCGCCTCGCGGGCGGCGTCCAGCAGCACCTGGGCTGCGTCCGGATCCTGCGCCGCCGAGACCAGGAACCCTCCGGGTTTGATGATGCCGGCCTTCTCTTGGGCGATCTCCCCGGGCGTGTCCCCCAGCAGATCGGTGTGGTCCAGGGAGATGGGGGTGACCACGGAGACCTGGCCGTCGGCCACGTTGGTGGCGTCGGTGATCCCGCCGAGACCGACCTCCAGGATCATCACGTCCACGGGGGCATCGGCGAAGACGGCGAAGCCCAGGACGGTGACGGCCTCGAAGTAGGTCAGCGGGTTCTCCCCCGCCTGCTCCAGCTCTGCGTCCACCACCTCGACCATGGGCAGGATCTCGTTCCAGGTCCGCACGAAGGTCTCATCGTCCACCGGCGCGCCGTCCACGCTGATCCGCTCGGTGACCGAGCTCAGATGCGGTGAGGTGTACCGCCCGGTGCGCAACCCGTAGGCCCGCAGCGCCGACTCGATCATCCGGGCGGTGGAGGTCTTGCCGTTGGTCCCGGTCAGGTGGATCACCGGGGCGGAGTGCTGGGGCTCGCCCAGCAGCTCCATGGCCCGCCGCAGCGGCGCCATGCGTGGCTCCATCCGGTTCTCCGGGGCCCGGTCCAGCAGGTCTCGGTAGACCTCGCGCACCGAAGCGGGTGCGTCCTGCCCCATCCCCGCACTCCTGTCCATGGTCATGCCCGGCTCACCGCCACCTGGACCAGCTTGGTGGCGTCATCGGCCGGATCCTGGCGCGGGTCGGCAGCTCCCGAGTCCTCCAGCACCAGTTCGGTGGTCAGGGTCTCCTCGGCCACCAGGTCCTGGTGAGCCCGCACGGCCGCCACGACTGGAGCCGGACCGGTGATCACGGTGCGGACCCGGTCAGAGACCTCCAGCCCGGCGTCCTTGCGGGCGGCCTGGACGGCACGCACCACATCCCGGGCGGTGCCCTCGGCGGCCAGGTCGGCCGGCACCGCGGTGTCCAGGACCACGAAACCGCCCGGGATGACCGTCACGGCGCGTTCCTGCTGGGAGGAGGCGGCGTCGTCAGGAGAGCCCACGGTGGTCTCCAGGGTGTACTCGCCCTCCTGCAGGGCGATCCCGCCCGCGGTGACGGTGCCGTCCTCGGCGACCGACCAGTCCCCGGACTTGGCGCCCTTGATGGCCACCTGGACCTGCTTGCCCAGACGCGGTCCTGCGGCGCGGGCGTTGACCGCCAGCTGCTGGGAGATCCCGAAGTCCGCGGCGGAGACCTCGGAGGCGTCCAGCAGCTCCACCGACTTCAGGTTCAGCTCGTCCCGGACGATGTCCGCGAAGGCTCCCTGCAGGCCGGCGGCGGCCGGCACCACCACAGTCAGCTGGCGCAGGGGCAGGCGCACCCGGCGCTTGGCGCCCTTGCGCAGGGAGGACCCGGCGGAGGCGATGCGCCGCACGGTCTCCATCCGCTCCACCAGCGCCTCGGCGTCCTGCTCGGAGTCGAACCCGGAGAAGAACGGGGCGGCGTCCGGGTAGTCGGTCAGGTGCACCGAGCGGCCGCCGGTCAGTCCGCGCCAGATCTCCTCGGAGACCAGCGGCATCAGCGGTGCCGCGGCCCGGCAGAAGGCCTCCAGACAGGTGTAGAGCACGTCCAGCGCCTGGGTGTCCTCGTCGAAGAACCGGTGCCGGGAGCGTCGCACGTACCAGTTGGTCATGGTGTCCATGTAGGTGCGCAGGGCGTCGCAGGCGTCCGAGACCTCGTAGGCGTCCAGTCCGGCCTTGACCTCGCGCAGCATCCGTCCGGTGGCGGCCAGGATGTACTGGTCCAGCGGGTCGGTGGAGGTGTGCCGGGCCTGGGCACGGTACCCGTCCGGACGCTCTCCTCCGGCGCGGGCAGTGTTGGCGTAGAGGGAGAAGAAGTGCCAGACGTTCCAGGCCGGCAGCAGCACCTGACGGGCGCCCTCACGGATGCCCTCCTCGGTGACCACCAGGTTGCCGCCGCGCAGGATGGGGCTGGCCATTAGGAACCAGCGCATGGCATCCGAGCCGTCCCGGTCCAGCACCTCGGACACATCCGGGTAGTTGCGCAGGGACTTGGACATCTTCTGCCCGTCCGAGCCCAGCACGATCCCGTGGCTGATCACGTTCGAGAACGCCGGCCGGTCGAACAGGGCGGTGGCCAGGATGTGCATGGTGTAGAACCAGCCGCGGGTCTGGCCGATGTACTCCACGATGAAGTCGGCCGGGTTGTGGGTGTCGAACCACTCGCGCTGCTCGAACGGATAGTGCACCTGGGCGTAGGGCATGGAGCCGGAGTCGAACCAGACGTCCAGCACGTCCTCCACGCGGCGCAGGGTGCCGCCGCAGCCCTCATGCTCCACGGTCAGCTCGTCGATCCAGGGGCGGTGCAGATCCGGTTCGCCGGCGGCGTTGAGCGGCAGGCGTCCGAACCGCTCCTGCAGCTCAGCCAGGGAGCCGAACACCTCCTGATGGGTGCACTCGAGGTCGTCGCACTGCCAGACCGGGATGGGCGAGCCCCAGTACCGGTTGCGGGAGATCGACCAGTCGCGGGCGTTCTCCAGCCAGCGGCCGAACTGCCCGTCCTTGACGTTGCCCGGGATCCAGTTGATCTGCTGGTTCAGCTCCAGCATCCGGTCCTTGAACTCGGTCACCTTGACGTACCAGGAGGTGATGGCCCGGTAGATCAGGGGCGTGCGGCAGCGCCAGCAGTGCGGGTAGGAGTGCTCGTAGCTGGTCTCCTTCACCAGGCGCCCCTCCGCGCGCAGGGCGCGGATGATGGTGCGGTTGGCCTCGAAGACCTGGACGCCGGCGATCTCGGCCAGCACCCCCCCGCCACGGTTCGGGTCTGCGAACAGCGGCAGGAAACGGGCGCCGTCGTCCACGGAGAGCACCACGGGGATCCCGTTGGCCTCGCACACCCGCTGATCGTCCTCACCGTAGGCCGGGGCCTGGTGGACCACGCCGGTGCCGTCCTCGGTGGAGACGTAGTCATCGGCCAGCAGCCGCCAGGCGTGGGCGGTTCCGTAGGTGTCATCGCCCTCGGCGTCCACGAAGTAGGTGAACAGCGGGGCGTAGCGCAGCCCGGCCAGGCGAGCACCCAGGTAGGTGCCGGTCACCGCCTCGGTGACGGAGCCGGCGTCGGGATAGCCCAACTCCTTGGCGTGCGCGGCCAGCCGGTCCTGGGCCAGCAGGTAACGCTTCCCGGTCACCCCTTCGGCGGCGTCCGGACCGGCCGGCACCACCACGTAGGTGATCTCCGGCCCGACGGCCAGGGCCTGGTTGGTGGGCAGGGTCCAGGGCGTGGTGGTCCAGGCCATCACCTCGACGCCGGCCAGCTCAGCTGCCAGCGCGGCATCGGCTCCCCCGGCGGGCACGTCGGCGGGGTCCTCGGGCAGGCCCTGCAGCGTGAAGGAGACGGTGACGGAGGGGTCCTGGCGCTGCTGGTAGACGTCGTCGTCCATGCGCAGCTCGTGGTTGGAGAGCGGGGTCTCGTCCTTCCAGCAGTATGGCAGCACGCGGAAGCCCTGGTAGGTCAGGTCCTTCTCATGCAGGGACTTGAACGCCCACAGCACCGACTCCATGAACTCGGGGTTCAGGGTCTTGTAGTCGTTCTCGAAGTCCACCCAGCGGGCCTGGCGGTTGACGTAGTCCTTCCACTCCTCGGTGTACTTGAGCACCGAGGCGCGGCAGGCGTCGTTGAAGCGGTCGATGCCCATGGACTCGATCTGGGCCTTGTCCGTCATGCCCAGCTGTTTCATCGCCTCCAGCTCGGCGGGCAGGCCGTGGGTGTCCCAGCCGAAACGGCGCTCCACCCGGCGGCCCTGCTGCGTCTGGTAGCGGGCCACCAGATCCTTGACGTACCCGGTGAGCAGGTGACCGTAGTGGGGCAGGCCGTTGGCGAAGGGAGGTCCGTCATAGAAGACGAACTCGTTGGGGGTGCCGTCCTCGGTGTGCGCCGGGCGAGCGTCGATGGAGGCCTGGAAGGTCCCGTCCTGGTCCCAGTAGGACAGCACGCGCTCCTCGATCTCCGGGAAACGGGGAGAGGCGGGGGTGCTGGCCGGGTGCTCGGGGTTCGAACTGGCGAGGGGGTACACGGGCGGTCCTTCGTGCGGGGTCGGCTGCTGGTCTGCAAGGACGCCGTGCGGCGCGGTACCACCCTGCTTGCCGCCTGCCGTTCCGGGGGTGCCGGTGCGGCGGACGACCGCTCGTGACTGCTGTGACGGGCTTACCCGTCCGGTTCTACTGGGGTCTGCACGCGGTGTCTGGAGACGTCCGGGCGGGACCTGTTCTTCCGGAGGCTCACCGGTGATGGCCGGGTCAGTGCCTGTGCGGTCCAGTGTATCGCGGGTTCAGCCCTTCCGGATCAGCTTGTGGGCCGCAGCCTGGGCCACGGGACGGACCACGATCTGGTCCAGGTTCACGTGATGCGGGGCGTTGACCGCGTAGGCGCACACGTCTGCCACATCCTCTGGAGTCAAGGGGTTCTCCACGCCGGCGTAGACGGCGTCGGCCTTGGCCTGGTCACCGCCGAGCCGGTTCAGGGAGAACTCCTCGGTGTGGACCAGTCCAGGCAACACCTCGATCACCCGGACATCATGCTCGGCCTCCTCCAGCCGCAGTGCGCCCACCAGTCCGTGCTGGCCCATCTTCGCCGCGTTGTAGCCACCCCCGCCCTCGTAGGAGACCAGCCCGGCCGTGGAGGTCAGCACCAGCACGGTGCCCCGTCCGGAGGCCCTCAGCATGGGCAGGAACGCCTGGGTGACATTCAGCGTGCCGAGGACGTTGGAGCGGAACATGGTCTCCCACTGCTCCAGCTTCCCCTCGGCCACAGAATCAGTGCCGAGCGCACCGCCGGCGATCGCCAGCACGGTGTCCGCTCCCCCGGCGGCCTCCACGTGGCCCCTCACCCGGGCCACCTGGGCCGGATCGGTCACGTCCGCGGGCAGCGGGATGACCTTCCCGACGCCGGCCCCCTCACCGGCCGCTTCCTCGGCCAGGTCCTGCAGGCGCTCAGCACGGCGGGCCACCGCGTAGACGGTCCAGCCGTCCTGGGCCAGGCGCAGGGCGGTGGCCCGCCCGATGCCGGATGAGGCTCCGGTGACGACGGCGGCGTGGGCGATGGAGGTCTCTGCGCTCATAGACCCAGGGTAGACCGGCCCGTCAGATGGTGATGGCGATCTTGCCCCTCACGTCCCCGGCCTCCAGCCGCCGCATCGCCTCGCCGACGTGGTCGAGGGGGTAGGTGGAGTCCACGCTGGGCGTCACCGTGCCGGCCGCCATCAGTGCCGCGAGCTGCTCCTGATCACTGGCACGCTCCTTGCTGGCGAGCATGGTCAGACGTTGAGGCACGAACGCGGAGAGGATCGAGGCACGCAGGGATCGGCCGAACCCCCCTGTCCAGCGCCCTCCCTCTTCACCGCCGACGATCACGAGTGTTCCTCCCGGGGTCAGGGCCCTGCGCAGTCGCGACAGTGGTGAGTTGCCGGCGATGTCGAGGATGAGGTCGTACCGGTGGGTGCCATCGGCGAAGTCCTGGGAGGTGTAGTCGAGCACGTGGTCAGCCCCCAGCGACCGCACGTCACCGAGCTTGGAGGTGCTGCACACGGCGGTGACCTCGGACTCGAAGACTCGGGCCAGCTGCCCCGCGTAGCTCCCGACTCCACCGGACGCGCCGATGACGAGGACTCGCTGTCCCCGACTGATCCTGCCGACCTCGGTCAACGCCTGCAGTGCCATGCCGGCAGAGATCGGGACGACGGCCGCCTGGGCGAACGTCAGATTCGGCGGCTTGTGGGCCAGTTTGTCCTCGCGGACGGCAGCGTACTCGGCGAAGGAGCCCCGGGAGATCCCGAACACCTCGTCGCCTGGAGCGAACTGCGTCACTGCAGATCCGACGCCGACGACGACGCCCGCCACATCGAGCCCCGGCACGCGGTTCTTCGGTGCGCGAAGACCGAACCCCAGGATCCTGACCAGATACGGCTGCCCGGTCATCAGATGCCAGGTCCCTCGATCGAGGCCAGCCGCCCTGACCTGGATGAGCACCTCCTCCTCGGCGATCTGTGGCCGGGCGATCCGTGCAGATCGGAAGACCGCGGCGGACCCGTAGGCGTCCTGCACGATGGCGCGCATGGACGTGCGGATGGGTGTGGCAATGCTGCTCATGTCGTTCCCTCACGGAGCGTAGGTGATCGGTGGATTCCACAGGATCCTGCTGCGCGGAGGGGTGACGGATGCGGTCACGCAGACTGAGCGGCTGGTGTGCTCATGGTGGTCCTGATCTCAGCCGAGGTCAATCGTTGGGGGCCGTGGCACGTGGCCGTGCCCCGAGCATGCACGGCTGTCGTCAGGACGTGTCTGCGGATTCGGAGCGCCTGCGCGCACCGTGGGATGATGGGCGGCATGGCTGACCACGCGCAGGGCACAGACACGCCCATCTCCGATCCGAACGCATCCACTTCCGGCACCGCCGCCACCTCGGTGAACGTCCCTGACCGCCCCGCCCTGGAGGGCCTGGAGGACAAGCTCTCCGAGCGCTGGCGCACCGAGGGCACCTACGCCTTCGAGGCTGACACCACGCGCGAACAGGTCTACTCGATCGACACCCCGCCGCCCACCGCGTCCGGGTCTCTGCACGTGGGTCACATGTTCTCCTACACCCAGACCGACGTGCTGGCCCGCTTCCAACGGATGAACGGCAAGAACGTGTTCTACCCCATGGGCTGGGATGACAACGGCCTGCCCACCGAGCGGCGCGTGCAGAACTACTACGGTGTGCGGTGCGATCCCACCAAGCCGTACGTGGAGGGCTACCGCCCCCCGGAGACCCCCGCGAAGAACCAGCGCGACTGGGACGTGGTCTCCCGCAAGAACTTCATCGAGCTGTGCGAGGAGCTGGCGGTCGAGGACGAGAAGGTCTTCGAGGCGCTGTTCACCCGCCTGGGACTGTCCGTGGACTGGTCGCTGACCTACCGGACCATCGACGACGTCTCCCGTGCCGTCTCCCAGCGTGCCTTCCTGCGCAACCTGGCCTCTGACGACGCCTACATGGCCGAAGCTCCCACCCTCTGGGACGTCACCTTCCGCACCGCCGTGGCCCAGGCCGAACTGGAGGACCGGGAGATGCCCGGCGCCTACCACCGGATTCCGTTCTTCACCGAGTCCGGCGAGCAGGTCATCATCGAGACCACCCGCCCCGAGCTGCTGCCGGCCTGCGCGGCTCTGGTGGCCCACCCCGACGACGAGCGGTACCAGGGCCTGTTCGGCACCATGGTCACCTCACCGCTGTTCGAGGTCCCGGTGGAGGTCAAGGCCCACGCCCTGGCCAAGCCGGACAAGGGCTCGGGCATCGCCATGGTCTGCACCTTCGGCGACCTGACCGACGTCACCTGGTGGCGTGAGCTGCAGCTGCCCACCCGAACGCTGATCGGCCGGGACGGGCGCTTCCACGCCGAGACTCCCGAGTGGATCACCAGCGAGGCCGGACGTGCCCACTACGAGGCGCTGGCCGGCAAGACGGTGTTCTCCGCCAAGGAGGCCGTGGTCGCTGCACTGAAGGAGGCCGAGCTGCTGGACGGCGAACCGAAGAAGATCACCCACCCGGTGAACTTCTACGAGAAGGGCGACAAGCCGCTCGAGGTCATCTCCTCCCGCCAGTGGTACATCCGCAACGGCGGACGTGACGCAGCTCGTCGGGACGCCCTGGTCTCGCGTGGGCGGGAGGTCGCGTGGCACCCGGAGTTCATGCGCTCTCGCTATGAGAACTGGGTCGAGGGCCTGAACGGCGACTGGCTGGTCTCCCGTCAGCGGTTCTTCGGTGTGCCGATCCCGGTCTGGTACCCCCTGGACCAGGACGGTGAGCCGGACTACGAGCACCCGATCCTCCCCTCTGACGAGGCGCTGCCCGTGGACCCCGTGGCCGAGGCCGCTCCGGGCTATGAGGAGTCCCAGCGCGATGTCCCGGGTGGTTTCACCGGCGATCCGGACGTCCTGGACACCTGGGCCACCTCCTCGCTGACTCCGCAGATCGTGGGTCAGTGGAGCCGTGACGAGGACTACTTCGGTACGGTCTTCCCGTTCGACCTGCGTCCCCAGGGACACGACATCATCCGGACCTGGCTGTTCTCCACCATGGTCCGTGCTGAGGCCCTGAACGAGTCCATCCCGTGGAAGCACACCGCGCTCTCGGGCTGGATCCTGGACCCGGACCGGAAGAAGATGTCCAAGTCCAAGGGCAATGTGGTGGTCCCCACCGACGTGCTGGATGAGTTCGGCTCCGATGCTGTGCGCTACTGGGCTGCCTCGGCCAAGCTCGGCGCGGACACGGCCTACGAGGTCGCGCAGATGAAGATCGGGCGACGCCTGGCCATCAAGCTGCTCAACGCCTCCAAGTTCGCCCTGAACCTGGGTGCCACCGAGCAGAACGTGATCCGCTCCGCTGAGCAGGCAGCGGTCATCACCAACCCTCTGGACCGTGCACTGATGGTGCGGCTGCGGGAGACCGTGGAGCAGTCCACCCGGGCATTCGAGGCATATGACTACGCCCGCGCGCTGAACCTGACGGAGTCCTTCTTCTGGCAGTTCACCGATGACTATGTGGAGCTGATCAAGGACCGTGCGTACGGAGGACACGGCGAGGGCGAGCAGGCGTCCGTGCTGGCCGCCCTGGCGACCACGCTGGATGCCCTGCTGCGCCTGCTGGCACCCTTCCAGCCCTTCGCCACGGACGAGGTCTGGGGCTGGTGGCGCTCCGGTTCGGTGCACCGCGCGGCCTGGCCGGGCCTGGCCCAGGAGGTCACCGGCATCCAGGCGGCCTCCGACGGCGGCGACGCCGGTGTCCTCTCCACGGTCGCCCAGGCCCTGGGCGGGATCCGCAAGTCCAAGTCCGAGGCCAAGGTCAAGCAGCGCACCGAGGTGCGTTCTGCTGTGGTCACGGCTCCAGCCGACCGACTGGAGCAGCTGCGCGGCGCCCTGCAGGATCTGAAGGCCGCCGGCAACGTCACCGACCTGTCCCTGGTGGAGGGCACACCGGAGGGTGACGCCGTCCTGGTGGTCTCCGACGTGGAGCTGGCACCCGCCGAGGACCAGTGAAAGCGCCTTGACGCCGTGATGCCCGCCGAGTTGCGACCGGCGGGCATCACGGACTGTATTCAGTCAGCCCCGACTCGAGGTCAGGGAGTCATCGTCTGATGGAGTACGAGATGTGGGTCTCGTAGCGTTTGGCGTCGAAGAAGTACTGGCACGCGTAGGACACACGGAGACCGGTGATGGCCCGGTAGCGCTTCAACTTGTCCACCGCGACCAGAGTCTTCTTCTGGCAGTCGTGATAATTACCTGAGTAGATGTACATGTTCTCCACGGCGGCGGCTGGGGCGGCTGTGCCCACCAGGCCCGACGCAGCCAGCGCGCCGACGGCGAGTACGGACGCCACGCCCTTCTTCATACCCATGCTTCCTCCTCCCTCGTCATTGTCTCCGATCCCCTCGGAGCACACGACGAGGCTACTCCCCCAGCGCCAGGCGAGTCCAGACTCAGTCGAACTGGGGCTGGGTGGTGCGGGAGCGCTTGATCTCGTAGAAGTACGGGAACCCGGCCAGGGCCACCGCGCCGTCGAAGATCCGGCCGGCTTCCTCGCCGCGCGGGATGCGCGTCAGCACCGGACCGAAGAAGGCGGTGCCGTTGAAGGAGACCACGGGAGTGCCCACGTCGTCCCCGACCAGGTCGATCGCCTCCTGGTGCGAGGAGCGCAGCTTCTCATCCTCAGCATCGGTCTTCGCTGCATCGAGGATCTCGGCGTCGTAACCCAGTTCCTGGAGGGCCTCGGCGATCACGGCCTCGTAGTCCTTGTTGCCCTGATTGTGGATCCGGGTGCCCACGGCGGTGTACCACTCGCCCAGGGCCTCCACGCCGTGGCGCTCACGGACCTGGATCGCGGCACGGGCCGGGAGCCAGGCCTTCTCCATGCGCTCCAGGTAGCCCGGGTCCAGGTCGCGGCCCTCGTTCAGGACAGAGAGGGACATGGCATGCCAGGTGACCTTCACGGGGCGGACCTTCTCGACCTCGAGCATCCACCGGGAGGTGATCCAGGCGAAGGGGCAGGTCGAGTCGAACCAGAAGTCGACCTTCTGGGTGTCCTGTGCGGTCTGCGGGGTCTCGGTCACGAAAGCGCTCCTTGAATGCTCGGGATCGGGCGGTTCAGCCCGTCACACGGTCCAACAGGTGATCAGGCTGACTTGTTCCGCCGCTTGCGGTCCACTTCACGGGAGATCAGCGTGGGCTCGGCGCCGTCACGGACCACATCTGCGGTGATGACCACCGTGGCGATGTCGTCTCGGGAGGGCAGATCGAACATGACCGGCTTCAGGACCTCTTCCATGATCGATCGCAGTCCACGGGCACCGGTCCCCCGTTCCTCGGCCTGCTCGACCACCGCGTCCAGGGCGTCCTGGTCGAACTGCAGCTCCACGCCGTCCAGCAGGAACATCTTCTGGTACTGCTTCAACAGGGCGTTCTTCGGTTCAGTCAGAATCTGGATCAGCGAGGCTCGGTCCAGGTTCTCCACGGTGGTGATCACCGGGAGGCGCCCGATGAACTCGGGGATCAGGCCGAACTTGAGCAGGTCCTCGGGGCGCACCTCGGAATAGGTGACGTCTCCGCTGCCCAGATGGTTCAGCGGAGCGCCGAAGCCGATCCCCTTGCGTCCGGCCCGGGAGCCGATGATCTCGTCGAGTCCGGCGAAGGCACCGGCCACGATGAACAGGACGTTGGAGGTGTCGATCTGCAGGAACTCCTGATGTGGATGCTTGCGCCCGCCCTGGGGCGGCACGGAGGCCACCGTGCCCTCCAGGATCTTCAACAGCGCCTGCTGGACGCCCTCGCCGGAGACGTCACGGGTGATCGAGGGGTTCTCCGACTTGCGCGAGATCTTGTCGATCTCGTCGATGTAGATGATCCCCTGCTCGGCTTTCTTCACGTCATAGTCTGCGGCCTGGATGAGCTTGAGCAGGATGTTCTCCACGTCCTCGCCCACGTAGCCAGCCTCGGTCAGCGAGGTGGCGTCGGCCACGGCGAAGGGGACGTTCAGCATCCGGGCCAGCGTCTGGGCCAGATAGGTCTTGCCGGAACCGGTGGGACCGACCATCAGGATGTTGGACTTGCCGACCTCCACATCGGAGAGGGAGTCCTCCAAGGAGGCGTGCTGTTCCAGGTGCTCGGCGAAGGAGGACTCCTTGCCGGCAGTGTGCCCGCCGCGGATCCGCTTGTAGTGGTTGTAGACGGCCACCGCCAGAGACCGCTTGGCGGCGTCCTGGCCGATCACGTACTCCTCGAGGAAGGCGTAGATCTCCTTGGGCTTGGGCAGCTCGACCTCAGCGGTCTCCACGACCTCCGCGAGCTCCTCCTCGATGATCTCGTTGCACAGTTCGATGCACTCATCGCAGATGTAGACACCGGGGCCGGCGATGAGTTTCCTGACCTGCTTCTGGCTCTTTCCACAGAACGAGCACTTGAGCAGGTCAGCGCTTTCGCCGATGCGTGCCATGCGGGGGTCTCCTCAGACATCAGGGGGGCGATCGCGGGTGATGGGCCGGTGGTCGACCGGGGCTATCGATCGCAGTTTGTCCAGCATACGTCCGGTGCCGGACGCGATAGCGGTCCGCAACGGCGGATGTCGGCACCGACCCGGGTCGACCACAGCTGAAGGGCCGCCACCCGGTCTTGGGAGGCGGCCCTTCAGTGTCGATTCAGCGGATCAGCCGATCTCAGCTGCTCAGCTGGGGGCGGCTGATCTTGCGGGGCTCGAGCACCTCGTCCACCAGGCCGTACTCCTTGGCGCCCTGGGCGGAGAGGAACTTGTCCCGGTCGATGTCCTGACGGACCTGCTCCGCGCTCTTGTTGGTGTGCGAGGCCAGCGTCTCCTCCATCCAGGTGCGGATGCGCAGCAGCTCCTCCGCATGGATCTGCAGGTCGGTGGCCGTGCCGCGGTCCCCACCCATGGAGGGCTGGTGGATCAGCACGCGCGCGTTGGGCAGCGCCAGTCGCTTGCCCGGGGCACCGGCAGCCAGCAGCACCGCGGCCGCAGAGGCAGCCTGTCCCAGGCACACGGTCTGCACCTCAGGACGGATGAACTGCATGGTGTCGTAGATCGCGGTCATGGCGGTGAAGGAGCCGCCCGGCGAATTGATGTAGAGCGTGATGTCGCGCTCGGAGTCCATGGACTCCAGCACGAGCAGCTGGGCCATGATGTCATCGGCCGAGGCGTCGTCCACCTGGGCGCCGAGGAAGACGATGCGATCCTCGAACAGCTTGGCGTAGGGGTCCTGGCGCTTGAAACCGTAGGGGGTGCGCTCCTCGAACTGCGGCAGGATGTACCGCGAGGTCGGGGAGGTCCGCCCGATGCCGGAGGGCATGCCGGGCTGATCGGTCATTCCGGTGGGGTACTGGTTCATCATCTGAAGGTCTCCTGGACAGAGCTGGTGACGTCTGACGGGGTCGGTCGGTTGGATCGGCTGGAGCTGGAGCAGACAGCTCAGCTGTCCACGCCACCGCCGCCGGTCACGGTGCCGGCCCGCTCGGCGATGTGGTCGAAGAAGCCGTACTCCAGGCCCTCCTGAGCGGTGAACCACTTGTCACGCTCATTGTCCTTGAGAATGGTCTCCACGGTCTGACCGGTCTGCTCGGCGGTCAGCTCGGCCATGACCTGCTTCATGTGCAGGATCAGCTGGGCCTGGATGCGGATGTCCGACTCGGTGCCGCCGATGCCGCCGGAGGGCTGGTGCATCAGGATGCGCGCATGCGGGGTGGCGTAGCGCTTGCCCTTGGTGCCGGAGGAGAGCAGGAACTGCCCCATGGAGGCGGCCATGCCGGTGGCCACGGTCACCACATCATTGGGGATGTACTGCATGGTGTCGTAGATCGCCATGCCCGCGGTGATCGAGCCGCCCGGGGAGTTGATGTACAGGTAGATGTCCTTGTGCGGATCCTCGGCCGAGAGCAGGAGCATCTGCGAGCAGATGGCGTTGGCGTTCTCGTCCATCACCTCGGATCCCAGCCAGATGATGCGTTCCTTCAGCAGCCGGTTGTAGATGTAGTCCTCGCGGGCCGCCGGGTCCACCGACGCCATGCGGGGTGCGGGAGTGGATGCAGTCATTGCGCCCTGCCTTCCTGATGCTCTGGCCGTGTGCGCGTCGGGTCCGGACACAGGTCCGGCTCACCGGCCGCGCGATTTCTTCGAGACTACTGTCACGGCTCGTCCACCACCCGTGCGGCACCGCACTGTTCGCTGTTGGCGCATGGTCCGCACCGGTTGCCTCAGCAGGTCCCGACGGCGCCCGGACAGCAGAGCGCCCGGGTCGCCGCCCTGCCCCGTAGGGGTGGGAGGCGCCCGGGCGCCTGGTGGATCACCGGAGAGGATCAGCCCTCGGTGGTCTCCTCAGCCTTCTGGGCCGGTGCCTTCTTGGCAGCCGGCTTGCGAGCCGGAGCCTTCTTGACCGGAGCCTTCTTCTCGGTCTGCTCGGCGCCCTCGCCCTCAGCCTTCTTGGCCGGAGCCTTCTTGGCCGTGGTGGACTTGGCAGCCGTGGTCTTGGCGGCGGCGGTCGACTTGGCGGCCGGCTTACGAGCCGGAGCCTTCTTGGCCGGAGCCTTCTCCTCCGTCGCTTCGCCAGCCTCGGCGTCGTCGGCCTTCTTGGTCGGAGCCTTCTTGGCCGTGGTCGACTTGGCAGCCGTGGTCTTGGCGGCGGTCGACTTGGCGGCCGGCTTGCGAGCCGGAGCCTTCTTCGCCGGAGTCTTCTTCTGTGCGGCCTCATCAGCCGAGTCAGCAGACTCAGCAGAGTCGGCAGACTCCGGGGAGTCGGCGGAATCGGCCGAATCAGCGGAATCCGCCGAGTCAGCAGACTCCACAGCATCCTGGCCGCCCGGGGTGACGAAGGCGGTCAGGTCGACCTTGTTGCCGTCGGTGTCGGTGACCTCGGCGTACTCCAGCACCTTGGCCAGGGCCTTGCGGCGGCGCACCTCGCCCATGATCATCGGGACCTGGCCGGCCTGGTCCAGCATCTGGGCGAACTGGTTCGGGTCCATGCCGTACTGGGAGGCGGTGGTGATGATGTACTCGATCAGCTCGCCCTGGTCCACACCGATCTCCTCGGCGTCGGCCACGGCGTCCAGGATGACCTCGTTGCGGAAGGCCTCGCGGGTGTTCTGCTCGACCTCGGCGCGGTGCTCCTCGGTGTCGTGGTCATCACCCTCGGTGTGGCCGCCCTGGGCGAAGTGCTGCTCGACCTGCTCGGTGATGATCGAGTCCGGCACGGCGACCTCGA
The DNA here is from genome assembly GCF_041927415.1 of Micrococcus sp. IITD107. Classification (NCBI taxonomy): domain Bacteria; kingdom Bacillati; phylum Actinomycetota; class Actinomycetes; order Micrococcales; family Micrococcaceae; genus Micrococcus; species Micrococcus sp. IITD107. The sequence goes on along the minus strand of NZ_JBHFFN010000001.1, from coordinate 366,957 downwards.
CGAGCTTGACCAGCTCCTCCAGGACCTTGTCGCGGGCCTCGACGCCCTGACCGGTGACGGCGCCCTCGGCGGCCTGCTTCTTCAGGTCCTCCTTGAGCTCGTCGATGGTGTCGAACTCGGAGGCCAGCTGGGCGAACTCGTCGTCGGCCTCGGGCAGCTCACGCTCCTTGACGGCGTCGAGCACGACCTTGACCTGCGCCTTCTCGCCGGAGCGATCGCCGCCGGCCAGGGTGGTCTCGAAGATGGCGTCCTCGCCGGCGGACAGACCCTCCAGGGCCTCGTCCATGCCGTCGAGCATGGTGCCGGCGCCGACCTGGTAGGACAGACCTTCCGCCTGGTCGACCTGCTCGTCGTCGATGGTGGCGGTCAGGCTGATGGTGACGAAGTCGTCCTTCTTCGCCGGACGCTCCACGTCCTTGAGGGTGCCGAAGCGGGAGCGCAGGTCGTCCAGTGCCTTCTGCTCGTCCTCCTCGGTGGCGGCGGCGGGCTCGACGGTGACCTTCAGGCCCTTGTAGTCGGGCAGCTCGATCTCCGGGCGCACGTCCAGCTCGGCGGTGAACTTCAGCGGAGCCTCAGCGTCGCCGTCGGTGCCGGGCGTGGAGGTGATCTCCACCTCGGGGCGGGAGAGAGGCGTGATCTCGGCCTCGATCAGGGCCGCCTGGTAGAACTCGTTCAGACCCTCGTTGATGGCGGTCTCGATCACGAAGCCGCGGCCGACCCGCTGGTCGATGATGCGCGCCGGCACCTTGCCCTTGCGGAAGCCGGGAACCTGGATCTGGTTCGCCACGGTGGAGTAGGCCTCGTCGATGCGCGGCTTGAGGTCCTCGAAGGGGACCTCCACGTCCAGCTTGACCCGGGTGGGGCTGAGGTTTTCTGCGGTGCTCTTGACCACGTAGGACTCCTGTAGATGGATCGGGAACGTCGTACTGATGCTTGATGTCGAGATGACGTCGGGGTGACAGGATTTGAACCTGCGGCCTCACGCTCCCAAAGCGCGCGCTCTACCAAGCTGAGCTACACCCCGCCGATCCGCCCTCGAGCGCACAGCAGTGCACCGTCAGGGCGGAGACGGACCGTCCAAGACTACCCCCTGCATTCAGCAGGCGAGTAATCACGGTTCCAGGTGACCTCGTCCCGGAGGCACAGCAGGTCCCGACGACGGCGCGTCCACCAGGGCGATCAGCGAGCCTTTTGCAGAGCGAGGGTTCCGGTTGGTAGGCTCAACCTCGCTGTTCCGGGGATGTAGCTCAATGGTAGAGCCCCAGTCTTCCAAACTGGCTACGCGGGTTCGATTCCCGTCATCCCCTCCGCATCCCAGCAGGGCCCCTGACCGATCCGGTCCGGGGCCCTGCTGCTGTTCTGGACCGTCTCCGTCCTGCTCACGCCTGACAGACGGCGCAGCGGTACAGCTTGCGCTGGACCATCTCCTCCACCACGATCGCGTCGGCACCGTCCCGCGAGGTGGTCCCGCAGACCAGGCAGGTCTGTCCCTGCCGCTGGTACACGTAGGTCGCATGCTCCGGCCACGCCTCGGCCTCCGGCACGCCGGGCCGGTGCTCCGGTGCGGTGGTGATGATCCGTCCGCGTCTCACTCCGATCCCCATCAGCAGGACCAGGTCCTCCCACAGGCCCCGCAGTTCCTGGTCGGAGAGCGACCGCGCCGGACGGTGGGGGTCGATCCGCTGCCGGAACAGTGTCTCCGCGCGGAAGATGTTGCCCACACCCGCGATGATCGACTGATCCATCAGCACGGCGCCGATGGCCCGCCCGGTCCGGCTGGCTCGCCGCACGAACTCCCCCGCGTCCGCCTGCGGATCCAGCGGATCGGGCCCGAGGCCCGAGCGCACCGTCTCCACCTCACCCGGCGTCAGGACGCGGCAGATCGAGGCACCCACCAGGTCCGCCCAGCCGTGCTGGGTCACCAGCCGCACGCGGGTGGTCGGCGTGGGTTCCGGCGGCTCCGCCGCCGCTCTCCCAGCCACGGCGTCACCTGGCGCACCTGCGGAAGGCGACCGGCCGTCGTCGGGAAGGGGGTGGGCAGGGTCAGCCGACTCACGGTGGATCTCCCGCTCGCCGATCCTCCGGGGTGCACCGATGGAGGAGGCCACCGTGAAGGTGTGGTCCCCGCCGAAGGTCCAGGCCCCGTACATCCCCAGGTGCACATTGAGGGTGTGACCGTGGTCGAAGGTGAGGAAGAAGTGCTTGCCGTGGGCGATCGACTCCACGGGAACATGACCGTCCAGCTGAGCGGCACCCTCGGCGAACCTCCCCTGCGGAGAGGTGGCCCGCACCGACTGCCCCACGAACGTGTCCTGGAACTGCCGGGCGAGCCGGTGGATGGAATGGCCCTCAGGCATGGGACACGCGCTCCGAGCGGTTGCCGCAGAGAAGGATCACATCTGGACTTCGCCGGTGCGCTCGTAGTGCCCGATCTTGCCGATCCGGCGCACGTGGCGCTCGTCATTGCTGAAGGGCTCGGCCAGGAACGCCTCGATCAGCTCGGTGGCCTCCTCCAGGGAGTGCTGACGCCCGCCCACGGCCACCACATTGGCGTCGTTGTGCTCGCGGGCAAGCCGGGCGGTGTCCAGGTTCCAGGCCAACGCCGCACGGATGCCCTCGACCTTGTTCGCCGCGATCTGCTCGCCGTTGCCGGAGCCGCCCAGCACGATGCCCAGGGAGTCCTTCCCCTCGGCGCGCTCGGCGGCCACCGCCCGGGCGGCGTTGATGCAGAAGCCGGGGTAGTCGTCCTGGGCGTCGTACTCCTGGGGCCCGTGGTCCACCATCTCGTAGCCGCGCTCGGCCAGGTGCCGCTGCAGGTGGGCGGAGAGCTCGAGGCCGGCGTGGTCAGTGGCGATGTGGACGCGCATGGGGGCTCCTGGTTCGGTCGGATCGGACGGGCCTGTGGGGTCGCCATCCACCCTACCGGCGCGGACGGTCCCCAGATCCTGTGCAGTGGGACACATCGGTGGCACAATGGGGAGTTGCTCATCGCTTGTTTCACATCTGGTGCCACGACGGACTCTCAGCCCCGTCCTCACCCCTGTCACCACCGTCGCCCTGGAGGCTCTGTGTCCACTCTGAACATCACCCGCGAGGAGGCCCGCGTCCGCGCTGAGGCGCTGTCCGTGGAGTCCTACGAGATCGATCTTGACCTCACCCTGCCGGGAGACCACTTCCGTTCACGCACCACGGTCCGGTTCCGCGCGTCCGAGGACGCCGTGGGCGGTCAGACCTTCATCGACTTCGTCTCCACGAACCTCACCGCCGTCACCCTCAACGGCACTGAGCTGGGCTCGGACTGCTCGGACGGCACCCGCATCACCGTGGGTCCGCTGGCCGCAGAGAACACCCTGGTGGTGGACGGCCTGGCCGACTACATGAACACCGGAGAGGGCCTGCACCGCTTCGTGGACCCGGTGGACCAAGAGGTCTACCTCTACTCCCAGTTCGAGGTGCCGGACTCCCGCCGCATGTTCGCCGTGTTCGAGCAGCCCGACCTCAAGGCCACCTTCGCCTTCACCGTCACCGCTCCGGACCACTGGGCCGTGGTGTCCAACTCCCCCACGCCGGAACCTGTTCGCGCTGAGCTGGCCGAGGGCTCGCCGTTCTCCGGCGCCTCCACCTGGACCTTCACGCCGACGCCACGGATCTCCTCCTACATCACCGCGCTGATCGCTGGCCCATACCGCTCCACGCACTCCGAGCTGACCAGCGCCGACGGGCGGACCATCCCCCTGGGTGCCTACTGCCGGGCCTCGCTGTTCGAGCACCTGGACGCGGAGAACATCTTCGAGCTGACCCGCCAGGGCTTCGAGTTCTTCGAGGCCCAGTTCGGCACGCCGTACCCGTTCGAGAAGTACGACCAGCTCTTCGTGCCCGAGTTCAACGCCGGCGCCATGGAGAACGCCGGGGCCGTCACGTTCCTGGAGAACTACGTGTTCCGCTCCCGTGTCCCCGAGGCCATGGTGGAGCGCCGAGCCATCACCGTGCTGCACGAGCTGGCCCACATGTGGTTCGGCGACCTGGTCACCATGAAGTGGTGGAACGACCTCTGGCTCAACGAGTCCTTCGCCGAGTTCATGTCCACCCTGGCCGCGGCGGAGAACACCAAGTACATCGGAGCCTGGACCACGTTCTCCTCCATGGAGAAGGCGTGGGCCTACCGCCAGGACCAGCTCTCCACCACGCACCCGATCAAGGCCGAGATCCGCGATCTGGACGATGTCCTGGTCAACTTCGACGGCATCACCTATGCCAAGGGCGCCTCGGTGCTGCGCCAGCTGGTGGCCTGGGTGGGCCAGGAGAACTTCATGGCCGGCGTGCGCGAGTACTTCGGCCAGCACGCCTGGTCCAACACCGAGCTGCCGGACCTGATGCGCGAGCTCGAGGCCTCCTCCGGCCGCGACCTGTCCGAGTGGACCCGGCTGTGGCTGGAGACCTCCGGGGTGAACACCGTCTCGGTGGAGGTGGACACGCAGGGCGAGGGTCCCGACGGCGTCATCACCTCCCTGCGCCTGGTCCAGTCCGCGCCCCGCGGGGTGGAGCAGGGCGAGCCGGGAGACGCAGTGCTGCGTCCTCACCGCATGGCGGTGGGCTTCTATGACCTGGACGACGACGGCCGGCTCGTCCGCACCCAGCGGTACGAGCTCGATGTGGACGGCGAGGTGACGGAGGTCTCCGAGGCTGTCGGCGCGCGCCGCCCTGCGCTGATCCTGCCCAACGACGATGATCTGGCCTACGCCAAGATCCGCCTGGACTCGGCGTCCTGGACGATGGCCGCCGAGCGGCTCAAGGACGTGGCGGACTCCTTGCCGCGCACCCTGCTGTGGGGTGCCGCGTGGGACACTGCTCGGGACGGAGAGGCCACGGCGCAGTGGTTCGTGGACCTGGTGCTGGCCAACATCGGCCACGAGGTGGACTCCTCGGTGGTGCAGACCCTGCTGCGTCAGCTCAACACCGCCCTGTCCCTCTACACCCCGGAGGACCAGGCCTCGCAGCTGCGGGCGACCGCCGCAGACCGTCTGCTGGAGCTGGCTCGTGGCGCCGAGGCCGGGTCGGACAACCAGCTGCAGTTCATCAAGGCCTTCGCCCAGCATGCCCGCACCGGCGAGCAGCTGGACACCCTGGCCGGGCTGCACTCGGCAGAGCAGTCCCTGGACGGGCTGGACCTGAACACCGACCTGAAGTGGGAGATGCTGACCGGGCTGGTGGCCGGCGGCCGTGCCGGTGAGTCCGAGATCGCGGCGGCCGAGCAGAACGATGCCACCGCCACCGGTGCCCTGGCGGCGGCTCAGGCCCGGGCCGCTGTGCCGACCGCTGAGGCCAAGCAGCGCGCCTGGGACCAGGTGGTGTCCGGGGAGCTGTCCAACACCACCCAGCGCAATGTCCTGGCTGGGTTCGCCCGCACCAACGACCCCGCTCTGCTGGCCGGCTTCGCACCGCAGTTCTTCGAGGGCGCCGAGGAGCTGTGGGCCTCGCGTTCGCACGAGATGGCCGAGTCCGCCGCCATCGGCCTCTTCCCCACCTCCCAGGTCTCACAGCAGACCGTGGACGCGGCGAACACGCTGATCGAACGGGCCCGGGAGAAGCAGGCCGCTCTGGCCCGCACGGTCGCGGAGTCCCGCGATGAGGTGGTCCGGGCACTCAAGGCGCGCGCCACCCGCTGATCCCGCCACACCGCAGCTGCACCGCAGGGCCGGGTCGTCGTTCAGACGTCCCGGCCCTGTTCCGTCCGGATCGTTCACGCCGCCCCACGCGGTAGGTTGGAGGGTGTGAACCACAGCTTCTCCCTGCGCGCAGAATGGACCGGGAACCGCGGCACCGGCACCTCCGGCTACAAGGACTACGACCGTGACCTGGTGATCCAGGCTGAGGGCCCCGGTGAGCTTCAGGGCTCGGCCGCCCGAGCCTTCCACGGGGCCGAGTCACGGTGGAATCCGGAGCAGCTGCTGCTGGCCGCCCTCACCGAATGCCACCTGCTCTCCTACCTGCACAGCGCCACCCAGGCGGGCGTCGTCGTGACCGGCCTGGCCTGCCGCGCCGAGGTGACCTTGGAGACCACCTCGGACGGTGCCGGGCAGATCACCTCCGCCGTGCTGCGGCCTGAGGTGTGGCTGGCCGAGGAGTCCCAGCGGGAGCAGGCCGATGGCCTCCATCCGCAGGCTCATGAGCGGTGCTTCATCGCCCGGTCGGTGAACTTTCCGGTGACGATCGAACCAGAGGCGCCACGGCAGATGCCGCATCTGCCGGAGTTCAGCAGCCGACTCGGCGCACCGATCGCCGTCCTGCGGCCCCGTGAGGCCAAGCGCCCGTCCCAGGTGACGGGGCTGGAGAACCGGCCGGTCTCCCCCGGTGCGGCCCACACCCCGCCGTTCACTCGGACCTCTGAGACGGGTGCGTCGCCGGCAGCCGCCACTGCGGCTTCCCCGGCCGCATCCGCTCCGGCAGAGCCGCAGTCCACCTTCTACGATCAGGTCGGCGGACATGAGACCTTCGCGAAGCTGTGCCGGGTGTTCTACGAAGGCGTGGCACAGGATCCGCTGCTCAAGCCCATGTACCCGGAGGAGGACCTGGGACCGGCTGAGGAGCGGCTGCTGCTGTTCCTGGAGCAGTACTGGGGCGGCCCGCGGACCTACAGCGAGCAGCGGGGCCATCCGCGGCTGCGCATGCGCCACATGCCGTACACCATCGACTTCGAGGCACGAGACGCCTGGCTGCGCCACATGCGCACGGCCGTGGACTCCCTGGAGCTGGCCCCCCTGCACGAGCACATGCTCTGGGACTATCTCGAGCGCGCGGCCCACTCCATGGTCAACTCCGCCTGAGTCTCACCCGGCGTTCCACAGGTCCGTGTAGAAGGACAGCTTCTCGGCGTTCCTCTCGATCCCGTAGGCCCGCAGGAATCGGTCCGTCCAGTCACTCCGGTCCGCCGGAGCCGGCAGATTCCAGGCCAGGCTCATCAGCGCCGGGGCCAGGTCAGCCCATCGGTCGGCGACCCCGCACATGCCCACATCCACGTACCCAGTGCACTCCAGACGGCCGTCCTTCCGAGCCAGCAGCGTGTTCGGTGTGCAGGCGTCGCCATGGCACACCACCGGGTCCAGGGCAGGGATGGGTCGTCCGTCCGGCGCACCTCCTCGGGCAGCCACCGACCAGGTGAAGGGACAGCCGGTCAGGGGCACCGCATCGTGGAAGCGTCGCAGTGCCCGTCCCAGGGCGTCGACGGCCTCCTCCGGCTCTGCCATCAGATCCGGGTCCGCCGCCGAGGCTCCCGGAAGCCCCTCCGTCCACAGCCAGCCGACGCCGTCCCGCACTCCGGCATCGAGCACCGCCGGAACCGGGACGAAGGTCTGCAGCCAGCGCAGCCGTTCGACGTCCGAGAACACCTGGAACTCGGGATGGACCGGCCCCACCTTGAGGAACTCGCGGTCCGCCCCGTCGCCGATCTGCCAGGTCACTCCCCCGATCTCGTTCAACCACACCGGCACGGCGGATCTGCCGTCCAGGATCTGCTCAACCTGCAAGGGCGGGGCGCCCATCTCGCCCGGTGTTGGTCGCCGAGCAGGACGTGTCACAGCCGAGGAGAGGTGCGGCACAGCACGTGACCGGCCGGGGAGCTGAGCCGGGTCCATGGCCCCTGAGCGTGCACGGTGGCCGAACCGCCCGGGGTGAGGAATCCCAGTCCATGGGCGGCGAAGGCGGCGGCGGCCGGCAAGATGCCCTCGTGCTCGTTCGGGCCGCCGAGCATGCGGCCCCACACCGCGGCACGCGCCTGGGCCACCATGGACGCGCCAGGGTCCGTGGGCAGGGCCGATCCGAGCTCTCGCACGCCGTCCTGAGCGATCTGCTGCAGCTCGGCGTCCTCCACCACGGCCACCGGCTGCCACCCGCTGCGGGGAGGCGTCACGGCCGTCCAGGTCACCGACTCGGTGACGGGAGGATGGGCCAGTGCGGTCAGCCCCTCACCCTGCATCCGCGCCAGCCGCTCCAGGATGGAGGAGATCGGGTAGACCTCGTCCACGGCGGGGCTCGCCGGCTCGGTCAGCCGCAGCGTCCGCAGCCCCAGTGCCACCGGCACCCGGTCGCCGAGCCCCCGAGGCTGCAGGACCGAGACCCAGGCGGCCAGAACCGAGCCAGCGCTCTGCAGGCGAACCCCGGTGTCGGACATCGCCTTGGCCCGGGTCAGGAAGCGTTCCAGGTCCCGCACGGCATCCAGGTCGTCCAGGACCAGCGGTTCGGGCGTGGAGGAGGCACGGGGACGGGACACAGACGCGGCAGACATGCCGTCCATTGTCCCATCCCGGCCCCCCGCGCCCGGTCTAGGATGGCGGGCAGGCCCTCTGGGCCCGCAGACTCCACCGGCGCTGGCCGCGCCACGGCGAAGGGACCCCCATGACCGGTGACCAGGGACGACGTCGGCTCACGCGGCGAGGTGCGCAGCGGCCGGTCCCAGCGCCCGAGGATCCCACCGATCTGCTGCGTCAGGTGCTGACTCTCGAGGACGGCGGAGCCGATCCCCGCACGGGAGACCTGACCTTCACCGGGCAGACACCTCGGCAGGCCCACGGCCGGGTCTTCGGCGGCCAGGTGATGGCCCAGTCGCTGATCGCCGCGTTCCGGACCGTGGATCCTGGGCGCGCAGCCCACTCCATGCACTGCTACTTCATCCGTCCTGGTGATGCCCAGAAGCCGATCGCCTTCACCGTGGAGAACCTTCGGGATGGACGGTCCTTCTCGGTGCGGCGGGTCCACGCCAGCCAGGACGGCAAGGCGCTGATGTCCCTGACCTGCTCGTTCCAAGAGCCCTCCGGGGGGCTGGAGCATCAGGCGCCCATGCCCCAGGGTGTGCCGGATCCTGAGTCCCTGCCCTCCACAGCGGACCGGCTGGGACATCTGAACCATCCGATCGCTCACGAGTGGTCGTGGGCCCGGCCCTTCGACATCCGGCATGTGGACGCACCGGTGTACCTCCACCCGGCTCAGGAGAAGGTGGCCACCAACCTGGTGTGGATGAAGACCTTCACCCCGGTGGAGGGGGACGCGAACGTCCAACGGGCCGCCCTGGCCTATGCCTCGGACTACACCCTGCTGGAACCGGTGCTGCGCCGCCACGGACTGGCCTGGGTCCGCCCCGGGATGAGCGTGGCCTCCCTGGACCACGCCATGTGGTGGCACCGCCCCGCCCCGGTCGACGAATGGCTGCTGTACGTCCAGACCAGCACCTCAGCGCAGGGATCCCGTGGACTCGGTCAGGGCCGGATCTACACGCGCAGCGGGGAGCTGGTGGCCTCGGTCGCCCAGGAGGGGATGATCCGGGTGCCCACCGGCGTGCAGTCCTCCATGCGCAACGCCGTCCAGGACCTGGTGCTCAAGACCGCGTGGCGGCGACCCACCCGCTGAATCACCCCATCGTCACCCTCCCCCTTCCTGTGAACCGCCTCACAGGCGCGCCTGTCATGGTCTAGCGTGATCACCATGGACACGCACACTGCAGATCAGCTTTCCCAGCATGGTCGAGACCGCGAGGACGGGGCCGCTCCGTTCCGCGCCGTCGGGCCCTGGGCCGACTCCAGAGCCGACGCTGCCAGCCAGGTGGTCTTCACGGCGGTGCACACCGGTCATGACCTGCGCGACGAAGTCCGTGAGCTCATGATCCTGGACGAGGACACCCGGCTGCGCGAGGAGGACCCCTTCACCGATCGTCTGGGCGCTGGGGTCGGATCCGGACTGGTGATGAACCGCTCTCGGTTCGAGGTGGACGTGAACCGTCCGCGGGCCACCTCCGTCTATCAGACCCCGGACGAGTGCTGGGGACTGGACGTGTGGCGGGACGGACGACTGCCGGATGACATCGCCGAACGCAGCCGCGAGGTCCACGATGCCTGGTTCGCCGAGCTCGGCCGACGCTTGGACGTGCTGGCCGCCCGCGGTCCGTTCGTGGTCTTCGACATCCACTCCTACAACCACTACCGGGACGGACAGGACCAGCCGCCCGCACCCCAGGACGGCAACCCGGACATCAACGTCGGCACCGGCTCCCTGGATCGTGAACCCTGGATCCGGGTCGTGGATGCCTTCATGGAGGCCATGGGGTCGCCCACGGTGGCGTCCACCGGTCGTTCCCTGGACGTCCGTGAGAACGTGCGGTTCTGGGGCCAGAACCAGGCCCGGTGGATCCACCGGCGCTACCCGGACACCGCCTGCGTCCTGGCCCTGGAGTTCAAGAAGACCTGGATGGACGAATGGACCGGTCAGCCGGACCAGGAGCACATGGAGCAGCTGGCCCAGATCCTGGCCTCCACCGTGCCCGCGGTGACCGAGGCGCTGAAGCAGGTGAAGGTGCCCACGCCATGACCGCGAAGACACCGCGAACCACACCAGATGAACCTGCCCCGTCCACCAGCGGGGGCATCTCCCTGCGTGACCGTGCCATCGACCATGAGCTGGCCCTGGTCTCCCAGAGCTTCCGCTTCCTGCTGGACGTCACCCCGGTGAACGTCGAGCCTGCCCGGGAGGAGTTCCTCTCCAGCGGTCGACTCCCCGAGTTCGTCTACCGAGACCTCGAGGACGACCCCGATGTGCTGCGCCGGGTCCTCAAGGACATCCCCATCCAGGAGGTCGACGACGCCGTCCTGGGCACCCTGCTGCGCAACAAGCACCGTGAACTCTCCCTGCAGATCGATCTGCTCGAGTCCCGGGACACCGAGGCCTTCATGCCGCTGAGCATCGAGCTCTACGGCGCCATCACCCCCTCCCTGCGCCATACCGCCGAACAGATCCTCGAGTCCGTCACGGTGCCCAAGTCCACCAAGGACAGCAGCTACCGGGCCGAGGAGTTCCTGAAGCTGGCCTTCGAGGAGATCGGCCACTACCGCGAACAGGACCCGGACATCGAGATGCACGCCGAGATCCGTGAAGACGTCTCCGGCGTGATGGTCTCCGGCGAGTCCCTGCTGATGGGACCGTCCTCCAAGGTGCAGAAGGTGCGTGCCGCTGCGCTGCTGCACCATGAGGTCGGCACACACCTGGTCACCCATGTCAACGGTTCGGCCCAGCCGGTGAAGATCATGGGCAGCGGCCTGGCCGGCTATGACGAGACCCAGGAGGGACTGGCGGTGCTGGCCGAGGTCGCCTGTGGGGGGCTGACCGCCTTCCGGCTGCGTCAGCTTGCCGCCCGCGTGCTCACCGTGCATCGCATGGTCTCCGGAGCGAACTTCGCCGAGGCCCACCAGGCGCTGCTGGAGGACGGCATCCCCGCCTCCTCGGCCTTCACCACCACCATGCGTGCCTTCCGCTCCGGTGGCATGACCAAGGACGCCATCTATCTGCGCGGCATGCTCGAGCTGCTCGAGCACCTCAAGGACGGAGGTTCCCTGGACCTGCTGCTGCTGGGCAAGTTCGCCCTGGAGGACCTGCCGCTGGTCACCGACCTGCAGGAGCGCGGCGTCCTGGAGCCGCCCCGGCTCACCCCGCGGTGGTTGGAGGACGAGGATTCCGCGGCCCGTCTCGGACGCGCCGCCGCCCTGGGCGATCCGGCGCTGCTGGTCGCCTCCTGACCTCACGCACCACCTCATCCAGACCTTCCACACCCCGTCCCCGGAGGAGACCCCATGAAGATCGGATTCGTCGTCAACGACGTCGCCACCGAGAAGCACACCTACACCACCACCCGGCTGGCCATGGCCGCCAGCCAGGCTGGCCACGAAGTCTGGCTCACCGGCACCGGTGACTTTGCCTACGAACCCGACGGCACCCTGTCCGTCCGGGCGGCCGGCGCCGGTGACAAGAACTACCGTTCCCTGGAGCGGTACCTCGAGGACGTGCAGAAGCCGGAGTCCAGCAAACAGGTCTCGGTGCATGACTTCGACGTGGTGATGCTGCGCAACGACCCGGCCGATGACGCCTCCGACCGCCCGTGGGCACCCACCGCCGGAGTGGCCTTCGGACAGCTGATCGCCTCCACGGGCGTCCTGGTCGTCAACGACCCGCACACGCTGGCCAACGCCCTCTCCAAGGCCTACTTCCAGCACTTCCCCGAGGCTGTTCGCCCCAAGACACTCATCTCCCGTGATGAGGCCATGATCTCGGATTTCGTGGACGAGATGGGCGGCAAGGCCGTGCTCAAGCCCCTGCAGGGCTCAGGCGGCTCCAGGGTGTTCCTGGTGGACCGCAAGGAGTCCCCCAACCTGAACCAGATCGTCGAGGCGATCGCCCGTGACGGCTACGTGGTGGCCCAGGAATATCTGCCGGAGGCCAAGAACGGCGATGTCCGCATGTTCCTGATGAACGGACGGCCACTGCAGGTGGACGGCGAGTACGCAGCCTTCCGCCGCCGCAACGCCGAGGGGGATGTCCGCTCGAACATGTCCGCCGGCGGCAAGGCCGAGAAGGCCAAGGTCACCGACGAGATGCTGCACATGGTCGAGCTGGTCCGGCCCAAGCTGGTCGCCGACGGCATGTTCCTGGTCGGCCTGGACATCGTGGGCGACAAGCTCATGGAGGTCAACGTCTTCTCCCCCGGCGGCCTGGGCTCCTGCCAGGAACTGTACGGGGTGGACTTCGCTCCGGCCATCATCGCCGACCTCGAGCGCAAGGTCGATGTCCGCCAGCACTACTCGGCCCGCCTGAGCAACACGGACCTGGTGACCATCTGAGGTCTGCGCCAAGCCAGCACGACGACGCCCCCGCACCTTCCCTGTGAAGGTGCGGGGGCGTTCGCAGTCCAGGCAAGCTGGACTGACGGAGGGGATCAGTCGCGGGTGAGCTTGCGGTGCGTCACACGGTGCGGGCGTGCGGCCTCCGGGCCCAGACGATCGATCTTGTTGGCCTCATAGGACTCGAAGTTGCCCTCGTACCAGTACCAGTTGGCCGGGTCCTCCTCGGTGCCCTCGTAGGCCAGCATGTGGGTGGCCACGCGGTCCAGGAACCAGCGGTCGTGGGAGATGACCACGGCGCAGCCGGGGAACTCCAGCAGGGCGTTCTCCAGGGAGGTCAGGGTCTCCACGTCGAGGTCGTTGGTGGGCTCATCGAGCAGCAGCAGGTTGCCGCCCTCCTTGAGCGTCAGGGCCAGGTTCAGGCGGTTGCGCTCACCACCGGAGAGCACTCCGGCGCGCTTCTGCTGGTCCGGGCCCTTGAAGCCGAACGCCGAGACATAGGCGCGCGAGGGCATCTCCACGTTGCCGACCTTGATGTAGTCCAGACCATCGGAGACGACCTCCCAGAGGGACTTCTCCGGGTCGATCCCGCCGCGGGACTGATCCACGTAGGAGATCTTGACGGTGTCGCCGATCTTCAGGTCGCCGCCGTCCAGCGGCTCCAGGCCCACGATGGTCTTGAACAGGGTGGTCTTGCCGACGCCGTTGGGACCGATGATGCCCACGATGCCGTTGGGCGGCAGGGAGAAGGACAGGTTGTCGATCAGGACGCGATCCCCGAAGCCCTTCTTCAGGTTCTTGGCCTCGATCACCTGGGTGCCCAGACGCGGTCCCGGCGGGATCTGGATCTCCTCCAGGTCCAGCTTGCGGGTCTTCTCTGCCTCAGCGGCCATCTCCTCGTATCGGGCCAGACGGGCCTTGGACTTGGCCTGACGACCCTTGGTGTTGGAGCGGACCCAGTCCAGCTCCTCGGAGAGGCGCTTGGCCAGCTTCTGGTCCTTCTTGCCCTGGATCTCCAGGCGGGCACGCTTCTTCTCCAGGTAGGTGGAGTAGTTGCCCTCATAGGGGTAGAGACGGCCGCGGTCGACCTCACAGATCCACTCGGCCACGTGGTCCAGGAAGTACCGGTCGTGGGTCACCGCGACGACGGCGCCGGGGTAGGAGGCCAGGTGCTGCTCGAGCCACTGCACGGACTCGGCGTCCAGGTGGTTGGTGGGCTCATCGAGCAGCAGCAGGTCCGGCTTCTGCAGCAGCAGCTTGCACAGGGCCACGCGGCGACGCTCACCACCGGAGAGCTTGGTGACATCGGCATCGCCCGGAGGGCAGCGCAGGGCGTCCATGGCCTGGTCCAGCTGGGAGTCGATGTCCCAGGCGTCGGCGGCGTCGATCTCCTCCTGGAGCTTGCCCATCTCCTCCATCAACGCGTCGAAGTCCGCGTCAGGATCGGCCATCTCCTCGGAGATCTGGTTGTAGCGCTGGATCTTGCCGTAGATCTCGCCCACGCCCTCCTGGACGTTGCCGAGCACGGTCTTCTCCTCGTTCAACGGCGGCTCCTGCATGAGCATGCCCACCGAGTACTCGGGAGAGAGCCGGGCCTCGCCGTTGGAGGGCTGGTCCAGTCCAGCCATGATCTTCAGGATCGTGGACTTTCCGGCGCCGTTGGGGCCGACCATGCCGATCTTCGCTCCGGGGAAGAAGGACATCGTCACGTCGTCCAGGATCAGCTTGTCGCCCACCTTCTTGCGGGCCTTGACCATGGTGTAGATGAATTCAGCCATGCTCTCCAGGCTAGACCCTGCCCGCTTGATTCCTCGCATCGAGGAACGTGGCTGCCGCCACCAGCCCGAGGTGGCTGCCGGGGCGCGGTGAGACCGGCCCCGGCCGCCAGCGGGTCAGTACGCCCCGACCGGTGCCGGGTGCGCGGTCAAGGGGGCTCCCCAGTCATCGACGCCCGCCGTGGAGGGGCCAGGGTCCGTGAACCCCGTGGACTCCCCTGCGCCATCGGTGATCTCTCCGGTCTCGGTGTCCACGTGGGACGGGGCAGCCGCAGCGGGGGACTGTTCCGATGCCTCGTCCGCGTCGTCCTCCTGGTCCTGCTGGTCCTCTGCATCGGAGGATGCCGAGGTCTTGGGGTTGACGCGGTGGAACAGGGACGTGCCCCAGACCAGGTCATGGCCGACGGTGTCCGCCTCGATCTCGATGGCCGTGCCCGACTTCTCCTCCGTCTGCCAGTCGCGGATGCGCAGCCGACCGGTGACGATGACCGGCTGCCCCTTGTGAAGACACATGCCCGCGTTCTCGGCCAGCGCCCGGAACATGTTGACGGTGTACCAGTTGGTGGTGCCGTCCACCCACCCCTGGGACTGCTTGTCGAAGCGACGCTCGGTGGAGGCCAGCCGGAAACTGGACATCCTCTGCCCGGACTTCATGGTCCGATTGTTCGGGTCGGTGGCGACGAAGCCGCGCACGGTGATCAGATCGCTCATGATGAGCCCTTCCTGTGGTGCCGGAGCACGCCCGGCGCTGACACCGCCGGTGGGTCCGGAGGCGGCCGGCACCCGTCCTGTCCGGCGCCGACAGGACCAGTCCAGATCCGAACCGCCGCAGGCACGAGGGGTCTGGTGCGGATTGGGGACCGCTGCCGACGTCAGGTCTGCTGTGCAGGAGGGGACCAGGTCCGCGCAGGGTCCTCCCGCCATGCCCGGTAGACTGGCCTGCGCCTAGCCTCAGTAGCTCAGCGGATAGAGCAGGAGCCTTCTAATCTCTTGGTCGGGGGTTCGATTCCCTCCTGGGGCGCCATACCGACGGTCCACCGGGTCGTCACCAGCACCAGATGCCTCGGAGGGTGGATCCGTGATCGAGTCTGAGCAGCGGACCCGCCGAGACGGTGCCGTGGACCGCGGCCCTCGTCTGGACGCCGCCACCTGGCTGCAGCTGGGCCTGGTGATGACCGTGGCCGCCGGCCTGTACCTGGTCCACTCCCTGCTGCGCTTCCGCAACTACGAGGCCAAGGGCTACGACCTCGGCATCTTCGATCAGGCGGTGCGCCAGTACGCGCTGTTCCGTGAGCCGATCGTGGCCGTCAAGGGTGCTGACTTCCACATCCTCGGCGATCACTTCCATCCGATCCTGGCGGGCTTGGCCCCGCTGTACTGGATCTGGGACGACCCTCGGGTGCTCAACATCGCCATGATCGCGGCGCTGGTCTCCTGCGCGATCCCCGTCTACCTCTTCGCCCGGCGCCGGTTCAGCCACGCGGCATCGCTCATCGCCGCCGCCGGCCTGCTCCTGTGGTGGCCGTTCCAGGCCATGGTCAACTGGGACTTCCACGAGATCACGCTCGGCGTCCCGGTGATCGCCTGGGTGATCTGGGCCCTGGACGCCCGCCGACCCTGGCTGGCCGTGGGCCTGGCCTCGATCCTGCTGCTGGTCCGCGAGGACATGGGCATCACCCTGCTCGCCCTCGCCGTGGTCCTGCTGATCAAGCGCGCCTGGCTGCAGGCTGTGGTGACAGCGGTGCTGGGCGTGGCCGGGTACTACGTGGCCACCTCCGTGGTGATCCCGCACTTCTCCCCCACCGGGGACTTCGGCTACTGGCAGTTCACGGCGCTGGGCCCGGACCTGACCAGCTCGATCCGGTTCATGTTCACCGAGCCCTTCGCCGCCGCCGCGGTGCTGTTCGACCACCCCCTGAAGGTCGCCCTGTGGCTGCTGCACTTCGTGGTGCTCTGGCTGCTGCCGGTGCTCTCTCCCTACACGCTGATCGGCCTGCCGATCCTGCTGTCCCGGCTGTTCAACGACCGGCTGAACGTGTGGAGCCCGGTCTACCAGTACGACGCGATCCTCGGGGTCATCTTCCTGCTGGCCGCCCTGGAGGCTCTGGGCCGTCTGCTGGCCTGGACCGACTCCCGCGCCGAGCGTCGGTGGGGTGCGTCCCGAGCCGAGGGGCCGTCGTCGGGCTCCTCCAGCGCTGTGCGCTGGGCCCGGTCCTCCACCGCCGTCGTCTCCCCCGCCTCCCGCGGACGCCGCCTCCCGTTGGTCTTCACGACGACGTTCCTGGCCTGCGCAGTCCTGGGCACCCTGGCCTTCCCCCAGGTCTTCCCCCTGCAGCGCACCGTGACCGGCTCGAACTGGGGACTGCCCGAGCACGCCCAGGCGTTGGATCGGGCGGTGCAGATGATCCCGGACAATGTGTGCGTGGAGGCCGCGGACAACGCGGTGCCGCACCTGGTGGACCGCACGTATGTGGGACTGCACGGGGACATCGGGGACGATCTGGCCACGTGGATGATCATCGACACCACCGTGGAGGAGCTGGGCGGCTGGGACCCGCTCACCCCGGACCAGGCGCTGGAGCGCGGCGAGCGGCTGGGCTACCAGGTGGTCTCCGCGGACGATGACGGCGTGTGGGTCCTGCACCGGGACCAGCCGGTGGATCCCACCTGCGTGGGCTACGCCGGCTGAGCCGAGGCCCGCACCGGACCGCGGCCGGCCGGCGGCAGCAGGAACCGGTCAGGATCGTCCTCCAGCACCCCGGCGAGCGGGTCGTAGAGCGGCCGATCGGCACCCGGTCCGCGCCGCACAAGGTCACGTTCGGGGTCCCGGATGTCCTGGAGCACCGAGACGCAGATCCAGATGACCGCGGCCATGTGCAGCACGATCCCGGAGCCGTACCAGAGCGGGATCCAGAGGGCGCCGTCGCCGAACGCGCCGTTCGAGGTGATCCGGGCCGACTCCATCCACACTCCGCCCCAGTGGTAGACCTCCACGGCCTGCCAGATCCAGAACTGACGCCAGTCGGGGCGGGCGAGCACCACCAGCGGGATCAGCCACATCACGAACTGCGGCGAGTAGACCTTGCCCAGCAGCAGGAACGCCGCCACGATCAGGAAGCACAGCTGGGCCATCCGGGGACGGTGCCGTGCAGACAGGCCCAGCCAGGCGATGCCCAGGCAGCACAGGGCGAACAGTCCGTTGGAGATCAGCGAGAAGGTCTCCCCGGACCAGCCGGTCCAGGTGAAGGCCAGCCACATCGAGGAGAAGGAGACGTCCCGGTCCCCGGAGAAGGTGTAGAACCGGCTCCACTGCTCGAAGGCGGTGAGCATGAACGGGACGTTGACCAGCAGCCAGGCCACGATGCCCGCCACCAGGGACTTCACGAACACCCCCCACCGGCCCGTGCGCCAACACAGCACCAGGATGGCGCCGAAGAAGAACAGCGGGTAGAGCTTCATGGCCGCGCCCAGGCCCAGGACGAACCCGGCCAGGGTGGGCATCCGGCGGGACCACAGCAGCAGCCCCAGGGAGGCCAGCATGACCGCCCACAGGTCCCAGTTCAGGTACCCGGTGAGGATGATGCCCGGGGCCACGGCCACCATCAGGGCGTCCTTGGCCCGGCCGCGCGCACTGTAGGCGGTGGCCACCAGCACGATGATCCAGCACAGTGCCGCACCCACCGCGTTGATGTCGAAGTAGGTGACCGTCCGCTCCAGGGTGGCGCCCTCCCCCGGCACGAGCCACGCGGTCACCCCGGCCACCACGGCCAACAGCGCCGGGTACTCCATCCACTGCTCCTCCGGCAACGGGGTGAAGAACGGGAACCAGCCCTCCGCCAGGCCGCGCGTGGGGAAGAGCTGTCCGAAGTCCGAATAGCACATGTGGATGTGCACGTCCGGCGTGGCCCAGCCATTGATCCGGCACCACTGCTTGGTCAGCAGGGCGATCACCGCGGCCACCACCGTGACGCCGATCAGCACCAGCACGAGTCGGCGGTCCGGACCATGGGGGCCAGCCGCCCCGACCCGGTCCAGCAGCGGATGTGGGGCGCGTGAGGAGGAGGAACGGGACATCAGTGCTCCTGGGGTTCGGTGGTGGTCGCCGGGGACGGTGCACGAGCACTGCGGCGCAGGGCTGCCCAGCCCGCGAACGGGAACAGGGCGGAGGTCTTGGGGTCCAGGGCCACGATGTACACCAGGTACAGCGCACCGGCCACGGCAGTGATGATGCGCACCCACAGCAGCGGGATCCACTGGGCCACGGAGAGCTGGTCCACCACGCCGATCACCACGAGCAGCATCACCAGCAGGTGCAGGCACCACACGGGCCAGCCCGTCCAGCGGCGCACCACGGCGAACATCGGCAGCACCCACAACAGGTACCAGGGCTGGATGATCGGCGCCAGCAGCACGGCGGCCAGCAGGGCCAGGCCGGTGGCCAGCACCGGGTTGATCGGCCTCCGGGTCAACGCGAGCCAGGCGGTGAGCACCAGGGCGGTCACCGTGCCCAGCGAATAGAGCACGCTGGCCGGCGGACGCACTCCGGTGTGGAAGATCATGTCCACCAACCAGCCCACACCCAGGCCCAGCAGCCCGAACGGAGCGTAGGGGAAGGCGGCGTCCCCGGAGGTCGCCATGGCCGGGATCCAGCCGAACCACAGGCCGCTGAGCATCCCGACGACGGCCAGCACCACCAGTGCCACGGCGCCGGTGAGCACCCACGAGCGGATCCGATCGGCCAGCCCGGGGACCGGCCGGGGCAGGCCGTCCGGAAGCCCGGGACGGGCACTGCCGGTGTGCATGAGCAGCCCGGCGAACGGCAGGGCCAGCACCGTGAGCGGTTTGATCGCCACGGACAGGGCCACCAGCACCAGTCCCAGACCGTTGCGCACCGGGTCCGCGGTGGAGCGCAGCAGCACGAACCCGCACAGCAGCAGGCCCAGCATGAGCGAGTCGTTGTGGACGCCGGCCACCATGTACAGCGCGAAGAGCGGGTTGGCCACGCAGATCCAGACCGCCCACCCGGATTCGGAGCCGAACCGCTGCGCCAGCCGAGGCACCGCCCACAGGCACAGGGCCAGCCCGGCCACCGCGATCGCGCGGAAGAGGATCACCGCCGGTTCCGGACTGCCGTGCGTGACGAACCAGACGAACTGGGCCATCATCAGGAACAGCGGCCCGTAGGGAGAGGGCGACTCGGCCCAGATGCTGTCCGCGCCGTGCATGAACCAGCCGGGCAGGGCCGAGACCCCTTCCTCATAGGGATTCAGTCCCGCGTGCAGCAGCCGCCCCTGGGCCAGGTAGGAGTAGACGTCCCGGGAGAAGATCGGGAAGGTGAACAGCAGCGGAGCGGTCCACAGCCAGGTCGCCTGGATCACGGGGCCCCGTCCGTCCGCCCACCGTCCCTCCAGACGCTGGCCCAGGCGCAGCCAGGCCCGGACCAGGACCAGGCAGCCGATCACCAGCAGCACGGCGCAGAGGATCACGCCGACCGGTTCCACCCGCACCGGGTTCAGCACGGTGGTGCGGGCGAACCACGAGCTGGGGGTGGTGGCCATCCACCCCACGCCCCAGGAGCCGACCATGATCAGCAGGGACCCCAGGAGCCCCTGCAGCAGCGAGTGGCCGGTGGCCTGGTCGTCGCCGCCGATCAGCCATCGTGTGGCCGGGGCCGTCTCCAGCCGGCGCCGCCCGGCCTCGACCAGTCCGCGCAGATCCGACTGCAGCGTGCGGTGAGCCGTGCTCACGAAGCCGCCGGCCGTCGTCGTACCCGTCTCCACAGGGACTTCAGCGCCGGACGGACGTGCCACTCCTCCTTCATGATCCTGCTGGTCAGCGGGTCCAGCAGCAGGATCCAGAGCATGCAGCCCCAGGAGACGATGGTGGACAGGACCTTCAGGGGCTGCTCGATGTCCAGGAACTGCCAGACGAAGAGCTGGTCGGCTGCGCCGAAGGCCACGAAGAAGGCCACCGTGAAGACGACCCACTTCAGCTGCCAGTCGGAGCGGATGCCGATCACCGCGAAGAACGGCAGCAGCCAGAGCAGGTACCAGGGCTGGATGATCGGCGAGAGGATGACCAGCGCGGTGAAGGCCCAGGTCATGCGCTGCATGAGGTGCTCGTGGCGGCCACGGAACATCAGCCACAGCACCACCAGGACTGAGAGCAGCCGCCCGGCGGTCTTGAACGTGTCCAGCACCCAGTGGTCCGGGATGTTCAGCGAGTCCAGGACCACCTTGGTGGCCTCAGCCGCGATGCCCACTGGGGACCACGGCACCGAGCCGGTCCCGGTGCCGAGCATGACGGTCAGCCAGCCCCAGCCGAATCCGTTGAGGACCCCGACGACGGCCATCACGGCCCCGGCGATGCCGGCGGTCAGTGCCCAGAAGGTGAAGCGCCGGGTCCAGGATGCCCCGCGCCCGGCCCAGAGCAGGCCGATGAAGGGCAACAGGACCAGGGTGATGGGCTTGATGCCGACCGAGGCCGTCACCAGCAGCACGCCGAGCAGTCCTCGCCCGGTGGCCACACACCAGACGCCGGCCAGGGCGAGACCGACCATGAGGGAGTCATTGTGCCCGGAGGCGACGAAGCTGATGATGAACAGCGGATTGGCGACGGTGATCCACTGGGCGCGGGCCCCGTCGGTGCCCAGCAGGCGCGCCAGCAGCGGCACGAAGACCATGATCAGCACCACGCCCGCCACCGCGACCAGGCGGAACAGGAAGATCGCCAGGTCGGGGGACTCCGTTCCGGCGATCCGCATCACCGCTTCCTCGATCCAGAGGAACACGGGCCCATAGGGGGTCTCGGTGTCCGCCCAGGTGGTGTCGGCCCCGAGCTGGAACCAGTTGGAGAGCGTGGAGATCCCGTCTTCGTAGGGGTCCTGTCCGGCGACCATCAGCCGTCCCTGGCCCACGTAGGCGAAGATGTCCCGGGAGAAGATCGGCAGACAGAACAGCTGGGGCAGGCACCACAGGGCGCTCACCCAGTTCACCGTGCGCAGAGCGCCCGGTCCGAAGGGGCGCAGCACCTGACCGAGCCGGATCCACGCCCAGAACATCAGCCAGCAGCCGATGGTCAGGGTCAGGGTTCCGGTGATGACGCCGGACTCCGTGGTGCGCCAGGGGATCAGCCACTGCCACCGGTTGATCGGCGAGACGGAGGCCAGCCAGCCGACGGAGAGTGACCCGGCCAGCACGGCCAGGGAACCGAGGAAGCCGACGACCACGGGGATCCAGACCGCGCCGGAGCGGGTCACGGAGACCGGATCCGTCCGGGTGGCGGGCACGCTCATCAGGGGCGGATCCTTCCAGGGCTGCGGAGACTGCGCACAATCTATCATCGGCGTGGCGGCTACTGTGGGAGGCGTGGCAACGACAGCAGACAAGCTCGTATGGATCGATTGTGAGATGACCGGACTGCACCCGGACCGGGATGCGCTCGTGGAGGTGGCGGTGCTGGTCACCGACCCCGAGCTGAACGTCCTGGGCGAGGGGGTGGATGTGGTCATCCGGCCCCCGCAGGAGGCGCTGGAGCAGATGGACGACTTCGTGCGGACCATGCACACCACCTCCGGGCTGCTGGAGCAGCTCGAGCACGGCGTGAGTCTGGACGAGGCCTCGGAGAGGGTCATGGAGTACATCCGCGCGCACTGCCCTGAGCCGGGCAAGGCGCTGCTGGCCGGCAACTCGGTGGGACAGGACAAGGCGTTCCTGAGTCGGTACATGCCGGCAGTGACTGATCACCTGCACTACCGGATCGTGGACGTCTCCACGGTCAAGGAGCTGGCCCGCCGCTGGTATCCCCGGGCCTATTACCAGTCCCCCGAGAAGACCGGCAACCACCGGGCCCTGGGGGACATCGTGGACTCCATCAACGAGCTGCGCTACTACCGCGAGGCCATCATGGTCCCCGCACCGGGGCCGGACTCCGAGACGGCCAAGTCCATCAGCGCGCGCATCGCCGGGACGGATGGCGCACTGGGCAGCTGAAAAACCGTGTACACTTGAACGCGCTGCCAGGAACGGATCGCTCCGTTCCAGCGCATGGTGGGTGTAGCTCAGTCGGCAGAGCGTCTGGTTGTGGTCCAGAAGGTCGCGGGTTCAATCCCCGTCACTCACCCCAGGTCAGAGGCCCGGAATCTCCTTCGAGGTTCCGGGCCTCTGCTGTTGTCATACTGGGTCCATGCCACTGCAGAGTCCAGACACCGTGGTCGCAGACCGGAGGCTCGGCTCCCCTGGGGGTCTGGCGGGGGCTGCTGGCGTCTCCTTTTCGGCGTTCATCCTCTTCGGGCTGTTCCTGCCCGGCTGGGGTCACCTGGTGCTGGTGGCGAGCCTGCTGTTGGCCTGGCGTGTGGACCGCGAGCTCGGACGGGATCTGACCCTGATCGGTGCGGGAATCGCCGTGGTGAGCACCACGTCCGTGGAGGCGGACCTGCGCTGGGACCGGTTCTTCGTCCTGGGCGCGGTGCTGACCGCCGCCGTCCTGGTCCCGCTGGCCTTGGACCGGCTGTGGCTGAAGCGTCGTGCGATCGTGTACCCGTGGCGCACCGCCAAGCGGTGGAACCGGGTCCAGTGGTCCTATGTGGTGGCGGTCCCCCTGTTGGGATGGGCGATCCTGCCGGCCTACTTCATCCACTCCGGCGCGTATCGGAACTGGCCGGCCGTGCACGAGGCCTCCGAGCTGGCCCGGTTCTTCGTGGGCGTGAACTTCGTGGGCCTGTGGGACGAACTGTTCTTCATCTGCACCTGCTTCGCCCTGCTGCGCCGGCACTTCCCGCTGTGGACCGCGAACATCCTGCAGGCGGTCATCTTCGTCTCCTTCCTGTGGGAGCTGGGCTACCGCTCCTGGGGTCCGCTGCTGACCATCCCGTTCGCCCTGTTGCAGGGCTGGATCTTCAACCGCACCCGCAACCTGACCTACGTGGTGGTGGTGCACCTGCTGTTCGACGTGATCGTCTTCCTGGCGATCGTGCACGCCCACAACCCGGAGTGGCTGCGGATCTTCGTGTACTGATCAACCCCTCCCCCACACCGGCCTGCTCTGATAGACACAGAGCATGACCGTGTACGGATTCCACGCATCCCACGAGCAGATCTCCCCACGGCAGCTGCTGGCCGACGTCCAGCTGGCCGAGCAGGCAGGGTTCCAGGCAGCCATGTGCTCGGACCACCTGGAGCCCTGGTCCAGCCGGCAGGGCCACTCGGGGCTGGCATGGGCCTGGCTGGGCGCCGCCCTGGCGACCACCGACCTCACCTTCGGCACCGTGACCGCACCGGGACAGCGCTACCATCCGGCCGTCGTCGCACAGGCCATCGCCACCCTGGGCCAGATGTACCCGGGCCGGTTCTGGACTGCCCTGGGGACCGGCCAGCACGCCAACGAGCACGTCACCGGCGAGGCCTGGCCGCGCAAGGACCTGCGCCAGCAGCGGCTCGAGGAGTGCGTGGACATCATCTCCCGCCTGCTGGACGGAGAGACGGTCTCCCACGAAGGACTGGTCACCGTGCACGAAGCCACCGTGTGGGAACGCGCCGACCCGAAGCCGCAGCTGATCGCTCCGGCCATCAGCGCCGAGACCGCCGAACGCGGGGCCCGGTGGGCGGACGGTCTGGTCACCATCAACCAGGATCCGGCCACGCTCACCGAGATGCTGCGCCGCTGGGAGGACGCCGGCGGGGCTGACCACCGCATCCTGCAGATCCACCTGTGCTGGGCGCCCACGGACGAACTGGCGTGGAGCATCGCCCAGGACCAGTGGCGTTCGAATGTCTTCTCCCCGCCGGCCAACACCGACCTACGCGTGGTGGACTACGACGCCGTGAGTGCCGACGGGGTCAGCCGGGAGCAGCTGGAGCGCTCCGTGCTGATCGGCTCGGATCTTGGCGAGCTCACCCAGCGCATCCAGGACCTGGCCGATCTGGGCTTCGACGCCGTCTACCTCCACCACGTGGGCCAGGACCAGCGCCCGTTCCTGGAGGCCTTCGGCGAGCGCGTGCTCCCCCAGCTGCACTGACCCGTTCCCGCTGCTTCACCCCCAAGGAGAGTTCCATGCTCAAGACCGAGACCTCAGACCTGTGGTGGAAGTCCGCCGTGGTCTACTGCCTGGACATCGAGAAGTTCTTCGACGCGGACGATGACGGCGTGGGCGACATGGTGGGCCTGGCCCAGCGGATCGACTACCTGGCCGAACTGGGCGTGACGTGCCTGTGGCTGATGCCGTTCTATCCCACCGATGACCGGGACGACGGCTACGACATCATCGACTACTACGGCGTGGACTCGAGGCTGGGCACCCACGGGGACCTGGTGGAGCTGATCCGCACCGCCAAGGACCGGGGCATGCGGGTGATCGCCGACCTGGTGGTGAACCACACCTCCCACAAGCACCCGTGGTTCAAGGCCGCACGGTCCTCGAAGGAGAGCCCCTACCGGGACTTCTACGTCTGGCGGGACGAGCCGCCCACGGACACCTCGGACGATGTGGTCTTCCCGGACCAGGAGGACTCGCTGTGGGCCTATGAGGAGAAGACCGGTCAGTACTACCTGCACAACTTCTACACCGAACAGCCCGATCTGAACATCGCCCACCCGAAGGTCCAGGAGCAGATCGCCAAGATCATCGGGTTCTGGCTGCAGGTGGGTCTGGACGGGTTCCGGGTGGATGCGGTGCCGTTCTTCATCGAGGACCGTGGCCTGCCGAAGCGGTGGTCCGAGCTCTATGGTGACCCCCATGAGTACCTGAGGGAGCTCAAGGCCTTCATGGGCCGTCGTCGGGGCGATGCCATCTTCCTGGGTGAGGTCAATGTGACCTACCGGGACCAGGTGGACTTCTTCGGCGGAGCCGAGGGCGATGAGCTGACCATGATGTTCGACTTCGAGCTGATGCAGCGGATGTACCTGGCCTTGGCCCGGCAGGATGCCACCCCCATGGTCCAGACGCTGCGGCGCCGGCCCACGCTGGCCCGGCACAGCCAGTTCGCCAACTTCGTGCGCAACCACGACGAGCTGACGCTCGACAAGCTCACCAAGAAGCAGCGCCAGGAGGTGTTCGAGGCGTTCGGTCCGGAGGAGGACATGCAGCTCTTCGACCGGGGGCTGCGCCGCCGTCTTCCCCCGATGCTGGACGGGGATCCGCGCCGAATCCGGATGGTCTACTCTCTGCTGTTCGCCCTGCCCGGCACGCCCGTGCTGTTCTACGGGGAGGAGATCGGGATGGGCGAGAACCTTCAGATCGAGGGGCGGATGGCGGTGCGCTCCCCCATGCAGTGGACCGCCGGCAAGAACGGCGGATTCTCGACGGCGGCTCCGTCGCGTCTGGCGGCACCGGTCACCGAGGGTGCCTACTCACCGGAGTTCGTCAACGCCGAGCAGCAGCGCTCCGATCCGGACTCGCTCCTGGCCTTCATCAGCACCTTGGCCCGGCGGTACCGCGAGTGCCCCGAGGTGGGGATGGGCGAGTTCGAGGTGCTGGACCATGAGGTCCCGGCGGTGCTGGCCCACCGCTGCACCTGGGCCCAGTTCGGCGGCGGGACGGCCAGCTCGGTGCTGGTGCACAACCTTGCGCCGGAGGCCACGGAGATCACCGTGACGCTGCAGGACGTGGAGGAGGGCACCGAGGTGCTGGACCTGCATGACGGTTCGCACCGGACCGTGGAGGCCGGCGGTCGGCTCACGGTCTCCCTGGACGGGTACGGTCACCACTGGCTGCGTCTGCTGCTGCCGGGTGACCGTCGGCTGCACTAGAGGTCCGGTCCCCGCCCACGGGCCGCCACGGGCGCAACCGAGTTCAAGCCGCGCTTCCACCTGCAGACCCACGACTGTGGCCGGCGGTCTGGCGGACCGGATCGGCCGGGTGAAGATCCTGCGCATCGGCATCATCTTCAGCATCGTCGGTTCCCTACTGATCGTGCTGACCCCGGAGAACGCCGGAATCACCTCCGCCATACTGTTGGCCGGGCGCACCGTCCAGGGCCTCTCCGCCGCGTGCATCATGCCCTCCGCGCCGGCCGATGATGTGGGGCTGCATGATCACCGGCCTAGGAGTGCTCCTGTGCTCCACCACATTCCTGCACCTGAGCGAGTACGTGGTCCTGACCGTCATCGGCTTCACCCTGTTCGGCATCGGGCTGGGCTTCTACGCCACGCCTTCCCTGGATGCCGCCCTGTCCACGGTGCCCGACTCCGCGGCAGGTGCCGCAGCGGGCATGTACAAGATGGCCTCCTCGCTGGGCAATGCCATGGGAGTGGCCATATCGGCAGCCATCTATGCGGCCGGACAGCTGGTCGACCCCGCCCTAACCCAGGAATGGGGACTGTTCGTGGGGCGCCAGGACAACCTGGTTCTGCGCTTCGGCGGTGCCATGGGGCTACTCTTCAATGTCACCATGGTGTGTGTAGCCCTGGCCTCGATCATCGTCACGGTCCCCGCCACACCAGCACCCCTACGGACCGTTCAACGGGCCCGCCCACCGCGCGCCTGGACATGGCCCCGCCGCCGTTGGGCAACTGTGGCACCGCACCGTCCCCATCCACCCCACCTCAAGGAGCATCATGACCGTCGTGAAAATCAACGCCATCTCCGTCCCGGAGGGCCAGGGCACTGAGCTCGAAGCGCGCTTCGCAGCCCGCAAGCATGCCGTAGACCAGGCCCCGGGCTTCGAGGGCTTCCAGCTGCTGCGCCCGGTCCAGGGCGAGTCCCGGTACTTCGTGGTCACCCACTGGGCCACGGAGGAGGACTTCGAGGCGTGGCGTTCAGGACGCAACACCGGGCACGACGACGGCCAGCAGCGTCAGCCGGTCGCCACCGGTGCCGATCTGCTGGAGTTCGAGGTCGTGGACCTGGGATGAGGACGAGGGCCGCAGGCCCCTTCCCGGACCCTTCCACGATTGGCTAGGGTCGGCTGCATGACGCATATCACCTCCATGCTGACGACCCACCCTGACGCCCCTCAGATCGACCAGGAGAAGCTGGCGGCATGCATCGCCGCCTGCTTCGAGTGTGCCCAGGCCTGTACGGCCTGCGCAGACGCGTGTCTGGCTGAGGAGCATGTGGGCCACCTCCGGTCCTGCATCCGCACCAATGCCGACTGCGCCGACGTGTGCGGCACTACGGGCAGGGTCCTATCTCGGCTGACCGGTCAGTCTGATCAGGTCGACACCATCCGCGCACTCGTGGAGGCATGCCGAGCCTCCTGCGCCTCCTGCGCGGAAGAGTGCGGCAGCCATGCCGAGATGCACGAGCACTGCCGGATCTGCGCCGAAGCCTGCCGCCGGTGCGAGCAGGCCTGCGCTGACCTTCTCAGCGTCTTGGCCTGACCGGCCCGCCCTGGGTCTGCCGCTCCCGGACTAGAATCATCCGGTGCAACAGGGAGGCGCGCCCCCCTGCCCACCCGATCCCTCCAGTCCACGACCCCCAGGAGTGCCCAGCATGGCCATCCGTCCCATCACCGTCCACGGCGAGCCGGTCCTGCACCGACGCGCAGCCGATGTCGAGGTGATCGATGACGAGATCCGCACCCTGGTCCAGGACATGTATGAGACCCAGGTGGCGGCACGTGGCGTAGGACTGGCTGCACCTCAGGTCGGCGTGGGGCTGCGCATCTTCACCTGGACCTTCGGGGACACCGGCCCGGTGCCCAACACCGGCCACGTGATCAATCCGGTGCTGACGCTGCTGGGCAAGGTCTCCCAGGAGGAGCCGGACGAGGAGACCGAGACGGAGGGGTGCCTCTCCGCACCGGGCTACGGCTTCCCCCTGAAGCGCTCGGATCACGTTCGTCTCCAGGGCTTCGACGTGGACGGCAACCCCATTGACTTCGAGGCCACCGGCTGGTTCGCGCGCATCATGCAGCACGAGTACGACCACCTCGACGGCTATCTCTACGTGAACCGGCTGAACGGCAAGTGGACCCGCCGCTGGAAGAAGGCCCTGCGCCGCGAAGGCTGGACCGTGCCGGGCACCACGTGGATGCCTGGCGAGGATGAGGACCCCTTCGGCCACGATGAGGTGTATCCGGCCGAGATCGCCGGCTCCGGTGAGGACACCGCCACCGAGGCGCCCGCCCCAGAGACTGGCCGGCGCTGAGTCTCTTCACGACCGCCAGAACACGTTCCGCTGCGCCGTCCTGGCTGGATCCAGGTACGCCGCCGGGATGAACCACGGCACACCCTGGCGATTCTCAATGCTCCACGCGCCGGCGTGCACCGCGTGATGGTGGTGTGAGCACAGCAGCACCCCGTTGTCCACGCTGGTGGGACCGCCGAAGTCCCAGTGCTGGATGTGGTGGACCTCGCACCAGGGCGCTGGCATCGAGCAGTCCGGTGCCGCGCACCCGCCGTCACGGGCTGCGACGGCGCGACGCAGGCGGAGCGGGAACGGCCGCTGTTCCCGGCCGGTGTCCAGGACGCGCCCCTGTCCGTTGAGTACCACAGGCAGCACCGTTCCGTCGCAGAGCCACCGGCGGATCGACGTTGGGCTGATGGGGCCGGTGAATGCCGCCGAGGAGATGAATCGATCGCCCGTGGCGTCCGCCGGATCCCCGGTGGCGCCCAGCCGCTACGGTGATCCCAGAGCCTGGAGCAGGGATCCCTTCCGCGCCTGCAGCTCAGCGTCCGACGGTACGTCTCCGTCTGGATCGATCGCCGCCTCGAACCAGGCGAGCCAGTGTGCGGCCACTCGACGCATGACGTCTGGGTCAAGCCCCTGGGCCTGTGCGGTCAGTGTCACCTCGGCCTCGCGCAGCAGGGAGGCCACCCGAGCGTGGTCGACCTCACGGTGACTGCCCAGCCTGCGTGCGGTGGACAGTGCCGAGGCGATGTGGTCTACAGAGCTGGACGGGATGGTCCCCTGAGTCAGAGCTTCGGCCAGCATCGGCCAGACCGGCGGCAGGACCTCGGTCTGGCGAGGCGGGGCTGGGTATCGGCGGAGTAGACGCCCCAGTCCTGGTCTGCCGCTGGTGTGAGGACCGGCGGCAGTGCGTCGAGGAAGCCGGGATCCACGGCACGAGGGGCAATCTCGGCCAGCAGAGTCGCAGCGGCCTCGAGCAGGTCACCGAAGCCCTGCCCGTCCAGATCTGTCCCCAACACCTCGGTCATGGTCTCCACCTCCGCCCGTTCGATCCGTGTCCCGACGCCCACCGTCAGCTTTTCGTACACATATTCGAACACAGGCGACGGACAGGTTAAGGGGAGGAGCCCCGGTCCTGGAACGCCACCTCCGAGGGTCCGCTGTGCAAGAGGCGGAACTGCTCGGCAGACAGAGAACGGGGCGGCCCCACCGTCTCCGGTGGGACCGCCCCGTTCGTCAGTCGCTCAGGTCAAGACCTGGACGTCAGGCCTTCGGGAAGGTGGGCAGCGCGTCGCCGGCCATCTTCTCGATCACACGGACCACCTGGCAGGAGTAGCCGAACTCGTTGTCGTACCAGACGTAGACGATGGCGTGGGTGCCGCCGTTGACGATGGTGGCCAGACCGTCCACGATGCCGGCGCGGTTGGAGCCGACGAAGTCCGTGGAGACGATCTCCGGGGAGTGGATGTAGTCGATCTGTGCCCGCAGCTCACCGGTCAGGGACTCGGTGCGCAGGCGGGTGTTCAGCTCCTCCACGGTGGTGGGCTTCTCCAGCTCCAGGTTCAGGATCGCCATGGACACGTCCGGGGTGGGGACGCGGATGGCGTTGCCGGAGAGCTTGCCCTGCAGCTCGGGAAGTGCCTTGGCCACGGCCTTGGCCGCACCGGTCTCGGTCAGCACCATGTTCAGCCCGGCGGCACGTCCACGGCGCGAGCCCTTGTGGAAGTTGTCGGTCAGGTTCTGATCGTTGGTGTAGGCGTGGACGGTCTCGACGTGGCCGTGGTCGATCCCGTACTCATCGTTGATGACCTTGAGCACCGGAGTGATGCCGTTGGTGGTGCAGGAGGCGGCGGAGAGGATGGTGTCGCCCTCGGCGATGTCCTCGGAGTTCACGCCGAAGACGATGTTCTTGATGTCGCCCTTGCCCGGTGCGGTGAGCAGCACCTTGGCGGCACCCTTGGCCTTGAGGTGTTGCCCCAGGCCCTCCTCATCCCGCCAGCGGCCGGTGTTGTCCACGATGATCGCGTTGTCGATCCCGTAGGAGGTGTAGTCCACGGTGGCCGGGTCGTTGGAGTAGATCACCTGGATGTCGGTGCCGTTGGCGGTGATCGTGTTGGTCTCCTGGTCCACGGTGATGGTGCCCTCGAAGGGACCGTGGATGGAGTCGCGGCGCAGCAGGGATGCGCGCTTGACCAGGTCGTCCTCGGAGTTCTTGCGGACCACGATCGCCCGCAGACGCAGTGAGGAGCCGCCGCCGGCGTGCGAGAGCAGGATGCGGGCCAGCAGACGCCCGATGCGGCCGAAGCCGTAGAGGACCACGTCGGTGGGCTCGGTGATGCCCTGGCCGCCCTGACCGGCCACGTCAGCCAGCTCGGTCTCCAGGAAGGCCTTCACGTCTGAGCCGCCGGACTGCTTGAACTTGTTGGCCAGGCGGGCCAGGTCCACCGAGGCGGCGCCCAGGTCCATCTGCGCCATGGCCTCCACGAGGGGGTAGGTCTCCTCGACCGGCAGCACGGCCTCGTCGATCTGACGGGCGTAGCGGTGGGCCTTGATGATGTCGATGACGCCCTTGTGCACCAGCTGACGGCCGTAGATGCTCGTCACCACGTTGTGGTCGCGGTACAGGGTGCCGATCAGCGGCACCATCTTCTCGGCGAGTGCCTCGCGGTTGTTCCAGCCGGTCTCGGCGGTGTTCTCTGCCACGGTGGGTCCTTCCCTCGTTGGCCCTGTTCCCAGGGGGCGACGGCGCTGTCGCCTCAAGCGCCCGGCGGGCGCACGTCAGATGACGGTCACGGCCCGTCGTGGCCGTCCGCGGCCCCGGCAGGGCTCGGCAGTGACAGTCTAGTGAATTCCTGGCCCCGTCACGGAACGGCAGGGCCCGACGACGGCCGGTCCAGGATGCGATACGCGTCACCGAGCACTCGGTATGGGAGGACGTGCCTGCGGGGGGCGACCGCCGTGGGGATCGCAGGGCACTGAAGGGTGCAGGTGCGAGGGAACGGGCCGGCGGTACGCCGGGTTCTGTGCCTCGGCCGGATCGCTCCAGCCGAGGTGACGGCCATCCATCTAGGCCTGCCGTTGCCGGCAGGCTCGAGCGGCCAACCCGGATGCTCAGGCGGGCAGCCTTCGAACGCATCCTGTTCGGCCTTGCTCCGGATGGGGTTTACCGAGCCGACCCCGTCACCGGGGCCGCTGGTGGTCTCTTACACCACCCTTTCACCCTCACCTGCGCCGTTCGGTGCGAACACCGACCGGGCGGGCGGTCTGCTTTCTGTGGCACTGTCCTGCGGGTTGCCCCGAGTGGCCGTTAGCCACCATCCTGCCCTGTGGAGCCCGGACGTTCCTCGTGCCCTCATCCCGCGAACAGGAGGGGCACGCGGCCGTCTGCCGGCCCGTTCCGAGGGTCCAGTCTACGTCTGCCACCCCGTTAGGCTGGACCGGTGCTGATCCTGCTGCCGCCCTCGGAGGGCAAGACCTCGCCGCGCTCCGGCGCACCCCTGGACCTGGACACCCTGATCTTCCCCACCCTGGCCGGCGAGCGCCGCACGGTGCTGGGCACCTTGACCACGGCCTCGGCTCTGCCGGACGCACTCTCGGTCCTGGGCGTGGGCGCCTCCCTGGAGGAGGAGGTCCGGGCGAACGTGGACCTGCTGGAGGCTCACGCGGCTCCCGGCCATCAGGTGTACTCCGGGGTGCTCTTCGACGCGTTGGACTACTCCAGCCTCTCGGACGGCGCCCGGACCCGTGCCCGCAAAGACGCCCTGGTCTTCTCCGGGCTGTTCGGCGCCACCGCACTGGGGGACCGCATCCCGGCCTACCGCCTGCCGATCACCGCCAAGCTGCCGGGCCTGGGCGGACTGGCGGCGTGGTGGAAGCCGAGGATCGGGCCGGAGCTGGACGGACTCGCCGAGCACACCGGCGTGGTGGTGGACTGCCGCTCGGGCGGTTACGCGGCCCTGTGGAAAGCTCCGGCCGAGACCGCGGTGACCGTGGACGTGTTCCAGATGCGAGCGGGCAAGCGCACCGTGGTCTCACACTTCGCCAAGCACACGCGCGGACTGGTGGCCCGGATCCTGCTCGAGGCCGGCGGCCGAACGGTGCGGTCCCCGCAGTCTGCGGCTGAGGCCGTGGCGCAGGCCGGGGACGGTGCGCACGCCGTGGGCCATCAGTGGGAGGTCGACTTGGTTCCCGCTCACGGGAAGACCTCGGCCAAGCTCGAGGTCACCCTTCCCGAGTCCTGACGCCTGCATCTGCGGGTCAGACATCCACCTCACGAGCCCCCGAATCCGTGGATGAGGTCGATTTCTGACCTCTGGATGGATCCGCCGTGGGTCAGGCCGGGTCGGCCACCAGCTCCACCTCGAAGCCGTTCGGCGCCTCCAGGTAGGCCGCGTAGTGGTTCCGGCCGCCCGCGAAGGGGTGCTGCTCGGCGAAGAGCAGCGTGAAGCCCACCGCCTGAGCCGCCTGCGCCAGGCGGTCCACGTCTGCTCGTGAGCCAGCACGAAAGGCCAGGTGGTTCACGCCGGGCCGGAGTCGGTCATGCGCCCCCGCGGACACGTCCGGCCCGCGCTCGATCACCAGGTACTCCCCCGCGCCCTGGTAGCTGGCCCCCTCGGACCACTCCCCGCTGAGCACGTACCCCAGCTCCTCGAACAGCCACCCCAGGGTGCGCCGCGCCGCCGCCAGATCCTCCACCCAGATCTCCACGTGGTGCAGTCGCCCGGTGGGCGTCGCAGAGCCGGCAGAGGATGAGCTTCCCGACGACGGCTCCGTCGCCTTCTCGGCGGCCGGAGCCTTCTGCGCCCCCTCGCCGGGCGCGCTCACCGGGACTTTGGAGGCACCGGCGTCCCACTGCGTCCCCGCGGCGCCGGCATCCATGGCCTCATTGGAGAGCTGGTCGGCGTCCTTGTTCTTCTCCCGCGGGATCCACTCGTAGGTGACCTGTCCGGCGGGGATGATGCTGCGGGCCTGGGCGGCCAGGCGGCGCATGTCCTCGTGCTTGATCTTCCAGCGGCCGCTCATCTGCTCGACCACGAGCTTGGAGTCCATCAGGGCGTGCACACGGGCCTCGGGGTCGATCTGGCGGGCCATGGTCAGCCCGGCGATCAGCCCGGAGTACTCAGCCACGTTGTTGGAGGCCCTGCCCAGCGGCTGGGCGTCCGTGGCGAGGATCTCCCCGGTGTCTGGGTCCCGCACCAGCGCACCGTATCCGGCCACGCCGGGGTTGCCGCGGGAGCCGCCGTCGGCCTCGACCTGCAGGGTCCGTTGAGTCTGAGAAGTCGTCTGCACCTCGGACACGTTAGCCGGTTCAGTCCGCGTCACGGACGAGGATGGCACCGGTGTCCGGGCAGTAGGCCAACCGATCCGCAG
This sequence comes from Micrococcus sp. IITD107, assembly GCF_041927415.1. Classification (NCBI taxonomy): domain Bacteria; kingdom Bacillati; phylum Actinomycetota; class Actinomycetes; order Micrococcales; family Micrococcaceae; genus Micrococcus; species Micrococcus sp. IITD107. Next base: position 333,091 of record NZ_JBHFFN010000001.1, on the reverse strand, counting down.
GGGTCGCCTTGATCTGCTCCAGCTCCACGGGGCTGATGCCCATGCCGGAGGCCTCTGATCGGTTGCCCACCAGTCGGGCCGCGCCGATCCCGCCGGTGCGTGCGCGGATCTTCTCGTACAGGGCCACCAGGTCAGCCGGCAGCGCGGCGGCCTGCTGCTGGCGGGTGCCGGTGAGCTCTTTGCCACGGGCCGCCACCTGGGCGGCCTCGGCCTTGACCGCTCGTCCACGCGCGTTCGCCGCCGCTTCGGCCTCGGCGTGGGCCTGCTGAGCGGAGGCGTGGGCGGACTCGGCCTGTTCCACGGCGCCCATGGTCTCCAGCTCGGCGTCCTCCTGCTCACCCACCAGGCGCTGCAGGGTCTCGATCTCGTGCTGCATGCCCTGCAGGTCCTTGGCCGAGCCCTGCCCGGACTCCATCCGCTTCTGGTTCCGATCCAGGTGCTCGCGCGTGGAGCTCACCTTGCGCTCGGCCTCGGTCTGGGCCGACTGTGCGGTGCCCAGCTGCTCCTGGGCGGCCTGGACCTCGGCCTGGAGCCGGTCCGCCTCAGTCCGCAGCCGCTGGTACTCCGCGTCCTGCCGCAGGGCCTGCATGCGGGTCCGGGCCTGGTCCAGCTCGGTGTCGGTGCGCTGCAGCTCCAGCAGGGCCAGCTGGTGGGCGGGGCTGACGGTGGTCGGTGCCGACATGGCTCCTCGATTCCTCGGTTCTGACGGATCTGACGTTCTTGACGGAGGCGCGGTCCTGTGCCCGACCCTACGCGCCCGGCGTGAGGACGAAGTCCCAGGGATCGGTGTTCCGGCCGGAGACGGCGATGTCCACCTCGAACCCGCGGTCGGTCAGCAGGTTGTCCAGGGTCTGGGCGGCAGCGGGCAGCCACAGCCACTCACTGGCGAAGTGGGAGACCTCGATCAGATACGGACGGCCCCCGTTGAGCAGGGCGGTCTCGCGGGCCTCCGAGGCCGGGTGGTGGCGCAGATCGGCGGTGATGTAGACGTCGGCACCGGAGGCACGGACCTGGTCGAACAGGCTGTCCCCTGCACCGCCGCAGACTGCCACCGTGCTGACCAGGCCGTCCCGGTCGCCGGCCACACGGACGCCTCCGGCCACGGCGGGCATGGCGGAGAACACCCGCGCGGCGAAGTCGGCCAGGGTGAGCGCCTGCGGCAGGGTGCCCACGCGCCCGATCCCCTCCTCCGGCAGTCCGTCCTTCGCCGGAGCCAGAGGACGCAGGTCCTCCAGTCCCAGGATCTCGGCGATCACATCCGAGACCCCACCCACCGCGGAGTCGGCGTTGGTGTGGCAGGTCAGCAGTCCGCAGCCGCCCTCGATCAGCGTGTGGACCAGCTGTCCCTTGTAGGAGGTGGCCGCCACCGTGTTGACTCCGCGCAGCAGCAGCGGGTGGTGGGTGATCAGCAGCTGGGCACCGGCGCCCACGGCCTCGTCCACCACCTCCATCACCGGGTCCACCGCGAAGTGGATCCGCTGCACGGGGCTCTCCGGACGGCCGACCACCAGTCCGGTGGCGTCCCACCCCTCGGACAGGCTCTGCGGCCACAGCTCCTCCACCGCCTCCAGCACCTGGGCGAGGGTGGGAGTGGAGGGTGAGGCTGACAGCGTCTGATCGGTGCTCATGTCCCCATTGTGCCGCGTGTCACGCCCGACGACGGCAGGCTGGCCGGGTGCCTGGCCCACCGCACGCAGCGGTCCGGGAATGATCGGGGCCTGCCGATTGCTGACCCGGGTGTGAGCGAGAACCAGACCTCCCCCGCGCCCGACGCCGCCGACCGCTCGGTCGGAGGTGACGGCCGCTCCACCCTGCGTGAACTGACGGTGGCCGGCGGCTGCTTCTGGTGCCTGGACGCCGTGTACCGCCGTGTGCGGGGTGTGCAGGCGGTGGAGTCCGGCTACACCGGTGGGCACACCGAGGACCCGGACTATCGATCGGTCTGCTCAGGGACCACCGGTCATGCCGAGGCCGTCCGGGTGCTCTTCGATGAGTCCGTGGTCCCCGCTGAGGTCATCATGGACCTGTTCTTCACCGGGCATGATCCCACCACCCTGAACCGCCAGGGCCATGACATCGGCACCCAGTACCGCTCGGCACTGTTCCCTACAGACGCCGCCGACGAGCAGCTCTTCCGGGAGTCGATCGAACGCCACCAGCCCCTGTGGCAGGACCCGATCGTCACCACCATCGAGCCCCTGGGTCCCTGGCACCGCGCTGAAGATGTCCACCAGGACTTCTACAGCCGTCAGCCGTACAACGGCTACTGCCAGGTGGTCATCAACCCCAAGCTGGCCAAGGTCCGGCAACGTTACGCCCAGTGGCTGGACTGAGAGGCCTCGGTCCGCGACGCTTCTAGGCTGGACCGGATCTGTGCCTCCGCGCAGGTCAGCACGCTGAGCAGCACCCCTCACCCGTCGACATCACATCCCCCCATCGGAAGGACACCGCACTCATGGGCAAGATCCTGGAGAACATCACCGAGGCCGTGGGTCACACCCCCCTGGTCCGCCTGAACCGCCTGACCGAGGGCCTGCCCGCGCAGGTGGCGGTCAAGGTGGAGTTCTACAACCCGGCCAACTCCGTGAAGGACCGGATCGGCGCGGCCATCGTGGACGCCGCTGAGGCCTCCGGCCAGCTCCAGCCCGGCGGGACCATCGTGGAGGGCACCTCCGGCAACACCGGCATCGCCCTGGCCATGGTCGGCGCCGCGCGCGGCTACAAGGTGGTGCTGACCATGCCCGAGACCATGTCCAACGAGCGCCGGGTCATGCTGCGTGCCTACGGCGCGGAGATCGTGCTGACCCCGGGCGCGGACGGCATGCGTGGAGCGGTGGAGAAGGCCCAGCAGATCGTGGAGACCACCGAGAACGCGATCTGGGCCCAGCAGTTCGCCAACCAGGCCAACGTGCAGGCCCACTATGACACCACCGGGCCGGAGATCTGGGAGGACACCGAGGGCGCCGTGGACATCCTGGTCTCCGGCATCGGCACCGGCGGCACCATCACCGGCGCTGGACGCTACCTCAAGGAGCAGAAGCCCGAGGTGACGCTGGTGGCCGTGGAGCCGGCCGACTCCCCCATCCTCTCCGGCGGCAAGCCCGGTCCGCACAAGATCCAGGGCATCGGAGCCAACTTCATCCCTGAGGTGCTGGACACCGAGCTCTACTCCGAGGTCTACACCGCCACCCTTGAGGAGTCCGTCTCCACCGCCCGTGCCCTGGGGACCCAGGAGGGCATCCTGGGCGGCATCTCCGCCGGTGCGATCGTGGCAGCCGCCCTGGAGCAGGCCAAGAAGCCGGAGAACGAGGGCAAGCTGATCGTGGCGATCGTCCCCGACTTCGGTGAGCGCTACATCTCCACCGTCCTGTACGAGGACATCCGCGGCTGACCGGTCCCTCCGACCCCGGACCGCCACCGCACCACTTGATGCCAGCACCACCGAAAGGCCCCGCATGGGACTGATCTCCCGCCTGAAGGACACCCTGAAGGAAGACATCGCCAACGCCCGCGCGCACGACCCTGCCGCGCGCGGCGACCTGGAGGTGGCACTGGCCTATTCGGGTCTGCACGCGATCTGGGCCCACCGCGTCTCGCACGCCATGTGGCAGCACGAACGGCTGAAGACCCCGGCCCGTCTGGTCTCGCAGGCCGCGCGGGCGGTGACTGGGATCGAGATCCATCCCGGTGCGCAGATCGGCCGGCGCTTCTTCATTGACCACGGCATGGGCGTGGTGATCGGTGAGACCGCCGAGATCGGCGATGACGTCATGCTCTACCACGGGGTCACCCTCGGAGGCCGGTCCCTGGCCAAGGTCAAGCGCCACCCCACCCTGCACGACGGCGTGGTGGTCGGAGCCGGGGCCAAGATCCTGGGTCCGGTGGAGATCGGTCAGGGATCCTCCGTGGGCGCCAACGCCGTGGTGGTCAAGGACACTCCCCCGGACTCGATCGCCACCGGCATCCCCGCCACCTTCCGCGTGCGCGGCGCCTCCGAGCACCAGGCGGCGGTGGACCCGGCGGAGTACGTGGACCCCGCCATGTGGATCTGATCTGAGCACCCAGCCCGACGACGCCCGTCACCTTCCGCTGAAGGTGACGGGCGTCGTCGTGGCAGGGGTGTGCTGAGTCGCACCAGCCCGCTCAGGCGGGGATGGTCCCGCCCCAGTCGGTGAAGTAGTACTGGACCGGATCATGCGGGATCTGCTCCCAGATCTCCGGGTCCAGGCGCTGCACGGCGCCGGTGGCCAGACCGGAGAGCCAGGCCTCCACACCCAGCACGTTCTGCTGGATCAGCTTGCCGCGAGCCTTCTGGCCCAGGCTGCCGTCACGGGTGTTGCCGGAGGTCTCGAAGAAGATGGCCGCATTGGAGTGGCCCGTGGGGTTCAGTCCGTTCCAGTTCAGCCCCATCATCATGGCCGAGACCACGCCGCCATGGATGTCGATCACCACTCCCTCACCGACGTCGTAGCGGTCGGTGGTGATGTGGCCACGGTGGTCCACCTGCTGCCAGACATGGCCGGCCATCTGACGGGTCAGCACGTCATACTCCCCGCCGCGGATGCCCGGCAGGGTGGGTCCGCCCGGAGCCAGGGAGACGCCCAGGGACAGGGTGATGGCCTCTCCGGTGGTCCGGTCCACCTTCATGCCCTGATGGTGGATGTCCAGGGCGTACTCGGGCTTGACCATGGTCCAGTACTCGTACCAGGCGCGGGACTCACGGGCACGGAAGCCGTTGACGGCCCAGTCGCGGTTCAGGTCCACGGTGAGCGGACGGCCGTTGGCACCCAGGCGAGGCTGGTTCGTGGTCTCGTCCCACAGGGTGGTGGTGCGGGTGTTCATCTCCGAGCCGTCGGGGTTGTAGACGGGGATGAAGTGGATGGTGAACTGCTCACGGATCTGCCGGCAGGTGGGGCTGCCGCTGGAGGCCAGGGACCTCAGCACGGTCATCAGCGAGTCCAGGCCATAGGGCTCGTCGCCGTGGATGCGGCCCTGGATCCACAGATGCCGCGTGCCGGTGCCGACCTGGGCGACGTACAGCTCCCGCCCCTGCTCGGAGAGGTACTCGGCGGTGCCGACCTCGCGCAGGGTGGTGACCGTGACCGCGCCGCGCGAGGTGCGCTGCAGCTGTTCCAGCCCCTTGATCATGTCCCCGTAGGTGCGGATGGCGCTGGTGGGGGTGTTGTTCGGGTTGGGGTAGGTGGTGGCCGCCGCTGGGCCAGCGAGAGCGGGGGTGGCGGCCAGTGCGCCGAGCGCACCGAGTGCGGTCAGTGCTGTCCGGCGGGAGATCTGAGGGCCTGAAGGAGTCTGGGAGATGATGCGAGTGTGATCCATCTCACGCACGCTAGTCCTCTGGAACCTGACCGATCAACGGACTCGACCGCACTCGGCGCGGCTACGGACCGGTAGCAGACATCCGGTGGCCGGAAGACGGGCCCACGGTCAATCCGTCTCCCGGCCGGACCGGATCAGGCGGTGATCTCCGAGCGGTCGCCGGACCACAGGGTGTGGAAGGCGCCCTCGCGATCGGTGCGGCGGTAGGTGTGCGCGCCGAAGTAGTCGCGCAGCCCCTGGGTCAGGGCGGCCGGCAGTCGGTCCTGGCGCAGACCGTCGTAGTAGGCCAGGGCCGAGGAGAAGACCGGGACGGGCACTCCTGCGGCCACCGCACGGGCCACCACGCGCCGCCAGGCGGGGACAGCCTGAGCGATCGCCTCGGTGAACTCCGGGGCGAACAGCAGGTTCAGCGGCTGTCCCTCGGCCACGGTGCCCGGCTCCGGGTGACGCTCGGTGTCCCGCCCCCCGTAGGCCTTCATGATGGTGTCCAGCAGGTCGGCGCGGATGATGCAGCCGTTGCGCCACAGTGAGGCGATGGTGCCCAGGTCCAGGCTCCACCCGTACTGGGCGCCGGCGGCCTGCAGCATGTCCAGGCCCTGCGCGTAGGAGACGAGCTTGGAGGCGTAGAGCGCCAGCCGCACGTCCTCCACGAACGCCTCCCGGTCCTCCCCTTCGGCCAGGCGAGCCACTTCGGCCTCGTCCAGTCCGGCCTGCAGGGTCTTCTGGGCCTGGGCACGCACGGCGGTCTGGCTGGAGAGGGACCGGGCGAACACGGACTCGGCGATCGCGGCGATCGGGGAGCCCAGGTCCAGGCCGGAGATCGCCGTCCAGCGCCCGGTGCCCTTCTGCCCGGCCTCGTCCACGATCAGGTCCACCAGCGGGCGCTGGGTCTCCACGTCCACCTGGGAGAGCACGTCCGAGGTGATCTCGATCAGGTAGCTGGCCAGCTCGGTGCGGTTCCACTGATCGAAGATCGCGGCCTGCTCGGCCGGTTCGTACCCGCCCACGCGGCGCAGCAGGTCGTAGGCCTCACCGATCACCTGCATGTCCGCGTACTCGATGCCGTTGTGGACCATCTTCACGAAGTGCCCGGCCCCGTCGGTGCCGATCCACGCGCAGCAGGGGTCGCCGTCGTAGTCCGCGGCGATGCTCTCCAGCAGCGGACCGAGGGCCTGGTAGGACTCCTTCGGGCCCCCGGGCATGATGGCCGGGCCGTTGAGTGCACCCTCCTCGCCACCGGAGACGCCCACACCCACGAAGTGCAGGCCCTGCTCGGCCAGCGCGGCCTCACGGCGGCGGGTGTCCTCATAGTGGGAGTTGCCGGCGTCGATCACGATGTCCCCGGCCTCCAGCAGCGGGATCAGCTGCTCGATGACATCGTCCACCGGCTGGCCGGCCTTGACCATCACCAGCACCCGGCGCGGGGTGGCCAGGTTCGCCACCAGCTCGGTCAGGGTCTCGGTGGGAATGAAGTCGCCCTCCTCGCTGAACTGGGCCACGAGGTCGTCGGTGCGGGCACGGCTGCGGTTGTGCAGGGCCACGGTGTAGCCGTTGCGGGCGAAGTTGCGAGCCAGGTTGGCGCCCATCACGGCCAGCCCGGTCACCCCGATGTCCGCCCGTCCCTCACGGCCGTCTCCGGGTGTGGCGGCCTGGCGGGCCTGTCCGGTCTCCGGCCCCTCCTGCGGGTCCAGCTTGTCCTTGGCGGTGGTGATCGACTCGCTCATGTGCGCTGCCTTCCCGGGCGTCGGTGCGCCCTGAGAGTGAGGTGAGGTGGAGGGGAACGTTGCTCTGTGCACCAGCCTACGCGCGCGGGGACTCACGGAGCCGAACGGGACACCTCATGCAGGTCCTCGGCGATCCCTTCGGCCAGCAGCTGTGCCCCGGACTCGGACAGGTGCAGTCCGTCCGTGGTGTGGTCCGGGTCCGCGTAGCGCCCGTCCGGTCCGCGCAGCCGCTCCCACGGGTCCACCAGCTGCCAGCCGCGCTCCTGCGCCGCCTGCGCCGTCAGCTCGTTCCAGGCCTGGGTCCGCTCCGCCACCTCGGCGTTGATCGGCCCCACGCCCACGACGACCACGCGCTCCTCCGGGTACCCGGTGCGCTCGGCGATCGATCCGATCTGCTCCACGTAGTCCGCGTGCGCCGCGGTGAAGCCGCCGCTGTCCGGGGAACCTGCCCGACCGGCGTCGTTGGTGCCCAGGAAGGCGAGCAGCCATTGAGCCTGCACCTCGTCCTCACCGGTGCGCAGGTGGACCTGGAGGACTTCATCCGCCGTGGCACCCCAGCGGCCGGCGGCACCGACCACGGCCACGCCGTGATCGTCCACATGGTGCACCCAGGACTGCGGGCCGGTCCGTCCCGCGCGCAGATCCGGGGAGTCGGCCACGGTGAGCGAGTCTCCGTAGACCTCCACGGTCACCGCCTGCTCAGCCTGCTTCGGCGCCTCAGCAGCGGGTCCCGACGACGGCGCCGCACCCGAGGAGGACGGCTCGCCTCCCCCGGTGGGCTGGCTCCCGCAGCCGGCGAGGACGAGCAGGGCCGAGGCGGCCAGCGCGGCCAGCCGGCAACGGGTGCGCATCAGTCGCCGACGGCGTCCCGACCGCGCTGGACGATCAGCGGATCCGGGGTGCCCACCACCTCGTGGTCCTTGTCCTCGTACTCGAACTGGGAGAGGAAGTAGCGCATGGCGTTCAGGCGAGCGCGCTTCTTGTCATTGGACTTGATGGTGGTCCACGGGGCGTGGTCGGTGTCCGTGTGCAGGAACATCTTCTCCTTGGCGTCCGTGTAGTCCTCCCAGCGGTCCAGGGACTCCAGGTCCATGGGCGAGAGCTTCCACCGGCGCACCGGGTCGATCTGCCGGATGGCGAAGCGGGTGCGCTGCTCGGAGCGGGTCACGGAGAACCAGAGCTTGGTCAGGTGGATGCCCTCGTCCACGAGCATCTTCTCGAACAGCGGCACCTGGTTCATGAACGTGGCGTACTGCTCGTCGCTGCTGAAGCCCATGACCCGCTCCACACCGGCCCGGTTGTACCAGGAGCGGTCGAAGAGCACGATCTCGCCCTCCGTGGGGAAATGGTTGATGTAGCGCTGGAAGTACCACTGGCCCTGTTCGCGGTCGGAGGGCTTGTTCAGCGCCACCACGCGCGCGGTCCGCGGGTTCATGTACTCGGTGAAGCGCTTGATGGTGCCGCCCTTGCCGGCGGCGTCCCGTCCCTCGAAGACGATGATGTGGCGCTGGCCGGTGTCCTCGCCCCAGTACTGCAGCTTGAGCAGCTCGATCTGGAGGTTGTACTTCTCCAGCTCGTACTCCTCGCGGGACATCCGCTCCTCGTAGGGGTAGTCCTCGCGCCAGGTCTCCACGGCCTTGCCGTCCGGGGCGATCAGGTCCGGGTCAGGTGTGTGGCCGTCGATGACCTTGTACCCGCCGTCACGCAGCTTGTCGATGAACTCTCGCAGGTTCTCACGGGGCACGTTCGGGGTCAGCTGCATCTTCTCGGTCTCCTCCTTGAGCTCCACGCACCGGGCCGCAGGACGGTCAGCGGCTCCTGCCGCCCAGACACCACCCTGGGGGTGCACCTTCATTCTCCCCCAGATCCGTGTGGTCCGACTACGCTGACATCAGACACCAGGTGCGGCGCATCCGCGTCCGGCCGTGACCCCAGGGGGAACATCACATGACCGCTCAGGACCTCGCCGGACACTGGACCATCGACCCGGCCCACTCACGGATCGGATTCTCCAGCCGTCACGCCATGGTGGCGCGCGTGCGCGGCGCGTTCAACGAGGTCACCGGAGAGGTCACCGTGGATCCGGCCGACCCCGCCCGCTCCTCGGCCACGATCCGGGTCCAGATGGACAGCGTGGACACCCGCAACGCCCAGCGGGACGAGCACCTGCGCAGTGCCGACTTCTTCAATGTGGCCGAACACCCGGAGATGGTCTTCATCTCCCACCAGATCGACGAGGTGGAGGACAACAGCTTCATCGTCAACGGAGAGCTGACCATCCGTGGCATCACTCGGCTGCTCTCCGTGCCGCTGGAGCTGATCGGCATGGACACCGATCCGAACGGCCAGGTCCGCGCGGGCCTGGAGGGCAGCCGGCGGATCGACCGCCGCGACTGGGACGTCACCTGGAACACTCCCCTGGACTCCGGAGGGGTGCTGGTCAGTGACAAGATCTCCCTGGAGTTCGAGATCTCCCTGGTCAAGCAGGCCTGATCCGGCCTGCCAGGGCGCGGGGCCGCCGTCGGGAAAGTCTGAAATGTGACTTTGATAACGTCCTGGGGGTGACCCTCTCAGACACTCCTGACACGCATCCTCGCCTGGACCACGCGGCAGATCCCGCACCTCCAGCGCAGCCGGGACTCACCGCCTTCGGCCCGGACTTCCCCTTTGCCTACGACACCTGGCTGACCCACCCGGACGGCCTGGGGTCGGTGCCGCCCGAGTGCCACGGCGAGGAGGTGGCGATCATCGGAGCCGGGATCTCCGGACTGGTCGCGGCCTACGAGCTGATGCGGATGGGGCTGCGTCCGGTGGTCTACGAGGCCTCGCGTCTGGGCGGTCGACTCCGCTCCGAGCCGTTCGCGGACGGAGACCCGGCCACCATCGCCGAACTGGGCGGGATGCGCTTCCCCCGGTCCTCCGCCGCGTTCTTCCACTATGTCGACCTGCTGGGGCTGCAGACCAGACCCTTCCCCAACCCGCTCACCGAGGCCGCTGGCTCCACGGTGATCGAGCTGGCCGGTGAGGCCTGGTACGCCCAGACCCTGGATGATCTGCCCCCGCTGTTCCGGGAGATCGCCGAGGCGTGGGACGGCGCCCTCGAGACGGTCCTGCACCTGGGACAGCTGCAGCAGGCCATGCGCGCCCGGGACGCCGCCGCGGTCAAGCGCATCTGGGACGAGCTGGTCCCCCGGTGGGACGACCACTCCTTCTACGAGTTCGTGGCCTCCTCGGAGGAGTTCTCCCAGCTGAGCTACCGGCACCGTGAGGTCTTCGGCCAGGTGGGCTTCGGCACCGGCGGCTGGGACTCGGACTTCCCCAACACCATGCTGGAGATCCTGCGGGTGGCGGTCTGCGAGTACGACGACGACCAGCACCTGATCCAGGGGGGCGCCGAGCAGGTGCCCCGCGGGCTGTGGGATCGGCCCGTGGACGACGCCGTGCACTGGCCGTCCGGGACCTCGCTGTCCTCCCTGCACGAGGGGCGGCACCTGGGCGCGGTGACCCGCGTGTACCGCACGGCTGACGGACGGCTGGGCGTGGTGGACGCCGAGGGCGAGGAACGGACCTACCGCACGGTGCTGGCCTCCTGCCAGACCTGGCTGCTGACCACCCAGGTGCAGGTGGAGGAGGAGCTGTTCTCCCAGGAGGTGTGGATGGCACTGGACCGCACCCGGTACATGCAGTCCTCCAAGACCTTCGTGAAGGTGGACCGTCCGTTCTGGAGGGACATCGATCCGCAGACCGGGCGGGAGCGGATGTCCATGACGCTGACCGACCGGCTCACCCGCGGCACGTACTTCTTCGAGGACGGGCCGGATGATCCGGCGGTGATCTGCCTGAGCTACTCCTGGATGTCCGATGCGCTGAAGATGCTCCCCCATTCGGCCCAGCGGCGCGCCGACCTGGCGCTGCAGGCCCTGGATCGGATCTACCCCGAGGTGGACGTGCGCCAACACATCATCGGTGAGCCGATCACCGTCTCCTGGGAGGCCGACCCGTATTTCCTGGGCGCGTTCAAGGGCGCACTGCCCGGACACTACCGGTACAACGAGCGCATGTTCGGACACTTCGTGCAGACGGACCTGCCCACCGAGCAGAAGGGCATCTTCCTGGCCGGCGACGACGTCTCCTTCACGCCTGCCTGGGCCGAGGGCGCCGTGCAGACCGCGCTCAACGCCGTCTGGGGCATCGTGGACCACCTGGGCGGGAGCACCCCGGAGGCGAACCCCGGCCCGGGCGATGTGTTCGATCAGCTGCGCCCGGTACGGTTGCCGGCATGAGCCCCGCCTCCATCACGTCCCTGAAGGCCCCTCCACCGCAGCCGATCCGGGTGGCGGCCGCCCAGTGCCGCCCGATCCCGGAGGACGTCCCGGCGAACCTGTCCCTGATGGACCGCCTGCTCGCCGACGCCGCGGGGCAGGACGTGGATCTGGTGGTCTTCCCCGAGATGATGCTGACCGGCTACGGGATCGGAGCCGAGGCGGTGTCCCGGCTGGCCGAACAGGTGGACGGACCGTCCGGACAGTCGGTGGCCGAGATGGCACACCAGCACGGGGTGGCGGTCTGCTTCGGCCACCCCGAGCGGGGCGGTCAGGCGGTCTTCAACAGCGTGAGCCTGGTGAGCGAGTCCGGCGAGCGCCTGACCGGCGGGCGGAAGATGCACCTGTTCGGGGACGTGGACGCGCAGCAGTTCTCCGCAGCTGACCGCGCGCCGCAGGTGGCCACGTGGCACGGCTGGACCGTGGGAACGGCGATCTGCTTCGACGTCGAGTTCCCGGAGACCACCCGACTGCTGGCCGAGCAGGGTGCTGACCTGGTCCTGGTGCCCACGGCGAACATGGTGGGCTTCGAGGTGGTCAACCGGGTGCTGGTCCCTGCTCGTGCGGCCGAGAACCAGCTGGCCCTGGTGTACGCCAACCACACCGGTTCTGACCCGCTCTTCGACTACAACGGGGACAGCCTCATCGCCGGTCCGGACGGCTCCATCCTGGCTGAGGCCTCTGCCACCGGGTCTCCCACCGGTGAGCAGCTGGTCATCGCAGACCTTGATCCCCACAGGGTCCTGGATGCCCGGCGTGACTTCTCCTACCTCACCCAGCGCCGGACCGACCTGTACTGACAATCGTCGGCGCCCGCTGCTCCTGCGACCTACACTGTCGCCATGGATCGCATGACCCCCTACGGGCCGGAACACCTGGCCGTGCTCGTGGTGATCGTCGTCGTCGGGATCCTGGCGGTGGTCCACGCCCGCCAGGTGCGCGGCACCCCTGCTGAGCACCGCCTCACCCGCGGCGCCGGCTGGCTGCTGCTCGTGGTCTCGCTCCTGTGGATGGCCTGGGGGCTGCTGCCGCAGAACTGGGACATCGAGCAGTCGCTGCCGTTCCACTTCTCCGACGCCCTGCGCATCATCACCGCGATCGCCCTGATCACCCGTGCGGGCTGGGCGGTGGCGGTCAGCTTCTACTGGGGCCTGACCCTGAACCTGCAGTCGGTGCTGACGCCGGACCTGACCTACCTGGGCGACCCTGTCCTGGAGTTCAGCCTCTACTGGTTCCTGCATGCCATGGTGCTGTGGGCCCCGCTCGTGCTGGTGTGGGGACTGGGCTATCGGCCGACCTGGCGCGGCTATGGGGCGGCCTTCGGCATCGCAGTGGGGTGGGCCGGTGTGGCGGCCGTGGCGAATGCGGTCACCGGCGCCAACTACGCCTATCTCGCCCATGCCCCGGCGGGACCATCCCTGTTGGACGTGCTGGGTGGCTGGCCCTGGTACATCGGGGTCGAGTTCCTCCTGGTGGGCGCCGTCTGGGCACTGATGACCTGGCCCTTCACGACGACGGCCCGCACCGAGCACGCACCGCTCGCCGACCGCTGGGGTCTGGTGAGGAGGCGGGCCATCCCCGCAGCCGCGGCCTCGCCGACTACCCGCGCGTTCGCTCGGTCTTGAGCCTGACTGCCCGGCGCCAGTCTCGCGCAGAGGAGATCGTCGCCCCGAAGAGCAGCAGGAGCATGCCCGCGCGGAAGACGCTCTCCAGGACGGGCACCTCATCCATGCCGAGCCCTTCCACCAGCTGCGCTGCGAAGAGGACCGTCCAGGCGGCGGCCAGCGCCCCGGTGAACAGGGTCATCCGCCGCGGCCGGACCACCGGATCCTCGGCGAGCGCGTGGGCGTAGTCCCAGGGCGAGCCGAACTCCTCGACCGCCAGGTTGCCGGACTGCTGGGCATGGGTCAGCGCCTCATGGACTGCCCGGTCCACGTCGCTGTCCTCGAGCACTCGCCGGTGGAACAGCGCCGAGCGGACCTGGTCGGCCCAGGTCCGATCGCCCACCGGTTCTTCGGCTGTGTGCACCCGGCGGGGCAGGCCCAGATCATCGTGCGCGCCGCTGCCGGGAATCCGCTGGGCCAGCTGCCAGGCGACCACGGCCAGGAGTGTCCAGGCGCCGGTCGCGATCCAGATCCAGGGCACCCCCTGCGGCAGCAGCACATCCTGAGTGGCCATGGCCACCACGGCGATCACCACAGCGGAGACCGCCACTACGACGACGGCCGCGGCCACGGCGCGCAGGTTCCCTCGGCGTCCCAGGGTGGAGGAGTAGACGGCGTGCAGCAGGATGATCGGCACGGCGATCGCGCCCGGCACCAGGATCCAGCCCAGGCTCATCTGGCCCGGGCCCCATCCCGGGATCACCGTGAAGAGCACGAACAGGAAGGACAAGCCTGCGGCCACGGCGGGGATGCCCCACAGGGCCGAGCGCAGGCTCCAGGTGTTCTCCGTCTCGCCGCGGTGCCGGATGAAGCGCTCCGGGTTCTCTCGCAGCCAGCGGTGCACCGTCGCCTCCGCCCACACGCCCGGTTCCCCGTGGAGCTGTTCCAGGGACTGGGCCGATCCTCGTGCAGCCTCGGCCGCGCGGCGCACCTCGCCCTGCGCCGGGGATGACTGGACCTGGGAGAGCAGCAGCCGGAAGTAGGCATCCCGTGACCAGTCCAGGTCGCGCTCGGAGTGTCCGTGGTCCTTGACCTCGGACTCCAGCCGCTCCAGGTGTTCGGTGGTGTCCTTCATGGTCCCTCCCCCTGGGCACCCGTGGTGACGGGGCCGTCGTCGTGCTCTGTGGCTGCGTCCGCGGTCAGGGCGGTGACCAGTGCCGCCCACTGGGCGCGCTCCTGGACCAGCTGTGCTGTCCCCTGGGCGGTGAGCCGGTAAGTCCGCCGCCCCGGGCCGGTCTGGCCTGGTTCCCAGGTGGAGGCGATCAGCCCGTCCTCCTCCAGCCGTCCCAGTAGCGGGTAGAGCGATCCACCGCGGGGCCGGCCGAAGCCGCGGCCCTCCAGCTCGGTGGCGAGCCTGTAACCGTGGCGGGGGCCGCCCCGCAGCACAGCCAGGATGGCCGTGGGCAGCGCCGTGCGAGACCAGGCCGCGGGCCACTGCTGCCCTGCCGCTGACCCCATCGCCTCACCTCTGTACGATGGGTACGTTACGTACGTACCCCTCAGTACACCCTGCATGCACCAGGGGGGTCTCGTCAAGGCGCCGCGGTGCCTGCGCTAGCATGGCGAGGTCCGGTCTGACCGGGTTCGGGGCCAATAGCTCAGTTGGTTAGAGCACTTCGTTTACACCGAAGGGGTCGGGGGTTCGAGTCCCTCTTGGCCCACCCACCTGAATCTCTTCGCACCGCCACGGCAGCCGCCACATCAGCGCACCCGTGGGAGGACCTATGGAAGGATCGCACCTCCCGATGGAGCAGGACTGGCACCCTCGCGCGCGGGCGTGGATCTCGGAGCACCTCGGCGTTGAGTACCTGAAGATCGACCAGGTCCGCGAGCGGCACTGGGGGTCGATCTGGACGGTGGACACGGGTGATCAGCGCTGGTGGTTCAAGCGCGGCCATCCCCGCCTCCACCACGAGGTCGCTCTGCGGCGGATCCTGCGTGACCATGCACCGGCACTGATCCTGCCGGTGGTCGCCGATCACCCCACTGAAGGATGGATGCTCACCGAGGATCAGGGCGGAACGCTCTCCGTTCGCGCCTCCAAGCATCCAGACCAGGGGCTACGGATCCTCAGGGAACTCGCCCAGGCCATCGCACAGGTGCAGCGCTCGGTCCCCCTGGAGGCTGTGACCGGCCTGTGGCTGGACGAGTTCGCGCCTGACCGTGCGGTGGAGACGCTCGACCGAGCCCTGGCATGGTTCGCGGCATTGCCTCCGGGCCACCCGGCCCATGTGGACACCGGGCGCCGGACCAGTGCTCTGGCGGCGATGGAGGACGTGGTGGTGCGCTGGGCGCGCCTCCGCTCGGACGGCATCCCTGATCTGGCGATCGACCACAACGACCTGCACTTGGGCAACGCCTTCCCCGGCCCGCTGATCTCCGATGGGGGCGATGCCGTGATCGGACACCCCTGCGGCACGGTCAGGCACCTGTCGGTCACCGCACAGCGCCTGCAGGGCACGCGTGCCGCCGAGACGGTGAAGGGTGCCTACCTGTCCGAGTGGGGCGACCCGGCGGAACTGGACGAAGCACTGGAGACTGCCGTGCGGCTGCAGGTGCCGAACAGGCTGAACTGCTGGTGGCGGCTGGACTCTCCGGACATGGTGACCGAGTACGCGCAGTACATCAACCCGCTGATCGACGAGATCGGCCAGGGCTGGGACACCGTCACCGAACCCTGATCCAGCATGCGATCACGATCACGACAGATGTGGTCTCGCTCGGCGTGTCGCGGCATGCAGCGCGCACGTGTTCAGAGGTTCAGGTGGGACTGGGGGGTGCGTTCCTCGCCTGGGGCTGCCTGGATCCGGTGCAGGACGGTGCCGTCCACGTCGATCAGCACGCTGGAGCGCCGGGCACGGCCGGACTCGGGGTCGAACTCCCCCAGCAGCTGTGCCGCGGCACCGTGCGGCCAGAAGTCGGAGAGCATCGGGATGCTGATCCCCCTCTCCTCCGCCACGGCGCGCAGCACCGGCGCGGGGTCACAGGAGACGATCCGCAGGGCGATGGCCTGATCGGCCAGCTGGTCGGCCAACGACTGCATCCAGCCCAGCTCGCGGGTGCACACCGGGGTGAAGGCCCCCGGCAGGAAGGCGATCCAGCAGCGCGAGGCGACGGAGCCGCCGTCGGGAAGGAGGAAGCCCTCCGTCCGCTCGCCTGACGGGGCCAGCGGAGGCCAGGCCCACGGCTGGCCGTGCTGATCGCGCAGACGCGGGGTGGTCGGCGGTACCACCGGGTGGGCCGTCAGGACTTGCGGCGGCCGACCAGTCGTGTGGCCGACCAGTCCTCGGAGACGCCCGCTGTGGTGGTCACGTGCAGGCCGGCGGTGGGAGCGGCCTCATTGGCATCCGCGGGATCCACGTAGCCCTCACGGCCCTTGCGCGGGGTGAACAGCCAGACCGGGCCGGAGTCCAGTGAGGTCTGCACGTCCACGAGGGCATCGGTGAGGTCGGTGACGTCGCCGTCGTCCTCACGCCACCACAGGATGACGGCGTCCACGGGCTCCTGGTCGTCCTCCGTGAGCAGCTCGGAGCCGAGTCCGTCCTCCAGCGCGTCACGGAAGTCGAAGTCGACGTCATCGTCGTAGCCGAACTCCTGGACCAGCTGTCCGTGGGTCAGACCCATCAGCTGTGCTGGTCCCTCTCCGGCCTCCGCGGTGGGTGCTGCGGCTGCCGACTCTGGCTGGTTCACGTCACGTTCCTCTCACATCCTCAGTGGATCCTGTGGAATCCAGGGCCCACCGGGCGGGGGCCCTTCCGACCAAGGGTACTGCCCTGCCGCCCTGAGGGCACGCCGCACCCCAGACAAGCGGTCCGTCACCGACGTCACGCAGGCTGACCCTGGGGTCCCACAGGCACTACAGTCGACACTGGAAGTCCTGGCCCAGGGACGCCGCAGGACAAGATCCCGACGGCAGCCCGGTCCGGCACCGTGGACACCATCCGCTATGAAGAGAGGTTGCCGTGAGCGCAGCTGAAGAAAGCTCCCATATCCTCAGTGGCCTGACGAATCAGATGCCCGACAAGGATCCGCAGGAGACCGCCGAATGGATCGAGTCCTTCGACGGCCTGGTGGAGTCGCGTGGCACCGAGCGCGCTGAATACATCATGCGCAGCCTGCTGCAGCGAGCCGGCACCAAGTCGGTGGGCGTGCCCATGGTCACCACCACCGACTACGTCAACACCATCCCGGTGGACCAGGAACCCGAGTTCCCGGGCGACGAGGAGATGGAGCGCCGCTACCGCAACTACCTGCGGTGGAACGCGGCGATGATCGTCCAGCGCGCCCAGCGCAAGGGCGTGGAGGTCGGCGGCCACATCTCCTCCTACGCCGGTCAGTCCACCCTGTACGAAGTGGGCCTGAACCACTTCTTCCGCGGAGCCGACCACCCCGGCGGCGGCGACCAGATCTTCTTCCAGGGGCACTCCTCCCCCGGCAACTACGCCCGTGCCTTCCTGGAGGGACGCCTGACCGAGGAGGAGCTGGACGGGTTCCGCCAGGAGAAGTCCAAGGCCCCGCACGGCCTGCCCTCCTACCCGCACCCGCGGATGAAGCCGGACTTCTGGCAGTTCCCCACCGTGTCCATGGGCCTGGGGCCCTCCAATGCCATCCTGCAGGCCCAGTTCAACCGGTACCTGCACAACCGCGGCATCAAGGACACCTCGCAGCAGCACGTGTGGGCGTTCCTGGGCGACGGCGAGATGGACGAGCCGGAGTCGCGCGGCGCACTGCACATCGCCGCCAACGACAAGCTGGACAACCTCACGTTCGTGGTCAACTGCAACCTGCAGCGCCTGGACGGACCGGTGCGCGGCAACGGCAAGATCATCCAGGAGCTGGAGGCCTACTTCCGCGGCGCCGGCTGGAACGTCATCAAGGTCCTGTGGGGCCGCGAATGGGACCAGCTGCTGGAGAAGGACGACGACGGCGAGCTCGTGCGCATCATGAACGAGACCCTGGACGGCGACTACCAGACGTACAAGGCCGAGGACGGCGGATTCGTCCGCGAGCACTTCTTCGGCCGCTCCTCCACCACCAAGGAGATGGTGGCGGAGATGAGCGACGACGAGATCTGGGGCCTCAAGCGCGGCGGCCACGACTACAAGAAGGTCTACGCCGCCTACAAGGCCGCCATGGAGTACAAGGGCAAGCCCACCGTCATCCTGGCCCAGACCATCAAGGGCTACGGGCTGGGCACCCACTTCGAGGGCCGCAACGCCACCCACCAGATGAAGAAGCTGACGGTGGAGGACGTGAAGATGTTCCGCGACCGTCACCGCATCCCGGTCACGGACGAGCAGATCGAGAACGATCCGTACAACGTGCCCTACTACCACCCGGGCCCGGATGCACCGGAGATCAAGTACATGATGGAGCGGCGCAAGGAGCTGGGCGGATTCCTGCCCGAGCGCCGGTCCACGTACTCCAAGCTGCCGCTGCCCCCGGAGTCTGCCTACAAGCAGGCCAAGAAGGGCTCGGGCAAGCAGCTGGCCGCCACCACCATGGCGTTCGTGCGTCTGCTCAAGGACCTGATGCGGGACAAGAACATCGGCCAGCGGATCGTGCCGATCATCCCGGACGAGGCCCGCACCTTCGGCATGGACTCGTTCTTCCCCACCGCGAAGATCTACAACCCCAAGGGGCAGAACTACCTCTCCGTGGACCGGGACCTGTTCCTGTCCTACAAGGAGTCCCCGCAGGGCCAGCTCTTCCACGTGGGCATCAACGAGTCCGGTGCCACCTCGGCGTTCAACGCCGCCGGCACCTCGTACGCCACCCACGGCGAGCTGATGATCCCGGTGTACATCTTCTACTCGATGTTCGGCTTCCAGCGCACCGGGGACACCTTCTGGGCGGCAGCGGACCAGATGGCCCGCGGGTTCGTGATCGGCGCGACCGCCGGACGGACCACCCTGACCGGTGAGGGCACCCAGCACGCGGACGGGCACTCCCCGATCCTGGCCGCCACCAACCCGGCCGTGAAGCACTACGACCCGGCGTTCGGCTACGAGATCGCCCACATCGTCCGCCAGGGCCTGGAGGACATGTTCGGCGACCACGACCGCGGCGAGGACGTGCGCAACGTCATGTACTACCTCACCGTGTACAACGAGCCGATCCAGCACCCGGCCGAGCCGGAGGACCTGGACGTGGAGGGCCTGCTCAAGGGCATCTACAAGTACCAGGACGGTCAGGGCGAGGGACCCAAGGTCCAGCTGATGGGCTCCGGTGTCTCCCTGCCGTGGGCGATCGAGGCCCAGCAGATCCTGGCCGAGGACTGGAACGTCTCGGCGGACGTCTGGTCGGTGACCAGCTGGAACGAGCTGCGCCGCGAGGCGGTGGCGGCCGAGCGGAAGGGCTTCATGAACCCCTCCGAGAAGGCCCCGGTCCCGTACATCACCACCAAGCTGGCCGGCGCTGAAGGACCGATCGTGGCCACCACGGACTACATGACCATGGTCCCGGACCAGATCCGCCAGTACATCCCGAACCGCTTCGCCACCCTGGGTGCCGACGACTTCGGGTTCGCGGACACCCGCGCAGCGGCACGCCGCCACTTCGCCATCGACTCCCACTCGATGGTGGTGCGTGCCCTCCAGATGCTGGAGCAGGAGGAGAAGGTCGAGAAGGGCACCGCGGCGAAGGCCTTCGAGAAGTACCGGATCGACGACGTCTCCGCCGGCACCACCGGCAATGCCGGAGGCGACGCGTAAGGCGACCCCTCGCCTGCTCTCCCTGAGCAGGCCCGACGACGGCCGGTGAGGTTCCAGCGGGACCTCACCGGCCGTCGTCGTTCCCGGCGTCTGTGGAGTGGACCGCGACGCCGCAATTGTGGGAAGTCCACAATCCAGGCCCTATGCTCGAGCACATGTCAGAGGCTCGCATCACGCCCCCGCCGCGCAAGGTCTCCGAAGAGTCCCTGCGCCGGCTGAGGTCCCATCTGGGATCGCTGAACACCGCCACCCTGCAGCGGCTGGACAGCACCCTGCCCTGGTACCGCAAGCTCAGCCCGGACGACCGCTCCTCCCTGGGCATGGTGGCCCAGCGCGGCCTGACCGGGTTCCTGGCCTGGTTCGAACGGCCCTCCACCACCATGACCACCCTGCTGGCCGAGGTCTTCGGCGGAGCCCCCACCGAGCTGACCAAGGCGATCAGTCTGCAGAAGGCCCTGCAGCTGATCCGCACCGTGGTGGACGTGGTGGAGGCCCTGGTGCCCGGGATCGTGCAGGACCGGGACCAGTCCGCGGTCCGCGAGGCGGTGCTGCGCTACTCCCGGGAGATCGCCTTCGCCCTGGCCGACGTCTATGCCCGAGCCGCCGAGACACGCGGCGCCTGGGACTCACGACTGGAGGCGGTGCTGCTGGACGCCGTACTGCGAGGAGACGAGCCGGATGAGATCCGCTCCCGCGCCGCCGCCGTGGGCTGGAACGGCACCGACGGCGTGCTGGTCATGGCCGGCAGCACCCCCACCACTGATCAGCCCGGGTTCATCTCCGATCTGCGCCGATCGGCTCTGCGCGCCGGCCTGGACCTGATGGTGGGAGTCCAGGCAGAACGTCTCATCCTGGTGGTGGGAGGGGTCGTGGACCCGGCCCGGTCCGCCGAGGTGTTCGTGGGGGGCTTCGGGGACGGACCGGTGGTCTACGGCCCCATGGTGGACTCTCTGACGGAGGCCCATCGCAGCGCCCGGGAGGCCCTGGCCGGGCTGTCCGCTGCCTGCGCCTGGACCCGAGTGCCTCGCCCCGCCGACACCCAGGACCTGCTCCCCGAGCGGGCACTGCAGGGAGATCCCACCGCCACTGAGGTCCTGCTCCACCGCGTGCACGCTCCACTGGCCGCCGCCGGCACCAACCTGCTCGAGACCGTGGACACCTACTGTGAGCTCGGACATTCCCTCGAGGGCACCGCCCGGGAGCTGTTCATCCACGCCAACACGGTGCGCTACCGGCTGCGGCGGGTCTCGGAGATCACCGGCTGGGATCCGCTGGTCCCCCGTGACGCCTACGTGCTGCAGACGGCCCTCGCCGTCGGCCGGCTCCATGCGCCGACCGAAGCCCCCAGCTTGTAGGAACCCTCCAAAGAGGTTCGATGAGGTTGGTGTCCGTGGCGCCGGGCTGGCGGGCCTTGAGGCTGACAGAGTTGGACCATGCTCGCCATCGTGTGCCCTGGACAGGGCTCCCAGACCCCCGGATTCCTCTCCAGTTGGACCGAACTGGACGGCGTCACCGACCGGCTGGCCGCGTGGTCCGAGGCCGCTGGAGTCGACCTGACCGCCCACGGCACCGTCTCCGACGAGCAGACCATCAAGGACACCGCCGTGGCACAGCCGCTGATCGTGGCGGCCGGGCTGCTCTCGGCCCACGCGTTGGGCGTGCAGGACCTGCCTGCCGGAGGCTGGATGGCCGCCGGCCACTCGGTCGGTGAGATCACGGCCGCGGCGCTGGCCGGTGTCCTGACCCACGAGCAGTCACTCGAGTTCGTGCGCATCCGCGCCACCGGCATGGCTGAGGCGGCCGGAGCCACTCCCACCGGCATGTCCGCTGTCCTGGGCGGCGACCCGGACGAGGTCACCGCGCGGCTGGAGGAGCTGGGCCTGGTCCCGGCCAACGCCAACGGCGGCGGTCAGACCGTGGCCGCAGGCTCCTTGGAGGCCCTGGCCACGTTGGCCGAGGAGCCACCCGCCAAGGCCCGGGTCATCGCCCTGAAGGTCGCAGGGGCCTTCCATACCCCGTACATGGAGTCGGCCGTGCCGGCGCTGCGTGACTACGCCGCAGGGCTGCAGCCCCAGGACCCGACTGTCACGCTGCTGTCCAACCGCGACGGGCAGACCGTGACCGACGGGTCCGAGGTGGTGGAACGACTGATCGACCAGGTCACCCGCCCGGTCCGCTGGGACCTGTGCATGGAGTCCCTGGGTGCGGCAGGCGTCACCGGCATCCTGGAGCTGCTTCCTGGAGGCACCCTGACCGGCCTGGCCAAGCGAGCGCTCAAGGGCACGCCCACCCTGGCGGTGAAGTCCCCTGACGACCTCGAGAAGGCCCGGGCCTTCATCACCGAGCACGCCACCCCTGTGGCTGACTGACGCCGAGCCGCCCTTTTCTCCCCACAGACCGAGGACCCCATGAGCACCCCCACCTTGAAGCAGTACACTCCCGCGGCCGGCAGCCGCATCCTGAGCGTGGGCGCCGCCCGCGGCACCCAGATCGTGACCAACGACGACATCGCCGGTCCCATCGACTCCTCGGACGAGTGGATCCGGCAGCGCACCGGGATCATCACCCGCCATCGCGCGGATGCCGACACCTCGCTGCTGGACCTGGCCACCGAGGCCGCCCGGGAGGCCG
Source organism: Micrococcus sp. IITD107 (assembly GCF_041927415.1). Classification (NCBI taxonomy): domain Bacteria; kingdom Bacillati; phylum Actinomycetota; class Actinomycetes; order Micrococcales; family Micrococcaceae; genus Micrococcus; species Micrococcus sp. IITD107. The sequence continues at coordinate 310,703 of NZ_JBHFFN010000001.1, read as the reverse complement.
TGGAGCGGGCCGGGCTGACCGGTGAGGACATCGACGCGGTGATCGTCTCCACGGTGACCTTCCCCTATGCCACCCCGTCCGCGGCTGCGGCGCTGTGCCACAACATCGGCGCCACGCCCGCACCGGCCTATGATGTCTCGGCCGCCTGCGCCGGTTACTGCTACGGGGTGGCCCAGGCCGACGCCCTGGTCCGTTCCGGCATGGCACGCCACGTGGTCGTGGTGGGCGCCGAGAAGCTCTCCGATGTCATCGACGGCACCGAACGCTCCATCTCCTTCATCCTGGGCGACGGCGCCGGAGCAGTGGTGGTCGGCGCCTCGGATGAGCCCGGCATCGGCCCCAGCGTCTGGGGCTCGGACGGCGAACGGTGGGAGACCGTCTCCATGACCCGCTCCCAGCTGGACATGCGCGACGCCATTGAGAAGGCCCGCACCACTGGAGACACCACCGAGCTGACCGACCCGGAGAACAAGCTCTGGCCCACCCTGCGCCAGGACGGACCCAGCGTCTTCCGCTGGGCGGTCTGGTCCATGGCCAAGGTGGCCCAGCAGGCCTTGGACGCGGCCGGCGTCGGGCCCGAGGACCTGGCCGCCTTCCTGCCCCACCAGGCCAATGCCCGGATCATCGATGAGATGGCCAAGCAGCTGAAGCTGCCCGAGTCCGTGGTGATCGGCAGGGACATCGCCGATGCCGGGAACACCTCCGCCGCGTCGATTCCGCTGGCTATGCACCGCGTGCTGGAGGAGAACCCCTCCCTGAGCGGAGGTCTGGCCCTGCAGATCGGATTCGGCGCCGGACTGGTCTACGGCGCGCAGGTCGTCCGCCTGCCTTGAGCAACTCCGCGTGCCAGACTGGCACCGGGAACACCATCACCCACCCCGGGCCGGCAGAACCGCCGGTCCGTCACCTCACCGAAGGAGAACACTGTGGCAACCAAGGAAGAGATCCTGCTGGGCCTGGCCGAGATCGTCAACGAGGAGACCGGCCTGGAGACCGAAGAGGTCCAGCTGGACAAGTCCTTCACCGACGATCTGGACATCGACTCCATCTCGATGATGACCATCGTGGTCAACGCCGAGGAGAAGTTCGATGTGAAGATCCCGGACGAGGAGGTCAAGAACCTCAAGACCGTCGGTGACGCCGTCGACTACATCGACAACGCCCAGGCCTGACCCTCTGCGGGACCCGATGGGCCGGGGCTGGATGATGATCGCCCCGGCCCATCCCCCGCACCCCTGAACCGAACGATTCCCCGATGTCTGGGCAGCACGCCGCAGACCACTGAAGGCAGACCCATGACACGAACAGCAGTCATCACCGGACTCGGCGCCACCACCCCCATCGGCGGTGACGTGCCCACCCTCTGGAAGAACGCCCTGGCAGGCACCTCCGGAGCAGCCACCCTCACCGACGACTGGGTGGAGCAGTACTCCCTGCCCGTCACCTTCGCCGCCCGCGTGAGCACCCCGGCCTCCGAGGCGCTCAGCCGCGTGGAGATCAAGCGTGCCGACCCCTCCACCCAGTTCGGCCTGATCGCCGCCCGGCAGGCCTGGGCCGACGCCGGGCTCGAGGGCTCGGTGGGAGAGGGCCTGGACCCCGAGCGGTTCGCCGTCTCCTTCGGCACCGGCATCGGCGGGGTCTGGACCCTGCTGGACGCCTGGGACACCCTGCGTGAGAAGGGTCCGCGGCGGGTCATGCCGATGACCGTTCCCATGCTGATGCCCAACGGCCCCGCTGCCGCCATCAGCCTGGACCTCGGTGCCCGCGCCGGTGCTCGCACCCTGGTCTCCGCCTGTGCCTCCGGCACCGAGGCCCTGCACCTGGGACTGGAGCTGATCCGCTCCGGTGAGGCCGATGTGGTCCTGTGCGGCGGTGCCGAAGCGGCCATCCACCCCATGCCCCTGGCCGCGTTCGCCTCCATGCAGGCGTTGTCCCGCCGCAACGATGAGCCCGAGCGAGCATCTCGACCCTACGACCGCGACCGTGACGGCTTCGTCATGGGAGAGGGCGCCGGCGCCCTGGTGCTGGAGTCCGAGGATCATGCCCGAGCACGCGGAGCGAAGATCTACGCGGAGTTGGCCGGCACTGGCGTCACCTCCGACTCCCACCACATCACCGCTCCTGAACCGGAAGGCCTGGGTGCATCTCGTGCCCTGCGCCAGGCCCTGCACTCGGCCGGTGCGGCTCCGACCGAGGTCTCACACGTCAACGCCCACGCCACGTCCACCCCGGTCGGTGACAAGCCCGAGTACGTGGCCCTGAAGGCCGTGTTCGGTGACCACCTGGAGAACATGTGCGTCTCCGCCACCAAGAGCCAGATGGGTCACCTGTTGGGCGCCTCCGGCGCCGTGGAGTCCGTGCTGACGGTGTTGGCCCTGCACGAGCGCAAGGCACCGGTGACGATCAACCTGGAGAACCAGGATCCGGAGATCCCGCTGGACGTGGTCTCCGGTGCTCCGCGTGACCTGCCGGCGCAGACCATGGCCGTGAACAACTCGTTCGGTTTCGGCGGGCACAACGCCGTCACCCTGTTCCGTTCGGTCTGATCCCGGTCTGCCCGGAACACGAGTCAGGACCTGCCACGCACTGGTGTGGCAGGTCCTGACTCGTGTCTGGGGTCGTGACGAAGCGGGGGTCAGCCGACCTGGTGCAGCCAGCGCACCGGAGCGCCCTCAGCGGCCTGGCGGAACGGCTCGAGCTCCTCGTCCCACGCCTCACCCAGGGCCAGGCTGAGCTCGTGGAAGACGGCAGAAGGATCACCGGCACCCTGCTCGTAGGCGAAGCGAATCCGGTCCTCGGAGACCATGATGTTGCCGGTCACGTCCGTGGTGGCATGGAAGATGCCCAACTCCGGGGTGTGGGACCAGCGGCTGCCATCGCAGCCTGCGGAGGCCTCTTCGGTGATCTCATAGCGCAGGTGGGCCCACCCACGCAGGGCTGAGGCCAGGCGAGAGCCGCTGCCCTGCGGTGCGGTCCAGCTGATCTCGGCACGATAGGCGCCAGGGGACGCCGGTTGAGCCGTCCACTCGAGGGCATCCTGGGCACCCAGGACTGACCCCACTGCCCACTCGATGTGCGGGCAAAGCGCGGCTGGAGCCGAGTGGATGTACAGGATTCCACGGGCTGGTGTTGCAGACATACGTTCCTCCCAGTGCTGTGCGGTACGTCTTCCCCAACGACCACTGCAGCGGGACGGATCCGAAGGATCCACGGGAGGCGGCGCCGAAACGCCGGTCTGTGTGTATTCAGATGCGAGTGAGGCCACCCGTCGGTGGCTTCCGGACCCATTGTGCCCTAGTCCCGGCCCCAGTGCCACCAGGCGGAGGATCAGAGAACGTGTCGGGGCCCGGGCATTAGGCCCGGGGGTGCGCCTGCTGGTACCCCTGGCGGAGCCGTTCGATGGAGATGTGCGTGTACAGCTGCGTGGTCTGGAGGGAGGAGTGGCCCAGCAGTTCCTGGACGGCACGCAGGTCCGCGCCCCCGTCCAGCAGGTGGGTCGCCGCCGTGTGGCGCAGCACATGTGGACCCCGTGCCGAGGTGTCGCCGAGTGCGGCCAGCAGGTCATCCACCAGGGTGCGGATCTGGCGGACCCCCAGTCGTCCACCACGGACACCCAGGAACAGGGCGTCGGCATCGCGGCCGGGGTGAGCGGCGGGGTCCTGTCTCTGGAGCTGAGGGCGCCCGTGACGCAGCCAGCGGTCCAGGGCCTGCCCAGCCGGGACCCCGAAGGGCACGGTGCGCTCCTTGTCCCCCTTGCCGGTCACGCGGAGGGTGCGTCGTTCATGGTCGATGTCAGCCCGGTCCAGTCCGGCCAGTTCCGCCACCCGGATGCCGGTGGCGTAGAGGACCTCCAGGACGGCGACATCGCGCAGCGCCACCGCCCGCTGCGCCGGTGAGCCCTCCGGGGGCGGTTCGGATCCGGACGACGCGGCGGTACGAGCGCGCTGCTGAGCGGTCTCGATCAGGCGGTGGGCCTGACCGGCGTTCAATGCCTCCGGCAGCGACGAGGACCGGCGGGGGCTGGACAGACGCAGAGACGGGTCGGTGGGCCGACGCCCCTCTCTGACGGCCCAGGCCATGAACGTCCGTACCGATGCGGTCTTGCGGGCCAAGGTGGACCGCGCCGCCCCCGTGCCGGAGAGTCGCCCCAGCCAGCCCCGCAGATCGTGCAGGTCCACGGTCTCCAGCACGGCCGGCGGCAGGGTCTGGGCCTCATCCGTCCATCCGGAGGCGGTCAGCACGTCGTGGACGAGGCCATACAGGTCCGAAGTGTAGGCCCGGATGGTCTGCGGGGAACGGTTCCGCTCGTGCTGCAGGTGGACCGCGAAGTCCTCCACCCAGTCACGGTCCTGGGCGGAGATCCGTGGTGGTGGAGGGTCTGCGGACATGCCTCCACTGTGCCACGTCCGACTCAGCGTCCAGCGGACCCCCGCCGCCAACCCCCTGCATGCTGTTCGGCCAGCCCCTGCCGTCCCAGGCGCGTCAGCACGCCCAGCACCGTTCCGGTGCCCAGTCCGGCCACCGAACAGATCCGCGCGACCTCGGCCGGTGCCCGGACCGGAAGCGCCTCGAAGACGAGCAGCTCCTCGACCGTGAGGTGATCGTGCGCCCGCCCCTGCTCCCCCGCCTTCGTGGCGCCGGCGGCGGGGCTGGGACGGGAGAGGCCGTCGTCGGGAAGGGCATGGTGCGGCATCAGGGAGGTGATCTCGTCAGCCTCGGTGACGAGGGTGGACGGGGTCTCCCTCAACAGACGGTGGCACCCAGCCGATGCGGCGGAGGTGATGGGTCCGGGGACCACCCCGACCTCACGTCCCAGGCCGAGCGCATGTCCGGCCGTGTTCTGGGCACCGGAGCGCCAGCGCGCTTCGACCACGACGACGGCCCCGGCCAGTGCGGCGATCAGCCGGTTCCGGGCGAGGAAGCGGTACCGGGTGGGGCTGGCTCCCGGCGGCATCTCCGAGATCAGCAGCCCGGTCTCGGCCACCTGATGCAGCAGCTGCTCGTTGCCCGCCGGATATAACCGGTCCAGGCCACCGGCCATCACGGCCATGGTCGGCGGCTGTCCCTCCCCGGTGGACAGGGCTGCCCGATGCGCGGCGGCGTCGATCCCATAGGCACCGCCGGACAGGACGGTCATGCCGCGCCGGGCCACCCCGGACCCCAGCTGGGCGGTGACCTGCTGCCCGTACTGGGTGGCCTCACGAGAGCCCACCACGGCGACGGTCCGATGCGCCGCAGGGATCGAGGACGCGCCTCGGCACCAGAGCGCCAAGGGGGCCTGCTCGCCGAGGTCATCCACGGCCTCGGGCCAGTCCGGGTCGCCGGGGACCAGCAGTCGGCCGCCCAGGCGGTGGATCGTCTCGAGGTCTCGGTCCGGCGCCAGGTCAGCTCGACGTGTGCTCCACCGTTCCTGTGCAGCGGACCAGGTCCTCGAGGTGACCCGGTGGCCCTGGTCGGCAGCGGCCACCACGAGGTCCTGACGTTCGCCCGGTTCAGGGGCGTCCGGCCCGCCGAGCACCTGCAGCGCCCGTTCGGCTCCCCAGCAGCGGACGGCCAGAGCGCCCAGCCCGTCACCGGGTTCGAGCAGACGGGTCAGGGCGGCTCGGGCGCGACGCTCGTCCACAGTGGGTCCAGTGGAGGGGTTCATGTGTCCTCACGCTCCGTGCGTCGGCGCAGATAGAGGGCGGTGTCGATGTCTGCGGCCGTCGGCGTCTCCGATCCGTTCAGGTCCGCCACAGTCCAGGCCACCCGGAGCACTCGGGCATAGCCGCGGGCGGTCAGCTCTCCGTGGTCCAGGGCGTGGTCCAGTGCCCGGCGGACCGCACGGTCAGGTGCCAGGCGGCCCTGGCGCAGTGCTGAGGCGGGCAGGTGGGAGTTCCTGCTCAACCCCCACGGCGCCAAGCGGGCCAGCTGCCGATCCACGGCGGCCTGGACCCGCTCGGCCACCGAGGCGCTGCTCTCACCTCCAGCACCCCGAGTCAGAGCCGAGGCGTCCAGGGCGGGCACAGTGACCTGCAGATCCACCCGGTCCAGCAGCGGACCCGAGAGCTTGGCCGCGTACCGACGGCGCTGCAGTGAGGTGCATCGGCACCGGGCCGCACGCCCGATGCCCCAGCCGCAGGGACACGGATTGGCCGCCAGCACCAGCTGGAACCGCGCAGGATAGGACACCGCACCGGCGGCCCGATGCAGGGTCACGGTCCCTGATTCCAGCGGCTGGCGCAGGGCATCAAGCACGCGCCGTTCGAACTCAGGGGCCTCGTCCAGGAACAGCACCCCGCCGTGGGCCAACGAGGCCGCCCCGGGCCGGGCCAGACCGGATCCGCCGCCGACCAGTGCGGCCATACTGGAGGAGTGGTGCGGGGCCACGAACGGTGCAGCACGGACCAGGCTGGCCGCCTCCCCGGACCTCGGCGTCAGGGACCGGACAGCGGTCACCTCCAGGGCGGTGCGGTCATCCAACGAGGGCAGGATACTGGGCAGCCGTTCGGCCAGCATCGTCTTCCCGGCGCCAGGGCTGCCCTCCAGCAGCAGGTGATGCCCTCCTGCTGCAGCCACCTCCAGGGCGTACCGCGCCTCGGACTGACCGGTGACGTCCGCCAGGTCCGGCAGCTCCGCCGCAGTGATGACACGGAGTCTCGGAGTGGCCCCTTCCTGGTCCGCCCCGTCCTCGGGCCGGTGCCGACAAGCCGGGGGGCGGATCACGGCGGGGATCGTCACCGGGTCCGGGTCTCCTCCGAAAGCTCGGATGACCTCGGACAGGGTCTCGAAACCCCTCACCCGGGCACCTGGCACCAGGGATGCCTCCTCGACTGATGCGGCCGCCACCACCACGTCCGGATGACCGGCATCCACGGCGGCCATGACCGAGGGCAGGATCCCCGGGGCGTGCCGCAGCCGTCCATCGAGACCGAGTTCGGCCAGGAACACCGCCTGGTCGGTGCCGGTGACCTGCCGGTCAGCGGTGTAGGCCGACATCACGATGGCCAGATCGAATCCCGGGCCTCTCTTGTGCAGCGCCGCCGGGACGAGATTGACGGTGAGGTGCCGACGAGTCAGCGGCAGTCCGGAGTTCCGGGCCGCGGCCTTGATCCGATCTCGGCTCTCCTGCAGAGACTGATCCGGCAGTCCCAGCAGGACGAATCCTGGCAGGGACTGACCGATGTCCGCCTCCACCTCCACCAGGTGCCCGTGCATCCCGGTCAAAGCGACCGCCAGCGTCCTGCCCATCAGCGCCCGGGTCACACGGGGGCGCTGGGCAGGTGCCTGCGCGCTCACGGCTGCAGGTCCTTGAGCAGCTCGATCTTCAGTCCGCCGCCGGCGGGGATGAGCACGGACACGGCGTCCACCCGCCAGCGGTCCCGGTGTGACACCCCGGGGTGCTCGGCGGCCCAGGCTCGTGCCAGTCGGTGCAGACGTTGCAGTTTGCGCCGATTGATCGACTCGAAGGGCTCCCCGTAGCCCACGCCTCGGCGGGTCTTCACCTCCACGGCGACCCACCAGCCCTGGACCTCGGCCACGATGTCCAGCTCCCCCGCCGGGCACCGCCAGTTCCGATCCAGGATCCGGTATCCCTGGTCCTGGAGCCACCGAGCTGCCAGGTCCTCCCCGTACCGCCCCAGGGCGGTGTGTGCGGTCGAGGCCACGGGCACGTGCCGGGTGGTCTCGTCCGCACTGCTCGTCTGGTCTGTCTGCTGCGTCTGCATCTGTGCACCTCCACGACCACTGTGGCGCGGTGGCAGGTCATGATGTGGCCGTCCCGGTGCGACTGTGGACAGGATCAGTGGACGAATCCGCTGTGCAGGAGCGGACCGAGGGTGGCGAGCCAGATCAGATCAGACCAGGTCAAGCTGGGTCAGGACAGAGGGCCGTCCGGCATCCCCAGATCCTCAGCGGTCGGCAGCTCCTCGACGTTGACGTCCTTGAAGCTGAGCACACGCACCTTCTTCACGAAGCGCTTGGCCCGGTAGATGTCCCACACCCAGGCGTCCTCGAGCTTGACCTCGACGTACAGGTCCGAGCCGTCCGCATGGGGGGTGACGGTGACCTCGTTGGCCAGGTAGAACCGCCGCTCGGTCTCCACCACGTACCGGAAGAGCCCGACGACGTCACGGTACTCCCGGTAGAGCTGCAGCTCCATCTCGGCCTCGTAGTCATCCAGATCGTCGCCGCTCATGCCCTCCATTGTGCACCGTCCTGTCCCTCGAGCAGATCGCCGAACAGCTCGTCCTGCTGCACCACGGGTTCGGGCAGCAGCCGCCAGGAGCGGCGGTGGTGTTCGGTGATCCCCCGTTCCACCAGAGCTCGCCGATGCCCTTCGGCCCCGTACCCCTTGTTGCCGGCCCACCCGTAGTCCGGGAAGGCGGCGTCCAGCTCCACCATGATCTGATCCCGCTCGACCTTGGCCAGGATGGAGGCAGCCGCGACACTGGCGCACCGCGCATCGGCCTTGACCTTCAGATGGATCCTGTCCGGGCGCGGGCACAGCCCCGTGCAGACCTCGTCGGGCGTGCGGGTGAGCCAGTCGTCCCGTCCATCCAGCAGCAGAACCGGGACCGCGCCGTCCAACTGCGCGATCAGGGCGTGCCAGGCCCGGCGCCCGGCCAGCCCCAGCGCCGTGCTGAGCCCGTACCGGTCGATCTCCGCCGGTGCGGCATGCCCGACGGCGGCCCCCGCGGCCCACGCGCCGATCTCACCCACCAGGGCGGCTCGCCTGGCCGGAGCCAAGGCCTTGGAGTCCTGCACGGCCGGGTGAGCGCCGTCGTCGGGAATCCTCACGGCCACCACGCCCACGGTGACCGGACCGGCCAAGGCACCGCGTCCCACCTCGTCCATCCCGGCCACCAGGCCCGAGCCCTGCACCAGGGAGGACTCGATGCTCAGGTCAGGCAGGGTGCGGGTGGAACGGAGCAGACCAGTGGGACTCACTGCTGGCCGGGCTCCACAGCCCTGGGTTCGGGCACCTGCTCGAAGGCCTCCCGGTCTCCGCCGGCCCCGCCCCAGCGGGTGATCGGCCAGGCGATGACCTCGGCCCGGCCGGTCACATCATCCAGGTCGATGAAACCTTCCCCCGGGCCGTGCTGGTGCATGCGCGAGTCCGCGGAGGCGTTGCGGTGATCGCCCATCACCCAGACCTTGTCCTCGGGGACCACCACGTCGAACGGGATGTCCGAGGGGGTGGCGCCGGGGTGGAGGTAGGGCTCGTCCACCGGCACGCCGTTGACGGTGATCGCGGTGCCGTCGCCGGCGGCCGCCACGTGATCGCCGGGCATGCCGATGACGCGCTTGACCAGGTGCTGTTGGGAGCTGTCCGGCATCAGGCCCACGAACTCGAGCGCGTCCCGGACCGGATTCGCCGGACGCGGGGCCGGCTCGGCCAGCCAGCCCTTGGTGTCCTGGAAGACCACCACGTCTCCGCGATCCAGGCCGAAGGGCTCGGGGATCAGCAGGTTCACGAAGATCCGGTCATCCACCTGCAGCGTCTCCTCCATGGAGCCCGAGGGGATGAAGAAGGCACGGAAGAGGAAGGTCTTGATCAGGAAGGAGATGACGAGCGTGATGCCGACGATCCAGAGGATCTCCTGGACGCCCTTCCAGAGTCGCTGACTCGAGGTGGGCTCCTGAGTGTCCGCGGCCGTTGCGCTCGAGCCGACCTCGTCCGGGCGATGGCTGTCTCCCGGCAGGTCCTGACGTCGCGAGGCCTCGTTGTCCTGATCCACTACCGGTCCTCTCCGCCGTCGCCCTGCACCGGGCCGTCACTGGCCCGACCCTCCACTGTACCGGCCGGACCACGCCGCTCGGTGGGCCAGACGATCTGCGTCACCCGCCCCTCCACCTTGCCCAGCGGAATCATCCCGCCCCCGGGTGCCCCCAGCAGGGCCCGCGAGTCCACCGAGGCTGCGCGGTGATCCCCCAGCAGGAACAGCCGCCCCTCGGGGACCTCCACGGTGAACGGCACCTGGGAGGCCGGCGCGTCCGTGCTGGCAGACTCAGCCAGGTAGGGCTCGGCCAGTGGCTCACCGTTGACCTCCAGCAGCCCCTCGTCCGTGCAGCAGCGCACACTGTCTCCGCCCACGCCGATCACGCGCTTCACGTAGGCGCTGGGGTCCGGGGCCAGGCCCAGCCACTGGGCCGCCCCCTGAAACGCCCGCTCCACACTGGTCCGGGACTGATACTGCGTCAGGCTCCCCTCGCCGTCGAACACCACGATCTGCCCGCGCTGGACCGGCGCCCCGCGGTAGGCCCCGCGGTAGGCCTCGCGGTCCACCGCCACGCGGTCCCCCTCCTGCAGCGTGGGCTCCATGGATCCGGAGGGGATCAGGTACAGATCCGCCACGGTGGAGCGCAGCAGGGCGGCGCCCAGCACCGCCATCACGACGACGGCCACCCCGGACAGCGCCCAGCGGCGCCACCGGCGGGATCGGGTGGCGGACGGACGTGGAGACTCGGTGACGGCGGTGCTGTCCATCAGGGTCCTGGTGTTCGTGAGCTCGGGGGCAGAGGTTCGCAGACGCCACGGGCGCCGGACTCCTGGTGGGGAGTTCCGGCGCCCGAGGTGGTGCGCAGGGCAGATCAGGCCTTGGAGGCGTCCTTGCCGAAGTCGCGCTTCTCCTTGATGCGAGCGGCCTTGCCGTGACGATCGCGCATGTAGTACAGCTTGGCGCGGCGGACGTCACCCTTGGTGACGACCTCGATCTTCTCGATCACCGGGGAGTGCACCGGGAAGGTGCGCTCCACGCCCACGCCGAAGGAGACCTTGCGCACGCGGAAGGTCTCCCGGATGCCGTGGCCCTGACGGCCCATGACGTAGCCCTGGAAGACCTGGACACGGGCGGTCTTGCCCTCGACGATGTTCACGTGCACCTTCACGGTGTCGCCGGGACGGAAGTCCGGGACATCGGTGCGCAGGGACGCGGAGTCCAGAGTGTCAAGGATGTGCATGTGTGCTTCTCCTGGTGGACGCCACAGGTCATCCACGTGGTCGACGGCTCACCCGCTGGGTCTGCTGGTGCAGACGTCAGGAGAGGCAGAGCCGGAGCTGTGAGTCCGGTCAGACCGTGTGGCCGCCGGATGGCCGTGCTGTTGACGCCCGCCCCCTGTGGCAGGTCGCGCGCCCAGCTGGCACAGCGACCCATTATGCCACAGTTCGACGAAGCAGACCGATCAGCCGGACCAGCCGGATCAGTCCTCCTGGGCCACGGTGGAGACGTCGAGCCGCTCCAGAAGGTCCGGACGGCGGCGCTGGGTGCGTTCCACCTGCTGTTCATGGCGCCAGGCGGCGATCTTCCCATGGTCTCCGGAGAGCAGGATCTCCGGGACGTCATGACCTCGCCAGGAGGAGGGCTTGGTGTAGACCGGATACTCGAGGAGCCCGTCACTGTGGGACTCCTCCACCAGTGACTCGGGGTTGCCCACCACGCCGGGCACCAGACGGCCGATGGCCTCGACCATCGCCAGTGCGGCCACCTCTCCCCCGTTCAACACGTAGTCCCCCAAGGAGACCAAGCGGACCTCATAGTGCTCCTGCGCCCAGTGGAAGACCCGCTCGTCGATCCCCTCATAGCGGCCACAGGCCACCACCAGATGGTCGGCCGCGGAGAGCTCCTGGGCCACCTGCTGACGAAAGAGCTGGCCCGAGGGCGTCGGCACCAACAGGACGGGACGACGGCCAGTCTCCCCCTCCGCGTCCAGCGCCAGTGGGGAGTCGGCCGCGATCTGCTCCAGGGCCAGGGCCCAGGGCTCGGGCTTCATGACCATGCCGGCACCGCCTCCGTAGGGCGTGTCGTCCACAGTGCGATGCCGGTCGAAGGCGTGCTCCCGCAGATCGTGCACGCGGATCTCGAGCAGTCCCTCTCGGCGGGCCTTGCCGATCAGGGAGACGTCCAGGGCGCCCAGGTACTCCGGGAAGATCGTGACGACGTCGATCCTCATCCCTGGGCCTCCGGTCCGGCTGCCGTCTTGTCTTCGTCGGTCTCGGCGTTGAGTGTGAGCAGACCTGGTGGTGGAGTCAGCAGCACCGTCTGCGCGTCCAGGTCCACGTCGGGGACGATCTCGTCCACGAAGGGGATCAAGGCCCGGTGGCCGCCGTGACGCTCGTCCAGCTCCACGTCCAGCAGGTCCTGGACCTCACCGGTGATCAGAGCGGCGACCTCGCCGACCCGCTCCCCGTCGACCAGCACTGCCAGTCCGAGCAGGTCCTCCTCGTACCAGGCGTCGTCCTCACCGGCCACGTCCGGTGCCGCGAAGAGCTCCGTTCCCCGCAGGGCGTCGGCGGCGTTGCGGTCCGGGCACTCCTGGAACGCGAGCACCAGGATCTCCTTGTTCCATCGGGCTCGGGTCACCGTCAGCAGGGCCGGCGCCGTGGCACCGCGGGCAGCGCGAGTCTGCAGCTGCGCTCCGGGGACGAACCTCTCCTCGGGAGCATCGGTGAACAGCTGGACGGTGACCTCGCCTCGGATCCCATGCGGCTTGCCGATCCGGGCCACCCGGACCAGATCATCGGCGGCGCTCTCAGTGCTCTCAGTGCTCTCGGTGCTCATCTGAAGGGTCCTCCATCAGGAGTCGGTGCGGTCGCGATGACCGGGGTGGTCAGGGCTGGTGGTCACAGCACGATGGCCCGCGTCCGGAGGAACTCCGGCCACGGGCCATCGGATCATGCTGGTCGAGCTGCGCTGGTCAGCGTCGGCGGTCGGTGTCCACCACGTCCACTCGGACCGGATGGCCGGCAAGGCCCTCCAGCACGGTGCGGAGTGCGGTGGCGGTCCGACCCTGACGGCCGATGACGCGACCCAGGTCAGAGGGGTCGACGCGCACCTCGAGCACTTCACCGCGCCGCTGGTTGCGCAGGTCCACCCGGACGTCGTCGGGAGAATCCACGATTCCCCGGACCAGGTGTTCCAGCGCCTCCTGCAGCATGGTCACTCGGACTTCTCGTCGGCCGGAGCCTCGGAGGTCTCCTCAGCGGCCTCTGCCGGTGCGTCCTCAGTGGCCTCGGCAGACTCTGCGGGGGCCTCCTCGGTGGACTCGGCCTTGGGGGTGATGGCCTCGGGCAGGATGACCGAGCCCTTGGCGGGAGCCACGAAGGCCTCCTTGGGCTGCTTGGTCTTCAGGGTGCCCTCGGCGCCCTCCAGGCCCTTGAACTTCTGCCAGTCACCGGTGACCTTGAGCAGGGCCATGACCTGCTCGGTGGGCTGGGCGCCCACGGACAGCCAGTACTGGGCACGCTCGGAGTCGACCTCGATGAACGAGGGCTCCTCGGTGGGGTGGTACTTGCCGATCTCCTCGATCGCGCGACCATCCCGGCGGGTGCGGGAGTCGGCGACGACGATGCGGTAGTAAGGTGCGCGGATCTTGCCCAAACGCTTCAGACGAATCTTGACGGCCACGGGTGTGGTTGCTCCTGGTTCTTGGTTGCAGGCGCAGTCTGAGGTCCGGCCGTGGGGTTGGCGGTTCTCTCGTGACTGCTGACGGAACGTCGACGCGGAGGATAGAGGGTCGTCCTGCCGACGGTTCAGTACCGTCCTATTGTGCCAGATGCATCGCCGGTTCTCACACCGACGGCGCGGCGGCCTCGGCCAGGATCAGCCGGGTGTCCCACGGATCACGCACGTGCAGGGCCTGCCCGGTCTGCTCGATCACATGGCCGGCCGTGAGAAGTCGGTCCGCCACTGCCGCCAGGCCCTCTCCGCGCGGCAGCGCGATCTGCACGCTGCCCAGACCCAGGGTGTTGCGGCGTGGCCCCACGCCCGTGGAGTTCCAGGTGTTCATGGCCATGTGGTGGTGGTACCCGCCAGCAGAGACGAACAGGGCCATCGCGCCGAAGGTCGTGGTGCGCTCGAACCCCAAGACGTCGACGTAGAAGTGCTGGGCCGTCTCCACGTCGCCGACCTGGAGGTGGACGTGCCCCACCTGCGCCGGCGCCTGATGCAGTCCGGAGACGGCCTGCTCGGTCAGGTGCTCCTGGAGGAAGCGGTCCCACGGCAGGTAGAGGGTGTCCATGGAGACCTGGTCACCGTTCCACTGCCACTGATCGCGCGGGCGGTCCCAGTAGAGCTCGATGCCGTTGTCGTCCGGATCCTGGAAGTAGAAGGCCTGGGAGACCAGATGGTCTGAGGAGCCCACGAACCGGGTGGGATCGACCTGCATGGCCGTGTAGACCGTGGCCGCCAGGGAGGCCTGATCCGGGAAGAGGATGGCGGTGTGGTACAGCCCGGCTTCGCCGCGACCGGGCAGCTTCAGACCGCGGGCCTCCTCGATCGCCACGAGAGGCACCCCGACCCTGCCCAGCACCACGTCCGGGCCATGCTCGGCCACCGGGACCAGACCGAGGGCCCGCTCGTAGTACGAGCTCAGGCGAGGCACGTCATCGGTCTTGAGGGTGACCACCCCCATGGTCAGCTCGGCCGGCAGCAGGTCCTCGGCCGGCCGTCCGGAGATCGGCTGGTACGGGGTGGACGGCGTGAGGGAGGCAATGGTCATGGTGGAACTCCTGGTGCGGTGCCGCTCTGCGGCAGGTCATCTCGTCACCGTGGACAACGTGTTTGAGGATTCAAGTATTTCCGGAGGCCCCGACGACGACGGCTCGGCACCAGGGCAGGTGCCGAGCCGTCGGACAGAGGCTCCGGTGAGCGTGGTGCTGGTCAGTCGCGCAGGAACTTCTCGAATCCCTTGGGCAGGTTCAGGTCCTCGGCGGAGAAGCCGTCCTGTCCCAGCTGCCCGTCACGACCGAACGCCGCACCCGTGGCCTGCTGGGCCGAACGCTGACGCCGCTCCTCCAGTGCCTTCATCTCGGCAGCGGCCTTGGCCGGATTGCCCGAGCGGGGCTTCTGGGCCTTGCCCTTCTTGCCCTTGCCCTTGCGAGCCGCACCGGCTCCCATGCCGGGCATTCCCGGCATTCCCGGCATGCCGCCCCCACCGGCGGCCATCTTCTTCATCATCTTCTGCGCCTGGCCGAACCGCTCCAGCAGCCCGTTGACCTCGGAGACGTGGACGCCCGAGCCCTTGGCGATGCGAGCCCGGCGGGAGCCGTTGATGATCTTGGGAGCCACCCGCTCATGCGGGGTCATCGACCGGATGATCGCCTCGATGCGGTCGATCTGCCGATCGTCGAACTGTTCGAGCTGCTGGCGCATGCCCTGGGCGCCCGGCATCATCATCAGCAGCTTCTTCATCGAGCCCATCTTCTTGAGCTGCTGCATCTGGTTCAGGAAGTCGTCGAGGGTGAAGTCCTCCTGGTCGACGAACTTCTGGGCCATCTTCTGGGCCTCGGCCTTGTCCCACGAGCGCTCAGCCTGCTCGATCAGCGACATGACATCGCCCATGTCCAGGATGCGCGAGGCCATGCGGTCCGGGTGGAAGACCTCGAAGTCGGTCAGCGCCTCGCCGGTGGAGGCGAACATCACCGGCTTGCCGGTCACGGAGCGCACCGAGAGGGCGGCACCGCCACGCGCATCGCCGTCCAGCTTGGTCAGGACCACGCCGGTGAAGCCGACGCCGTCGTTGAAGGCCTGGGCGGTGGCCACAGCGTCCTGACCGATCATCGCGTCGATGACGAAGAGGACCTCGTCCGGCTGAACGGCCGCGCGGATGTTCGCGGCCTGCTCCATCAGCTCGGCATCGACGCCGAGACGACCGGCGGTGTCCACGATCACCACGTCATACTGACGGTTCCGGGCCTCGGCCACGCCGTCGCGTGCCACTTGGACCGGGTCACCGGTGGCCGCTTCGAACTCGCTGGAGACGCCCGGGTGCGGCGCGAACACGGGGACGCCGGCCCGTTCGCCGTTGACCTGGAGCTGCTTGACGGCATTGGGTCGCTGCAGGTCGGCTGCCACGAGCAGCGGGGTGTGCCCCTGGTCCTTGAGGTGCTTGGAGAGCTTGCCGGCCAGCGTGGTCTTGCCTGCACCCTGGAGGCCCACGAGCATGATCACCGTGGGCGGGTTCTTGGCCAGGGAGATCCGGCGGGTGTCGCCGCCCAGGATCTGGACCAGCTCGTCGTTGACGATCTTGACCACCTGCTGGCCGGGGTTCAGCGCCTGGCTGACCTCCGAGCCCAGCGCCCGTTCCTTGACCTGACCGATGAACTCGCGCACCACGGGGACCGCCACGTCCGCGTCCAGCAGAGCGCGACGGATCTCGCGTGCGGTGGCGTCGATGTCCGCATCGGTGAGCCGCCCCTTGCCCTTGAGGTTCTTGAAGGTGGACGTGAGGCGATCGGAGAGGGAGTTGAACACGGGGTGCTCTTCCTGTGGTGGTCGATGATGGGCCGGAGTCCTCCGGACCGCAGGGTCTGTGGTCTGACGCGTCGAAAGCCGGGGGCAGACCGCGTTCAGCGGTCCGCCCCCGGCGGTGAAGCTGTCGCGGCCGTCGCCGCACTCTCAGCGCAGACTACCGGTTATCCAGGGTAGCAACTCGGCGGTCCTGCCCGGCGGCATCGAGCTCGACGCCGCCGGTGTCCTGCTGGGGATCAGCCGTGGACTCGGCGTCGGCGTAGGAGGAGCCCATGCCGTATCCGCCGAACGCGTAGGCCGACTCGCGGTGCTGGGAGAGATCCACCCCCAGCTCCTCGTCCTCAGCGGAGACCCGCAGTCCGATCGTGGACTTCAGCACCAGCCCGATGATGAGGGTCACCACTGCGGCGAAGACCATGGCCACGACGACGGCCACCACCTGGGCGACCAGCAGCATCCCGTCTCCGCCGTACAGCAGACCTGCCCGGCCGTCGTCCATGGGCAGACCGAACAGGCCGATCATCACGGTGCCGACGATGCCGGCCACCAGGTGCAGACCCACCACGTCCAGGGAGTCGTCGAAGCCCAGCTTGTACTTCAGCCCCACGGCCAGAGCGCAGAGGACGCCGGAGACCAGGCCGATCACGATGGCGCCGACCGGGTCCACGAACGCGCAGGCGGGGGTGATGGCGACCAGCCCGGCGACGATGCCCGAGGCAGTGCCCAGAGAGGTCGGACGCCCGATGCGCAGGGTCTCGGTGATGATCCAGCCGATCATCGCGGCCGCCGGGGCGGCCAGCGTGTTGACCCAGATGAGTCCTGCCTCGGTGGCGTCGCCAGCAGCACCGCCGTTGAAGCCGAACCAGCCGAACCACAGCAGGGTGGCGCCCAGCATGACGAAGGGGATGTTGTGCGGGCGATGGCCCGGGTCCGTGCCGAAGCCGGCGCGCTTGCCCAGCAGCAGTGCCAGCACCAGGGCGGCGGTGCCGGCAGAGATGTGGACCACCAGTCCGCCGGCGAAGTCCACCGCTTCCCCGAGTGCGGTGCCGATGGCGCCGTCGGCCGAGAGCAGCCCTCCACCCCAGACCATGAAGGCCAGCGGGCAGTACACCAGCGTGACCCAGACCGGGACGAAGACGCACCAGGCGCTGAACTTGGCACGGTCTGCCACGGCGCCGGAGATCAGCGCCACGGTGATGATCGCGAAGGTCGCCCCGAAGCCGATGCCGATCATGTCCTCAGTGCCCACCGCCGAGTACAGTCCCAGGTCGGCCAGGGGGTTGCCGACCATCTGCAGGAAGCCATCGCCACCGGTCATGTTGTAGCCCCACAGCACCCAGACCAGCCCGACCAGGCCGATCGAGACGAAGGACATCATCATCATGTTCAGCGAGGCCTTGGCCCGCGTCATCCCACCGTAGAAGAACGCCAGTCCCGGCGTCATCAGCAGCACCAGCGCGGCGCACACCATCATCCAGATGTGCCCCGCATTCAGTTCGATCGTGTCCACAGGCTCTTCCTCTCACCAGGGGCGCTGTCCCTGAGACGGGTGATGTCCCCGGAGGGGACCGGCGGAACAGCGCTCTGGTTAAGAGCATGGGGGCACCGTGTTACACGGTGCCCCCAGGGCCGTTTCGATCAGATGACCGGTGCGGCCGGTGCGTTACAGCTGTGTTGCGGATCTCACGGCTCGAGCAGTGCGTCCACGAAGCCCTCGGCGTCGAAGGGCGCCAGGTCGTCGGCTCCCTCGCCCAGCCCGATCAGCTTGACCGGGACACCGAGCTGACGCTGGATCGCCACCACGATTCCGCCCTTGGCGGTGCCGTCCAGCTTGGTCAGCACGATGCCGGTGATGTCCACGACCTCGGCGAAGACCTTGGCCTGGGTCAGACCGTTCTGTCCGGTGGTGGCATCCAGCACCAGCAGGACCTCGTCCACCTCGGCCTGCTTCTCCACCACCCGCTTGATCTTGCCCAGCTCGTCCATCAGGTTCGACTTGTTCTGCAGACGGCCGGCGGTGTCGATGATGACGACGTCGGACTCCTGCTCGATGCCCACGCGCACGGCCTCGAAGGCCACCGAGGCCGGGTCGGCACCGTCCTGATCGGACTTCACGGTGTCCACGCCCACGCGAGCACCCCAGGTGGCCAGCTGCTCGGCGGCAGCGGCTCGGAAGGTGTCAGCAGCGCCGAGCACGACCTGGCGCTCCTCAGCCACCAGCACGCGGGCGATCTTGCCCACGGTGGTGGTCTTGCCCACGCCGTTGACGCCCACCACCATCATCACGGCAGGACGGCCGTCCTTGCGGGTGGCGGCCAGACGGCGGTCCATGGAGGGGTCCACCATGGCAGCGAGCTCCTCCCGCAGCAGGGTCCGGACCTGCTCGGGGCTGCGGGTGCCCTCCACGGTGACGCGCTCACGCAGGCGGTCCACCAGTTCCATCGTGGGCTCGGTGCCCAGATCAGCCATCAGCAGGGTCTCTTCGACCTCGTCCCAGACGTCGTCGTCGATGGTGTCCCGGGAGAGCAGGGCCAGCAGTCCCTTGCCGAAGATGTTGTTGGACTTGACCAGGCGCGCGCGCAGCCGGGCCAGGCGGCTGCCGGCCGGCTCGGGCCGGTCCAGTGCAGGAGTTGCCGGGGCCTCGGGCTCGACGATCTCCGGCTCGGCGGGAGCGGCCGGGGCCTCGGGCTCGACGACGGCGACGTCCGTCGTCTCCTCCCGGTCCAGGACGGCCGTCGAGCCGGTCGGCGCGGGGTCGTTGGCGTCGCGGGTGGTCGGGTAGGCGCCCTTCGGCGGCTTGGGCCGACGGTCCAGCAGGCCCAGCAGCACGAGGCCGACGACGAGGATGGCAGCAAGAGCAATCAGAGAGATGGGGTCCACCCCTCCAGTCTGGCACAGCGTCGCCGCGGGAGCCCGGCTCGGCCGGACCATGAGAGAATCGGGGCCATGCCCGCAGACCGCTCTGTTTCCCCGCGCGTGAAGCGGACTCCTCTCCCCCGGGAGATCAAGGTCCTGGTCGCGGCGGCCTTCATCATCGCGATCGGCTTCGGCATCATCGCCCCGGTGCTGCCCCAGTACGCCCAGTCCTTCAATGCCTCAGCCACCGCCGTCAGCGCCGTGGTCTCCGCATTCGGCCTGACGCGCCTGCTGTTCGCGCCCGTCTCCGGCAAGGTGACCAGCCGGTTCGGCGAGACCCCCGTGTACATGACCGGCGTGCTGGTCGTCGCCCTGTCGATGTTCCTGATCGCCTTCGCCCAGGACTACGCCCAGCTGCTGATCTTCCGCGCGCTGGGCGGCATCGGCTCGACCCTCTTCACGGTCTCGGCCATGGCCTTCCTGGCCCGCAAGTCCCCGCCGACCATCCGCGGCAGGGTCTCCGGCGCCTACGCCTCGGCCTTCCTGATCGGCAACATCGCCGGTCCGGTGGTGGGCTCACTGCTGGCGGCCTTCGGCTACCGCGTCCCGTTCCTGATCTACGGAACCTCCCTGGTGATCGCCGCGGGATTGGTCTTCTTCCTGCTGCGGGACTCTCGTCTGGCCGACCGTGCCGCGCCGGATCGCCGCAGCTCCATGCCGCTGTCCGAGGCCTGGACGCATCACGCCTACCGTGCCTCGCTGACCTCGTTCTTCGCCAACGGCTGGGCCACCTTCGGGGTGCGCAACTCGTTGACCCCGCTGTTCGCCGCCGGCGCCTTCACCGGTGCCGGGGCGGTGCTGGACGGCCCGCAGATGGCCGGTGCTGCGCTGTCCGTGTTCGCCGCCGGCAACATCGTGGCGGTGACCTTCTTCTCACGGCTCTCGGATGTGCATGGCCGCAAGCCGCTGATCATCATCGGTCTGATCGTCGCGGCGGTGGCCACCGGCGTGATCGGATGGGCCACCAGCCCCTGGCTCTTCCTGGGCCTGTGCGTGGTGGCCGGGATGGGCACCGGGCTGCTCAATGCGCCTCAGCAGGCGGCCATCGCCGACCTCGTGGGTCAGGAGCGCAAGGCTGGATCGGTGATGTCCACGGCGCAGATGTCCGCCGACCTCGGAGCGATCATCGGGCCGCTCGTGGCCGGACTGGTGGTGGACGCCGCAGGCTATGGCTGGGCGTTCGCCCTGACCGGCGGC
The DNA here is from genome assembly GCF_041927415.1 of Micrococcus sp. IITD107. Classification (NCBI taxonomy): domain Bacteria; kingdom Bacillati; phylum Actinomycetota; class Actinomycetes; order Micrococcales; family Micrococcaceae; genus Micrococcus; species Micrococcus sp. IITD107. Next base: position 290,361 of record NZ_JBHFFN010000001.1, on the reverse strand, counting down.
GTGCTGCTGGTCGGTGCCCTGTCCTGGACCTTCGCCCCGGAGACGAACCTGCCGGTGGCACCCGGCGGCCCCAGGACCGGAGCACTGCCGAAGATCACTCCCCCGGATCCCCAGGAGGATCTGCGGCACCGTCCAGACGCTGGCTGATCACCTGGCTGATGCCGTCGCCACGCATCGAGACGCCGTAGAGCGCATCGGCCACCTCCATGGTCCGCTTCTGGTGGGTGATGATGATCAGCTGGCTGTCGCGCTGGAGCTCCCGGAAGATCTGCAGCAGTCGGCCCAGGTTCGTGTCGTCCAGGGCGGCCTCGACCTCGTCCATCACGTAGAACGGGCTCGGGCGGGCCTTGAAGATCGCCACCAGCATGGCCACGGCCGCCAGGGACCTCTCTCCCCCGGAGAGCAGGGAGAGCCGCTTGACCTTCTTGCCCGCCGGCCGTGCCTCCACCTCCACACCGGAGCTGAGCAGGTCATCCGGATCGGTCAGGAAGAGCCGCCCCTCGCCCCCGGGGAACAGGGTGGCGAAGACGTGCTGGAACTGCTCGGCGGTGTCCTCGAATGCGGATCGGAACACGGTCAGGACGGTGTCGTCCACGTCCTGGATGATGGCCAGCAGGTCCTTCCGGCTGGACTCCAGGTCCTGAAGCTGCTCGGAAAGGAACCGGTGGCGTTCCTCCACGGCGTCGAACTCCTCCAGAGCCAGTGGATTGACCCGGCCCAGGGCGGACAGCTCGCGTTCAGCGCGGCGCAGCCGCTTCTGCTGCTCGGCCCGGTCGAAGGGCACGGTCTCCGGCTCTCCCGCCGGCACGACCACCTGATCGGAGCCGGCGTCTGCCGCTGACCCCTCGTGGGGCTCCGGGGGCGGGCCGGCGGGCACCGGAACCTCCGGCCCGAAGTGCCCGAGCAGGTAGTCCGGTGTCATGCCCAGATCCTCCCGGGCCCGTTCCTGCATCTGGTCCAGCCGCAGTTGCTGCTCCTGCCGCGCCATCTGCGCCGCATGGAGCCGCTCCTGGGCCTGGGTCACGCCGGAACGGTCCTCGTCGGCGGCCTGGCGCAGCTCGTTCAGTCGCCGTTCCAGCTGTTCCCGTTCTCGATCCAGCTCCTGTCGGTCGGCGGCGGCGCGGGTCACGGCGGCGTCCAGCCACGACCTGGCCTGCCCGACGGCGGCCCCCACCGCCTCCAGCCGGCGCAGGCGGGTGCGGCGCTGGGTCTCGGATCGCTCGTACTCCGTTCGAGCCAGGTCCGCGGCGGCGACCGCGCGTCGAGCCTGGTCTGCACGGTGCCGGGTCTGGCCCTGGACGGACTCCGCGGTGCGCAGCGCCAGTCGTGCCTCGGTCTCGGCATGTCGAGCCTGGGCGGCCGCCTCCTCAGCGGCGTCGCGCTCGGCGGAATCCACCGGGGAGGTCTCGGCGCCGTCGGTCGGTGCAGCCGAGGCCGACTCCCCCGCCACCGACCTCGCGGCCTCCTCGGCCTGCCGCTCGGCCTCGGTCACCACGTCCTGATACTCCTCGAGTCGCCGTGCCAGGGCCTCCCGCTCGTCCGCCAGGGACGCCCCCTCGTCCTGGGCGAGCTGGAGCTGTTCGGTGAGCCGTGCCAGGTGTTCGGTGACGGCGGTGTACCGGGCATCGGACGCGTTGAGCTCCTCCAACGCGAGGGCCTCTGCCTCCTGCGCGGCCTGAAGCCGTTCCCGCATCCCAGCTTGGGCGAACCGCAGGCGATCCAGTTCATGCGAGGTCTGCACGGTGATCTCGGCGGCCCGGTCGGCGGCTGCCTGTCGCTCGATCCTGCTGCCGGCACCGGTGCCCTGTCCGTCGAACCAGCCGGGTCCGTGCACGGCACCGTCGCGCGTCACCGCCCTGCGGCGGGCGCTCTCTCCGTCCACGCCGGACACCACCTCCCGCGCCTGCTCCAGGTCCTCGACCAGGACCACCTCATCCAGCAGCAGGCGCAGCGTGGCGGTCAGACCCGGATCGTCGGTCTCCACCACGGACGCGGCGGGCACCCCAGGTGAGGTGTCTGCCGACGGTGCCGGGCCGTCGTCGGGAACCTCCAGGAGGGGGTGCAGCAGCCGGACCGCCGTGGCGCCGGCGGCCTCCAGGGTCTGCAGCGCCGATTCCACGGCCTGTACGTGCGGGAGGACGAGCTGCTCGCCCGGGCCACCCAGCGCGGCGGCGACGGCGGCCTCCCAGCCTTCGCTGATGCGCACCCGCTCGGCCAGGCTCCGCACCGAGTGATCGGTCAGGGCCGAGATGGCGGCGTCGGCCGCCGGCTCCAGCAGCTCCTGGAGTGCCTCGCGCCGGGCCGTGGCCTCACGGTGAGCGGCTTCGGCCTCGGCCACCTGCGCCTGGAGTGCCGCATCCTCCTGCTGGGCCTGAGCGGCCTGTTCGGCGGCCTGCTCGTAGGCGGCGTCCAGGGCCTCTTCGGTGTCCATGGACCCGGCCAGTCGGTTCTGCTCCGCGGTCAGCTCGGCGCGCAGACGCTCCACGGTCTGCGCCGAGTCCTCAACGCGCTGGGCCAGTCGAGCGTCCTGGGCGGTGAGGGACTCCTGCCGGGCGCGGGCCGCCTCGGCACGACCGGCGGCCACCGCCGCGGCCTGACGACGGTCCGCGATGCGCTGCAGGGCACGCGTGTACGCCTCGTGCGCCTGGCGGGCTGTCGCCTCAGCCGTCTGCCGCTGGGCTGTGACCTGCTCCAGCTCAGCGCGCACCTGCTCCACTGCCGCGTCGGCCTGCTCGGCCTCCTGCTGAGCCCTCTCAGCCAGAGCACGGGCCGTCTGCGGGTCCGGTCCACTGGGCGCGGGGGCAGCGTGCCGACGCGACCCGACGCGCTCCTCCACCACGGCGGCCAGGGAACGGTACCGCTCCGCCAGAGTGGAGAGCTCGTACCAGTGGCGCTGTGCCGCCGCGGCGGCGTCTGAGACCGACTGCGCCTGGGAGCCCAGGCTGGCCGCCTGGCGCTCGCCCTCGGCCAGCCGAGCCTGGGCCTGGGCCAGCGCGGCCTCCAGGTCCCGGTCGCCTTCTGCCAGCTTCCCGACGGCGGCCCGCTGGGTGGTGAGGTCATCGGCCAGCAGGCGAGCTCGGGCATCCCGGACGTCGAACTGGATGCGCTGGGCCTTCCGAGCGGTGGCGGCCTGGCGGGAGAGCGGCCCGAGCTGACGCCGGACCTCCTCGGTCAGATCACGCACCCGGTCCAGGTTGGCCCGCATGGACTCGAGCTTGCGGACGGTGCGCTCCTTGCGCCGCCGATGCTTGAGGATCCCGGAGGCCTCCTCGATGAAGCCGCGGCGCTCCTCCGGGGTGGCCTGCAGGATCCGGTCCAGCTGCCCCTGACCCACGATCACGTGCATCTGCCGTCCCAGCCCCGAGTCCGAGAGCAGCTCCTGGATGTCCAGCAGTCGGCAGGATGCCCCGTTGATGGCGTACTCCGACCCGCCGCTGCGGAACAGGGTCCTCGAGATGGTGACCTCGCTGTACTCGATCGGCAGGGCACCGTCGGCGTTGTCGATGGTCAACGTCACCTGGGCTCGGCCCAGCGGAGCACGGCCGGAGGTGCCGGCGAAGATGACGTCCTCCATCTTGCCCCCGCGCAGGTTCTTGACGCCCTGCTCCCCCATCACCCAGGCCAGGGCGTCCACCACGTTGGACTTTCCCGAGCCGTTGGGGCCCACGACGGCGGTCACCCCGGGTTCGAAGTGGAAGGTGGTGGCGGAGGCGAAGGACTTGAACCCGCGCACGGTCAGGGTCTTCAGATACACGGGCCGAGCCCCCTGACCGTGGACAGCTCACGGGGCCCGCCGTGCGCTCGCGCTGGCAGTTCCACCATCAGCCGGTGAAGTCCGGCAGCCGATCACCCAGGCCGAACAGATGCCGGATCGCGGCCACCGTCCGCTCCCCGGCTCGCCCGTCCCCGTAGGGGTTCACAGCAGTGGCCATGGCATGGTGGGCGTCGGCGTCGTCCAGCAGGGTCTGGACTTCGGTGTACACCCGATCCTCGTCCGTGCCGATCAGTCGGACCGTGCCCGCGGCGACCGCCTCCGGCCGCTCGGTGTTCTCCCGCATCACCAGGACCGGCTTGCCCAGGCTCGGTGCCTCCTCCTGGACCCCGCCGGAGTCGGTGAGCACCAGGGTGGCCATCGAGAGCAGCCGGGTGAACTCGCCGTAGGCCAGGGGCTCGGTGACGATGACGTGCTCCAGCCCCTGGAGCTGCGGGAGGATGGCCTCTCGGACCACCGGGTTCTTGTGGACCGGCAGCACGAAGTCCACGTCCGGGTAGGTCCGGGCCAGTCGAGCCAGAGCGCGGCCGACTCCGCGCATCGCCTCTCCCTGGTTCTCCCGTCGGTGCGTGGTCACCAGGACCAGCCGCCGATCGGACCGGCCGAGCTGCTCCAGCGCGGGGTCGCTGAAGGGCACCTGCTTCTGCACGACCTCCAACAGGGCATCGATCACCGTGTTGCCCGTGACACAGATGTCCTCCGGCCGCACGGCTTCACGCAGCAGGTTCTCGCGGCTGGTGGCCGTGGGGGCCAGGTGCAGGCTGGCGATCTGCGAGGTCATCCTGCGGTTGGCCTCCTCCGGGAACGGGGAGAACAGGTCGAAGCTGCGCAGGCCGGCCTCGGCGTGGATCACGCGGATCCCACGGTGGAAGGCCGCGATCGCTCCGGCCACCGAGGTGGTGGTGTCGCCCTGGACCACGACAGCGTCCGGGACCGTCTGGTCGAACAGCGTGTCCAGTCCTTCGATCGTCCGGGTCAGCACGCCGTTGAGGGTCTGGCGCGGGCGGATGATGTTCAGGTCGTGGTCCGGCACGATCCCGAAGAGGTGGTTGACCTGGTCCAGCATCTCCCGATGCTGGCCGGTCACGGTGATCACACACTCCAGATCCGGTGCTGCCAGCAGGCCGGCGACGATCGGCGCCATCTTGATCGCCTCGGGCCTGGTCCCGTAGATCGGCATGATCGTCGTCATCGGCTCCCCCTGTCTCCGGTGGCGTCAGACATAGTTGATGCTGACCTGCTGCAGTCGACTGCGGACCTCATCACGGATCTTCATCGCCGCGGAGTTCCGGCCCTTGCTCAGCTCCTCGGTGAAGGACTGGTACTGGGCGATGACCTCCTTGGCCGGGCCGTCGGCGATCAGTTCTCCCTTGTCGATCCACACCACTCGGCTGCACATCGACTTCAGCGTGGACATGGAGTGGCTGACCAGGAAGACACAGCCGGCCTGGGCGCGCAGCTCGTCCATGCGCGCCTTGGTCCGCCCCTTGAACTGGGCGTCTCCGGTGTTGAGGGCTTCATCGATCACCAGGATCTCTGGATCCACGGCGCAGGCGATGGCGAACCGCAGTCGCGAGGACATTCCCGAGGAGTACGACTTCAGCGGCAGGTACACGGACTTGCCCAGGCCGGAGAGCTCGACGATCGAGTCGAACTTCTCCTCGACCTGCTCCGGCGTCATCCCCATCGCCAGGCAGCCCAACTGGATGTTCTGATCTCCGGACAGTGCCTGGACGAGTGCCGCGTTCACACCCAGCATGATCGGTGTGGTCCGGGCCCGGACCGTGCCGGAGGTGGGCCGGATCTGACCGCAGATCAGCTTGCTCAACGTGGACTTGCCCGATCCGTTGCGCCCGACGATGCCCACGGACTCTCCCTGATGCACCACCAGTGAGAGCGGCTGCAGTGCACGCACGGTGACCGTGGGGTCACGGCGGACCACGGAGTAGAGCAGGCGCTTGAACCAGGGCAGCTTGCGGTGCTGTTCGCCGTGGGAGGAGGTGACCTTGTACTCCATGCTGACGTTGTCCAGCACCACCACCGGCTCGTGCGTGGTCTGGGGCGTGGTCGCTGTCTCAGTCATTCTGCACCGTACTTCTCTTCGCTGGCCCAGAAGAAGACCAGTCCCACCGCCAGGGTCCCGATCGACCAGCAGGCCAGGATCAGCCAGGACTGGGGTGAGGAGACCGAGTCGTACAGGATCGCGTTGCGCGTGATGTCCAGCACCTGGTGCATGGGGTTGAACTCAAGGATCGCCAGGGCGGTGGGATGGGAGACGAAGCGTTCGAAGGAGTAGAACACGCCCGAGCCGTACATCCACAGCCGCAGGGCGAACGGGATGAGCTGGGCGAAGTCCGAGACCGTGGAGACCAGACGGGCGATGAACAGCGACAGGCCGAGGTTGAGCAGGAACTGCAGGGCCAGCACCGGGATCACCAGTAGCCACTTCCAGCTGACGGGCTCGCTGGGCGGCAGCAGCAGGATCAGGGCGAACATGGCCACGAAACCGGGCATGAAGCCCATCAGCTCACGCAGGTTCTCCGCCAGCGGCAGCGTGGCACGCGGGAACTGGAAGGCGCGCACGACGTTGCGGTTCTGCTGCAGGGACCGCGCCCCACCGCTGACCGATCGGCTGGTGAACTGGAACATGAAGACGCCGATGATCAAAAAGCCCAGGAAGTTCTGCACACCGCGCGAGGTCTGCAGCAGGATGCCGAAGATCAGGAAGTAGGTGAGCCCGTTCAGGACGGGTGTCAGGACCAGCCAGAGGTTGCCCAGGAAGTGCGAGGTGTTCTGCGACTGGAGTCGACTGCGCGCGTTGTAGAAGACGAAACTCCGGTACGACCACAGCTCGGCGATGTATCTGAACAGTCCGGGCCGCTCGCCCACGCGCCCCAGCTGTGCTCCGGGGACGTCGATGGGGGCCACTGCTCTGACGGGGGCATCTGGCACCAGCTCGTCACTGCCTTTCACGATGGTCGAATCGACGCGGCGGACACGTCGTCACAGATCTTATCGGCCCCAGAGGCCCGCCGTGGGACCTCAGCGTTCCAGAAGGGTCCGGTACAGCTCACCGATGCGTTCGGCGTTGGCCGCCCAGGTCCGCTCCGAGACGGCCCACTGCCGGCCGGCGTGGCCGAGACGCTCACGCCGAGCGCGGTCCTCGAGCAGACCCTCCAGCGCCTGGGCCAGCGCCGCGGGATCCTCTGGCGGCACCAGCAGCCCGGTCCGCTCGTGGTGGACCAGTTCCGCCAGGGCAGGAAGGTCGGAGGCCACCACCGGGCGACCGGTCGCCGAGGACTCGACCGACTTCATCGGCGTCACAGCCCGGGTCACCGAGGTGTCCCGGCGTGGGACCACGAAGACGTCCAATGCTGAGTGATAGGCCCTGGCCAGAGAACGGTCGACCCGCCCCGTGACGATCAGGCGATCGTCGATGCCCAGCTGCTGGGCCCGGGCCTGGATCGAGGGCAGCGCCGTGCCGTCCCCCACGATCAGCAGGCGCAGGTCCGGCCTGCCCGGGGCCAGGACGGCCACGGCGTCGACCAGGGTGTCCAGCCCCTCGTAGGGGACGATCGAGCTGACCGTGCCGACATAGTGGCACTCCGGGTCCAGTCCCACGGACTCGCGAGCCGCCCGCTGCGGCAGCGGCTCCTCCAGGAACGCTCCTCCGACGGCATTGGGGCAGACCACGAGTCGCTCCGGGCTGACCCCGGCCTCCAACAGGGTTCGGCGCATGCTCTGAGCCAGGGTGATGACGGCGTCGGCTGACCGGGCCGCCTCGGCCTCACGCTCGGTGAAGAGCCGGTACCTCTCGGAGGACAGCGCCTCCTCGCCGCGCAGTGACGCCCAGGTGTCAGCTCGCTGCCCGCGGACCTCGTACACCCAGGGGATGCCCAGGGCCTCGGCCACCGCCCGGGTCACCACGGCATTGGTCCATTCGGTGGTCGTGTGCAGGATCTGAGGGCGTTCGTCCAGGCAGATCTGCAGCAGCAGCTCGGCGTGCTGCTGCAGCCGTGGTCCGAATCCCTCCTGGAGTCGTGCCGGCAGGAGTCGTCGGTACTCGATGCCGTCCACCCGGTCGCGCGGCCCGGCGGTCAGGACGCCGGTCTGGACCGGCCAGCCCAGGCGGGTCACTCCGGAGACGTCCCAGCCCAGATCGCGCAAGGCCAGCAGGGTGGAATGCGTGCGCTGTGCATAGCCGGCCCCGGTGTGCGGAAGCGAATTGGTGAGCACATGCAGGACGCGTCCTGGGACAGGACGGTAGTGCGGCACCGCTGTCAGCTGTGGCCGCTGCCCGAGGTAGCCGGAGTGCTCGGACTGCAGTCGGCTCCGCAGCCGGTCCATGCGCGGGCCCGGTGGGAGTGCCTGGATGGCCGCGCTCATGTCTCCGCGGAAGGCGAGCGCCCGCGATCGGACCTGGGCGGCCCCCGGAGTGCCGTCAGGCACCCGGGACAGGACGGCCTCGGCCTCGGCGACCTGGCCGTCGGCGACCAGGACGTCGGCCAGGGAGATCAGGGTCCGCGATGATGCCCCGTCCTGCAACGCGGTTTGCGCACGGCGCATCAGCTCCTCGGACTGTCCGCTCATCGCCAGTCCCAATGAGCTGGGCCCGGGCGAGACGCCCCGCAGCCATCTCGCCCCCAGCCGTCCTGCTCGCGCACGCACCCCGCTGGGCATCCTTCTGGAGATCTGCAGACCCAGCTCCACAGGATCACGGTCCAGGTGCTCGCGGACCGTGGCGGCCATCAGGCGCAGGTTGGTCCCACCTTGACGCAGCCGGTCCAGAGGCCCGTCCGTGCCCCCGGTCGCTGCCGGCACGGGTGATCGGTCTGCTCTCTCCGCGGCTGCGCCGGCCAGATCCACGAACCGGTCCCCCAGCAGGCTCAGGTCGGCATGCTGCTCGACCCAGGCCCGGCCGGTTCCTGCGGTGGTGACCTGCTGCTGCTGGGCCAGCCGGCGCCACAGGGCGGCCAGGGCCTCGGGTGAGGGATCCACCAGGTCGGCCTCGGTCTGCTGCAGGATCTCCGCGGCCTCACCCGTGACGATGCCGGTGATGTGCCGTCCCACCGCCAACAGGTCATAGGTCTTGGACGGAACCGTCCAGGCGAAGCTCGGCCAGTCCGGTCGCAGCGAGATCACGCAGGTGTCGGACCAGGCGTACTGGGCCTGGAGCCCCTCGCCATGCACAGGGTCCAGCATCTGCACCGGCGATCCCAGTCGTTCATTGAGCTCGGCCAGGGCCTCTTTCCGGGTGCCGGACCCCACCAACCGGACGACGATGTCCTCGGGTGCGTCGACCAGCAGTCCAGCCGCCTGGATCACGGTCTCCAGCGCCTGGCTCTCACCGTGGTTGCCGAGGTAGAGCACGTGCAGCTCGCCGGGTTCACGGTCTCTCGGCGGCACCGGAGTGACCTCGTTCAGGTCCACGCCGTTGCCGACCACCTCCACCGGGTGGATGCCTCGTTCCCGCAGGCGCTCGGCGAAGCCGCGCGTGACGGTGACGACGAGATCGGCGGAGGTCTGTGCCCGCGTGACCAGCCGCTCCATCACCAGACCCAGCGGACCCGGGCCCACACCAGCCTCACGGGCCAGGTCCGGCCAGGCGTCACGCATTTCCACGATCATCGGCGTGCGCCGCAGAGCCCTCAGGACCAGGCCGGACACCACGGTGGGCAGTGCCGGGATGGTCACGACCATCAGGTCAGGACGAGGCAGAGCCATCGAGACGGGGACGGCGGCGATCGCGTGGACCGCGTTGGCCAGGAACCTGCCGCGACGGGTGGACTGCCTTCCCGGGAGCAGCGGTGTGCGGATGATCCGTTCACCGGACGGTCCGACCGAGCTCGGCCGAGCCTGCCGGTCACCCTCTGCGCCCACCGTCGACGATCGGGACGGCAGGTGGGCCGGGTCCGGTGTCGGTGCGACGACGTCGACCTCCCACCCGGCGCGGCGGAACGCCGCCACCAGATGCTGCCACCGGCGCTGCGGAGGAGTCCTTTCAGGAAGATAGGAATGCGTGATCAGTACCAGGCGCATCGGTGCGCACCGCCTCTCTGCAGCTCCGGTCATGACCGGGGAGAGCTCTGTCGCTTCGCCCACAGCCCTCGGGTGTCCACGACCGGCTTCGAAGCCGCCACCTCCTGAAGTGCGGCGAAGTCGTCATGGTCCACGAGCATCACCACGATGTCTGCACGCTCGATGGCGTCTCTGCCATCGGCCAAGGTGACCCCAGGATGACCCGTCAGTGCCGGAGGAAGGCGGTCCACATGCGGCTCGACCGCAAGGATCTGGCTGTCGGAGAGCTGACGAGCCAAGGCGTCCACGATCGCCACGGCCGGCGACTCCCGCAGGTCGTCGATGTTCTTCTTGAACGCCAGCCCGAGGGCGGCGACGACCGGCGGACGGCCCGTCGACTGGAGGACGTCGTAGGCCCGAGCCTTCACCTGGTCCACGACCCAACCGGGCTTGGCGTCATTGACCTGCCGGGCGCTGCGGATCAGGCGGGCACTCTCCGGAGCCGCGTCCACGATGAACCACGGGTCCACCGCGATGCAGTGTCCGCCGACCCCGGGCCCGGGCTGAAGGATGTTCACCCGAGGATGATGGTTGGCCAGCTCGATCAGCTCCCAGACGTTGATGCCGAGTTCGGCGCAGATGACCGAGAGCTCGTTGGCGAAGGCGATGTTGACGTCTCGGAAGGAGTTCTCCACGAGCTTGGTCATCTCCGCAGTGCGGGCGTCCGTGAGCAGGATCTCGCCGCGGCAGAAGGTCCGGTACAGCTCAGCGGCCGCTTCAGCGGCCTCAGTGGTGACACCGCCGACGATCCGGTCGTTCTCCACCAGCTCCCGCATCACGCTGCCGGGGAGCACCCTCTCTGGGCAGTGGGCGAACTTCAGGTCGCCTGAGGTGGCCAGGTCGGGCCGTTCCTGCTGGATGACCTGCGCCAGACGCTCGGTGGCCCCGGGGGGCGAGGTGGACTCGAGGATCACCAGCTCGCCGCCGCTCAGGGTCGGTGCCAGGGCTCGCCCAGCCGACTCGATGAAGGACAGGTCGGGAGAAAGGTCCTCTCGGAACGGAGTGGGGACGGCGACGATGTAGGCCTCGGCTGACGGCGTCTGGGTCGAGGCCGTCAGTGTTCCACGGGCCACCGTCCGGCTGACGTACTCACCGAGCTCAGGCTCGACGAAGGGAACGGTTCCCGCACGGACAGCGGCCACGGTCTGGGCATTCACATCCACACCGGTCACCTGCAGACCGTGCTCGGCCAGGATGGCGGCCGTGGGCAGGCCGATGTAGCCGAGGCCGATCACGGCGACATGGGCGATGGAGGTCATTCCGTCAGTCCTTCTTTCACGAGATCCTGCACAGGGCGGTCGAGGCTCACCGTTGCGCTCAGCCGCAGACAGAGCGTGGCGCAGGTTCTGCACTGGCCGTCGACGAGGGATCGGCGTCGGTGGTCGATGAGGAGGTGGGGCTGGAGGACCGTCCACCCATGGTCGGAGAGGGTGAGGCCGTGCCACTCGGGGATGTGGTGGCCTCGGCCGGGTCCGTGGGGTCACCGGACGGGGACGGACTGGAGTCAGCGTCGTCACCGGTCGAGAGGAAGGTGTCCACCGTGCCGGACCGGAACGCCTCCTGCAGGCGTTCCATGGCCTCAGGATCCTGCTCCACGATGGAGGCACCGCCCTCCGTGGTGGCCGGCGGGCCATGCGGGACGGTGAACATCTCGATGTCACGAGGACGGATCTCACGCATGGACCAGGCGTGACCGGCGATGGTGGCGGCATCCAGCCCCTCGTCGACCGTGATGAAGGGCGTGAACCCGTTGACGACATCCATGATCCGCTTCGGGTTGGCCAGTGTCTCCACCGTGAGGATCCGACCGGCGATCGCGTTGACGAAGCGCTGCTGGTTCTGCACCCGTTCGAAGTCGCCGTCCAGGAAGGCCTTGCGCTCCCGGACGTACCGGAGGGCGTCGCTGCCGTTGAGGAGGATGTCGCCCTGCGGGAAGAAGGAGGGGTTGACCACGCCGGAGGAGAACGCATGGGGGTTGCACAGTTCGACCCCGCCCAGGGCCTCGGTCAGGCCGTTGAAGCCCTCGAAGTCGATCACGGCCAGGTGGTCGATGTCCATGCCCACCAGCTCCTCGACGGTCTGGGTCACCAGCGGGTAGCCGCCCAGACCCAGCGCGCCGTTGATCTTCCGCTCTCCATGGCCGGGGATGTCCACCCACAGATCGCGCACGATGGACATGACGTACACGCTCTGCCGATCCTCCGGCACGTGCATGAGCATCATGGTGTCGGACCTGATGCCGTCCTCACCCTTGACGTCAGCGGTGTTGCGCCCTTCGCCACGGGAGTCCGACCCGAGCAGCAGGACGTTCAGGACGCCGTCGTCCCCCGCGGTGATCCCGGCATCGACGGTCTGACGGCGATCGTTGAAGGCCGCCCCGATGAACCCGACATAGACGAGCACACAGATGATCAGAACCGCCAGCAGGCCGCCGACCAGCAGGAAGGCATTGCGCCAGGTGTGCCGCTTGGCGCGGTCGCGAGCGGCGCGTCGCGGCGAGAAGTGCTGCGAGTCAGACGACACAGTGGTTCCCATCGACGGATTCGGATCTGTCCCATGGTAGCGCGGGATCATCGTCGAGCTCGGCGCGGAACCGGCTGGCAGACGGGGCAGAAGGCCGAGGAGCGGTTCATGAACTTCTCTCGTCTGATCAGCGTCTCACGACCAGCACCGGCGCACCGTGAGCACAGCTTTCCGGCTCGGCCATAGACCTGCAGCGATCTGTCGAAGTATCCGGAGGCGCCGTTGACGTTGACGTACAGGGAGTCGAAACTGGTTCCCCCCTCCGCCAGGGCCTGCTTCATCACCTCTTGGACGGCGGCCAGCAGACGTGAGGACTCCGTGCGGTTGATGGTGTCCGTCGGCCGGGCATAGTGCAGACGTGCGCGCCACAGGGCCTCATCGGCGTAGATGTTGCCGATGCCGGAGACCAGAGACTGGTCCAGCAGCGCCCGCTTCAGTCCGGTCCGACGTCTCCGGAGGCGATCATGCAGAGTGGACAGGCTGAAGTGCTCGTCCAGGGGGTCTCGCGCGATGTGGGCGACGCTCGAAGGGATGCTCTGCCCAGCGACATCGCCAGCGGGGACCAGTCGGTCCAGGTAGAGGCCGCCGAACAGGCGCTGGTCCACGAACCTCAGCTCCGTCTCGGTTCGTTCCTCACCGTGCGGCGAGGCGGCGTCGGACACCTCGGGGCCGCTCAGCTGGAGTCGCACCCGCAGGTGCCGCTGATCGGGCGTGCTCGTTGTGTCCACGAGCAGCTGTCCGCTCATGCCCAGATGGACCACCAGCGCATGCTCAGGACGGTCCGTCGACGGACGGTGACCGGAGGCACCGTCGGCCAGCAGCGGGATCCACAGGTACTTGCCTCGGCGGCATGGCTCCTGCAGGACCCTGCCGATCAGCCCCGCCGTGAAGGACTGGACTCCACCGACCTGACGGCGCACAGACCGCTGATCCACCACCTCGAGGGAGTCGATCCGGGCTCCGGGGACCCACTGCTGAAGTCCACGACGGACGACCTCGACCTCGGGGAGCTCAGGCATCGGCCGCCGCGCGCACATCCTCCCAGGATGCCGCCGCAGCGCGCCGTTCGGCCTCCTTCTTCGACGGCCCGGTGCCCGAGGCATAGGAGACCCCGCCGACCACCAGGGTGGCGGTGAAGGTCTTGTCATGATCCGGGCCGATCGAGTCCATGCGGTACTCGATGTTGCCCAGATCCCCAGCGGCCACGGCCTCCTGGATATGGGTCTTCCAGTCCGTCCCGGCCCCCATGGCGGTCTCATCGTCCAGCAGGGGGATCACCAGGCGGTGGACCAGCGCGCGGGCCTCATCCAGCCCATGGTCCAGGAAGGTCGCGCCGATCAGGGCCTCCATGGTGTCGGCCAGGATCGAGTCCTTGTTCCGTCCGGCTGTCCTGATCTCGCCCTCGCCCAGACGAATGTGGTCGCCGACCTGGACCTGCCGTGCGACCACGGCCAGTGCCCGGGTGGAGACCAGGGCGGCGCGCATCTTGGCCAGCTCCCCCTCGGGCTGCTCGCCGAAGACCCGATACAGGTGATCGGTGACCACGAAACCGAGCACAGAGTCACCCAGGAACTCCAGGCGCTCGTTGGTCGGCAGTCCACCGTTCTCGTAGGCGAAGGACCGATGAGTCAGGGCAAGCTCCAGCGTCCCGGGGTCGATGACGACCCCGAGACGCTGAGAGAGCTCTTCAGTTGACGGGTGCCGGCGAGCTGCCGACGCCCCGTGGGATGCTCGACGCGGTGCCATGGGCACCTCAGGCGTCGGCGACCTTGCGGCCCTTGTATTCCAGGAACAGCGCGGTGCCGGCCGAGTCGGTGACCACCTGTGCCTGATGCGGCAGGCGGTAGGTGACTCGACCGTTCTCCACCGACTTCACCAGGGTCGGCGCGGTGGCCTTCCACTGAGAACGGCGGGCACGGGTGTTGGAACGGGACATCTTCCGCTTCGGAACTGCCACGGCTATCTCTTCTCTGTCTCGTCGGATGTGGTCTGGTCGGCATGGTCGGAGTGCTCCAACGACGCCATGGTGGACAGTGCGCTGAGCGCGGCCCACCGGGGGTCCACCTGGTCGTGCACGTGTCCGGGGGGCGCATCCTCCAGGCGGATGCCGCAGTCCGGGCACAGGCCCTTGCAGTCCGGACGGCACACCGGCTGGAACGGCAGGGCGGTGACCACGGCATCGCGCAGCACCGGCTCCAGGTCCACGGTGTCGTGGACCACCAGACGCTCTTCGTCACCGTCTCCGTCGGAGGCGGTGATGAACAGCTCCTGCAGGTCCACGGTGATCCCGTCGCGGATGGGGTCCAGGCACCGGCTGCACTCCCCCACCAGCTCCGCGTCGGCGGTGCCGGTGGCCAGGATCCCCTCGTGGACGGATTCGAGCCTGAGCTCGACGTCCACGGGTGATCCTGCGGGGATGCCCAGCAGGGGAATGGACAGCTCCTCCGGAGCCGGCCACGTATCCTCGAGGGTCCGCATGGACCCCGTGCTGCGCATCAGGTCCTGGACGGCCACGACCCACGGACTCTCGGAGCGGACTGACGACGATGCAGACACCAGCGTCTCCTTTCCAGACCGACAGTGTGGGCGGTGGTCCTTCTCCGGAACACCCCAAGGCGTTCCGGGCAGGGTGCACCCCAGGACCGACTGTCCAGTCTACGCGTTCAGCGTCGAGGCCGCCACACGGCTGACGCTCGGCGCGTCGACCGTGGCCCCGGCGTGGGCTGCGTCTCAGAGCTGCGCGGCGAACTCCTTGATCCAGGCGCGCAGGTCCGGACCCAGGTCATCACGGGCTGCGGCCAGGGTGATGACCGCCTTGAGGTAGCTCAGCTTGTCACCGGTGTCATACCGACGTCCACGGAAGACCACGGCGTGGACGCCGAAGCCTTCGCCTGTCCCCTCGGCGAGCACCTGGAGTGCGTCGGTGAGCTGAATTTCATTGCCGCGGCCAGGCTCGGTGCGCTCCAGGACGTCGAAGACCGCAGGATCCAGGACGTACCGCCCGATGATCGCCAGATTCGAAGGAGCCTCCCCCGCCGCCGGCTTCTCCACCAGTCCATGGACCTTCACCAGGTCATCGTCAGCACCCTGCACGGGCCTCGCCTCGGCCACGCCGTAGGCCGAGATGTTCTCCTCCGGGACCTCCATCAGCGCGACCACCGACCCCCCGTACTGCTGCTGCACGTCCAGCATGCGGGTCAACAGGTGGTCCTGTTCATCGATCAGGTCGTCTCCGAGCAGCACGGCGAACGGATCGTGGCCGACGTGGTTGCGGGCACACAGCACGGCGTGGCCCAGGCCCCGGGCGTCACCCTGGCGCACATAGTGGATGTCGCCGAGGTTGGTCGCCTCCTGGATCAGCGAGAGCCGGTCGAAATCGCCCTTGAGCTCCAAGGTCTGCTCCAGCGCCGGGACCCGGTCGAAGTGGTCCTCCAGGGCTCGCTTGGACCGCCCCGTGACCATCAACAGGTCATCGAGACCGGCCGCCGCCGCCTCGGCCACGACGTACTGGATCGCCGGCTTGTCCACGACCGGCAGCATCTCCTTGGGCATGGCCTTGGTGGCGGGAAGGAACCGGGTCCCCAGGCCGGCGGCCGGGATGACCGCCTTGCGGGCGCGAGGGCGTCGAATCTGGTCCATGGCTGTTCCTGTCTGGCGAGCGGATGGGGAAGGAGGCTGGGTCAACCGGTCACTGTTCACTGAAGCGGCGCATGACGGCACGCGGCACGAACTCGGAGATGTCTCCTCCGAGCTGGCTGATCTCCTTGATCAGCGACGACGACAGGTGCGCATACCTGCCGTCTGCAGGCAGGAAGACCGTCTCCACGCCCGTGAGGTGTCGGTTCATGGTCGCCATGGGCATCTCATAGTTCAGGTCCGTGGAGTTGCGCAGCCCCTTGACCACAGAGTTCGCACCGACCTTCCGGCAGAACTCCGCCAACAGGCCCTCCCCCATGGCCACCACGCTGATGCCCTGCAGGGACGAGACGGTCTCCTGGATCATGGCGATGCGCTCGTCCACGTCGAAGCGGTGGGTCTTGTTGTAGTTGGTGGAGACGGCCACGATCACCTCGTCGAAGAGACTGGTGGCACGGGCGATGATCTCCACATGACCGTGGTGCAGCGGGTCGAAGGATCCAGGGCAGACGGCGCGGCGCATGTCTCGAACATACTATGGACCGCATGGCAGACGCACAGGAGCATCCTCGAACGTCATCTCCGGAGTCGGTGCCCCTCGCCCACCCGCCGGAGGGGCCGTGGCGGCGCGCCTCCCGAGCCACCGGTCTGCTGCGCGGAACGGCACCCACGCCGACGGTGTTCGAGACGATGACCGGCTGGGCCCGCGAGCACGATGCGGTCAACCTGGGTCAAGGCTTCCCCGACCAGGACGGCCCGGCCTGGATCCGGCAGATCGCCGCCCAGGCGATGCTGACCGAACCGACCTCCGGCGCCGCCTCTCTGAACCAATACGCCCCCGGGACCGGACTGCCCAGCCTGAGGGCCGCCGTCGGGCATCACCTGGAACGGCACCGCGGTCTGCAGCTGGACCCGGACCGCGAGATCCTGATCACCACCGGGGCCACGGAGGGGATCGCCGCCGCACTGCTCGCCCTGGTCTCACCGGGCGACGAGGTGGTCGTCTTCGAGCCGTTCTACGACTCCTATGCGGCGATGATCGCGCTGGCGGGCGCCGTGCAGGTCACGGTTCCCCTGAGCGCGCCGGACTTCCAGCCCGATCCGCTCGACCTGGAGTCGGTGGTCACCGAGCGGACCCGGATGGTGGTGCTCAACACCCCGCACAATCCCACGGGTGCCGTGCTGGCCCCCGGTGTGCTGGACCAGCTGATCCAGGTCTGCTCCCGGCACGACCTGCTGGTGCTCAGCGATGAGGTCTATGAGCACCTGGTGTACGACGGCGAGAACCACGCCGTGGCCAGCACCCCCGGAGCCTGGGAGCGGACGATCACGGTCTCCTCTGCCGGCAAGAGCCTGTCCCTGACCGGCTGGAAGGTCGGCTGGCTGACCGGCCCCGCTGAACTGGTGTCAGCGGTGCGCGCCGTCAAGCAGTTCCTGACCTACTCCTCCGGTCCCGCGTATCAGGAGGCCGTGGCCGAGGCACTCCTGAATGACCGGGGATTCCTGGCGGACCAGCGTGACCGATTCCGCAGCACCCGCGACCTGCTGGTGGACGGGCTGCGCCAGGCCGGTCTGGACCCCGTGGTGCCCGCCGCCGGGTACTTCACCGTGGTGGACCTGGCGCCGTGGGGAGTCCAGGATGCAGCCCATGCCGTCCGAGAGCTGACCGTGCAGGCAGGCGTCACCGGGATCCCCGTCAGTTCGCTGTGCCGACCGGATCAGCCGGGGCCGCTCCACAGCTGGGTGCGGCTGGCCTTCTGCAAACGACCGGAGGTGCTGCAGGAGGCGGTCCGCCGGCTCGGAGCAGCCGCAGACCTGGCACAGGACGGGGCCTTCGCTCAGCCCACCCGCTGACAGTAGAAGACCGAGGTCTCTCCGTAGGTGCGCTGTTCCACCGGCTCCAGACCGGCTGGCCAGGACGGTTCCGCCGAGCGGGCCGAGCGCTCCAGCACCAGCAGCCCGTCCGTGACCAGCGCCCGGACGACCCGCTCCAGGGTGGCATGCAGCTCCTCCCCCTCGACCGGGTACGGAGGGTCGGCCAGGATCAGATCCCAGGGACCGGCAGGCCCGGTGGCGGCCTCGGCGGGGTGCCCGGCCGCGATGAGCTGGTCCAGCACGGCGTCCACCGGGCGGACGATCACCTGCGGGACCGGGGAGCGCAGTGCCTGTGCCACCGCCCGGACATTGGCAGAGCACACCGACGCTGCACGTCGATCCTTCTCCACGAACAGCACCGACGCGGCCCCACGGCTCCACGCCTCCAGGCCGAGGGACCCTGAGCCTGCGTAGAGATCGGCCACGGCGGTCCCGTCCAGCCAGCCGCGGGAGGAGAGCCAGGAGAACATCGCCTCCTTGGTGCGGTCCGTCGTCGGGCGCGTGCCGGTGCCCGGCACCGACCGGAGCGGGAGGCCCCCCGCTCGTCCGGCGATGATCCTGCTCACTGTGACCGCCCTTCCACTCAGCCTCGCTCCAGATAGTCTGCCGCCTCGGCGTGCCCCTGCTCCCAGCGGCGCACTGCGGTGAGTAGTGCTGGGTGCCCGTCCAGCCCCCCGTCCTGCTCGAGTCGGACGGCGACCCAGTCAGCGCACAGCTCGATCACCGCCGCATGCCGCAGCACGGAGAGCACCTTCAGTCGGCTGCCTCCGTGTTGTGCGGCACCGGTGATGTCGCCCTCACCACGCTGGTGCAGGTCCGCGCGAGCGATCTCCAGTCCGTCCTGGGTGCCGGCCAGGACCTCCAGACGCTCCAGTGCCGGATGACCGTCCGGACGGCGCGTGGCCAGCAGGCACACCGATGCGGCCCCACCCCGACCGACACGTCCCCGCAGCTGGTGGAGGGTGGACAGGCCGAACGCATCGGCATCCAGCACCGCCATCACCGTGGCGTTGGGGACATCCACGCCCACCTCCACGACCGTGGTGGCCACGAGGACGTCCAGGTCTCCCCGCACGAAGCTGCCCATCACCTCATCCTGGTCGGCGGGCGACATCCTGCCGTGCAGACCCGCCACGCTCACCCCCTGCAGGACAGGCAGGCCCTGCAGCCGAGGCACCATGTCCTCCACGGAGGCATCATGACGACGGTCCTCCAGTCCCCCGCCATCACCGGAGAACTCTGGGTCAGCAGGGGCGGATGGCTCGGCGTGATCCTCGAGGGTGTCGGTGGGGTCGATCTTGGGGCAGACCACGAAGGCCTGATGGCCGGCCGCCACCTGCTCGGCGATCACCTCCCAGACTCGGGCGATGACACGGGGACCGTGGGACATCCGGGCCACATGGGTGGTGACCGGCTGCCGCCCGGACGGCAGCCCCTCCAGGACCGTGAGGTCCAGATCGCCGAAGACGGTCATGGCCACGGACCGTGGAATCGGGGTGGCGCTCATCACGAGCAGATGGATCCCCGGATTGGCCTGCCGCAGTGCCTCCCGCTGGTCCACACCGAAGCGGTGCTGTTCATCCACCACAGCCAGTCCCAGCTCAGCGAACTGGACGTGGTCGGCGAACAGCGCATGGGTGCCCACCACGATCCCGGCCTGTCCCGAGGCGATCGCGAGCAGAGCCGTGCGGCGCTGGGCCGTTGACATGGACCCGGTCAGCAGCACCACCGTGGTGGACGGTCCGTCCGGTGCAGACAGCGTCCCGCCCTCGGCCAGCGGCCCCATGGCCTGGAGCAGGGAGCGATGATGCTGCTGGGCCAGGACCTCGGTGGGCGCCACCAGGGCCGCCTGTCCACCACCGTCGACCACCTGCAGCATGGCACGCAGGGCGACCAGGGTCTTGCCGGATCCGACCTCGCCCTGCAGGAGACGGCTCATGGGATGCCCGGCTGACAGGTCGGCAGCGATCCGCTCGCCCGCTCGACGCTGGCCAGGAGTGAGGTCGAAGGGCAGTCGATCGTCCAGGGCCTGGCGCAGTCCGTCGGGCCGATCAGGCCACGGCCGCGAGGTCGCGTCCGCACTCGCGGCACGCCGCAGTCCGAGCGAGGCCTGCAGGATCAGCGCCTCCTGCACGGCGAACCGCTGCAGCGCGCGGCGGGCCTGGCCGATGGAGGACGGCCGGTGCACCTGCCGATAGGCTTCGGACAGCGGAGGCAGCGGCTCCCCGCCGTCCGGGGCCGCCTCGGCCAACAGCTCAGGGGGAACCGGATCAGTGATCGCCGACCAGTTCACGGCGCCCAGCACGGTCTCCACGCTGCTGCGTACCACCCAGCTGGGAACCTTGCCCGTCGCCGGGTAGACCGGCACCGGCCCCAGGTCCTGGGTGGACGGCGCCGAGTCCTCGTCCAGCACGGTGAAGTCCGGGTTGTTCAGGGTCAGCTGCCCTCGATACATCGCGGTCTTGCCATGGAACATGGCCCGGGTCCCGGCGGACAGCCGACGCAGGGCGTCGTGGCTGTTGAAGAACGCCATCGCCAAGCTCACCGGTCGGCCCGGGTAGTCATCGGTCACCGTGACGTCCACCAGGAATCCGCGTCGGCTGCGCATCTGGCGTCGACTCACCGAGATGACTCGGGCCACCACGGTCACCGGCTCCCCCACCGGCAGGGCGGCGATGGGAGTCAGCTCGCCACGCTCGATCCAGCGCCGAGGGAAGTGGTCGAGCAGGTCTCGCACCGTGGACATGCCGAACTCGCGCTCCAGCCGCTGGGCCGTGCGGTCCCCCAGCAGACGGACCAAGGGCTGGTCCAGCGGCTCAGTGGACGCGGGCCCACGGGGAACGGTCCGATCACTCACCCGGCTGGCCCGTCCTGACCGCGGCCGTCCGACATGCAGGAGGCCTCATCCGAGCCGGCCAGCGGCTCCAGGACCAGGTTGGTCGGCGATCCGGCGGAGCGCAGCATCGACAGCGCCTCGTCAGCATCGACCACGTGGGCATGCAGCCGCCACGTGACCGCACCGTCCGGGCCCGGATCGGTGTGCAGGGGACTCATGATCACCGAGTCGCCCACCTCGTTCAGACCGAAGCGCAGCGTGGCCGCGGCCAGCGGATCAAGCCGGATGCTGCACATCAGCTCATACCCCTCGACCGGGTCGATCTCTTCGTGGATGTGCGGCGACTCGGGCCCGAACCCGTGGAGTCCGTCCACCAGATCGGGGTCCAGTGCGGTGTCCAGCACCGACGCTCGGAGGGCGTCCAGCACCAGCAGCAGGCCCATGCCTCCGGAGTCGACCACCCTGGCCTCGGTCAGCGGGGCCAACTGTTCCTCCGTGTGCTCGACCGCAGTCCAGGCCGCCGCCACCACGGCGTCCAGCGCCTCCGCCAGCACCCTGCGCCCGTCGCGCTCGGCTGCGCTGAGCCCCTGCAGGCCGGCCAGGTGATCAGCCGCCGTGGACGCCGCGGAGGCGAGCACGGTGAGCATCGTCCCCTCCTGCGGGTCCGAGAGCGCGGCCCATGCCGCTGTGCGGGCGCGCTCCAGCGCCACGGCCAGGGCGGGGGCGGTGAGTCGGTCCAGTCCGGACAGCGAACCGGACATGGCCGTGAGCATGACCGCCAGCAGGGTCCCCGAGTTGCCCCGAGCCTGGTCCAGGGCGGCGCGGCCGGCCAGCGCCAGGACCTCACCGAGGTCCTGTTCGTCGCCGGTGAGCGAGCCGCCCTCGTCCACGGCCAGACGGGCGGCACGCACCGTCTGGTACATGTTCGTCCCGGTGTCGCCGTCGGCCACGGGGAAGATGTTGATCGCATTGAGCCGGTCCGAGGCGTTGCCCAGCGTGGTCTCGGCCAGCGCAAGCCAGGACCTGACGCTGTCCGCTCGTCGACGCGCCGCTGACGCGGTGGCTGCCATCATCGGTGCCCCCTCACCGGAAGCGCATGCCCGTGACGGACGCGCGGCTCCTCTGCCGGGCCCGCTTCCGGGAACCGCCGGAGCGGTGAGATGCCGTCGACTCGGCA
The DNA here is from genome assembly GCF_041927415.1 of Micrococcus sp. IITD107. Classification (NCBI taxonomy): domain Bacteria; kingdom Bacillati; phylum Actinomycetota; class Actinomycetes; order Micrococcales; family Micrococcaceae; genus Micrococcus; species Micrococcus sp. IITD107. Next base: position 268,464 of record NZ_JBHFFN010000001.1, on the reverse strand, counting down.
GCATCAGGCTGGTAGTCGTAGTACTGGTAGCCGCTGCGCTTGATCGGGACGCGGGTCAGCACCAGCCCGAGCAGCCGCGATCCGGTCGCCTCCAGGTTCTCCAGGGCGCCCCGCAGCTGATCACGATGGTTGTATCCGTCCACCCGGCACACCAGGATGACCCCGGAACATTGGGCGGCCAGCACGGTGGGGTCGGTCACCGGCTGCAGCGGCGGCGCATCGAGCAGGACGATCTCGTAGTTCTCGCGGGCCCAGTCAAGGAAGCGCCCCATGGCCTCGGCGCCCAGCAGCTCGGACGGGTTCGGCGGGACCTCTCCGGCGGTGATCACGTCCAGCTCGGCCGAGTCTCCCCACACCTGGACGGCGTCCTCCACGTCGATCTGACCGGAGAGGATGGTGGAGAGCCCGACGGCGCCCTCGACTCCCAGGGTCTTGGCCACGCGCGGACGGCGCAGGTCCGCATCGACCAGCAGCACGCGGGTTCCGGACTCGGCGAGCATGACGGCGAGATTGGTCGTCGTCGTGGTCTTGCCCTCGCCCGGCACGGACGAGGTCACCACCACGGTCTGAGTGCCACCGTCCACATTGGTGAACTTCAGGTGGGTGCGCAGCTGGCGGTAGCTCTCGGCCCGGTGGCCCCAGGTGGAGTCATCCACCGTCAACAGCGGTTCGTCCTCGGCTGACTTGTCTTCGGCCACCACCCCCAGCACCGGCGCGTCGGTGATCCGCTCGATGTCCTCTCGGCGGCGGATACGGGTGTCCAGGATGGTCTTGAGCAGGGCGTAGGCGACGCCCAGCGCGGCACCGACCACGAGCCCGAGGGCCAGGTTCAGCAGGGTGCGGGGGCTGGAGGGCGAGGTCGGCACCCCGGCAGGATCCACGATCGACAGGTCCACGAGCGGCTCGCGTTCGTCGCCCGGAGTCTCCACCTCTCCGACGGTCCTGATCAGCGAGGCCGCCGTGGCGTCCGCGATCTGCGCGGCGGTCTCAGGATCGGTGTGGGTGGCCGAGAGATTGATCAGCACGGTCTGCAACGGTGCGTTGGCGGTGACGGTCTCGGCCAGGTTCCTGGGGGTGGTGTCCAGGTCGAGCTCCTCGATCACCGGCTGGAGCACGCGGGGGCTGGTGGCCAGCGAGACGTAGGAGGTGACCCGCTTCTCTGAGAAGCTGGAGCCCTGAAGGATCTCGGTGGCGCTGTCCCCGCCGCCCACGGCCACGAAGACCTGAGTGGTGGCGGTGTACTTCGGCTTGGTCAAGGCGGTGGCCCCGGCGGCCACTCCCAGGCCGAGCAGGGTGATCAGCAGGATCGGCAGCCAGTTCTCCCGAAGGATGCGCAGATAGTCTTTCAGGTCCACCGTGGATTCTCTTTCGATAGTGTCAAGGCCAGCGGCCCTCAGTGCATGGTCACTGACGTCCCAGCGTCAGGATGCAGGCTGGATCCGTGCCAGATCGTCGTCCTGCAGGGCGGCGCCGATCTCCTCGATGCCTTCCCAGTCCGGCCACACCACGGACTGGCTTCCTGCTCGCCCGATCCCCTTCGTGGGGACAGTGAACATCTGCACGTCGTCACGGCGGATGCCGGTCAGCGTCCGGCCGATCTCCACGAGTTCTCCGGAGTCCAAGGTGTCGTCCACCGTGAGGTAGGGCGACATCGTCTCCACCATATCGGAGATGAGACCGGGGTTGGTCAGTGTGCGGGTGTTGAGCACCTCGGAGATCACGGCCCGCAGGAACAGCTGCTGGTTGCGCACGCGACTGTAGTCTCCGTCGGCGAACGCGTACCGCTCACGCACGAAGGCCAGGGCCGTGTCACCGTCCATGGTCTGTGGTCCGGCGGCGAAGTCCTTGCCGCCGTTGCCGGAGCTGAAGGCCCGCGGGTTGTCGATGGTGACGCCGCCCAGGGAGTCCACGATCCCTCGGAATCCCTCCAGGTCCACCGCGGCCACATGGTCGATCCGGGTGCCGAACATGCTCTCCAGCGTCTGGACGGCCTTGGGGACCCCGCCGAAGGAGTAGGCGGCGTTGAGCTTGTGCTCCCCTTCACCGGGGATCTCCACCCAGAGGTCACGCATCACCGACATCACGAAGATGTCTTCCCGATCGCCGGGGATGTGGACCCACATCATGGTGTCGGAGCGTCCGGCCTGGGGGACGTCGGGCAGGTTCTCCCGCTCGCCGGAACCGCCTCCGGAGTCCGAGCCCAGGAGCAGGATGTTCAGCGGCTCGTGCTGACCCTCCTGGGTCGGAGCCTTGGTCGGTCGCTGGTCTTCCGCAGGGAACGCCGTCTCGAACTTCTCCGTGGAGTCGTCGAAGGTCGAGGCCAATCCGGACAGATAGACCACGGCCACCGTGCCTGCGCCCAGCACCAGGACGAGCAGGACGCCCAGGATCCACCGGCCGGCCCTGCGGCCGCGCTGGGGGCGCCGAACGCCCTCCGAATCCTCATGTGGCGTGGTTGCGGGCACCAGTTCCTCCAGGGTGGGGTCGTCTCCGCTCGCACCTGGCAGGACGGCGGCGAGAGGCCGTGCATGCGCGGAGCGGACTGTGACGCCGGAACCGCAGACCATACGAGTTCGGCTCGTCTCATGGTACGGTACCGCGCCAGCGCCCTGCGGCAGCACGTACCCTGGATGCCATGTCCCCCACTCTGCACCCCCTGCCTGTCCGCGCCCGCCTGCTGGCGGCAGGACTGGTTCTCTCCCCGATCGGACTGGCCCTGGCTGCCTGCGGCGCTCCCGTGGCGGACGTGGAAGCGGCGCCCGGGGCCACGGATCCGGTCTGCGCCGAGGCGATGGTCTCGTTGCCGGACCAGGTGGCCGGGTTCGATCGTCGCGAGACGGACAGCCAGGCCACGGCCGTCTGGGGTGCCCCCTCAGCCGTGGTGCTGCGGTGCGGTGTCCCCACTCCCGGCCCCACCACGGAGCACTGTGTCACGGCCAACGGGATCGACTGGGTGACCCGGGACGACCAGACGCATTGGACACTGACCACCTACGGCCGCTCCCCTGCTGTCGAGGTCGTCTTCGATGACACGCGCGCCGCCTCCAGCTCGGTGATGGTGGATCTGGCCTCCGCGGTGGGACGGATCCCTGCCAGCGGTGCCTGCACCTCCACGGGCCCGACGACGGCTCCTCCCCTGCCCAGTGCAGGGGCACCTGACGCGGGGCGTCAGGACGAGGGCGACTGACTCGCCCGTTGGGCTGCTCAGCGCAGGCCGGTGCCACGCTCCAGCGCGAGGTCGATCAGCTCGTCCAGCAGTTCTGCGTAGGGCAGGCCGCTGCGCTCCCACATGGCCGGGTACATGCTGATCGGAGTGAAACCGGGCATGGTGTTGATCTCGTTGATGATGAACTCGCCGTCGGGCGTGTAGAAGAAGTCCACCCGGGAGAGGCCCTCGGCTTCCACAGCGTCGAAGGCCACCACGGCCAGCTCTCGCACGGTCTGGATGGCCTGCTCGGGAAGCTCGGCGGGGCAGGAGAGATCAGCTGCGCTGCTGTCCTGGTACTTGGCGGCGAAGTCGTAGAAGTCATGGTGGTCGGCGCCATCATGGACCACGATCTCACCGGGCAGAGAGGCTCGGGGCATCTGGGTGCCGTGTCCGTCCAGGACGGCGCATTCGATCTCTCGGCCCACGATCCCGGCCTCCACCACGACCTTGGGATCGTAGCGTCGGGCCTCCTCCACGGCCGCCCGCAGACCGGCCGGCTCGGTGACGCGGGTGATGCCGATCGATGAGCCGGCACGCGCTGGTTTGACGAACACCGGGAACTCCAGCCGGGCGGCCCGGTCCAGGGCGGCCTGTGGATCGGTGAGCCACTGCCGGTCGGTGATCGTCTCCCAGGGTCCCACGGTGAGCCCGGCGGCCCGGAAGGCGACCTTCATGAAGTGCTTGTCCATGCCCACAGCCGAGGCGAGCACTCCGGGGCCCACATAGGGGATCCCGGCCATCTCGAGCAGGCCCTGCAGGGTCCCGTCCTCACCGTAGGGCCCGTGCAGGACGGGGAAGACCACGTCCACGCCGCCGACACCGGGGATCGGGTCCGTCTCCTGCTGTCCCACTGGTCCGGACGTCGCGCAGGTGCGTGCCGGCAGCAGCTCATGGCCGTGTGGCGTGCTGGAGAGCACCAGCGGGATCTCCGGTTCGGGCACGCGGGGCAGCTCGGTCCCGCTCAGGGACCAGAGATCCGGATCTGACTGCACGGCGGCCCACTGTCCGGTGGAGGTGATGCCGACCGGGACCACCTCGTACTTCTGTGGGTCCAGGGCGCGCAGCACGCCTGCCGCGGTCACGCAGCTGACGGGGTGCTCGCTGGAGCGTCCCCCGAACAGGACCATGACGCGCAGCCGGCCGTCTGTGCCTGACCCTCGATGAGCAGGGGGCGTTGCCGCGCGGTCCGCGCCGATGGGTCCGTCGGTCTCGGCGGGGTTCTGGCTCACTGGGGTCCTTCCGGTTTCAGATCTCGTGCCAACAGCAGTCCGGCGATCGATCGTACATCCAGCTGCCCGTTGACCACGGCGTTCACGGCCTCGCTGATGGGCATCTCCACACCGACCCGCCGGGCCAGGTCGACCACGGCGGAGACCGACTTGATGCCCTCTGCGGTCTGGCTCATCTGCTCGGAGACCTCGGCGGTGGTCAGTCCCTGGCCCAGCAGACGCCCGGCGCTGCGGTTGCGGGAGAGCGGGGAGGCGCAGGTCGCCACCAGGTCGCCCAGTCCGGCCAAGCCAGAGAGCGTCTCGGCATGGGCCCCCAGCCGTGCGGCCAGCCGCGTGGTCTCGGTCAGCCCCCGGGTGATGACCGAGGCCTTGGAGTTGTCCCCCAGCCCCTGTCCGTCACAGATCCCCACGGCCAGCGCGATCACGTTCTTGACGATCCCGCCGATCTCCACCCCCGGCACGTCCGTGTTGGTGTAGGGACGGAAGTATGGCGCCGAGGTCCGGGAGACGAGCAGGGCGGCGGTGGGCTCATGGGCGGAGGCGATCACCGTGGCGGTGGGCTCCTCACGAGCGATCTCCAGAGCCAGGTTGGGACCGGAGACCACGGCGAACCGCTCCGGCGGCAGCCCCAGCACCTCGGCGCACAGCTCGCTCATCCGGGCATCCGTCCCCCGCTCGAGTCCCTTGACCAGGGACACCACGACGACGGCCGGGTCCAGGGCGTCTTTGACCTCCAGCAGGGTGGCCCGCACCTGCTGGGCCGGGACAGCCACGACCACCACATGCGCATCGCGAACGGCTTCATTCAGGTCCGAGTTGGCGGTGAGCAGTGAGGGCAGCTCGATCTCCGGCAGATACTGGCTGTTGCGATGCTCCTGGGTGATCTCCTGTGCCACCGCCTCACGGCGCGCCCACAAGGTGATCTGGGTGCCGTCGTCGCCCCGGTGACGGGCGCTGTCGGCGAGCACCTTGGCGAAGGTGGTCCCCCAGCTGCCGGCGCCCAGCACCGCCACCTTCAGTGCGGTGGTGTCGTCCGGCAGCCTGAACGCGGGCTCCTGGGCGGACTGGGTCACGCGGAGTCTCCGTTCCGCGTCCCGGTACGGGGGTCGAAGCGTCCCACCTGCATGGTCTCGCCCCTCAGGTCCTCCACCTGGGTGGTGATGGCCGTCATGATCCGTTCGGTGGCCTCCTCCAGCACGGATCGGGTGTGCGGCACGGTCCTCAGGTCGTCCAGCTGGACCGGTGGGCCGACCTTGATGCGCGCGTTCTTCCGGGGCCATACCCGGGGGTAGCGGCCATGGCGGGGGAACATCTCCTGGATGCCCCACTGGCCGACCGGGATCACCGGCGCCCCGGTCTTCAGGGCCAGGCGAGCCGCACCGGTCTTCGCCTTCATCGGCCACAGCTGAGGATCGTGGGTGATGGTCCCCTCGGGATAGATCAGGATGGCTCCGCCCTCGGCCAGGACCCGCTCTGCCGCCTCCAGCGAGGCGCCCCCGCCACGGGTTCGCTCCACCGGGATGTGGTGCATGCCGTGGAGCATCTTCCCCACCACCGGGATCCGGAACAGCTCGGCCTTGGCCAGCACGTGGGGCAGGTGCCCCTGGTTGTAGACCATGTGGGCCAGTGCCGGCGGGTCCAGCTCGGAGATGTGGTTGGCCACCAGGATGAACCCTGTGTCCGGGATGTGCTCCAGACCGGACCAGTCCTTGGCCGTGAGCAGATTCATGGCGGGACGGACCACACTGGCCGCAGCCAGGAATCCCGCCCGCAGGGAGAGGGGAGCCTTCACCGGGACTACCGCGCGGTCTCGGAGAGTTCGATGTCAGCGCCGAGGCCGGTCAGCTTGTCCATGAACTTCTCGTATCCGCGGTTGATGATCTCGATGCCGGTCACCGTCGAGGTGCCTTCGGCGGCCAGTGCGGCGATCAGGTGGGAGAAGCCGCCTCGCAGGTCGGGGACGTCGATCTGGGCACCCTGCAGGGTGGCTGGTCCGGAGATGACCGCTGAGTGCAGGAAGTTGCGCTGGCCGAACCGGCACGGCACCGAGCCGAGGCATTCGCGGTGCAGCTGGATGGAGGCGCCCATCCGCACCAGGGCGTCGGTGAAGCCGAACCGGTTCTCGTACACGGTCTCGTGGACGATCGAGACGCCTTCGGCCTGGGTCAGCGCCACAACCAGCGGCTGCTGCCAGTCGGTCATGAACCCAGGGTGCACGTCCGTCTCCAGCACGAGGGGGCGCAACGTTCCACCACCGTGCCAGAAGCGGATGCCTTCATCATCGACCTCGAACTCTCCGCCGATCTTGCGGTAGGTGTTCAGGAAGGCCGTGAGGTCGCGCTGCATGGCTCCCTCGACATAGATGTCGCCCTTGGTCACCAGGGCAGCCGACGCCCAGGATGCTGATTCATTGCGGTCCGGGATTGCCCGATGGTTGTACCCGGACAAGGTCTTGACGCCTTCGATCCGAATGGTCCGATCGGTCTGGACGGTGATGATCGCACCCATCTTCTGGAGCACGGCGATCAGATCATGGATCTCCGGCTCCACGGCGGCGCCCTGCAGCTCGGTGATGCCCTCTGCGCGCACGGCGGTCAACAGGACCTGCTCGGTGGCTCCCACGGAGGGATAGGGCAGCTCGAGCTTGGCACCGTGCAGACCCTTGGGAGCGGAGATGTGGATGCCGCCCGGGCGCTTCTCCACGACCGCCCCGAAGTGCCTGAGCACGGCCAGGTGATAGTCGATCGGTCGATCGCCGATCTTGCAGCCGCCCAGATCCGGGATGAAGGCCTCGCCGATGGAGTGCATCAGGGGACCGCAGAACAGGATCGGGATCCTGGAGTCTCCGGCGTGGGCGTCGATCTCCGTGGAGCCGGCCGACTTGGTGTCCGCGGGGTCCAGGGTCAGGTCCCCGGTGTCCTCGTCTTTGGTCACCTTGACGCCGTGCAGCTGCAGCAGGCTGGTGACCACGTCGACATCCTTGATCTCAGGGACGTTGCGCAGGACCGAGGGACGGTCGCCGAGCAGGGCGGCGACCATGGCCTTGGGCACCAGGTTCTTGGCGCCACGGACGTGGACTCGTCCCTGCAGCGGCTTGCCGCCGTGGATGGTCAGGAGTTTTCCCATGGTCAGTGACTGTCCTCCGCGCTCGACGGTGCGAGCTCTGTATCGACTCTGGATCCTCGGGGGTGCCCTCAGGCGCGGATCCGCCTCCCCAGCATACGACCCGACGCCGGTCCCGGCAGTGATCAGGCAGTGCGGGCAGGCAGCGTGGCGGGCTTGAAGGCCGGCCGACTCTGCTCGAACTCGGCGATCCGATCCTCGCTGCGCAGGGTCAGCCCGATGTCGTCCAGACCCTCCATCAGACGCCACCGTGTGTAGTCGTCGATCCTGAACCCGGTGCTGAAGGAACCGCAGGTCACCGTGCGGTTCTCCAGGTCCACGGTGACCTCGGTGCCGGGGTGGTTCTCCAGCTCCTTCCAGATCAGCTCGATGTCCTGCTGATCGACTTCAGCGGCCACCAGCCCCTGTTTGCCGGAGTTGCCGCGGAAGATGTCGGCGAAACGCGCCGAGAGCACGGCCTTGAAGCCGTAGTCCTTCAGCGCCCAGACCGCATGCTCTCGAGAGGAGCCGGTGCCGAAGTCCGGGCCGGCCACCAGCACCGAACCGGTGGTGTAGGGCTCACGGTTCAGGATGAAGTCCGGTTCTCGACGCCATCCTGCGAAGAGAGCGTCCTCGAAACCGGTGCGGGTGACCCGCTTGAGATAGACGGCCGGGATGATCTGGTCGGTGTCGATGTTGGACTGCTTCAACGGGACTCCGACGCCTGTGTGGGTGGTGAACTTCTCCATGGATCAGACCTCCTGAGGGACGGACGGGACCTGCAGTCCGAGATCTGCAGGCGCGGAGAGGGTGCCGCGGATCGCGGTGGCGGCGGCCACCACGGGAGAGACCAGGTGGGTGCGCCCACCCTTGCCCTGGCGTCCCTCGAAGTTGCGGTTGGAGGTGGAGGCGCAGCGCTCTCCGGGCGCCAGCTGATCCGGGTTCATGCCCAGGCACATGGAGCAGCCGGCGAAACGCCACTCTGCACCGAAGTCCTTGAAGACCCGGTCCAGCCCCTCCGCCTCGGCCTGCAGCCGGACACGGGCCGAGCCCGGCACCACGATCATCCGGACGTCCTGGGTCTTGGTCTGTCCGTCGATGATGGCGGCGGCGGTGCGCAGGTCCTCGATCCGAGAGTTGGTGCAGGAGCCCAGGAAGACGGTGTCGACCCGGATCTGCTTCATCGGCGTGCCCGGCTCCAGGTCCATGTACTCCAGGGCGCGCCGGCAGGCGGCCTGATCGTTGAGGTCCTCGAACTGCTCCGGCGCGGGGACGGACTCGTTGAGCGAGACTCCCTGGCCCGGGTTGGTGCCCCAGGTGACGAAGGGATCGAGCTGGTCGGCGTCCAGGAAGACCTCGGCGTCGAAGACCGCGTCGTCATCGGTGGCCAGCGTGCTCCAGTACTCCACGGCGGCATCCCAGTCGGCCCCCTGCGGAGCGTGCGGGCGTCCCTGGATGAAGTCGAAGGTGGTCTGGTCAGGAGCGATCATGCCGGCCCGCGCGCCGGCCTCGATCGACATGTTGCAGATGGTCATGCGCGCGTCCATGGACAGCGATCGGATGGCCGAGCCACGGTACTCCAGGACGTAGCCCTGGCCTCCGCCCGTGCCGATCTTGGCGATCACGGCCAGGATGATGTCCTTGGCGGTCACCCCTTCGCGCAGGGTGCCCTCGACGTTGATGGCCATGGTCTTGAAGGGCTTGAGCGGGAGCGTCTGGGTGGCCAGCACATGCTCCACCTCCGAGGTGCCGATGCCGAAGGCCAGTGCGCCGAAGGCTCCGTGGGTGGAGGTGTGGGAGTCTCCGCACACCACGGTCATGCCCGGCTGGGTCAGGCCCAGCTGCGGTCCGACCACGTGCACGATCCCCTGGTCGGCATCGCCCAGCGAGTGGATGCGGATGCCGAACTCCTCGGCGTTCTCGCGCAGGGTCTCGATCTGCTTGCGAGAGATCGGATCGGCGATCGGCTTGTCGATCTCCAGGGTGGGCGTGTTGTGGTCCTCGGTGGCGATCGTCAGATCAGGTCGGCGCACCGGACGGCCGGCCAGACGCAGACCCTCGAAGGCCTGGGGGCTGGTGACCTCATGCACCAGGTGCAGGTCGATGTAGAGCAGGTCGGGCGTCTGAGCGTCTCCCGCCCCTTCGCCGGGAACCACCACGTGGTCCTGCCAGACCTTCTCGGCCAACGTGCGCGGGCGGTGTGTCCTGGGGGTGCCCGCGGCTGCTGTCTCAGTCATCCTGTGTCCTTCCCTGACGGTCCGACCACTGTGACATCCTGGACCGCGGTGCCTCCACGCCACACAGCGACATCTCACATATTGAGACGCTAGTATCGAATGATGGACACTTCACCAGGGGACCTCCGGCCCGACGACGACACCCCAGGACTGCACGCACTGCATCGTCCCAGCGGGGTCGGGGTGGTGGACAAGACCGCCGCCATCCTGGATGCACTCGAGGCCGGACCCACCAGTCTGGCCCAGTTGGTGGCCGCCACCGGCATTGCCCGCCCCACGCTGCATCGTCTGGCGGCGGCGCTGCTGCATCACCGTCTGGTCGGACGGGACCTGCAGGGTCGCTATGTGCTCGGCAGCCGCCTCTCCGAACTGGCCTCGGCCGCCGGTGAGGACCGGCTGACCTCGGCGGCCGGTCCGGTGCTGGTCTGGCTGCGCGACGCCACCGGAGAGAGCGCCCAGCTCTTCCGCCGTCAGGCGGACAGCCGCATCTGTGTGGCCAGCGCCGAGCGGCCGGTCGGCCTGCGGGACACCATCCCGGTGGGGACGCGCCTGTCCATGAAGGCAGGCTCCGCCGCGCAGGTCCTGCTGGCCTGGGAGGACCACGAACGGCTCGTGGAGGGACTGGCGGAGTCGGTCTTCACGCCCACCACGCTCTCGGCGGTGCGTCGCCGCGGCTGGTCCCAGTCCTTGGGCGAACGCGAGCCCGGCGTGGCCTCGGTCTCCGCACCGGTGCGCAGCCCCACCGGGAGGGTGATCGCCGCGGTGTCCATCTCCGGCCCCATCGAACGCCTGTCCCGTCAGCCAGGGCGCGTCCATGCAGACACCGTGGTGCGGGCCGCCCGGCATCTGACCGAGCTGCTGCGCCAGGCGGACGGTCCCCTGAGTCCACCGACCTCGCTGCCTGATCCGGTCAGCAGCGGTCAGATGCCCTGGTCGGACGGAACAGGGCGTCGTCGCTGAACCGGGCAGCGCCATCTGCGGTTAATGATTCGCTCATCCAGGTGTCCTACTGTTCACCGCAGACCGTGCAGGCTCTGCACATCCCGCGAGACGGAGGACCATGATGACCGCTGCAGCACCGACCCCCCACGCCCAGCACCGCTCCCTGCGTCTGTCGGTGATCGGGACGGGGTATCTGGGTGCCACGCATGCGGCGTGCATGGCCGAGCTGGGGTTCGAGGTGCTGGGCCTGGATGTGGATCCGGCCAAGATCGATGCCCTCTCCCGCGGGGAGCTGCCCTTCCACGAACCAGGCCTGTCCGAGCTGCTGGTCAAGCACGTGGACTCCGGCCGGTTGCGCTTCACCACCTCCTACCAGGAGGTCGGAGACTGGGCCGATGTCCACTTCATCGGCGTGGGCACACCCCAGAAAGCCGGAGAGACCGCCGCGGACATGCGCTACGTGGACGCCGCCGTGACCTCCCTGGCCCAGCACATCACCCAGGACGCGCTGATCGTGGGCAAGTCCACCGTCCCGGTGGGCACCGCCACCCGCCTGGCCAGCCTGATCGAGACCACCCGCGCCGAGAACGGTCTGCCCGGCACGGTCGAACTGGCCTGGAACCCCGAGTTCCTGCGTGAGGGCTTCGCCGTGAAGGACACCCTGCACCCAGACCGCCTGGTCGTGGGAGTGAGCTCCGACCACGCCGACCAGGTGCTGCGCCAGGTCTACGCCGCACCGCTGGCCGAGGCCACCCCCTGGATCAGCACCGACTTCGAGACCGCGGAACTGGTCAAGGTCGCCGCCAACGCCTTCCTGGCCACCAAGATCTCGTTCATCAACGCCTTCTCCGAGATCACCGAGACCGTCGGCGGAGACATCACCACCCTGGCCGACGCCATCGGACACGACCCGCGCATCGGCCGCCGGTTCCTCAACGCCGGCGTCGGCTTCGGCGGAGGCTGCCTGCCCAAGGACATCCGCGCCCTGCAGGCCCGAGTCTCCGAACTGGGCCTGGACCGCACCATGGCCTTCCTCAACGACATCGACGACATCAACCTGCGCCGCCGCGACCGCGTGGTCGACCTCGCCGTCCAGGTCCTGGCCGCCGTGCGCACCGGGCGCACCGACTCCACGGGGCCGGCCGAGGTGCGCTCGCACGGCGGCACCGCGCCCACTCCCACACCGACGGCGGTGCACACCCTGGTGGGCACCCGCATCGCCATCCTCGGTGTGGCCTTCAAGCCGGACTCGGACGATGTCCGTGACTCTCCCGCCCTGGATGTGGCCAATCGGCTCTTCACCGCCGGGGCCGACGTCGCCGTCTATGACCCCCAGGGCAACCGCAACGCCGCCGGACGCTTCCCACGCCTGGACTACGTGGACTCCCTCCAGGAGGCCGTCACCGGAGCCGACCTGGCGATCCTGCTCACCGAATGGGACGAGTTCAAACAGATGGACCCCGCCCAGCTGGCACCGCTGATGAAGCACCCGGCGATCATCGACGGCCGCAACGTCCTGACCGCCCAGGACTGGATCGACGCCGGCTTCACCCACGCCGCACTCGGCCACCGCTTCGACCCCGGTCAGGCCTGATCCGGGGCATCCCGGCTCGGACCTCAGCCGCCGAAGTGGTCCCATCCGATCCTGGCCCCTGGAGGGTTCAGGGACTGCGAGGTCCCGCCGGGAGCCACCAGCCGGCCGACCCTGGTGAAGCCGGACGGCAACGCTGCTCCCCCGGTGAACACCGCCAGCAGCCCGTAGTCCTCTCCCCCGGTGCGGACCCAGTCTCGAGCGTCCTCCCCCAGAGCGAACGCCAGGGGGGCGAGCTCGGCGGCCTGACCCCTCACCCACTCCTCGTCCAGCTCCACGGCCAGGCCGTTGGCCGAGCCCAGTCGGCCGGCGTCCCGCACCAGGCCGTCGGAGACGTCCAGCATGGCCAGAGCGCCGTGCGCTGCGGCTGAGGGACCTGCCGTGAGGATCGGACGGGGACGCAGCTGCGCGGCCGCGGCACGGGCCGCGAGCCGATGGGCGCCCGTCCGGTCCAGCGCCCGGTCCAGGTCCGTCCGGGGTGTCTGCAGCACACTCAGACCCGCTGCCGCCCAGCCGGCCCTCCCGCAGAGCGCCAGGTCCAGCGGTCCGGTCCCGCCCCGATGCTCCCGAGGGATCGTGCGCCGCACAGCACGGCGGCCGTCCAGATCTCCGGTGACGGTGACGCAGACGGTGATGCGATCGTCGCCGCCCAGGTCTCCGCCGGCGATCCGGCAGGTGTCCGCCCCCAGATGATGCACGGCACCGGCGATCCCGGCGGCGAACCGGTCCAGCCACCGCACCGGCGTGTGGCCGGGCATGGTCAGCGCCAGCAGCAGGCTCGAGGCCCGCGCCCCCATGGCGTTGATGTCGGAGAGGTTCTGTGCGGCCGCCTTCCAGCCCGTGGAGTATCCCGAGTCGACCGCCCCGCTGGGCCAGACCAGCCGGAAGTCCCGGTCCTGGGCCATGGCGTCGGTGGAGATCACGAAGCGCCCGTCCGGTGCCGGGACCACGGCGGCATCGTCTCCCGGGCCCAGAGAGCCCTCCGGCCAGTCCTGGGCCGCCGGGACCGTCCGGAAGCGCCGGTGCAGCACCTGCAGGATCCCGGCCTCTCCCAGGCCGCTGACCGTGGGTGAGGTCATCGGCGTCCCCGTGCCATGCCGACTGCCTGCCGGAATGCCCGGTACCGGTCGATCTCAGCGCGCACCGGGGCGACCACGCGCCGCTCCGCGACCTCGCTCAGGGAGTCTCGCAGCCGGCGTCGGGCCCTGGCGGACCGCTGGGAGGCGCCCAGCCGGACCAGCGGCGCCGTCAGCAGGGCCAGCAGGATCCCGAACAGCAGTCCCCCGGCCACCAGGAGCGTGGGGATGGGGAAGCCCTCCACCGAGGGAGCCGGCGGCAGCTGGAACTGCAGATAGGCCGCCCCCGCCAGCACGCCGAGCCAGCCCAGTCCCACCACGGCCGCCAGCAGGGCCAGCCACTGCAGGACGTTGATCACGTGCCACCACCAGGAGCTGCGTCCGGCCTGCAGGTCCGTGGCCGAGATGGCCTGGTCCAGATCGTCCGGCAGCGTGTCCATGTGGGTGCGTGCCGAGCGGCGGATCGAGGCGCGCCAGGCCTCCGGCGCCCCCTGTGAGGCGGTCTCGGCAAAGGTGCGGATGGCGCCGTCCACCGCCGCGCGCTGCGCCGGAGAGCGCTCCGGCAGAGAGGTGCGGTGCAGACGGGGGTCATCGGTGGAACCCTCCCGGCGCAGGTTCAGTCGTCGCAGCGGATCACGGCGGACCTTGGCCAGCCAGCGCACCACGGGCCAGCCCGTGCGTGAGCCGGCCTCCAGTCGGTAGGACTGCCCCACCGCCTGGGCCACCGTCTCCGCCCCGGAGGCCTGGGCCAAGGCGGCAGAGAGTCGGCGGACCTCGGCAGTCCCGACGTCGGCCACCTCACCCGAGCCGGTCGGCTCACCGGGGCCTGGGGTCGAGTCCACCAGGCCGGTCTCCAGGAGGGCTGCCGCTGAGCGGACGTCGGAGAGCATCCGTTCGGTGGCGGCATGGCGGTCGGTGGCCACCCGGGCGATCTGCTCGCGCACCCGGTCCACTCCTGCCCCGGTCCGGGCCGAGGCCGGCATCACCGTGACCTGCGTCAGTCCGTCCTGGGCCAGGATCTGCTCCAGCGAGGCCACCACGCGCGGCACATCCTGGTCGGCCAGCCGGTCCACCTGGTTGAGCACCACGAGGGTGACCCCCTGGTGCGAGGCCATCGGCTCCAGGAAGTCCCGGTGCAGGGCGGCGTCGGCGTACTTCTGGGGATCCAGCACCCAGACCAGCACGTCCACCTGGCCGGCCAGCCGTTCCACGATCTGCCGGTGGGCGGTGGTGATGGAGTCGAAGTCGGGCAGGTCCAGCAGGATCAGCCCGCCCTGCTCCTGCACCCGTCCCCAGGCGGTTCCGGGATCCACTCCCGGGGCGACCCCCTCGAGCTGGTGCCGCTGGCCGACCTGGAGCCAGTCCAGCAGCGGTCCGGAGCCCTCGGCACCCCAGACGGCGGCCAGCGCCTCGCTGGTGGTGGGCCGGGTGGCGGCGGCTCGAGCGAGCTCCACACCGGAGACGGCGTTGAACAGGGAGGACTTGCCGGACCCGGTGGCCCCGAAGAAGCCCACCACGGTGTGCTCGGCGGAGAGCCTGCGGCGCTCCCCGGAGCGGCCCACCACGGACAGCGCCTGGTCCAACACCGGCTCCGGGATGCGGTCCCGGCCCAGACGGACGGCCTCCTCCAGTGCCTGGAGCTGACGCTCCAGTGCGGACTGGTCGGTGGCGGATGCGGTGCGCGCGCTCATCGGGATCCCTCCTCGGACAGTCGCTCCAGCGCCGGGACCAGATCACGCAGTCGCTGGGTGTCCTCCGGAGTGCGGACCTCGCCCAGCAGCTCGGTGAAGCGTCGGGAGTCCTGCTCCAGCAGCGCCTCGACCCTGGCGTGCAGGTTCTCCTGGGATCGCCTGGCCAGGCGGCGCACGGCATCTTCACCGAAGATGGACTCCAGCAGCTTCTGTCCCACCACGGCGGTGCCGCCGGCGATCCCCACCTCGATGCCCAGCAGGCCGCCGGTGGAGGCGAAGGAGACCACCATCAGGGTCACCGCCACACTGTTCACGCCCAGGGCAGAGATGCGGGCCATAGTCCGCTTTCCCGCCCCCTCGCTCTCGATCAGGCGCATCAGGTCGCTCTGCCATCCACGCACCTCTGCGGCGGCCTGCTCGGAGAAGTCCTCCGGGAGCCGTCCGAGGTCCCGGCCCTGCACCAGGGGGCGCCCGGCTGCGTCCTGCCGCCAGCGCTCCTCGGTCTCTTCAGCGGCCGCGGCGGCCTGCTCCACGATGACCGCATGCAGCCCGGTCTCGATGGCGACCTCGACGTCCTCAGCGGGGGCGGGTCTGCCTCGCAGCAGCGCCCCGAGCCGGTCGCGGAGCCGCCCGATCCCGGACTCGAGCTGACGGAAGAACTCTCCGGTGCCCACGAAGTCCTGCCACCGGTGCAGCACCTCGCCGCGCAGCAGCGTGCCGTCCTGGGTGGCCGCCAACACGTTGGTCTGCGCCCGGGCATAGGCCGACTCGGCGTCGGCGGCCAGGCGCGCCGCAGCAGAGCGCTGGTCGTCCTCAGCGGCGGCCAGCTCCTCAGCCCGTCCGGCCAGCTGCCGGACCACGCCGTTGAGCGTCCTGCGGGCCACGTCCGAGCGCGTGCCGCTCGTGGAGGCCAGGGAGCCCAGCCATCCCCGCAGGGGATTCACGACGCCGGCCGGCAGCATCCCGCGCTCGTCCAGTCGCGCTTCGGGCACCACGAAGAGCTCGGCGTGGGCCAGCCCCTGGGCCGTGAGCATCCGTCGCAGGTCCGCGGCGACCTCTCCCTCGGTGCCCGGTGGCACGCGGTCCAGGACCACCGCCACGGTGATGTCCCGTGAGGCGGCGTCCAGCAGCAGCTGCCAGGGCACGGCGTCGGCATACCGGTTGGCGGTGGTGACGAAGATCCAGAGGTCCGCGGCGGAGAGCAGCTGACCGGCCAGACGCCGGTTGTCCTCCGAGATGGAGTCGATGTCCGGGGCATCCAGCAGCGCCAGACCGGCCGGCAGACCGGTCTCGGCCACCAGCACCACGGAGTCCATGGCGCCAGGGTCCGGGTCCACGCCGGCCCGGTCCGCGGACACGGTGGACTCGGCATCGTCCGCGGAGACCCGGTGCCCGGTGATACGCGAGAGATGCGGCAGGATCCGCGCGGTGGTGAACCATTCGGTGTCCTGTGGATGGTGCAGCAGGATCGGCTGCCGGGTGGTGGGCCGGATGGCACCGGCGCGGGTGACCGGATGACCCACCAGGGCGTTGACCAGGGTGGACTTGCCGGCGCCGGTGGAGCCGCCCACCACGGCCAGCAGCGGCGCGTCCAAGGAGCGGTACCGCGGCAGGACGTAGTCCTCCACCTGGTGGACCGCTGCATCTCGGGCGGTTTCGGCGGCGGGGGCTCCGTCCAGGCGCAGTGGATAGCGTGCGGCGGCGAGCTGCTGATGCAGGGACTCGAGCAGGACCACGGCGTCGGCGGAGATCTCCGCCGCAGTGCGGTCAGCAGAGGCAGGCTCAGGGACGGCAGCGGAACCGGAGCTTGGTCGGCGCAGTGGCCGTGGCGGGACAGGAGGTGGTGTGCTCACCGTCCCATCATGGCACTGGCGGCAACTGCCCGGTAACCCGCGTGGGCACAGTGCCCGATCGGAGGGGAAACGCAGAAGGTCCGGATCGTGGTGACGATCCGGACCTTCTGTACCTGGTGACCCCAGCGGGATTCGAACCCGCGTTACCGCCGTGAGAGGGCGGCGTACTAGGCCGCTATACGATGGGGCCAGGCGCTGCGAAACAGCTTCTTCAGTTGTCTGCCTCATCCAGTCTCCTGGCCGAGGCAACCCGGATAGCTTATCAGCCTCCGGTGGATCCTGCCAAATCGGCGTTCTCCGCTGGGGTACCAGGACTCGAACCTAGAATGACGGTACCAGAAACCGTTGTGTTGCCAATTACACCATACCCCAAGGTGTGTCAAGGGCTCCTCGCTCCGACGGAACGGAACCCCTGGGTCATACCTTGTTTTTCGTCCCGGATCTCTCCGGCACAGGTGATGACTATAGCAGGGGTTTCGCGCCGGTGACAAAACGAGCCACCGCCGCCAGTGAGTCCCCGGTCCAGATGCCAGCAGGCACTTGGGAGGTGGAGGTTCCGCCGTCCCCACCGCCCAGGTCGCCGGGCACCGCGGAGGGACGCAGGATCAGCAGGGAGACCAGGCCGGCGTCCCGCGCTCCGAGCCCGTCCTTGAGCGGATTGTCGCCCACATAGAGCACATCCGCCGGGTCCAGGCCCAGGCCGGTGCAGCCGGCGAGGAAGGGAGCCGCGTCCGGCTTGGGCGCACCCGCGGTGTCCGTCCCGACCACCACCTGCACCCGGTCCAGACCCACCGCGGCGAGTTTGCCGCGCTGATACTCCTCTGTGTTGTTCGTCACGACTCCCCAGGGGATCCGGGAGTCATCGAGCAGGCACAGGAGCGGCCCGACGTCCTCGAAGAGCGCCCACCGGGACCGCACCTGCTGCTCATAGACCCTGCCCCACAGCTCCGGGTCGGGATCTGCGGCCAGGCCCAGCAGCTCCAGGGCGTCTCGCGCCCGGGCCAGGCGCTGCCCCAGGAAGTCCAGTTCGCCGTCCACATACCGCTGATAGTGCCCGTTGGCGTCGGCCGCGAAGTGCAGGGCCGCGGCGTCCACCCGGTCCTGCTCCGGGAGACGGCCGCCCGTCAGTTCTGCCTGACGGGCGGCAGTCTCCTCGAAGGTGACCAGCTGGGCGGACTTCAGGTCCACCAGGGTGTCGTCCAGATCGAAGAGCACTCCTCGGACCCGGGGAGGTTCTCCCACCCCTCAGACGCCCTGCTCGGCGGCGAAACGGGTGAGACGCGCCAGCGTGGAGGCCTTGCCCAGGATCTCCAGAGACTCGAACAGCGGCGGCGAGACCTTCTTGCCGGAGACCGCCACGCGGACGGGGCCGAAGGCCTGACGGGACTTCAGGCCCATCTGCTCGATCAGGGCCTCGCGCAGGACAGCCTCGAGGTTCTCCACGGTCCAGTCGGACTCGGACACCGACTCCAGCGCACCGTGCGCGGCGCTCACGGCCGCTACCAGGTCGGCGGGCATGCCCTTCAGGGCACCTTCCGCCGTCGTGATCTGCTCATCGGCCTGGAACAGGAAGGCCATCATCTCCACGGCCTCGCTGAGCACGGCCACGCGCTCCTGCACCAGGGGCGCCGCCGCATCCAGGATCCGCTGCTCGCGCGCAGTCAGCGGCTTGCCCACCAGCTCGGCGGACTGCAGGTAGGGCACCAGGCGGTCGCGGAAGTCCGCGCCGTCCAGCATGCGGATGTGCGTGCCGTTGATCGCCGTGGCCTTCTTCTCATCGAAGCGCGCTGGGTTGGCCAGGACGTCGTGGATGTCGAAGGCCTCGACGAACTGCTCCCGGGTGAAGATGTCCTCGTCCGCAGAGAGCGACCAGCCCAGCAGGGCCAGATAGTTGATCAGGCCTTCGGGGATGAAGCCGTGGTCGCGGTGCAGGAACAGATTGGACTGCGGATCGCGCTTGGAGAGCTTCTTGTTCCCCTCCCCCATCACGTAGGGCAGGTGACCGAACTCAGGCATGTACTTGGCCACGCCGATCGCGTACAGGGCGCGGTACAGGGCGATCTGCCGGGGCGTGGAGGAGAGCAGGTCCTCGCCGCGCAGCACGTGGGTGATCTCCATCAGGGCGTCGTCCACCGGATTCACCAGCGTGTACAGCGGGGAGCCGTCGGCGCGCACCACCACGAAGTCCGGCACCGAGCCGGCCTTGAAGGTGATCTCTCCGCGCACAGTGTCCGTGAAGGTGATGTCCTCGTCCGGCATGCGCACCCGCAGCACCGGCTCACGGCCCTCCGCCCGGAAGGCGGCGGCCTGCTCCGGAGTGAGGTCGCGGTCGAGGTTGTCGTAGCCCAGCTTGGGGTCGCGACCGGCGGCACGGTGCCGGGCCTCGACCTCCTCCGGGGTGGAGAAGGACTCGTAGATGTACCCGGCGTCCTTGAGCCGGGCGATCACGTCCTGGTAGATCTCCCCGCGCTGGGACTGACGGTAGGGCTCGTGCGGTCCACCGACCTCCACACCCTCGTCCCAGTCGATGCCGAGCCAGGCCAGGGCCTGCAGCAGCTGCTGGTAGCTCTCCTCGGAGTCACGCTTGGCGTCGGTGTCCTCGATCCGGAACACCATGGTCCCGCCGGTGTGACGGGCCCAGCCCCAGTTGAACAGAGCGGTGCGGATCAGACCCACATGGGGGGTGCCGGTGGGCGACGGGCAGAACCGGACGCGGACCGGCAGATCGGAGGAGACAGCGGGGACGTCAGAGGATGCGGCCCGCGCAGGGGCCGTGGAAGGCATGTCAGTCATGATGCCCCCAGTCTACTGAGATCAGGGCGCGGCCCGGCTCAGCGGCGGAACACCGTGGCCAACGACCCGATCGCGTCCACGGCGCACTCCACCCGCTGTCCCTCCCGGACCAGCCCGACGCCGGCAGGGGTGCCGGTGAGGATGACATCACCGGGCAGCAGGGTGAACGCCTCGGACACGGTGGAGACCAGCTCCGCCACGCCGAACACCATGTCCGCCGTGGTGCCGTCCTGGACCAGCTCGCCGTCCAGACGGGTGGTGATGCGCAGGTCCTCGGTGTCCGCGACCTTCAGTCCGGTCTCGATCCAGGGACCCAGCGGGCAGGCGCCGTCGAAGCCCTTGGCCCGCGCCCACTGGCCGTCACCGCGCTGGGCATCACGGGCGGTGAGGTCATTGGCCACCGTGTACCCGAACACCACATCGTCCACCCGTTCGCGCGGAACGTCCTTGCAGATCGTCCCGATCACCACGGCCAGCTCGGCCTCGTAGGAGATCTCCTCGGACCAGCTGGGCAGGGTCACCGGCTCGCCGGGACCCACCACCGAGGTGTTGGGCTTGAGGAACATCATGGGCCGGGAGGGCACCTCGTTGCCCAGCTCGGCGGCGTGATCGGCCCAGTTCCGGCCGATCCCCACCAGCTTGGAGCGCGGGATGATCGGCGCGACCAGGCGCACCTCCTCCAGCGCATGGGTGCGCGAGGTGGGCTGGATGCCCTGGAAGAACGGATCCCCGTGCAGGGCGGTGACCGTCAGCTCCTCCAGGGGTGCGTCGGCCTCCCCCTCCACGAGTCCGTACTGAGGTTCAGCGTCAACAACGAATCGGGCAATGCGCATGGGCACCATCCTACGGAGGTGAAAGAGGTCCCGACGTCGGCCGCTCGAGGTGAGCGGGCCGGCGTCGGGAGGCCCTGGGGTCATCAGCCGGCGCTGCGCGCCGGTCAGGCCAGACGATAAAGCCAGCCGTGGCGGTCCTCACCGCGGCCGGTCTGCAGCTCCAACAGCTCACGGCGGATGTCCAGGGTGACCTCGCTGCCACCGGCGGACTCGATGACGTCCTCACCGTCGAACAGGCGCCCGATGGGGGTGATGACCGCAGCGGTGCCGCAGGCGAACACCTCGGTGATCTCCCCGCTGGCCACGCCCTCGCGCCACTCGTCCAGGGTGATGGTGCGCTCCTGGACGTCCAGTCCGCGGTCCTGTGCCAGCTGGATGACCGAGCGGCGCGTCACCCCCTCCAGGATGGTGCCGGTGAGGGCGGGAGTGACGATGCGGCCGTCCCGGAACACGAAGAACACGTTCATCCCGCCGAGCTCCTCGACAGCGTTGTCCCGCGTGGGATCCAGGAAGAGCACCTGGTCGCAGCCGTGGGCCGCGGCCTGCAGCTGGGGGGCGAGCGAGGCCGCGTAGTTGCCGCCGCACTTGGCCGCCCCGGTGCCGCCGTGGCCAGCTCGGGCGTAGTCCCGGGAGACCCAGATGGAGACCGGCTTGAGCTCGCCGCCGAAGTAGTTGCCGGCGGGCGAGGCGATGACCTTGTAGGCCACTTGGCGGGACGGACGCACGCCCAGGAAGCTCTCCGAGGCGTACATGAACGGGCGCAGGTACAGGGCCTGACCGTCGCCGGCAGGCACCCAGGCCCGGTCCGTGGAGACGAGCAGGCGCAGCGACTCCAGGAACATCTCCTCCGGCAGCTCCGGCAGGGCCAGACGGCGGGCCGACTGGTTCAGGCGTGCGGCGTTGGCCTGGGGACGAAAGGTCCAGACCGAACCGTCCTCGTGGCGGTAGGCCTTCAGCCCCTCGAAGATCTCCTGGGCGTAGTGCAGCACCGCCGCGGCAGGTGACATCTGGATGGGACCGAAGGGCTCGATGCGGGCATCATGCCAGCTGCCTCCGGACCCACCGGTCCCTTCGGCGTCCCTGGTCCAGTCGATCGAGACCATGTGGTCCGTGAAGTGGTCGCCGAAGCCGGGGTCAGCCAGGATCTGCTCCCGCTCTGCGTCGGAGAGCGGTGCGGGGTGGGGATGGACGGCGAAGTCGGGGGTCACGGAAGGTGCCTTTCTCTGGTCACGGGTCGCACCGGACGACCGGTGGGTCAGGGTGGGACGGTCCGCCGAGGCGTCAGCAGGGTCCCTGTCAGGGCGCCACGGTCCTGACCATCATAGGTGGCCGTCACAGCGCGGGTGATCTTGATCACGTGCTGTGGGCGACCCCGGGGGCCTGGGGATCAGCCGGTCACGCGGGCGGCGATCGCGTCGCCGATCTGCCCGGTGCTGCGCGACGAGCCGTTCGAGCGCTCGGCGATGTCCGCGTGGACCGCCTCCTCGATCCGGCGGGCCGCCTCGGTGCGACCGGCCTGCTCGAGCAGCAGCGCGGCCGAGAGGATGGCCGCCGTGGGGTCGGCCTTCTGCTGCCCGGCGATGTCCGGAGCCGAACCGTGGACCGGCTCGAACATGGAGGGACCGGTGCCGGAGATGTTCAGGTTGCCGGAGGCGGCCAGGCCGATCCCTCCGGTCACGGCGGCGGCGAGGTCGGTGAGGATGTCCCCGAACAGGTTGTCGGTGACGATCACGTCGAACCGGGCCGGATCGGTGGTCATGAAGATGGTGGCGGCGTCCACATGCAGGTAGTCGTGCGTGACCTCGGGGAACTCAGCGGCCACCTGCTCCACTGTCCGCCGCCACAGGTGACCGGCGTGGACCAGGACATTGTGCTTGTGCACCAGGGTGACGTGGCGGCGAGGCCGCTGCTGGGCGCGCTCGAAGGCGTGGCGCACCACGCGTTCCACGCCGTGCGCGGTGTTCACCGAGACCTCGGTGGCGATCTCCTGGGGGGTCCCGGTGCGCAGGGCGCCGCCGTTGCCCACATACGGACCTTCCGTGCCCTCGCGCACCACCACGAAGTCGATCTCCCCGGGATCGGCCAGCGGGCTGGGCACGCCCGGATAGAGCTTGGCCGGGCGCAGGTTGGCGGCATGGTCCAGGCTGAAGCGCAGCTTCAGCAGCAGCTCACGCTCGATCAGACCGGAGGGGATCCTGGTGTCGTTCGGGGCCGCGCCCACGGCACCGAACAGGATGGCGTCGTAGCCGCGCAGCTGCTCCAGGGTCTGCTCGGAGAGGGTCTCCCGGGTCTGGAGCCAGTGGTCTGCCCCGAGCTGGAAGTCTGTGGTGGTGACCTCCGGGTCCCCCGCGGCCTCCGTGGCCGCCAGCAGCACCTTCAGCGCCTCCGCCGTGACCTCCGGGCCGATGCCGTCCCCGCCGATCACGGCGATGGACAGCGGACCGGGCTGCGCCGACGCTGCACCGGCAGGGCTGACAGGGGCAGAGGTCTCAGGAGTGCTCACCATGACGGTGATCGTAGACCCGCCCTCCGCCACCGTTCCAGCATGTGGTCTCAGTGTCCACGATGTGGACTCCTGGCCGATCGCGGGGCAAGGGCCGAGCCGGGATCAGGCCTCGGCGGGGTCCTCATGGCGCGGGAAGACGCCGGACGGGGCCGGAAGCTCGCTGCCCGGCACCAGGGCGTCGTCCCAGGCGGCGAACGAGCGCGGCCCGGTCCCGGAGGCAGCGGTGCGTCCGGCATCTCCCCCGGCATCCACACCCAGCAGATCGAGCAGGCGGGTGGCCGAGGCGGGCATGACCGGCTGCACCAGCAGCACGACCCGCCGCACCGCCTCCAGGGTCACGTACAGCACGGTGGCCATCCGCTCCGGGTCGGTCTTGCGCAGCACCCAGGGCTGCTGCTCGGCGAAGTACGCGTTGACGTCGCCCAGGAACCCCCAGGTCCGCTCCAGCGCATGGTGGAAGTCCTGTTCGGCGTACGCCGCGCGGGAGATCTCCAGCAGCTGCGCGGCCTGGTCCAGCACCGCACGGTCGGGATCAGTCAGCTCGCCGGGTGTGGGGACCTTCCCGTCCAGGTTCTTGGCCACCATGGACAGCGACCGCTGCGCCAGGTTGCCCAGGTTGTTGGCCAGGTCGGCGTTCTTGCGGCCCACCACGGCCTCATGGCTGTAGGAGCCGTCCGCTCCGAAGGGGAACTCGCGCAGCAGGAAGAAGCGCACGGCATCCAGGCCGTAGCGGGCCACCCAGTCGGCCGGGGCCACCACATTGCCCAGCGACTTGGACATCTTCTCCCCGTTGTTGTTCAGGAAGCCGTGGATCATCACTCGCCGCGGCAGCTCGATCCCGGCGCTCATCAGGAAGGCGGGCCAGAAGACACAGTGGAAGCGGGAGATGTCCTTGCCGATCACGTGCAGATCGGCCGGCCAGTACCGCTGGAACTGCTCGGACTCCTCGTCCGGGAATCCGGCGCCGGTGAGGTAGTTGGTCAGGGCGTCCACCCACACGTACATCACATGGTCGGCAGAGGGTGCCTCGCCGGTGGCCGGCGCAGGGACGTCGATCCCCCAGTCGAAGGAGGTGCGGGAGATGGACAGGTCCTCCAGTCCGGACTCCACGAACCGGATGACCTCGTTGAATCGGTACTGCGGCGCGGCGAAGTCCGGACGGGTGCGGTAGAGATCCAGCAGTCGATCCTGATACTGGGAGAGACGGAAGAACCAGCTCTCCTCCTCGGTCCAGGTCACCTCGGTGCCGGTCTCCACGGCATAGCGCTGACCGTCCTCGCGGACCTCCGTCTCCTCCTCGGTGAAGAAGCGCTCGTCACGCACGGAGTACCACCCCGCGTAGCGGTCCAGGTAGATGTCTCCGTTGGCCTCCATTCGGCGCCAGATCTCCTGGCTGGCGGCATGGTGGTCCCGGTCGGTGGTGCGGATGAAGCGGTCGTAGGAGACGTCCAGCACCTCATCGTCCATCCGCTGGAAGGCCGCCGCGTTGCGCGTGGCCAGCTCCATCGGGGTGATGCCCTCCCGCTCGGCGGTCTGGGCCATCTTCTGACCGTGCTCGTCCGTCCCGGTCAGGAAGAACACGTCTCGTCCGTCCAGCCGCTGGAACCGGGCCATCGCATCGGTGCCCACCATCTCGTAGGCATGGCCGATGTGCGGCTCCCCGTTGGGGTAGTGGATGGCGGTGGTCAGGTAGTACGGCGCAGAGGAGGTCACCGCAGAAACATATCGCACTCCCACCGGCGGTCGCCTCCTGTGGCCCAGCACGACGACGGCCTGTCACCTGAGCAGGCAGGTGACAGGCCGATGCCGGTGCAGACGCTCCCTCAGCAGCGCCCTCTCAGTCCTCCAGATCGATCCCGGCCACCTTGGCAGCGCCGATGGCCTCGCCGACCTGCTGAGCCACCCCGGCGGGCAGCGCGGCGTCCAGGGTGAGGATGGCCATGGCCTCCCCGCCCTCCACCTGACGGGAGACGTCCATGCCGGCGATGTTCACGCCCTGCTCCCCCAGGACCTGGCCGATCGTGCCGATCACGCCAGGACGGTCGGTGTAGCGGAACACCAGCAGGTGCTCAGCCATGGTGACCTCGAGGTCGTAGCCGTCGATGCCCACGACCTTCTGGATCTGCTTGGGTCCGGTGAGCGTGCCGGAGACCGAGACCTGGGTGCCGTCCGAGGTGGCGCCCTTAAGGGTGACGGTGTTGCGGTAGGCCGGGGACTCGGGAGTCGTGGTCAGTCGGGTCTCGATGCCGCGCTGCTCGGCCAGGACCGGAGCGTTGACATAGGAGACCTGGTCGGAGACGACATCGGTGAACAGGCCCTTCAGGGCCGCCAGCTGCAGGGACTTGACGTCCTTGTCGGCGATCTCTCCGGCCACCACCAGTTCCACGGCCGTGAGCGAGTCTCCGGCGGTGAGCGCCGTGAGGATCCGGCCCAGCTTCTCGGCCAGGGGGATGCCCGGGCGCACATCAGGGTGGATCACGCCACCGGCCACGTTGACCGCGTCCGGCACCAGCTCGCCGGCCAGGGCCAGCCGCACGGACTTGGCCACCGAGATGCCGGCCTTCTCCTGCGCCTCGGCGGTGGAGGCGCCCAGATGCGGGGTGACCACGGCGTTGTCATGGGCGAAGAAGTCCAGATCCGTGGCGGGTTCGGTGGAGAAGACGTCGATCGCGGCCCCGCCGATCGCGCCGGCCTCCAGGGCGCGGGCCAGGGCGTCCTCGTCGATCAGGCCGCCGCGGGCCACGTTGATCACGAAGGCGGTGTCCTTCATCGTCTCGAACTGTGCGTCCGAGATCATGCCGACCGTCTCGGGGGTCTTGGGCATGTGGATGGTGATGAAGTCGGCCTGGGCCAGCAGCTCGTCCAGCTCCACCAGCTGCGCGCCGATCTGCGCCGCACGGGCCGAGGTGACGAAGGGGTCGTACGCCAGGATCTCCATGCCGAAGGACTTCATGCGCTCGGCCACCAGGGTGCCGATCCGTCCCAGCCCGATGATGCCCAGCTTCTTCTCGTAGAGCTCCACGCCGGAGTACTTGGAGCGCTTCCACTCCCCCGCCTTCAGGGCACGGTTGGCCGGGGCGATGTTGCGGGCCACGCCCAGGATGTGACCGCAGGTCAGCTCAGCGGCCGAGAGGATGTTGGAGGTGGGGGCGTTGACCACCATGACGCCGGCCTGGGTGGCGGCCTTGGTGTCCACGTTGTCCAGGCCCACGCCGGCCCGGGCGATGACCTTGAGTCGGGACGCGGCGGCGATCGCCTCCTGATCCATCTTCGTGGCCGAGCGGATCAGCACGGCATCGGCCTCCGGCAGCTGCGCCAGCAGCTTCGCTCGGTCCGCTCCGTCGGTCTGGCGGATCTCGAAGTCCGGCCCCAGGGCCTCGACCGTGGCTGGGGAGAGCTCTTCGGCGATCAGGACGACGGGCTTGGTTGCTGACACAGGGATTCCACCTTCGGGGGTCATGGAGGGTGGCCGGAGCAGATGTCGGCCGGGCGAGTTGAATTCTATGACGACGACGACGCCTCACCCGCCGGGGCAGCGAACGTGACGCTGGACCCCACCGGGTGCGACGTCGTCGGGAATCCCCAGGTGCCCCGCCGCGCAGGCCGCAGCGGGGCACCCGGGGAGCTCACGCGGATCAGCGCGCTGCAGTGCCCTCGGTGTAGTCGTCGTCCGAGTCCTTCAGCCAGGAGAACATCTGGCGCAGTTCCCGGCCGGTCTTCTCGATCGGGTGGGCCTCGCCGGCGGCGCGCAGCTTCGAGAACTCCGGCGCCCCGGCAGCCTGGTCGTCCATGAAGCGCTTGGCGAAGGTGCCGTCCTGGATGTCGGCCAGCACGGCCTTCATGTTCTCCTTGACGCGCTCGTCGATCACGCGGGGGCCGGAGACGTAGTCGCCGTACTCGGCGGTGTCGGAGACGGACCAGCGCTGCTTGGCGATGCCGCCCTCGACCATCAGGTCCACGATGAGCTTCAGCTCGTGCAGCACCTCGAAGTAGGCGATCTCGGGCTGGTAGCCGGCCTCGGTCAGGGTCTCGAAGCCGTACTGGATCAGCTGGGAGGCACCGCCGCAGAGCACAGCCTGCTCACCGAACAGGTCGGTCTCGGTCTCCTCGGTGAAGGTGGTCTCGATGACGCCCGCACGGGTGCCGCCCACACCCTTGGCGTAGGCCAGGGCGAGATCCTTGGCCTGACCGGAGGCGTCCTGCTCCACGGCGATCAGCGCCGGCACGCCACGGCCGGCCTCGAACTCGCGGCGGACCACGTGACCGGGGCCCTTCGGGGCCACCAGGGCCACGTCCACACCGGCCGGCGGCTGGATGAAGCCGTAGCGGATGTTGAAGCCGTGGGCGAAGAACAGGGCGTCCCCGTCCTGCAGGTTCGGGGCGATGTGCTCCTTGTAGACCTCGGCCTGGACCTGGTCCGGGGTGAGGATCATGATCAGGTCGGCCTCGGCGGCAGCCTCTGCCACGGTGACCACACGCAGGCCCTCGGCCTCAGCCTTGGCACGGGACTTCGAGCCCTCGGCCAGGCCGATGCGCACATCCACGCCCGAGTCGCGCAGGCTCAGCGAGTGGGCGTGGCCCTGGGAGCCGTAGCCGATGACGGCGACGGTGCGGCCCTGGATGATCGAGAGGTCGGCGTCGTCCTCGTAGTACTTCTTGGTCACAGCGGTTCTCCTTGCGGTGAGGTGTTCTTCAGGTTCAGGGGGTCAGAAGTCTGGGGTCAGGACTTGTGGATGGCACGGTCGGTCATGGACTTGCCGCCGCGCCCCACGGCGATGGTGCCCGAACGGACGAGCTCGCGGATGCCGAAGGGCTCCAGCACCTCCAGCAGCGCGGTCAGCTTGTCCGCCGCACCGGTGGCCTCGATGGTCACCGAGTCCGTGGAGACGTCCACCACCGCGGCACGGAACAGCTCGACGGCCTGGACCACCTGGGAGCGGGTTCCGGCATCGGAGCGGACCTTGACCAGCAGGTGGTCCCGCTGGACGGAGGCCTCCGGCGCCAGCTCCACGATCTTGATCACGTTGATCAGCTTGTTCAGCTGCTTGGTGACCTGCTCGAGCAGGTCGCCTTCGGCGTCCACCACCACGGTGATGCGGGAGACGCCCTGCAGTTCGGTGGGCCCCACGGCCAGGGAATGGATGTTGAACGCCCGGCGGGCGAACAGGGAGGAGACCCTGGTCAGCACGCCCGGGACGTCCTCCACCAGGACGGACAGTGTGTGTCGTGCCATGGCTCAGTCCTCCTCGTTCCAGTCCGGTGAGATGTCGCGGGCGACCTGGATGTCGTCGTTGCTGACGCCGGCCGGCACCATCGGCCAGACCATCGAGTCCCGGGAGACCACGAAGTCGATCACCACGGGCCGGTCGTTGATGGCCAGGGCCTGTTCGATCACCGCGTCCAGGTCCTCCTCGCGTTCACAGCGCAGACCCGCGCAGCCGTAGGCCTCGGCCAGCTTGACGAAGTCGGGGATGCGCACGGTGTCGTGACCGGTGTTCAGGTCGGTGTTGGAGTAGCGGGACTCATAGAAGAGCGTCTGCCACTGACGGACCATGCCCAAGGAGGAGTTGTTGATGATGGCGACCTTGATCGGGATCTGGTTGATCACGCAGGTGGCCAGCTCCTGGTTGGTCATCTGGAAGCAGCCGTCGCCGTCGATCGCCCAGACGGTGCGGTCCGGGTTGCCCACCTGGGCGCCCATCGCCGCCGGGACCGAGAAGCCCATGGTGCCCAGTCCGGCCGAGTTCAGCCACTGGTGGGGGCGTTCGTAGCCGACGAACTGGCTGGCCCACATCTGGTGCTGCCCCACGCCGGCCACGTACACGGCCTCGGGTCCGGAATGCTCGGAGAGCTTCTCGATGACCTTCTGGGGGGCCATGAGACCGTCGTCCGGCGCGGTGAAGCCCATGGGGTAGGTCTCAGTGATGCTGTCCAGCACCTTCCACCAGTCGGAGAGGTCGACCGGGCCGTCCTCCTCCTGGCTCTCCCGCACGGCGCCGGTCAGTTCGGGGATGATCTCCTTGACCGAGCCCACGATCGGCACGTCAGCGGACCGGTTCTTGGAGATCTCCGCCGGATCGATGTCGGCGTGGATGACCTTGGCCCCCGGAGCGAAGCTGTCCAGCTGTCCGGTCACGCGGTCGTCGAAGCGTGCACCCAGGGTGATGAGCAGGTCTGACATCTGCAGTGCGGTCACGGCCCCGACAGACCCGTGCATGCCGGGCATGCCCAGGTGCTGGCGATGCGAATCCGGGAACACGCCACGTGCCGTCAGCGTGGTGACCACGGGCGCCCCCGTGGCCTCGGCCAGCTCCATCAGCTCCTGGCTGGCATGTCCCCGCGAGACTCCGCCGCCCACATAGAGCACGGGTCGCTGAGACTGCTGGATCAGCCGTGCGGCCTCACGCACCTGCTTGGAATGGCCGCGCACCACGGTGCGGTAACCCGGCAGGTCGATCTTCGGCGGCCACGAGAAGTCCATGCTGCCCTGCTGGGCGTCCTTGGAGATGTCGATCAGCACCGGACCGGGCCGACCGGTGGTGGCGATGTGGAATGCCTCGGCCAGCGCCTGCGGGATGTCCTCAGCGCGGGTGACCAGGCGCGAATGCTTGGTGATGGGCATGGTGATGCCCACGATGTCCGCCTCCTGGAAGGCGTCGGTGCCGATCACGGCCGAGGAGACCTGGCCGGTGATGAAGACCACGGCTTCGGAGTCCATGTGGGCATCGGCGATCGCGGTCACCAGATTGGTGGCTCCGGGTCCGGAGGTGGCGATCGCCACCCCCGGCCGTCCGGTCACCAGGTAGTAGCCCTGGGCGGCATGCCCGGCACCCTGTTCGTGACGGACCAGCACGTGACGGATCTGGCTGGAGTCCATCAGCGGGTCATAGGTCGGCAGAATGGCTCCGCCGGGCAGACCGAAGACGTCGGTGACGCCCAGTTCCTCCAGGGAACGGACGATGGCCTGCGAACCGGTCATCGGCGTCGGCTCGACGACGCGGTTGGGCCCCGGGACCAGGCTGTCGGTCGACGCCTCTGACCTGGACCGGTTCTCTCGGGACGGATGCGCGGGCATCACCGAGGGGGTGATGCGTGCTCCTGTGCTCATGTGCTCTGCCCTCGACTTCAGATGTACGTGTGATGTACCTGGGTCCGACCGGGTGTTGCCCGGTCCGGCCGCCTGGCGGCGGTGCATGCTGTGCGGCCCAGGCCGACCGGGTGGTCGACCTGCACTGCGGTCCAACAGAAAACCCCCGACGACGGCCGGTCGGCCTGCTCGGGGGTGGGCGCGTGGCGGCGGGCTCACCCGCCGGACTGAGGATTCCTCAGGCCACGCGCTGGATAACGACGATGCGTCGGGAGCATCCGGTGCTGAACATGGATCCAGTATTCCTGAGCGTCTGCACCGAGTGTCAATCACCCCACCGCGCGTCTCGCATAGTGAGACGCATGTCCACCTGGTGGACGGCGTGCGGGTGGACCCACACGCCGTCCTGGGGTCACCCGCAGTAGGCGCCCTCAGCGGCAGAATGGACCAGCTTGGCGTACTTGCCGAGCACGCCGGTGGTGAACTTGGCCGCCATCGGCTGCCAGCCCTCACGGCGTCCGGCCAGCTCCGACTCGTCGACCAGCAGGTCGATGGTGCGGGCGGCGATGTCCACCCGGATCCGATCCCCGTCACGGACGAAGGCGATCGGGCCGCCGTCGGCCGCCTCGGGAGCGATATGGCCGATGCACAGACCGGTGGTGCCGCCGGAGAATCGTCCGTCCGTCAGCAGGAGCACGTCCTTGCCCAGGCCAGCGCCCTTGATGGCACCGGTGATGGCCAGCATCTCGCGCATGCCGGGACCACCCTTGGGGCCCTCGTACCGGATGACCACCACGTCACCGGCCTGCAGCTCTCCGGCCTCCAGAGCGTCCATGGCGTGGCGCTCCCGCTCGAACACGCGGGCCGTTCCCTCGAAGACCTCGGCATCGAAGCCGGCCGACTTCACCACGGCACCCTCAGGGGCCAGCGATCCGTGCAGCACGGCGATGCCTCCGTTGTGGTGCATCGGGTTGTCCAACTGACGCAGGACCTTGCCGTCCAGGGCGGGAGGATCGATCTCGGCCAGGTTCTCCGCCACGGTCTTGCCGGTGACGGTCAGTGCATCCCCGTGGATCAGTCCGGCGTCCAGCAGCGCCTTCATGATGACCGGGACGCCGCCGACCTGGTCGACATCGAACATGACGTACTCGCCGAAAGGCTTGAGGTTGCCCAGGTGCGGGACCTTGTCCCCGATCCGGTTGAAGTCCTCCAGCGTCAGGTCCACCCCAGCCTCACGGGCGATGGCCAGCAGGTGCAGGACGGCGTTGGAGGAGCCGCCGAAGGCCATCGTCACCGCGATCGCGTTCTCGAAGGCCTTCTTGGTCAGGATGTCTCGGGAGGTGATGCCCAGTCGAAGCAGGTTCACCACGGCCTCGCCCGATCGGCGGGAGAAGGCGTCGCGGCGACGGTCAGCCGAGGGCGGAGCGGCAGAGCCGGGCAGGGACATCCCGAGGGCCTCACCGATGCAGGCCATCGTGTTGGCGGTGTACATGCCGCCGCAGGCACCTTCTCCGGGGCAGATGGCCCGCTCGATCGCATCCAGATCCTTCTCGCTCATCAATCCGCGAGCGCAGGCGCCGACCGCCTCGAAGGCATCGATGAGCGTGACCTCCTTGGTGGTCCCGTCCTCGAGCTGGGCATAGCCGGGCATGATCGTTCCGGCGTAGACGAAGACGCTGGCCAGGTCCAGGCGCGCAGCCGCCATGAGCATGCCGGGCAGGGACTTGTCGCAGCCGGCGAGCAGGACGGACCCGTCCAGTCGCTCGGCCTGCATCACCGTCTCCACCGAGTCGGCGATGATCTCTCGGGAGACCAGAGAGAAGTGCATGCCATCGTGACCCATGGAGATGCCGTCCGAGACGGAGATGGTCCCGAACTCGAGGGGGTATCCGCCTCCGGCATGGACGCCGTCCTTGGATGCCTGCGCCAGGCGGTCCAGGGAGAGGTTGCAGGGAGTGATCTCGTTCCACGAGCTGGCGATGCCGATCTGCGGCTTGGCGAAGTCGTCGTCGCCCATGCCCACAGCGCGGAGCATGCCGCGAGCGGGGGCTCGCTCCATGCCGTCCGTCACCTGGCGTGAGCGAGGCTTGATGTCGATCGAGGGCTGAGTGGCGTCGGCGGTGCCGGAGTCTGCGGTGGAGCTGGTCATGGCGCCCATCCTAGATCCGAGCTCCGTCCGGCCGACCAGAGTGACTGGTGCATGACGCGGACAGAGGCACGACGACAGCCTCCCGGTCTCCCAGCGGACCGATGGACCGCGCCGCCGCCGTCCGCTCTCAGCGGAGTCCGGCCTGTCCAGGAGATCCGCATCACAACGTTCCCTAAAATACTGGGCATGGACAGCGGGGACCTGAAACGTGCGCTGCGCCGGGTCTTCGACACCCAGGTGCTCAATCACGGCGACTACAACCTGGTCTACGGTCAGCCCTCCGGCTCCGGTCCGGCGCTGGTCATCGGCTACCGACGTCAGCCGCTCGAGCTGCTGCTGTGCCCCGTGGATGTGGCGTCAGCCGCCGGGCAGGAATCCTGTGGTGCAGCACCTCCGTCAGCTCCGCTGGCCAGCGTCGCGCTCACCAACGTCGCCACCCTCGCGGACACGGGCCACGGGTATCAGGTGGAGACGGTCACCGGATATCGCACCTGGTTCGAGGTCTCGCCGACTCCCGCCGTCCCCGTCGGCGCCGCTCGTGACCACGAGGAGGGCTTCGTGGTGCTGGACCAGGCCGATGACTCAGAGGACTTCCACCAGTTCATGGGGCATTTCATGGACACTTTGGACGCCTTCTACTCCGAGACCCCGGAATGACCACCGGAGCCGTCCTCCTCGAGCCCACCTAGGGGTGACCGAGATCGCATCCAGCGGATTGGCGGTCGCTGAGATGCTCTGGTACAGTTTTTCCTCGTTGCACAGACCGGAAACGGTCTGGAGAACACTGCGCCTCTAGCTCAACTGGCAGAGCAATTGACTCTTAATCAATGGGTTCCGGGTTCGAGTCCCGGGGGGCGCACCACGGCTTCACCACACGGCATCCAGACCTGACGGTCCGGGTGCCGTTCGTGCTTCACCCCAGCTTCACCCACTGTTCCCACCCGGCGCTAGTCTCCGCCCACTCATCCGTGACAGGATGTCCTCAGATGTGGGGAACATCACCGCCCGTCGGCCCGGCTGGGTCCGTGTGGGCGTCGTTCCCATGAGCTGGAGGAGCTGGGTTCGTGTTCCATCACTGGGTGGCCGCTGTGGCGGCCTCGGTTTTGGCCCTCTCGACCTCAGCGATCTTCCCTGCCGTCCAGGAGCAGGCCGAGACGGCGGCAGACTCCTCCGTCCTGTCCTCAGCCGTCACCGCTGTGCACTCGGACTACTCTCCCCAGGCCAGCCCTAGCTGGCCGCGCGGGCGCAGCACCGGTGAACGGATCATCCGCACCGTCTCCTCCGAGCGGACGGCGGCTCACGGAGCGTTGGCCCCCTCCGCCATCGTGCAGGGTGGCACTGCCCTGGCCCATCCGATCGGCCCAGATGCCCCGATCTCCTCCGTCTACGGGTGGCGCACCAATCCCACCGGTCTCGGAGACCCTGTCCAGTTCCACATCGGCCAGGACTTCGCCGTTCGCTGCGGAACTCCCGTCCGAGCCGCCGCCGACGGCACTGTCACCTGGTCGGGATGGAAGGGCACGGGTGGGCTGCGGGTGGACATCGACCATGCCGACGGTCTGGCCACCGCCTATCGCCACAATTCGCTCATCCTGGCCCAACCCGGCGACCAGGTCGCCCAGGGTGACATCATCGCCCTGGTGGGGACCACCGGGAACTCCACGGGGTGCCACCTGCACTTCGAGGTGACCGTGGACGGCACCTACGTGAACCCCGCTCATCTGCTGCCAGGAGGACGTGGACTGGCGCCGATCCGGGTCAATGCTCCCGTCCACGCCACGCGCCCGTCCGCATCGAGGCGAGTCTCCGGCCCTGTGGTGCAGGACTCGACCAGACCTCAGGTCCCGACGACGCCCCGCACCCACCAGCGTGAGGAGACCTGGCGCTCCGCCCAGGCCGAGATCGCCCCTCGGAGCCAGCGCACCGCACGGTCGTCCAGCCCCGTCCCGGGCACCCGGTCACCCGCGGCGTCGTCTCAGGCCAGCTCAGCACCGACACCTGCAACGCCCTCGCCGACGCGTCCCGAACCTCAGCGGCCGGCCCCTCGCCCCACACCGGTCAAGGAGCCCTCGGCACCCCCGGCTCCGAAGCCGACCCCGGCCCCGGCAGCGAGCCCTCTCGACCCTGTCCAGGCCGTCCCGGCCCCCACACCGTCGGCGCCCGCGGCTCCCACACTCCCTGCCGTGCCTGCCGAACCTGCCGAACCGACTGAGCCGGCCGAGACCATCCCGTCCTCACCGCAGCCTGAACCAGCTGAGCCGTCGTCACCGGCAGCGCCGGCAACCCCCTCGGAGCCCGCGGAGCCCGTCGCTGCGCTGCCACCCAAGCCACTCACCGCCGCCCAGGCCGCACAGTGGTGTCTGATCCAGGCGGAGGAGGAGGACTCCGAGCACGCCGACCCGGTGGCGGGACATCTCGATGCCGAGGGTGTGCCCCGGGCCGCCTCCGAGGAACTGCTGGCGATGCTCGCTCCCGAACCGCTGTGGCTGACCGAGCTGCCCGACTGCACGGACCAGGATTTCCTGGACTCCGCGGCCGAGGTCCGCAATGAGGATCCAGCCGCTGCGGCACAGCCGCGGGTGAGCGAGGACGATGAGATCGCCTCCTCCGAGTCCAGCGCACAGGATGAGGCTCCGACGTCCTGATCGGTTTGTCCACGTTTGCGGCACCTCGGCGGCAGTGCCAGAGTGGGTCCATGACCACCCCTGAACGTCTCTCGCCGGGCCAGCCCGCTCCCGCCTTCACCCTTCCGGACCAGGACGGATCGCCCGTCTCCCTGAGCGACTTCGCCGGACGTCAGGTCATCGTGTACTTCTACCCGGCCGCCGCCACCCCGGGGTGCACCAAGCAGGCCTGCGACTTCCGTGACTCCCTGGCGAGCTTCCAGGCCGAGGGATATGCCGTCGTCGGGATCTCTCCGGATCCCCAGGCCAAGCTGGCCCGGTTCCGCGATGCCGAGGGACTGACCTTCCCTCTGCTCTCTGATCAGGACCACACCGTGTCCGCCGCCTACGGAGCCTGGGGCGAGAAGAAGAACTACGGACGCGTCTACGAGGGCCTGATCCGGTCCACGGTGGTGGTGGCCGAGGACGGGACCGTCGCTCTGGCCCAGTACAACGTGCGGGCGACCGGACACGTGGCCAAGCTGCGGCGGGACCTGGGGCTGGACTGACCCACGGAGGCCGAGCCCCTTCACCCGGTACCATGGGTGCCTGTGCCCGGACGCTGTGCGGCCGGGGACTTCATGCGGGCGTGGCGGAATTGGCAGACGCGCTGGATTTAGGTTCCAGTGTCTCCGGACGTGGGGGTTCAAGTCCCCCCGCCCGCACCACTCTTCGACAGGGGGATGACGTCCATGGACCTCTCACGCCGGACCGTCCTCTCCGCCGCCGCCACCGCCCTGGCCTTCTCCTTCACCGGCTGTGCCCACACCCTCCGCTCAGCAGGCCAGCAGACCACTTCCCCGGTGCCGACGCCCACCACACCTGAACCCACCGTCAGCACGGTGCACCCCCTGCGGGTGGGCACTGCCGCACCACCGCGCACCCTGGACCCGGCCTGGGCCGATGACGCCGAGTCCCACCGCGTCACCCGCCAGGTCGCTGAGACCCTGGTCGGTGTGGACCCGGACACCGGGGCGCCGACTCCCCTGCTCGCCACCCGGTGGACCATCACCCCTGATGGCCTGCGGTACACCTTCACCCTCCGACCGGACATCCTCTTCCATGACGGCACGGCACTGACCGCTGAGACCGTGGTGGCCAATGTGGAACGGTGGTCTCGTCTGCCCGAGGAGCTGGGGGCGCGCCGCCTCGCCCAGATGCCGCGCCTGAGCTTCGACTCGGTGTTCGGCGGCTACGCCGGCGAGGACGGGTGCCGGTTCGACAGCGTCGAGGCGACCGACGAGACCACCCTGGTCATCACCCTGACCGACCCTGTCATCTTCCTGCTCGATGCCTTGACCGCCCCCTCGTTCGCCATCACCTCCCCGGCCTCCTGGGAGCAGGCCCAGACCCGCATGGCCCAGACGCCGGATCCCCAACTTCCCGAGACACGCGTTGCCGGCACCGGCCCGTACCGCTGGGCCGAGGCCGGGGAGCTCGACGAGGCCCCGCAGGATGACCGACGGCCTCTGCGCCTGGAGATCTGGGATCAGTACTGGGGAGGCAGGCCACAGATGGGGCCGGTCACCCTGCAGGTCTCGCCCCGAGCCGAGGACCGCCTGCGCGATCTGCGCCGTGACGAGCTGGACGTGTTCGACGTGGTCACGCCGGACCTGCTGCGTCCCCTCGTGCAGGGCGGTGCCCAGATCCTGCAGCGCGACCCGGTGTCCGTGCTGTACCTGGGCATGAACCTGAGCCACCCGGTGATGAACCGGCTCTATGTCCGACAGGCCGTGGCCCACGCGGTCGATCGGCGTGCACTGGCCACCGAGGAGTTCCTGGCCGGCACCTCCACAGCACACTTCTTCGTACCGCCGTCTCTGGGCGTGGACCCGGAGGAGCTCACCACCTACGAATACGACGGGGCTGAAGCGGAGCGGCTCCTGAGGCTGAGCTCCTATGAGGGAGAGGAACTGGAGTTCCTGTACCCGGTGTACACGGCTCGGCCCTACCTTCCCTCCCCCGAGCGGATCTATGCCCGGATCTCGGCCGATCTGGGTCGAGTGGGCATCAGGGTGCGGCCCGTCCCCGTGCCGTGGGACGAGGACTACGCCCACCGGGTCCGCTCCCACTCGACACGAGCGTTCCACCTCGGTGGACGGACGGCCCAGTTCCGAGATCCGCACAGCTTCATCGAACCGCTGTTCGGACGGGACAACGCTGAGTTCGCCTACCAGAACCGGCGGGTCTCCGAGACGATCGACCTGGCCCGCGGTGCCGCTGATCCCAGTGCGCGGCGGGACCTCTACGCCCAGGCTGCCGCGTCGGTGGCGCTGGATCTGCCTGCCCTCCCGCTGGCATTCCCGATCTCCGCTCTGGCCGCCGGACCTCGGATCCAGTCCTATCCGGTCTCCCCCGTCCTGGATGAACGTTTCGACCGGGTGGTCCCGGTCCCGGAACAGGGATGACGGGGCGCACACCCTCGCGGCAGTAGTAGAGTCAGGGGGTGGCCGAGGTCTGCAGAACGCCGCTGTGACGCGCCTGACAGCCGGCCCCCGACACCATCACCAGCCTTCCCAGGAGAAGATCGTGACCCAGCAGAGCCCGAACACCACCTACGACGTCGTCCTGGTGGGCGGTGGCATCATGAGCGCCACCCTGGGCGCGTTCCTGAAGGAGCTGGAGCCGAACTGGTCGATCGCGCTCTACGAGAACCTGCATCAGGCCGGACTGGAGTCCTCGGATCCCTGGAACAACGCCGGCACCGGTCACGCCGCTCTCTGCGAGCTGAACTACGCCCCGCTGGGTGCCGACGGAACGGTCGACCCGGCCAAGGCCGTGGGCATCAACGAGCAGTACCACGTCTCGCGCCAGTTCTGGTCCTACCTGGTGCAGCAGGGGCAGCTGGGTGACCCCAAGACCTTCATCAACCCGCTGCCGCATATGAGCTTCGTGTGGGGCGATGCGCACGCGGACTACCTGCAGAAGCGCTACGAGGCGTTGAGCAGCCAGCCTCTGTTCCAGACGATGGAGCACTCGGAGGACCACGAGGTCATCCGCGGATGGGCACCGCTGCTGATCGAAGGCCGTGATCCCAGCCAGCGGGTGGCTGCCTCGCGCGTCGTGGGCGGCACCGATGTCGACTTCGGCTCCCTGACCCGCCAGCTGACCACTCACCTGGGCGACGCCGGCGTGGACCTGCGCTTTGGCCACAAGGTGACCGGCCTCATCCGCGGCACGGACGGACGCTGGGAGCTCAAGGTCAAGAACAAGGCGGCCGGAGAGACCTTCACCTCGCGTGCACGGTTCGTGTTCGTCGGCGCAGGCGGCGGAGCACTGCACCTGCTGCAGTCCTCCGGCATCCCAGAGGCCAGGGGCTTCGGCGGCTTCCCCGTCTCGGGCCAGTTCCTCAAGTGCACCGACGAGGCAGTCGTGAGCCAGCACATGGCCAAGGTCTACGGACAGGCCTCCGTGGGCGCCCCGCCCATGTCCGTGCCTCATCTGGACACCCGGTTCGTGGACGGACGTCGTTCGCTGCTGTTCGGACCCTACGCCGGGTTCTCCACCAACTTCCTCAAGACCGGGTCCTACCTGGATCTGCCGCTCTCCGTGCGTCCGCACAACCTGCTGCCGATGCTCAACGTGGCCAAGGACAACCTCTCCCTGGTCTCGTACCTGGTCAAGGAGGTCGCCAAGACGCAGGGCAAGAAGGTGGACTCCCTGCGTGAGTTCTACCCGGAGGCCGAGGGCGGAGACTGGGAGCTCATCACCGCCGGCCAGCGGGTGCAGGTGATGAAGAAGGATCCGAAGAAGGGCGGCGTGCTGCAGTTCGGCACCGAGGTGGTCACCTCCGCCGACGGCTCGATCGGCGGCCTGCTCGGCGCCTCCCCCGGTGCGTCGACCGCGGCCCCCATCATGGTCAACCTGCTGGGCCGCTGCTTCCCGGCCAAGATGGCGGCCTGGACCCCGAAGCTGCGGGAGATGATCCCCTCCCTGGGGCACCAGCTCAACCACGAGCCGACCCTGTTGGATGAGATCACCCGGGCCACGGATGCCACCCTGCAGCTGGCCTGACGGCTGCCTCTGACCCGACAGGACGATCATGGGTGCCTTGGCACGTTTCTCCCTGGCCAATCGAGCCCTGATCGCGCTGATCACCGTCTTCACGGCGGTGTTCGGCGTCCTGTTGGCCGGGCAGCTCAAACAGGAGCTGATCCCGTCCCTGGAGTTCCCGGTGGTCTCCGTGACCACCACCATGCCCGGTGCCACCCCCGAGGTCGTCGACCGGCAGGTCGGTGAACCATTGGAGACCGCCCTGCAGGCCGTGGAGCATCTGGAGTCCTCCACCTCGACCTCGGCCACGGGCCTGAACACCATCGCCCTGCGCTTCGAGTACGGCACCGATCTGAATCGGGCACGGTCCCAAGTGGACCGGGCCGTCTCGAACGTGTCCGGGCAGCTGCCGGAGGACACCCAGACCAGCTCCTTCGCCGGCTCGGTCTCGGACTTCCCGGTGATCTTCATGGCGGTCAGCGGGGGCGAGACGGGCCTGAACGAGCTTCGCTCCGAGATCGAACGCCTCGCGGTGCCTCGTCTGCAGAAACTGGACGGAGTCCGCGGAGCGTCCGTGACCGGTGGCACCGAGCAGCACATCTCCATCCTTCCCGACGACGACGCCATGGCCGATGCCGGCCTGACCGTTGCGGACATCCGGACCGCGCTGGAGGAGAACGCCGGCCTGTTCCCGATCGGGCAGATCCCCGAGGGATCCCTCACCCTGCCCATCCAGGCCGGCGCTCCGATCGAGACGCTGGAGGATCTGCGTCAGGTCGCCGTGATCCCCGCTGACGACGCCGCACAGCCTGCCTCGGACGGCAGCACGGCGGCACCGGGAACAGCGCCACCATCGGCCCCGGACGGTGGCGCCGCCCCCACCCGGCCGGACGAGCAGCAGTCGCCTGCAGCACCGACACCGCCAGCGGCCGGCGTGCTGTTGGGAGAGCTGGCCACCGTGGAGCTGGCCGATGATGTGGCCACCTCGATCACGCGCACCGACGGGGTGGACACCCTCGGCCTGGCCGTGACCAAGACCCCTGATGCCGACACCGTCTCCGTCTCGCAGGCGGTACGTGAGCTCGTTCCGGAGCTGGAGGCCCTGCTGGGCTCGGACGCCGCCATCACGGTGGTCTTCGATCAGGCGCCGTTCATCGAACAGTCCATCCAGACCCTCGTGCAGGAGGGCATCCTCGGACTGGGATTCGCCGTACTGGTGATCCTGGTGTTCCTGGCCTCGGTCCGGTCCACTCTGGTCACGGCCGTTTCGATCCCGCTGTCACTGCTGGTGACGCTGATCGGCATGCGGGTCTCGGACTACTCCTTGAACATGCTCACCCTCGGAGCACTGACCATCTCGATCGGCCGTGTCGTGGACGACTCCATCGTGGTGGTGGAGAACATCAAGCGCCACCTGGCGGCCGACGTCGGGAAGAAACGTGCCATCCTGGACGGCACCGCCGAGGTGGCCACCGCCATCACCTCCTCCACCCTGGCCACCGTGGCCGTGTTCGCCCCCGTGGCCCTGGTCGGCGGGATGGCCGGAGAGCTGTTCCGACCCTTCGCCGTGACCATGTCCATCGCCCTGCTGGCCTCCCTGTTCGTGGCACTGACGATCGTCCCCGTGCTGTGCTGGTGGTTCCTGGGGCATCAACCACGCACCCAGGCACAGCACCGTGCCGAGCCCACCGCCGCGGCAGACGGATCCACCGAGACGGATCCAGCTCCCAACACCACAGTGACCCGTCGACTCGGACCGATGCAGAAGGTCTACCGACCGGTGCTCCGGGTCACCCAGCGCAGGCCGGGCCTGACGCTGGTGGCCGCTGCGCTGCTCCTGGGCGGAACGGTGGCGGCTGTTCCGCTGGTGCCCACCAACCTCCTGGGCGACACCGGCCAGAACACCTTCACGGTCACCGCCACTCAGCCTGCAGGGACATCACTGGAGACCACCGCTGAGGCCGCCGATCAGGTCGATGAGGTCCTGCGCGGCATCGAGGGTGTCCACCATGTGCAGTGGACGGCGGGTTCAGCCGGATTCATCCCCGGGATGCGGGGAGCATCCGACGAGGCCACCTTCACCGTGCTGACCGATCCCGAGGTCGATCAGCAGCTGCTGCAGCAGCAGGCCCGCGATCAGTTGGCCGAGCTGACGGGCGTGGGCGAGGTCCGTCTCTCCGCCGCCGGCGGCATGGGGATGTCCTCCGACATCGAGGTGCGCATCACCGCCCCGAGCCCGGAACTGCTCACCCAGGCCGACGCCGTGGTCCGTGAGGCCATGGCCACACTGGACGGCGCCCAGGAGGTCAGCTCCAACCTCTCCCAGGCCCGCCCCACCGTGCAGGTCACCGTGGACCGTGCCGCCACCTCTGCAGCCGGGCTGACCGAGGAGCAGGTGGCACTGCAGGTCGCCGCGGCGCTGAACCCGGTGCCGGCCGGATCGATCCGCCTGGGGTACACCGACTATCCCGTCCAGATCGGGGACCCGGCTCCCGTGGAGAGCACCGAGGCCCTCTCCGGGGTGGAAGTGATGACCGGGTCCGGGCCCCGACCGCTGGATGAGTTGGCAGAGGTCAGCCGCGAAGAGGTCCTGGCCACCGTCACCTCCACCAATGGAGATCGGACGGCCGTCGTCTCGGTCACGCCGGCCGACGATGACCTCGGCGCCCTGTCCGGACGTGTCTCCCAGACTCTGGAAGACCTCGACCTGCCTGAGGGCACCTCAGCCGAGCTCGGCGGGGCGGCCACTCAGCAGCAGGAGAGCTTCAACGACCTCTATCTGGCCCTGCTGGCGGCGGTGGCGATCGTGTATGTGATCATGGTGGCCACCTTCCGGTCGTTGATCCAGCCGCTGGTGCTGCTCGTCTCGATCCCCTTCGCCGCCACTGGTGCGATCGCCCTGCTGCTGGTGACCGGCTCAGCGCTGGGGCTGCCCTCGCTGATCGGCTTCCTGATGCTGGTGGGTGTGGTGGTCACCAACGCGATCGTGCTGATCGATCTGATCAACCAGTACCGGCGCATCGAGGGCATGGACCTGGACACCGCCATTGAGCGGGGCGCCCTGAACCGTCTGCGGCCGATCGTGATGACCGCTCTGGCCACGATCCTGGCCCTGGTGCCCATGGCGCTGGGGATCACCGGCCACGGAGGATTCATCTCCCAGCCACTGGCCATCGTGGTGGTGGGCGGTCTGGTCTCCTCCACCGTGCTGACCCTGATCCTGGTGCCGGTGCTGTACCGCCTGGCGGAGGGGTTCGGGCAGCGACGCCGAGAGCGCCTGGG
Source organism: Micrococcus sp. IITD107 (assembly GCF_041927415.1). Classification (NCBI taxonomy): domain Bacteria; kingdom Bacillati; phylum Actinomycetota; class Actinomycetes; order Micrococcales; family Micrococcaceae; genus Micrococcus; species Micrococcus sp. IITD107. Next base: position 226,229 of record NZ_JBHFFN010000001.1, on the reverse strand, counting down.
GCTGTCCGAGGACTGATGCCGCCGGGCGTCGGGACGAGGGCTCAGCCCTGCTGATCCTCCAGCAAGTGTGCGTCGACCTTGATGTGCTCGAGCGTGATGCCGCCCTGCACGGTGGACAGGAACGCGGTGTCGGAGGCGTCGGCGCCGGTGGAGATGCGGGCCAGGGAGCTCATCTCTGCCAGGCCGGTGGCGTCGATGAGCTGCCAGGCGCCGTCCACCCAGGCTTCGGCGACCGCGTGGAAGTCCATCGGTCGCAGGCCCGGAGCATATCCGGCGACGACTCGGGCAGGGGTGTTGCGTGCACGCAGCAACGCCACCACCAGATGCGCGAAGTCACGGCAGATGCCCTGGCGGGCCAGGAACGTGTCCACCGCCCCGTCCGTGCCGCGGGAGAACCCCGGCACATAGCTGATGTGGCTCTGCACCCAGGAGGAGACGGCATCGACCAGCTCCTGCCCCGTCAGGGAGCCGAAGAGCTTGCCGGACGTGGGGAAGAGCTTGTCCGACTCGGCGTAGCGAGAGGGGCGCACATAGCGGATCAGGTCTGCCTCATCCCCGACCGGAGCCGATTCGGCTCCTCGCACGAGGCTGCGGTAGTCCACACGCACGGTCCCTGGCGCGACAGACCCCCGGGGGAACCCGTCGGCGTCGGTGTCGCGTTCGGGCTCGGACCCACGTGGCGGGCGGGGCGCTGCCTCGAAGTCCTCCGGAATGTCGATGACATGGAGCCGCCCCCCATGGTGGTCCTGCACTTCGACAGCCGAGATCTCACCGTGCGGAGAGATCACCCGCAGCGACTCCTGATCACAGGTCACGCCCTCGGCCTCGGCGACGGCGATGGCGAAGACCATGCGGGTGCCGGGACTGGGGCGGACGGTCAAGGTGGAGCGGACGTCACGAAGCATGCTGTCCAGGGTAGTCCTCCCCGCCCGTGGGCAGAACCACCGTCAGGTGTGATCCCTGGCGGGTCTTGGTGACCTCGAGACGGCAGGGGATCTCCTGGCGCATCCGGTCGACGTGGCTGACCAGTCCCAGCGTCCGGCCACCCGCCTGGAGACCGTCCAACACCTCCATGACCTGTTCCAAGGTCTGGGCATCCAGGGAACCGAAACCCTCGTCCACGAACAGCGTGTCCATCTCCACTCCCCCGGCCTCTGCCTGAACGGTGTCGGCCAGCCCCAGCGCCAAGGCCAGCGAGGCCATGAACGTCTCTCCCCCCGACAGGCTCGAGGCCGGGCGGAGCGTGTCCGTGTAGAGGTCCCTCACCACCAGGTCCAGGCCGCGACGACGTGCTCCGCCGGTGATGGAGTCATCATGGACCAGCTCGTAGCGGCCGTCCGTCATGGTCAGCAGCCGCTCGGTGGCGGCCTGCGCCACATCTTCGAGGCGTCCGGTCAGCACGTAGCTGGCCAGCCGCATGCTGTACTCGTTCTCACCGCCACCCCGGACCAGCTTGAGCAGCTCCTCGACCTCCACGGCTCGCGCACGCTGGTCGGCCGACCTCGCACCGACCTCCTGCAGGGTGCGGCACTGCTGGTCGATCTGCTGCTGCAGCGCATCCATCCCCCCGGCGGCGGACAGGGCGGCGTGTTCACGCTCGGTGGACTCCAGCGCGGACTGCCGGGCCGCTTCGATCTGCTCCGCTTCAGGAACGGCCACGCCCTGGCGCAGCAGCTCCTGCCCCTGGACCACATCGGCGGTTCGGGCCAGCTCGGCCAGGGCCGCACGCTCCTGGTCCCAGGCCTGGACCGCCGAGGACAGCTCCTGATGGAGCGGCTCGTCCAGCAGAGCAGCTCGAGCGTGGTCCAGATCGGTGTACCCACTGGCGGCGATGTCGCGTGCCAGCGAAGCCTGCTCCGTGCTCACGGTCGCCTCGCGCAGGGTCAGGTCTTCGCCCGCCGCCAGGGCGGTCTGCACTCGTCCGCGGGCCCGGATCAGCTCCTCACGCAGCTCAGCCAGGCTCGATCGTCCCTGGAGGGCAGCGCTGATCTGACGGCGCAGCCGATCCCGTTCCTCGCCCTGATGCTCCATGCGGGTCTGCAGCTGGGCCCGGGCCTGACCTTCCTGGTCCTGCCGTGTACGTCGCTCACCGAGCTGCGCCTCGAGCTGGCGCAGCTGAGCCTGCGTGCGGTCCAGCTCCGAGGCGGCCAGTTCGGCTCGCTGCTGGGCCTCCTGCGCGGCGGCAGCCTGCTCCTCGGCCTCATGCAGGCTCAGACCGGCGGCGACGACCTGCGTCTGCCCCACCTGACGTCGCAGATCGTCCAGCACGCGCTGGGCCTGCTCCCGCCGCGTCTCCGCTGTGCGCCAGGCATCGTGGGCACGCTCCTGTGCGGCACTGGACAGATCAAGAGCGGGGTGATGGGCGTCGTCCTCGGTGTCCTCCGGCGGGGTGGCACCCGACGGGTCGGGATGCTCGGCAGAGCCGCACACGGGACAGGGCTGGTCCGGCACCAGCTCTGCAGCGAGCAGGGCGGCCGCGTTGTCCAGGCGCCTCTGCACCAGATCCAGCCAGTGCTGTCTGGTGTCCTGTGCCGTGTCCGTCACCGATCGCAGCGACTGCTCGGCGTCCCTGACCTCGTCTGCAAGTTCCTGCATCCGCCGCGCAGCGGTCACCCGGCTGACGGCCTGAGCGGTGGTCTCCGCCGCCTGGTCCAGCCCGGCGGCGGTTCCGGTGAGCCCTTGCGCACTCTCCTGCAGGCCACTGACCCGGTCCTGCATCTGCTCGATCTCGATGCCCCATGCCTCGATCCGTGCGGCTGCCTCCTGATCCTGCTGTGCTCCGGTGGACAGCTCTGACTCGAGCTCGGCGGCCCGACGATCATCCGCCACGTGCTGGTCCGCGGCCTCCACAGCTCGGTCGGCCTGTGCCAGGACATCACGGAACCCGGCGACCACCCGCGCCAGGTCCTCACCACCCTCCTGTCCGCCTCCGGAGGCGCTCACGCCAGCCGCCTTCTCCCAGCCCACGCACAGCTCCTCGCCTCGCGCGGCGGCGACAGCCTCGTCCCACGTCTGGCGCGCCGTCTGGGCCGCCCCGGCAGCCCGTTCCACGTCCCGTGCCCGGCGCACCAACGGCGTAGCCATCCGGTGCCGCTCCAGCCGATCACGGCTGCTCTCGATCCGGTCTGCGGCGGCCCGGTGACGCTCGTCCCGCTCGGCCCAGGCCACGGCCGCCGTCACCGCCGTGCGGTGGGTCTCGAGCCGGGTGAGCTCCTCCCGGGCGTGTGCCGCCTGAACCCGGGCCGCCTCCACCTGCCGCTGGGCGGCCTCGACGGCACCGGCAACGGCTCGGGAGGCCCGGACGGACCAGTCTTCGTCCGTCCACTGCGTCCGGTCGAACGTGGCTGAGGTGGCCTCCTCCGACCGCTCCTCTGCGGCCTCGTCCTCACCGACGGCGACCCAGTCCACGCCCAACCGGCGCGTGAGCGCCTGATCGATCTCCTCCCGCAGCCGATCGGTGAGCTGCTGGTCCTGCCGGACGGCGTCGGCCAGCAGCTGGTGGCGTGCGGCCAGGTCCTTCTCCACGTGGTCGAACCGTCCGGTGCCGAAGAGACGGCGCAGCAGGATCTCCTTGTCCTTGGAGTCCGCGCGCAGGAACCGTGCGAACTCCCCCTGGGGCAGCATGACCACGTGCATGAACTGCTCCGAGTCCAGCGGCAGCACCGTGCCCAACAGCTGACCGATCTCATCCGCCCGCACGGAGAGCTCCGTCCAGGTGCCGTCCCGCAGCTCACGCAGCTGTGCACCGGCCTTCTCCTCGGTGTACTGGGACCCGTCGCTGCTGCGACGTTTCCGGGGGCGCAGGTACTTGGGCCAGCGCAGGATCTCGAATCTGCGGCCGCCCAGGGTCACCTCCAGCAGCACCTCCGGCCGGGTTCCCGGCGCGGCATGCGTGCTGGCCAGGGTGTCCACGGAGCGCCGCCCGGGAATGCTGCCGTAGAGGGCGAAGCACACGGCCGAGAGCACCGTGGACTTTCCGGCTCCGGTGGGCCCGTCCAGCAGGAACAGCCCTGCGTCGTTGAGCGGCTCCAGGTCCACGGTCTCCCGTCCGGCGAACGGGCCGAAGGCCTGCAGCTCGATGCGGTGGATCCTCATGCGCTCTGCTCCTGACGTGCGGCCGCGAGCGCCTGGCGCAGCAGCTCGGTCTCTCCGGACGTGGCGGGCCGGCCCCGCACGTGGTCCACGAACCCGGTGCAGAGGGCGAGGTCGTCTCCCTCGGCCCGCCGCAGCCGTTCGGCGTAGGTGCCGGCGGTGCGCCGAGGCCCTCCGGCGGGGGCCAGGATGAAGTTCAGCAGCCCAGGGAAGCGCTCCTTGAGCCGGGCGTAGGCCAAGGGCGGTCTGATGGCATCGGTGATGGTGATCTGACACCAGGCCTCCTCCGCCCACGCCAGGGTGGGATCGGTCAGCAGGGTCTCCACCTCTCCGCGCAGCACGGCCAGCCTCCGTCCGGCGCTCCAGTCCACCTCCTCTACCGCCGTCACCGTGCCCCCCGCCGTGGAGATCAGCAGGCCGCCCTTGCGGTGCTGGTGCTCGGAGAAGGAGTAGGGCAGGGGCGACCCGCTGTAGCGCACCGTCTCGGAGAGCCGCTGACGGCCATGCAGGTGCCCCAGAGCCGTGTAGTCGATCCCCTCGAACACCCGCAGGGGCACCTGGCCGAGCCCGCCCACCTGAGGTGCGTGGCCGCCGTCGGGCTCTGCTGTCCCTGTCACCTGGCCCTGAGGCGAGCCGGCCTCGGCGCCGATGTCCCGCTCACTGTCCGAACCCTCACCGCCGGCGGCGAACAGGTGTGCCATGACCACGGTGCACAGTCCCTCCGGATGGTCTGCGGCGCGGGCGGCGGAGTCAGCGCGCACCCGGTCCATGGCCTCCTGCATCACGGCGGTGTGGTGTGGCTCGACCTCCCACTGCTGGCCCTGGTGGCGGGGCTCGAGGTAGGGCACACCGTAGACGGCGACCGTGCCGCCGTCTGGGTCCGGCGCCAGCACCGGATCGGTGATCTGCTCGGCCCGGGTGCGCACGTGCACTCCGGAGGCGGCCATCAGCGCACCCCCGAAGCCCAGCCTGACCGCAGAGTCATGGTTGCCGCTGGTCAGCACCACCTGCGCCCCAGCTTCCCGCAGCTCCGCCAACGCCTCGTCCAGCACCTGGACGGCGTCCGCCGAGGGCAGCGCCCGGTCATACACGTCTCCGGCGACCAGCACGAGGTCGACCCCGCGGTCCCGCACGATCTGGGCCATCTGGGAGAGGACCTCACGCTGGGCGTCCAGCAGGCCGGTGCCGTGGAAGGAGCGGCCGATGTGCCAGTCGGAGGTGTGGAGGATCAGCATGCACACCACGGTAGCGGTGCCCCCGGACGCGTTAGCGTGTCCTGACTCCGACCTAGCATGGGGACCATGACCAACGGCACTGATCCTGACTATCCCTCCCGGGTGCTCGGCGTGCTCTTCGGCGGAGCCGCCGGTGACGCCCTGGGCTACACCGTGGAGTTCTCCGACCAGCAGCAGATCCTGGCCCGTCATCCGGAGGGCCTGTTCCGCCCGGACCAGGTCCAGGGAGTGCGGCTGGACGGCTCCGGCCAGCGGCTGCCGATCAGTGACGACACCCAGATGACCCTCTATGTGCTGGACGGGCTGCTGGAGTGGATCGAGTGGGCCAACGACGGCCAGATGGCCGACCCGGCCGCGAGTGTGTGGCTGGCCTGTCTGCGCTGGTGGAAGACGCAGAACGGCCGCTTCCCGGACGGGGCGCCGCAGCCGCCGGACCGGTGGATCGATGCCCACACGGAGCTGCATGTCCAGCGTGCTCCGGGCAACGCCTGCCTGTCCGGGCTGGACCGCCCGGACATGGGGCTGCTCGGCGACCCGAGCAACCCGGACTCCAAGGGGTGCGGGACGGTGATGCGCTCAGCGCCGTACGGCATGGTCCCCCGGCTGGAGGACCATCTGGTGGTCTCGCTGGCCCGGCAGGGCGCAGTGCTGACACATGGACACCCGGCGGCCTGGACGTCCTCGGCGGCGTTCGCGCTGATGATCTCTGCCCTGATGGGTGGGCGCTCCCTGCAGGACGCGGTCCGGGCCGGCCGGGACTGGCTCAGAGGACTCCCGGAGAAGGATCCCGACGGCGGCACGCTCGCCGCGCTGGAACGAGCGGTGACGCTGGCCGCGGGTGGGCAGGAAGGACCGGATGGGACCTCGCCGGAGGGGCTGCTGCCCGGTGAACTCGGCGAAGGGTGGGTGGCCGAGGAGGCGCTGGCGATCGCAGTGTACTCCGTGCTGGCCACCCAGGCAGGTTCGGCCACCGCACACGAGCACGCCGAGCGGGCGCTGCGTCTGGCGGTGACCCATGGCGGCGATTCGGACTCCACGGCCTCCCTGGCCGGGCAGCTGCTCGGTGCCCGCTACGGTATGGCGATCTTCGGGGAGGACGCTGAGGTGCCGGTCTGGATCACCGAGCACGCCGTGGTCGCCGAAGCCGCACGCCGCTGGGCCGCCGCCACCCACTGACGGGGTCCACTGGTCCGAGCAGCCCGCGCCCGGCGTCAGCGGGAGAGCTCGGGCCAGTTGCCGTCCAGCATCTGCAGGAACTCCGGTTCGGAGATCAGCTCCACGCGCTGTCCCCGGGCGCGCCGTGCGAGGGCCTCGCGGGTCTTGCGGTGCAGCACGGCACCGCCGACGGGCCGGTCGGCACCGCGGTCCAGATCCTCGGAGCGGAATCCGTCTCCCACCACCAGCAGGGTGGTGGCCGCCCCCACCCGGCTGGCCGGCCGGGCACCGCAGGCGGCGGCACGCACCTTGGCCTGCTGGCGGGGCATGCCCAGGTTCCCGGTGAAGACCACGTGGTGGCCGAACAGCGGATGCGACGGGTCAGCGTCCGGTGCGGGATCCGGGTTGGGCCCTTCGTCGGGCCAGTGCATCAGATCGGGCATTCGCGCCTCGTGCGGCAGTTCCACGGTCGCGTCGAACACCGGTCCCAGCTGCCGGGCCTGACGGGTGGCCCGGGAGAGGTGTCCCTGCCCGGCTGCCCGCGGGGTCAACTGCCGGCGCTGCAGCCCGTGGTCGGCCAGCAGGGCATCCAGGCTGCGCTGGGTCCCGTCCGTCCGGGACCGCCGTTCGATGTCGATCACGATCCACGCGCAGGCCTCCGCGTCGGCCAGGGCGTCATGGTGCCGGGCCACCGGGTGTCCGGCCTCCTCGGCGGCCCGGGGCAGCGCGTAGGAGGGCAGGTCGTACCCCTTGCGTGCCAGGACCAGGCTGCAGGCATAGTCCAGTGCCGGCACATCCCGTCCAGAGACCTCGAGCGCAGACTCGATCACCCCCAGGTCGAAGCCGGCGTTGTGGGCCACCAGCGGATCCTCGCCCACGAACTCCAGGAGCTGGTCGAACACCTCGGCGAACCGGGGAGCGCGGGCCACCTGTTCGGGGCGGATCCCGTGGATCATCACGTTGCGGGGGTCGAAACGGTCGAACCCTCGTGGCGGGCGCATCATCCAGTGCGCCCGCTCCACCGGTTCGCCGGCGCGCACCCGCACCACGCCCACCGAGCAGGGTGACCCCCGGAACCCGTTGGCGGTCTCGAAGTCCAGGGCGGTGAAGTCCAGTGACATCAGTGCGCGCTGGGTGCAGACTGCCCCTGGTCCAGGGCGTCCACCAGATGCGGGAGCAGGGCTCGGAAGGCCTGCCCCCGGTGGCTGATCCGGTTCTTGTGCTCAGCACTGATCTGAGCGCAGGACTCCTGCAGTCCGTCCGGCTGGAGAATCGGGTCGTAGCCGAACCCGCCGTCCCCGTGCGGTTCGGTCAGCAGGGTCCCGCTCAGTTCGCCCAGCTCCACGTGGTCACCGCCGCCGGGCACGGCCAGCGCGGCAGCACAGATGAAGGCCGCACCACGGTGGGCCGGGCCGATGTCAGCGAGCTGGGCGAGCAGCAGCTGCAGGTTCGCCTCATCGTCTCCATGCCGCCCCGACCACCGTGCCGAGAAGATGCCCGGCGCACCGCCGAGGATGTCCACGGACAGACCGGAGTCGTCGGCCACGGCCACCAGGCCGGTCTGCTCGGCCACCGCGCGGGCCTTCTTCAGGGCGTTCTGGGCGAAGGTGATCCCGTCCTCGAGCACATCGGACGCGCCCGCAGTGGCGGCGTCCACCACCTGGGTGTCCACGTCCAGCCCCGGGACCTGTCCGCGCAGCAGCTCGCGCAGCTCCCGCAGTTTGCCCTGGTTGTGGGTGGCCAGGACCACGAGAGGCGACGGGACGGTCTGGGCCCCGCTCACTGAGCGTCCTCGGAGGAGGTGGTCAGCGTCTGGCGCTGGATGGCCGCCAGCTCAGCGGTCCCGGTCAGGGCGAGGTCCAGCAGTGCATCCAGCTCCTCCCGGCGGAACGGTTCGCCCTCGGCGGTGCCCTGGACCTCCACGAAGTCCCCGGCCCCGGTGACCACCACGTTCATGTCCGTCTCGGCTCGCACGTCCTCCACATAGGGCAGGTCCAGCATGGGGGTGCCGTCGATGATCCCCACGGAGACGGCCGCCACCGAGTCCTTCAGCGGCTGGGCGTTCGCGGCGATCAGCTTCTGTCCACGGGCCCACTCGATGGCCTCGGCCAGGGCCACGTAGGCACCGGTGATGGAGGCGGTGCGGGTGCCGCCGTCGGCCTCGAGCACATCGCAGTCCAACACCACGGTGTTCTCCCCCAGGGCCTTCAGGTCAATCACCGCGCGCAGCGAACGGCCGATCAGGCGGGAGATCTCATGCGTGCGTCCACCGATCTTGCCCTTGACCGACTCGCGAGCGGACCGAGTGGAGGTGGCACGGGGCAGCATCGAATACTCGGCGGTGACCCATCCGGTCCCCTCGCCCTTCATCCAGCGCGGCACACCCTCGGTGAAGGTGGCGGTGCACAGCACGCGCGTCTGCCCGAACTCGATCAGGGCCGACCCCTCGGCCTGGCCGGACCAGCCGCGGGTGATGGTGATGGGGCGCAGCTCGTCCACGGCACGGCCGTCGGCACGGGATGCGGGCATGGCTGAAGAGGTACCAGAGGTGGGAGGGGTCATGGCCCCAGTCTACGTCCGGTCAGATCCGGTAGGTCACTCCGGAGACGGCCACGGCCAGGTGCCCGTCGTAGGTCTGCCGCGCCTCGATCGAGGCGGCCAGCGGCTCCGTCCACACCGGAAGGTGGGTCAACAGGAGACGGCGAGCGCCGGCGTCGGTGGCGGCCTGTCCGGCGCGCCTGCCGGTGAGGTGGACGCCGTCGATCCCATCGTCGCGCCCCTCCTGGAAGGCGGCCTCGCACAGGAACAGGTCGGCGTCCCGGGCGGCCTCGACCAGCCCGTCGCAGGAGTCCGTGTCACCGGAGTAGGTCAGGACCTTGCGCACGGTCTCCCCCTCCGGCCCGTCCTCCTCGGTCTCCACGCGCAGGGCGTAGGCCTCGTCGATGGGGTGCCGCACCGGATAGGGAGTGATGGTGAAGGGCCCGATCCGCACCGGCTGGCGGGCCTGCCAGTGCTGGAAGTCGAACTCCTCGGTCATCCCGGGGTCCTGCTCCAGCCCGTAGGCGGTGGCCATCCGTTCGGCGGTGACGGCCGGCCCGTGGACGGGGACGTGGACACCGTTCCAGCCGTAGGGGTTCCAGCGGATGGCCACATGCAGCCCGCACAGGTCCATGCAGTGGTCCGGGTGCAGGTGGCTGACGAGGACGGCGTCGATGTCCTCCAGCGCCATGTACCGCTGCAGGGTGCCCAGCGCGCCGTTGCCCAGGTCCATCAGGATCCGCCAGGTCCTGGTGCCGGTCCCGTCGCGGTCCGGCCCCTCGGCGGTCACCAGGTAGCAGGAGGCGGGCGAACCGGGTCCGGGGAAGGAGCCTGAGGCTCCGATGATGGTCAGCTTCACGGTGTCCTCCCGTCCTGCGCCGTTGCGGTCTGGGAGGGCCCGACGTCGGCCCCCTCGCCGTCCACTGTATCGGCCGGTGGGGTGCCCGGAGACGTCCGCGCCCCGCGGGCGCGCGCGAGCATGTCGGGGGTGATGCGAGCCAGCACGCCGGTGGGATACCGCTCGGCAATGTGGTCCACATGCTCCACGGCCAGCACCTCGGGGCCCAGGAATCGCCGGGCGAGCGCCTGGAAGTGGTCCGGGTCGCCGGTGGCGATGAACTGGTGGCCGGAGGGTGTGGCTCCCACGTCTCCCCCGGGGTTCTCCAGTCCGTGGCGCACCAGGGCCCGGTAGACGTCCTTGGCGGTCTCCTCGGCCGAGGAGACCAGGGTGACCTGCTCCCCCATGACCAGGGAGATGACGCCGGTGAGCAGCGGGTAGTGGGTGCAGCCCAGGACCAGGGTGTCCACACCGGCGTCCTTGAGCGGCTGCAGGTACTCCTCGGCGGTGGCCAGCAGCTCCGGCCCGGTGGTGATCCCTGCCTCGACGAACTCCACGAACCGCGGGCAGGCCACGGAGAGGACCTCGAGCTGGGGGGCGGCGGCGAAGGTGTCCTCATAGGCCCGTGATCCCACGGTGGCCTCCGTGCCGATCACTCCGATCCGTCCGTTGCGTGTGGCGGCCACGGCTCGGCGCACGGCCGGCTGGATCACCTCCAGCACGGGGATCCCGTACCGCGAGGTGTAGCGCTCCCGGGCATCGCGCAGCACGGCCGCTGAGGCGGAGTTGCAGGCGATCACCAGGACCTTGACCCCGGCGTCCACCAGTTCGTCCATGATGCCCAGGGCGTAGGCGCGCACCTCGGCGATGGACTTCGGTCCGTAGGGGCTGTTCTTGGTGTCCCCCACATACACGATCTGCTCGCTGGGAAGCTGGTCGATCACCGCACGGGCCACGGTGAGTCCGCCGACGCCGGAGTCGAAGATCCCCACGCGAGAGGTGGGCGAGATCTGGACGGCGGAGTTGGCGGCGTCGGTGCGGGGTGCGGTCATGGTTCCTTCGGGGGACTCAGTCCGGCAGGCGGGAGGACAGGGCGAGCATGAGGGTCTCCTGCAGCCAGGTGGTGAAGTTGTACAGCAGTGCCATGTAGGACTCCACGTCCTGGGCCAGCGCCCAGTCGTCGATCTCATGGACCCGGGCGGCGTCCTCCTCGTCCTGGATGTCGAGCCGGGCCGAGAGCACCAGACGGACGTCGTTCAGAGCCCGGGAGAAGCTCACCGCCGAGGACTCGTCCAGCACGATCAGCGAGGACTGCAGGGCGGCTGCGGCGCGTTGGAGGTCGGCGGTCTTGGCTGAGCGCACAGCGTCCTCGGTGGCGGCCCGGAACGCCCCGGCGGCGTGCTCATCGTCCTTCACTCCCGCCGGCAGCAGCCGGGCCAGGGCAGGGTCGGTCGGCGCCTGGCGCGTCGGCTCCACGGACAGACCGTCCTCGGGCAGCCGGCCCTGGGCATCCGGAGCGGCTGGGTCCCAGTCGCCGATGATGGACCAGAACGCGGCATCGTCATCGGTGGTGGAGGCCTGGCGGTCAGACGCCGCCGTGGTGAGCGGATCCGACTGGTCGCCAGCAGTCCGCGCGTCCTGTTCCGGTGTCACCGGGTGGACGGTCTCACCGGCCCCCAGCAGTTCGATGACGTCGTTGAACAGGGTGCGCAGCAGTCGGCGCTCGGGCCGGTTCAGTTCGGCCACGAAGCCGCGCGGTGTGCTCTTGAATCCGCGTGCCATCTCAGGTCTGCTCCTGCTGGAGGGTGGCCCAGAGACCGTATCCGTGCATGGCCTGCACATGGCGTTCAGCCTCTTCACGGGGTCCGGCGGCCACGACGGCCCGCCCCTCCTCATGCACCTGGAGCATCAGCCGGTGGGCCTTGTCCTGGCTGAACCCGAAGTAGGAGCGGAAGACATAGGAGACATAGCTCATCAGGTTCACGGGGTCGTTCCAGACCACCACCTGCCAGGGCCGGGCCACCGAGAGCTCCTCACGCTCCAGCAGGGCCGTGCCGGTGCCGGTCTCGGTTCCCCCGGGATGGGCCGATGAGGCGAGGGCGGCGCGGGGCGCAGCGCAGCGGGACGGGGACATGGCGTCCAGTGTAGTGCCGGGCCTGCACCCCTGCCGATCTGCGGCGATCGGGGCAGAGGGGTAGGGTGTCAGCGTGATCGATCAGACGAGTGCGCGGTCTCCGCGTCGGATCCAGCCCACGTCCCTGTTCACGGACCACTACGAGCTGACCATGCTCCAGGCGTCACTGAAGTCCGGTGCCGCCCACCGGCGCAGTGTGTTCGAGGTCTTCACCCGGCGTCTCTCCTCCGGGCGTCGATATGGCGTGGTGGCCGGAACGGGTCGTCTGCTCGAGGGACTGGCCGACTTCCGGTTCGGCCCCGAGGACCTGGACTTCCTGGCCCAGCACCACGTGGTGGATGAGGCCACTCTGGAGTACCTGGCCGACTACCGGTTCACCGGGGACATCTACGGCTACGCCGAAGGCGAGACGTTCTTCCCCCACTCCCCCATCCTGCAGGTCGAGTCCACCTTCGCCGAGGCCTGCATCCTGGAGACCTATCTGCTCTCCGTGCTCAACTACGACTCCGCGGTGGCCTCGGCGGCCTCGCGCATGACCTCCGTCGCCCAGGGCCGGCCCTGCGTGGAGATGGGGGCCCGGCGCATCAACGAAGAGGCCGCGGTGGCCGCCGCCCGTGCCGCCGTGATCGCCGGCTTCGCCTCCACCTCCAACCTGGAGGCCGGCCTCCGCTACGGGGTGCCCACCGTGGGCACCGCGGCGCACTCCTTCACCCTGCTGCATGACAGTGAGCGCGAGGCCTTCCAGGCCCAGGTGGACGCACTCGGCGCCGACACCACACTGCTGGTGGACACCTATGACGTGGAGCAGGGCGTGCGCACCGCAGTGGAGGTCGCCGGACCCCGGCTGCGCAATGTCCGCCTCGACTCAGGGGATCTCGTGGAGCAGGCCCATTGGGTGCGGCAGATGCTGGATGAACTGGGCAACACCGAGACCGGGATCATGGTGACCTCTGATCTGGACGAGTACGCCATCGCCCACCTGCAGTCCGCTCCGGTGAACTCCTATGGTGTGGGAACCCGTCTGGTGACCGGCTCCGGCGCGCCCACCGCCTCGATGGTCTACAAGCTCGTCTCCCGGCAGGGTGATGACGGCCAGTGGGTGGATGTGGCCAAGGCCGCCGCCGGCAAGGGCTCCACGGGCGGACGCAAAGTGGCCGCTCGCCGTCTGGATGACCGCCGTCGGGCCGTGGCCGAGCTGGTCGGCGTCAACGAGCAGCCTCCGGTGGACTCCAACGACCGTCCCCTCCTCCAGCCTCTGGTGCTGGACGGTGTGGTCCAGGAGGGATGGACCGGACCCGAGGCCGTGACCCGCGCGGCGCAGCGCCACCGGGCCTCCCTGGCCGAGCTGCCCCAGGCGGTGCGCAAGCTCCAGCCAGGCGAGGCCGCCATCCCCACCCTGTTCAACGGTCGCTGAGTCCCAGCCGACCGGGGAACCGTCCCTTCACCTCATCACCCCGTCGACCCGTCGTCGACCTCTGAATTCGCCCAAAGGACCTGACAGCATGCGCGCATTGATCATCGTGGATGTCCAGAACGACTTCTGCGAAGGCGGCTCCCTGGCCGTCGAGGGTGGAGCCGCCACGGCCGCCCGCATCACCGAGTACCTGGAGGACTCCGGTCACCGGTTCCACCAGGTGGCCGCCACGCGGGACTGGCATGTGGACCCGGGTCCCCACTTCGCCGCCGCCCAAGACAGCGATCCGGACTGGCAGGAGAGCTGGCCCGTCCACTGTGTGGCAGGCTCGGCCGGCGCTGACCTGCACCCGGACCTGGACTCCGAGCTGATCGACGCCCAGTTCCTCAAGGGCCGGTTCGAGGCCGCCTACTCAGGGTTCGAAGGACAGCTGGGCGATCCGGACACAGTGCGCTCCGATGCCCCCTCCGGGACGGTCGGACCCTACGGCGCCACCGCGGCGGCCTCTGCGGCGATGGAGGACGGCGCACCGGGCCTGGATGACTGGCTCAGGGATGCCGACATCTCCGAGGTGACCGTGGTGGGACTGGCCACGGACCACTGTGTGCGAGCCACGGTGCTGGATGCGATCGATGCCGGCTACGCCACCTCCGTGGTCACCGACCTGGTGCGCGGCGTGGACCCAGAGCGGTCCGAGGACGCCCTGTCCGAGATGGAGGATGCCGGAGCGGTCCTGCTGCACTGGCGCGAGTCCCGCTGAGCCTCAGCTCCGGCCGACGAACCAATTCTGCAGGGTCTGCAGCCGCACGGTGAGCTGCTCCTCCGTGGCCTGAGGAACGGCCGGTCCCCCGCTGATCTCCCGCAGCCGGGTGTGGATCACCCCGTGCGGGGTGCCGGATCGAGCAGACCAGGCCGACACGTTCTTGGACAGGGTCGCCCTCAGCTCCTTGAGACGGCGGTGGTCCACGACGTCGGCCGCGGCCTGGGATGCCCCGGTCTCCGTGCGCTTCGGTCGCCTCTTGAGCTGTTCGGCCTGGCGCTGACGCAGCAGCTCGCTCACCTGCTCGGCGTCGAGCAGGCCGGGGATACCCAGGAAGTCCAGCTCCTCGTCTGAGCCAACAGCCCCGCCCGTGCCGAACTCGCCACCGTCGAAGAGCACCTTGTCGAAGGACGCCCGAGACTCCAGCGCCTGGAAGGACTCCCGGTGCAGCGAGTCCGAGGCGCGATCCTCGCGGTTGGCCGCCGCCAGCAGATCCTCCTCCGGAGCCAGGGACAGGTCCTCCAGGTCCTCCACGCCCACGGCCCCGTCCGGCCGGTCCAGGGCATGGTCGCGTTCGGCCTCCATCTCATTGGCCAGCAGCATCAGCTGCGGGACGGAGGGCAGGAACACGCTCGCGGTCTCGCCACGGCGTCGAGAACGCACGAAGCGCCCGACGGCCTGGGCGAAGAACAGGGGGGTGGCCGTGGAGGTCGCATACACGCCCACGCACAGACGCGGCACGTCCACGCCCTCGGAGACCATCCGCACAGCGACCATCCATCGCTGCTCGCCCTCGGAGAACTGCTCGATCCGGTCCGAGGCCTTCTTGTCGTCGGAGAGGACCACGGTGACCTTCTCACCGCTGATCCGTTCCAGCTGGGCGGCATAGGCCCGGGCGTCCTCATGGTCGGTGGCGATCACCAGTCCGCCGGCGTCCGGGACGTTGCGCCGCACCTCGGTCAGTCGCCGGTCGGCGGCCTGCAGCACCGAGGGGATCCACTCTCCCACCGGGTCCAGGGCCGTCCGCCACGCACTGGAGGTGATGTCCTTGGTGGCCGCCTCCCCGAGCTGGGCCTCCATCACCTCACCGGTGCTCGTCTTCCACCTCATCTGCCCGGAATAGGCCATGAAGATGACCGGACGGACCACATGGTCCCGCAGTGCCGGCCCATACCCATAGGTGTAGTCGGCCGTGGAGCGGCGGATCCCGTCCGGCCCCTCGGCATACTCCACGAACGGGATGGCCGCGGTGTCGGAACGGAACGGGGTGCCGGTCAGGGCCAGTCGGCGGGTGGCCGGCTCGAAGGCCTCACGGATGCCGTCACCCCAGCTCAGGGCATCACCGCCATGGTGGATCTCGTCCAGGATGACCAGAGTGCGGGCCGCCTCCGTGCGGTTGCGGTGCAGGATCGGCTTGGAGGCGACCTGGGCGTAGGTCAGGGCGACGCCGATGTACTCCTGGCCGTGTCGCCCGTCGGCGTTCTTGAAGTTGGGGTCGATCGCCAGCCCGATCCGCGCAGCGGCATCAGCCCACTGGCGCTTGAGGTGATCGGTGGGGGCCACTACCGTGATCCGCTGGACGGTGCCAGCCGTCATCAGCATCTTGGCGATGCGCAGTGCGAAGGTGGTCTTGCCCGCGCCGGGGGTCGCCACGGCCATGAAGTCCTGGGGCTGCTTCTGCAGGTAGAGCTCCAGTGCCTCCTGCTGCCACTGACGCAGCTTGGGTGCGGTGCCCCACGCAGCACGCTCGGGCAGTGCGGGCGGGATGTCCTCGCCCACATGGAACAGAGCCCCTTCGGAGGGAGCCTCCGGTGCTGCAGCGGCGCTGAACAGGTCATCGGTCATGGACGGGCACCTCCTCCAGGTCAGGACGTGTGCGGGGCACCGCACACAGCACGGGACAGCGCACGGCAACGCGCTGTCCAGCGAGTCTTCACATCATCACGTGGTGACACGCCGGCAGGCGTGACACGGCACCACATCCGTCACTCGGATCCTCCGGTGCCCTGGACGACCATCTGGTGTGGCCGTCGTCGGGAATCATCCAGGCCTGCCCGGCAGGCCCGGACCAGGCTCAGCCCTTGCCGCGGCCGCCGAACCAGCCTCGCCGGCCCCCGCCGGACTCGGAACCGGAGTCATCCCCGGAACGCAGCCCCTCGTAGATCTCCTTGCACTCCGGGCAGACCGGGAAACGCTCCGGGTCACGGCCGGGAGTCCAGACCTTGCCACAGAGGGCCACCACCGGCTCACCGGTGAGTGCCGACTCCATGATCTTCTCCTTGCGCACGTAGTGCGAGAAGCGCTCGTGATCGCCCGGTTCGGCGTCCTGGAGCTGCTCCTGGCGATCCAGCACAGCCGCGCCGGCCGAGCCGGGACCCTGGGGCGCACCGGGTGAGAGGTGATCGGGATCAGCAGGCAGACTCATGCCCACGAGTCTATCGCCCTCACGCCGGCGCGGTGGGCCCAGCCCCTGGGTCAGGCGTGCCGCAGCACCTGCTGGTAGGTCTCGGCCTGGGCTCGGTCGAACCACCGCCCACCCAGGCGGATCCCCAGCCACACCAGCACCGCGCCGAGGACCAGTCCCACACCGAGGGTGAGCCAATGGAACAGCGGGTCGCCGGTGACCAAGGCCACGATGAACAGGACCAGCTCGGGCAGGACCAGCACCACCGTCACGGCCATCGAGGCCAGCTGGACGAGCATGATCCGCATCATCGCCCCCTGCGGCGTGGCGAAGGGACTGGATCCGGGTGGCGGCACCGGATAGATGAACCGGGCCGAGACGAGGGCCGAGACGGCCGCGCCGGCCAGCAGCGCACCGAAGGCCAGTCCCAGCAGACCCGGCAGCGGAGCCCATTCGTTGGCCAGGGCACAGGAGCCGAGGGTGATCAGCAGCGTGGCCGGCACCGCCCACACCAGCAGCGCGGCGATCCGGCCGATCCGATCGTCCCGCCCGGACACTCCAGAGGTCACATGCAGGGCGAAGGCGGATCCGTCATAGCTGATGTCCGCGGAGATCGCGTAGCCGAGCATGAATCCGGTGATGGGCCCCAGCGCCAGGAGCAGCCCGTAGGTCCCGTCCTGCTGACCCAGGAACCAGAACAGCAGCAGCAGCGCCGGCAGCATCACCAGAGACGCCGAGTAGCGGGGGTCCTTGAACCAGTAGATCAGTGACCGGGCCATCACGGCGCCGGCCGGGGTGGCCGGGGTCCGACCGATCAGACCCAGACCGGTGCTGCGAGCGGCTGTGGCCCCCGCACCGCCGCGGGACTCCACGCTGCGACGGATCGCCAGCATCCACAGTCCCAACGCCCCGGCAAGCCAGAGCAGGCACAGGCCCAGCAGGGCCGCCGCCTCGCCGAGCCGTCCCTCGGCCACTGCCCAGGGCAGTCCGGTGAAGGAGCCCAACGGTGTCCAGGCCAGCACCGAGGCGATCTGCGGCAACTGGTCCCAGACCTGGGCGATGGAGTCAGCGACCTGGCTGATGATCAGCCCGGCCAGCACCAGCGGGACCATGGCGATCAGCGACAGGGTCTCCCGCACCCGACGATGGCCGGCCAGTGAGGCGAGCAGGCCGGTCACCGCGTAGGACATCGCCACGCAGAACAGTGTTCCGAGCACGGCTCCGAGCACCGCGGCCGCCGCCGCCCCCGGGTGGTCGCGCCAGGCGGCCACGGTGGCGAGCAGACCCAGTGCCGTCCCCAGGCCGGCCAGAGTGATGGTGCCGGCCACCAGCAGTCCGACCACCAGGGTCCGGGGCGGGATGCCGAAAGTCACGAAGTTCACCGGGTCCAGCGTGGGATCCACCCCCGAGACGAAGACCGGGATGACCAGCCAGAGCACGACCGCCACCGACATGGCCAGCACGAGGGCGGTTCCTCGCACCTGCACGCTCTCCCCTGCCAACGCGAACATCCCGACGGAGAGCACTCCGAGCATCCCGGCCAGATAGGCCAGTCCGATGACCGTGAAGACCAGCTGCATGGTGCTGCGGCGCCAGCCATTGACCATCAGGCGCAGCTTGAGACGGATCAGGTGCGCAACCATGACAGCCCCTCTCCGCTGCTGCGGCCGCCCACCAGCTCCACGAAACGGTCCTCCAGGGACTGCTCCCCGCGCACCTCGTCCACGGTGCCGGCGGCCAACAGGTTCCCCTGGGCGATGACCGCCACGTGGTCGCACATGCGTTGGACCAGGTCCATCACATGACTGGAGACGATCACGGTCCCCCCGTTAGCCACGTACTGGGCCAGGATCTCGCGGATGTTCGCCGCCGACACCGGGTCCACGGCCTCGAAGGGCTCGTCCAGCACCAGCAGATGCGGTGCATGGATCATCGCCGAGGCCAGGCCGACCTTCTTGGTCATGCCGGCGGAGTAGTCGGCCACGAGCTTGCCTGCGTCGGCCTCCAGGTCCATCACCCGCAGCAGATCGCGGGTGCGCTCGGCCACGGTGTCACGGTCCATGCCGCGCAGCAGTCCCGCGTAGGTGACCAGCTGTTCTCCGGTGAGGCGATCGAAGAGTCGGACCCCGTCGGCCAGCACGCCCATCCGTCGCTTCGCCGGCAGCGGGTCCTGCCACACATCCGTGCCGTGGATCCAGACCTGCCCCTGGTCCGGACGCAGCAGTCCGGTCGCCATGGACAGCGCCGTGGTCTTGCCGGCGCCGTTGGGCCCGACCAGGCCGTAGAACGATCCTGCCGGCACATCCAGCGAGATGCCGTTCACGGCGACTTTCTCACCGAACCGTTTGGCCAGGCCTCGCATCACCAGCGCGTGGTCTGGATCCGGCAGGGGCTGACGGCCCTGCTCCTGGCCGCGTGGGTCTGCACCGAGGACTGCAGGTGGGGCCTGGGGACGAGCGGGAGGGGTCTGACCGAGTTCATCCATGCACCTCACGCTAGCAACGCCGCGGTGCCGGCTCCTCCCCCTCGGGGAGGAGATCGTCAGAGTCACTCTCCCCCCCGCGTCGGGTCAGAACAGGGCGGTGGCCAACGATCGCCGTGAGGCAGCCGTTCGCGGGTCCTGATCACCCACCACGGAGTAGAGCTGGACCAGGTGCGCCCGAGCTGTTTCACGGTCCTCACCGGGGTGGAGGGCAATGAAGCGGACGAGCCGCGCGAAGGCGTCCTCCACGTGGCCGCCGACCAGGTCCAGGTCGGCCACCCGCAGCTGTGCCTCCAGATCATCGGGCGAGTCCGCTGCGGCCCGGCGCACGGCATCGGCGTCCAGCGTGGCAGTGCGCTGCATCAGCTCCACGCGGGCCAGGCCGACAGCGGCCTCGTCATCTCCCGGGTTCTCCTTCAACGCCTGGCGGTAGGCCTGGATCGCAGCATCCGGATCTCCCTGCGCCAAGGCGTCCACAGCCTGCTGATGCAGCGGGGGCAGAGCCGGAGGCGCCGGCGGGGCGTCGGCCGGAGCCTGCTCCTGCGGACCGAGCGGCGGCACCGTGCCCGTCAGTCCGTTCTGGGCGGCCACCTGCAACAGCTCATCCAGCAGGGAAGCGAGCTGGTCCGCACCCACCGCCTGGTTCAGCAGAGGAACCGGCTGAGCCGAGAGGATCCCGATCACGGCCGGCCCTGACGTCAGGCCGAACACCTGGAGCAGCTGAGGATGGGCGTCCACATCGACCTCGGCCAGCACCAGGCGCCCCTGCCGGCCGTTGACGGCGGGCGTGAGCAGCTGATCCAGCTGGTCACTGACCGGAGTGGCTGAGGTGCGCAGATGCACCAGCACCGGAACCCGGGCGGAGAGCTGAATCAGCTGCTGCAGCTCCCCTTCCCCGACGCCGCGGACGATCCAGCTGCCGGAGGCCTGCTCGGCGCCGTCCGGTCCCGCGGTGGAACGCGAGGCTCCCGTGGTCGGCCGGGCGGCCAAGGATGACAGGTCGACCGCACCTCGCAGGTGCGACGGTGCCTCGTGCGGCTGCTGCGTCATGGACGATCCTTCCTGATGCGGTTCATCGGTACCGGTGCGGTGTCTCTGCGGTCACTGATAGTCCACGACGTACAGCTCGTCCTCGAAGCCGTCCAGGGACACCTGGGCGTCTGCGTCGTCGCCGCCCTCGGCCGGCACGCGCAGCACCATCAGCTCGCGGTAGCGCATGGACAGGTCCTTGGTGGTCTCCGTCTCCGACTCGCCGGCCACCTCGGCCACCAGGTCACTGGCGATGACCGTGCCGCCCTCCTCCTTGGGTGAGACGTAGACGTTGGCGTAGACGGAGGCGAACACGAGGGCGGAGCCGTCCGGCAGGCGGAACGCCATGGTCTCGCGAGGACGGGGGTGCCTCTTGAGGCTGACGTCGGTGTCCTTGGCGGACTCAGCGACGTCCTTCTGATAGTCCTGGATCGCGGTCGCATAGGCGCTCGGGGCCATCTTGTCCTTGAAGTCATCGTCCTCATCGGTGAGGTAGGCCGTCACACCGGCCACCGCCTCCGACGGCGACATCATCAGTCCGTCCGCGTCCTTCAGATCGATCCGCGACAGGCCCTGGTCGGTCATGCTCATGCCCGGCAGCGTGGCGCCCGGTGCCATGGGGACGGCATAGACGAGCTGGTACTGCTGACGGGGGGCTCGCTGACGCAGCACCGAGAGGTGAGGGGTCTCGTTCTGTTCGCCCTCAGTCACCACGAGCACCGTCCGCGGGAACGAGCCGTCCTCCGTGCCCACAGCGGACAGCACGGGAGCCGCCGCCAGCGGTGCAGGCTCCGCCTGGTCCTCGTCGATCGCCCGGTTGCGGTAGTTCAACTCGCGCATGGTCCGGGCCATGCCGCTGACCCGATTGCCGAACTGCTCGGCGTCCTGCTCGGCGTCGCCTTGCTGTACTCGCCCCTCGATGCGCCCCAGGATCCGTTCCAGCTGCTGGTCCACCAGGAGCGGGATGAACTCCCCCTCCTCCGTCGCAGACTGGTCTGCACCGCCCTCGGCTGAAGGCGAGGCAGTGGCCGGCCCGGGCAGGGAGACGGTCAGGGCCAGCAGGCCCACGGCCGCTCCGGTGCCGACTCGGCGGGCCGTGCTCGACCCCTGACCGGAGGCCGCTTCGGCCGCGCGCCGTCCGCTGCGCCGAGAGGTCTGCTCGGCCGAGTGCGGGGACTGCCCGCCGTCCCGACGCTTCCGGAGCCAGGCCCAGAGCAGAAGGCCCAGGCCGATGAGGATGAGCAGGGGGCCGATGACCAGCAGAGGGACGATCCACGGGCTGTCCCCGACGCGATTGGTCCAGGTGACCGTGACATCGGTGGGAGCCGGCGCCGTTCCGTCCACGGCGATCAGCAGCGCCGTCTGGTCCTCCTCCGGCAGCGTCCAGCGCTGCTCGAGCGTGCCTGAGGCCTCATGCGTCTCGATCCACAGATCGGAGTCGACCGGGTTGGGCACCGTCATCTCGCCTTCGGCATGCTCCACGATGACGTGCGGCTGCTCACCCTCCGGGACATCGGTCTGGATGCCCTTCACCGTGTTGTGCGCCGCGTCACCGATCCATGCCTGGATGTCGCGCTCCCGTCCCAGCATCACGGTGTAGTCGCCGTCACCGGTGAGCGTGTACTCCACCGGGTCCTCATCGATCTCTGCGAACTCACCGGTGATCACCGTCAGCGGCGCCTCGGTGGGGTCGTCGCCCACCTCGGCGGTCAGAGTCAGCGGAGGCGCCCAGATCGTCTGGAGACCGATGCCGCCCAGCAGGGCGGCAAGGCCCAGCAGGAGGGCCAGGAGACCGGAAACAATGCGCACGCGAAGAGCCGTTCATTCGGGGACAGAGTGAATCGGGCCGGTCGCGGGAGCGGAGAACTCCTGGACACAGCCCGAATCGCAGTATACGGGGAAAGGTCACCGAATGATAACGACGACGTCCGCCCGGCAGACGCTGGAGGGCTCAGCTGTGCCGTACCCTGAGCAGTGTGTCGCACCCTACATCTCCCAGCGAGGGCCGGGGACTCGGCCCAGACGTCGGTCCCGACGAGCATCACGGCCCGTCGTCCGCACCTGCACAGGACGCCTCCGGCGCAGAGTCTGCCCCTGTCCCCCCGGCCACTGAGAGCGGCCAGATCGAGTCGAGAGCCGTTCCTCACCCCACCGCGGTCTCCACGGAGAGGTCGCGGTTCGCTCGGCTCCGCAGCCGTCTGAGCGGACGGTCCCTGCCGGGCGCCAGACCTCGCCGTCGATTTGAGGTCAGCCAGATGGAGCCGGCACAGCCGCCGCTCGCGACCGATGAGGTGCCGGAGCCCCGTGAGGTGCAGGTCGCACCCAGCCACCCGATTCAGATCGGATTCCTCTTCACGGTGGGCGTGGGACTGGCCCTGGGCCTCTACTGGGTGTTCACCAGCAACGCCCAGCTGCTGATCTGGATCGCCGCAGCGCTGTTCATCGCCCTGGGCCTGGACCCTGTCGTCCGCAGGATCGAGGGCTGGGGTGCTCCGCGCGGTGTCGGCGTCGCCGCCTCCGTCCTGATGCTGGCGGCACTGTTGGCGGCGTTCTTCTCCATGCTGATCCCCACGGTGGTGGATCAGACCACCCAGTTCGTGCAGAGTCTGCCGGTGCTGGTCTCGGAGTTCATGGACTCGGAGTTCTTCCAGGACCTGGACGAGCAGTTCGGGGTGCGCGACCTCGTGGACTCTGAGATCGCCAACTTCGTCAGCAACTCGGCGAACATCACCGGACTCTTCGGCGGGATCTTCGGCGTCGGCACGGTGATCGTCAACACCGGCTTCTCCATTCTCATCGTGCTGGTGCTGACCCTGTACTTCCTGGCCTCGCTGCCGTCGATGAAGTACTGGGCCTACCGGCTGGCCGCCCGATCCCGCAGGGCACGCGTGCAGTACCTGGGAGATGAGATCACCTCGTCCGTCGGCCACTACGTGATCGGCCAGTCGATCGTGGCCGGCCTGAACGGCCTGGTGGCCTTCATCGCCATCACTGTCGCGGGGGTGCCCTTCGGCGCCCTGTTGGCCTTCTTCGCCGGGCTGATGGCGTTCATCCCCCTGGTCGGCGCCATGATCGGCGGGACGATCATCACGTTGGTGGCGCTCTCAGCCGGCTGGCAGACCGCCTTGATCTTCGCGGTGATCTATTTCGCCTACCTGCAGATCGAGGCCTACTTCGTCTCCCCGAGGGTGATGAGCAAGGCCGTCGCCGTGCCTGGGGCCGTCGCGGTCATCGCCGTGATCGCCGGCGGCACGCTGCTCGGCGTCCTGGGGGCCCTGATGGCCATCCCGGCTGCCGCTGCGGTCATGCTCATCGTCAAAGAGGTGCTCATCCCCCGGCAGGACCGTCTCTGAGGTCAGCGACCGTCGTGGCGCCGGGTCCGCCAGCAGATGGGGTGCCAGTGTCTGCGGTCCTCACCGGCACGATCATCGCCGAAGATCCAGTCGCTGCGCCAGGCCACCAGATGTGCCGCCCCAGCGCGGATGCTCCGGCCACACCCCGGACAGGTGTAGTCCTTGACGGCACGCCACGACGGGATCTGGCGCACATGCCAACCGCCGTCATGGTGATCCTGCTGCTGATAGCCCGTGTCCAGTCCCAGCAGCGCCTCCACCGCGTCCGGCTCCCCTGGACGGCGCTGAGACCTCTGGTCGCCGGCGCCACCCTTGCGTGCACCGCTGACACGGGCGGTGCGACGGGGCCTGTTGGAGCGGGGCATGAGTCCATGGTGTCACAGGGCCACCGGTACACTGCCGGGTGTGCGTCTTGTCATTGCTCGTTGCTCCGTCACCTATGAAGGCCGTCTCCGCGCGCACCTTCCCCCTGCCGTCCGTCTCCTGATGGTCAAGGCCGACGGCGCGGTCCTGATCCATTCCGACGGCGGCTCGTACAAGCCGTTGAACTGGATGAGCCCCCCGGCCACGCTGCGCATCGCGGAACCGTCCGCTGAGCTGGCCGAGGAGGGTGTGGTCCAGGTGTGGTCGGTGCAGGCCACGAAGTCCGATGATCGACTGGTCATCCACGTCTTCGAGATCCATCAGGAGATGAGTCAGGACCTGGGCCTGGATCCCGGGCTGGTCAAGGACGGTGTGGAGGCGGATCTGCAGCGCCTGCTGGCCGATCAGATCACCACGCTGGGCGAGGGATACACCCTGGTGCGGCGAGAGCACATGACCGCGATCGGCCCCGTGGACATCCTGGCACGGGACGCGGACGGCGCCACGGTGGCGGTGGAGCTCAAACGACGAGGTGACATCGACGGCGTGGAGCAGCTGACGCGCTACCTCGAGCTGATGAATCGGGATCCGCTGCTCGCCCCGGTGCGGGGAGTCTTCGCGGCTCAGCAGATCAAGCCTCAGGCACGCACCCTGGCCGAGGACCGCGGGATCCGTTGCGTCACCCTGGACTATGACGCGCTGAGGGGCGTCGATGACGCCGACTCCCGGCTGTTCTGACCACCGCCTCGGGACACAGCAGATCGGCTCGTTCCGATCCCGGGCCATCCACTGACCGGGATCGGAACGAGCCGATTGACTGTCTTCACTTCTCTGGCGCCACGGCGGGAGCATCAGCGGCGGGCCGAGATCACCAGCCATTGCGGCGCGGCCGCCGTCCCAGTGGCTCCCGCCACGTTCCGAACCCGGTCACCGGACCGGATTCGATCCAGGCGCTCACTCCAGAGCACTCCTCGTGACTGAGCTCCAACAGGACGGGACTCCTGCCCCCGGAGAGACGGGCCAGGACATATCCCTCACGGGACCCGGGCCCCTCGCGCCGGATCTCGGCCTGGTGGCGGGCCGTGCTCCAGCAGGGACGGGGATCGATGGACCGGACCTTCATCAGGTCCAGGCTCACCTCGTTGTACCGGCCGATCACCGAGGCTCCCCTGCTCGATCCCCCGACCTCCCGCACCTGCGCGCGAAAGGTCCCGGGGGTCCGAAGGAGAGTCCGCCGGCGCCACCACATCATCAGTGCGACCATGAGGACGACGCCCGCCAGCGCGCCGATCAGGGTCCACCAGATCGGTGACATCTCAGGCCGCGCTGTCTCCGCGCGCCTCGCCGTCCAGGGTGGCGGAGCCGGCGACGATCTCCACGCGGTCATGGTTGACCGAGAAGAAGCCGCCTTCGGCGCGTGCCGTCACGGTCTGACCGTCAGCGGTGGTGACCACGACGTCGCCGTCGCCCAGGACAGCCAGCAGGGGCGTGTGCCCCGGCAGGATGCCGATCTCACCGTCGATGGTCCGGGCGCTGACAGACTGTGCCGGCCCGGACCACACGAAGCGGTCCTCTGCAACGATCTCGACTTCGAGCTCGGCCATGGATCAGTTGTCCTTCTGGATCTGGGCCCAGTTGCGCTCGACATCGTCCAGACCGCCGACGTTGTAGAACGCCTGCTCGGACACGTGGTCCAGGTCACCGTTGGCGATGGCGTTGAAGCCCTCCACGGTGTCCTTGATCGGGACAGTGGAGCCCTCCACGCCGGTGAACTGCTTGGCGGTGTAGGTGTTCTGGGACAGGAACTGCTCGATGCGACGTGCACGCGAGACCACGATCTTGTCCTCTTCGGAGAGCTCGTCCACACCGAGGATCGCGATGATGTCCTGCAGTTCCTTGTTCTTCTGCAGGATCTGCTTCACGCGAATGGCGGTGTCGTAGTGCTCCTGGCCCACGTACTGCGGGTCCAGGATGCGCGAGGTCGAGGCCAGCGGATCCACAGCCGGGTACAGGCCACGGGAGGCCAGATCGCGGGTCAGGTTGGTGGTGGCGTCCAGGTGCGCGAACACGTTGGCCGGTGCCGGGTCGGTGTAGTCATCCGCAGGCACGTACACGGCCTGCATGGAGGTGATGGAGTGACCACGGGTCGAGGTGATGCGCTCCTGGAGCACACCCATCTCGTCGGCCAGGTTCGGCTGGTAGCCCACAGCGGAGGGCATGCGACCCAGCAGGGTCGAGACCTCGGAGCCGGCCTGCGAGAACCGGAAGATGTTGTCGATGAACAGCAGCACGTCCTGGTTCTGCACATCGCGGAAGTACTCCGCCATGGTCAGAGCCGACAGGGCCACGCGCAGACGGGTTCCCGGCGGCTCATCCATCTGGCCGAACACCAGGGCGGTGTCCTTGAGCACGTCGGCCTCGTCCATCTCGACCCAGAGGTCGTTGCCCTCACGGGTGCGCTCACCCACACCGGCGAACACCGACGTGCCGCCGAAGTTGCGGGCCACGCGGGTGATCATCTCCTGGATGAGCACGGTCTTGCCCACGCCGGCGCCGCCGAACAGGCCGATCTTGCCGCCCTTGATGTACGGGGTCAGCAGGTCGATGACCTTGATGCCGGTCTCGAGCATCTCGGTGGAGCCCTCGAGGGAGGCGAAGCTCGGGGCGACGCGGTGGATCGGCCAACGCTCCTGCACGTCCAGCTCGGAGGTGGGCACGTCCAGCGACTCGCCCAGCACGTTGAAGATGTGGCCCTTGACCACATCGCCCACGGGCACGGAGATCGGGGCACCGGTGTCGGTCACCTGCGCGCCGCGGACCAGGCCGTCGGTGGACTGCAGCGAGATGGCGCGCACCAGGTTGTCACCCAGGTGCTGTGCGGTCTCGAAGGTGATGGTGCGGGTCTCGCCGTTGAGGGTCAGCTCAGCGGTGAGGGCGTTGTAGACGGCGGGCATGGCATCGGCCGGGAATTCGGCGTCGATCACGGGGCCGATGACACGGGCGATACGACCGGTGGCTCCGCCGGTGGCGGTGCCGGAGGCCTGCTCGTTGAAGGTGGCAGTCATCTCTCTCACTTCGTTCTGTGGATGGCGGATGTCGTGGGGTGGCGGGTCAGGACGCGTTCAGGGCGTCCGCGCCCGCGATCAGCTCGGTCAGCTCCTGGGTGATCTCCGCCTGGCGGGCGTTGTTCATCAGCAGCGTGTACTCCTTGATCAGGTCGGAGGCGTTGTCGCCGGCGGACTTCATGGCGCGCTGGCGGTTGGCCAGCTCAGAGGCCGCGGCCTGCAGCATCGCCGAGAAGATCCGGGACTCGATGTACTTCGGCAGCAGCGCGTCCAGGACGTCTTCCGGAGCCGGCTCGTACTCGTACAGCGGAAGGAGCTCGGTGTCCTCGGTGATCTCCTCCTCCACCACCTCCAGCGGCAGCAGTCGGACGACGGTGGGACTCTGCTTCACTAGGGAGTGGAACTCCGTGTAGACCACGTGGATCTCGTCCACGCCGCCCTCGTCGGTGTTCTGCAGGAACGCGGAGACCAGTGCCTCGCCGATCACCTTGGCCGTCTCGAACTGCGGCGCATCGGTGTTCCCGGTCCAGACCTTCTTGTACTCCCGGTGCCGGAAGTCGAAGTAGCCCTGTGCTTTGCGGCCGACCAGGTAGGTGTCGACCTCCTTGCCCTCGCTGCGCAGCTTCTCCAGCAGCTCTTCGGCGTGACGCAGCACGTTGGCCGAGTAGGCGCCGGCCATGCCACGGTCCGATGCCATGATCAGCACAGCGGAACGGCGCGGGTTGTCTGACTCGGCGGTCAGCACGTGGTCGATGTCCTGCTGCGATGACACGGCGGACACGGCGCGGGTGATCGCGTTAGCGTACGGCATCGAGGCGGCGACACGGTCACGTGCCTTGCCGATGCGGGACGTGGCGATCAGCTCCATCGCCTTGAAGATCTTCTTCATCGACGAGGTCGATGCGATCTTCTGGCGGTAGACCCGGATCTGGGCTCCCATGGTGGTCCTTTCCTTCGACCGGGTGGGCCGGCTCGACGTCGCGTCGATCCGGCCCACTCCGACGGGTCAGCGCTTCTGCTTGACGATCTTTTCCTGGGTGACCTTCTCGTCGGCCAGAGGGTCGTGCTCCTCATGGCCTGCGGCCACCAGCTGGTTGTCGCCCTCGCCGAAGAAGCCCTTCTTGAACTCTTCGATCTCGGTCTCCATGGCCTCCAGCGTGGAGTCCTCCAGCTTGCCGGTCTCAGCGATCGGGCCCAGCACCACGTTCTTGCGACGCAGGTGGTCGATGAACTCCCGCTCGAAGCGCAGCACATCCTCCACCGGGACCTCATCCAGGTGGCCCTTGGAGCCGGCCCAGATGGAGACGACCTGGTCCTCGACCGGGTACGGGGAGTACTGGGGCTGCTTGAGCAGCTCCATCAGACGCTCACCGCGCTGGAGCTGACGGCGGGTGGCCGGATCCAGGTCCGAGGCGAACATGGCGAAGGCCTGCATGTCGCGGTACTGCGCCAGATCCAGCTTCAGCGTGCCGGAGACCTTCTTCATGGCCTTGACCTGAGCCGCGCCGCCCACGCGGGACACCGAGATGCCCACGTCCACGGCGGGGCGCTGGTTGGCGTTGAACAGGTCCGACTGCAGGAAGATCTGTCCGTCGGTGATGGAGATGACGTTGGTGGGGATGTAGGCCGAGACGTCGTTGGCCTTGGTCTCGATGATCGGCAGACCGGTCATCGAGCCGCCGCCCATGTCGTCGGACAGCTTGGCACAACGCTCCAGCAGCCGGGAGTGCAGGTAGAACACATCGCCCGGGTAGGCCTCGCGTCCCGGCGGACGACGCAGAAGCAGAGACACCGCACGGTAGGCCTCAGCCTGCTTGGAGAGGTCGTCGAAGATGATCAGGACGTGCTTGCCGCCGTACATCCAGTGCTGGCCGATGGCCGAGCCGGCGTACGGTGCCAGGTACTTGAAGCCGGCGGGGTCCGATGCCGGGGAGGCCACGATGGTGGTGTACTCCAGGGCGCCGTGCTCCTCCAGGGTGGCGCGGACGCCGGCGATGGTGGAGGCCTTCTGACCCACAGCCACGTAGACGCAGCGGACCTGCTTGGTGACGTCGCCGCTCTCCCAGTTGGCCTTCTGGTTCAGGATGGTGTCCACGGCGATCGCGGTCTTGCCGGTCTGGCGGTCACCGATGATCAGCTGGCGCTGGCCACGGCCGATCGGGATCATCGCGTCGATGGCCTTCATGCCGGTCTGGAGGGGCTCCTCCACCGACTTGCGCTGGGTCACGGTTGGAGCCTGGAGCTCCAGGGCGCGACGTCCCTCGGCCTCGATCGGGCCCATGTCGTCCAGCGGCTGACCCAGGGGGTCCACCACGCGGCCCATGAAGCCATCACCGACCGGCACGGAGAGGATCTCCCCGGTGCGGTGCACCTCCTGGCCCTCTTCAATGTTCTTGAACTCGCCGAGAACGACGACACCGATCTCACGGGTGTCCAGGTTCTGGGCCAGGCCCAGGGTTCCGTCCTCGAAGCGCAGCAGCTCGTTGGCCATGACGGAGGGAAGACCCTCCACCCGGGCGATGCCGTCTGCTGCGGACACGACGCGACCGACCTCTACCCGCTCGGCTCCGGCCGGCTCGTAGGATGCCGCGAACTCGTTCAAGGCATTGCGGACGTCGTCAGCGTTGATGGTCAAGTCGGCCATCTGCAGTCCCTGCTCTCTTGATAGGTGATCATCGACGCGAAGTGCAGGTCGACGACCGGATGATTTCGTCTGGATTCGTCAGTGCCGGCTCAGCCGGCCATCTTCCGCTGGAGGTCATGCAGCCGGGTGGCCACCGTGGAGTCGACGACGTCGTCTCCCACCTTCACGCGCACCCCGCCCACCAGGGCAGGATCCACGGTCACGTCCAGCTTGAGGTCACGGCCGAAGGTCCGGCGCAGGCCCTCGGCCAGTCGCCGCTGCTGCTCATCGCTCAGCGGTCGCGCGACGGTGACGTCGGCGATCCACTGGCGCTGGCGCCCGGCGACGGCCGCGGCGAAACGACGCACCAGCTCGGCGGGCTTGTGCCCGCGGGGGTTCTCCACCGCCTGACGGACCAGGAGGCGGACCTCCTCGGACCCGTTGCCGGTGAGCCGCTCAGCCAGGTTCCCCCGCGACTGCGCGGGAGCCTGCTGGTCGGTGATGGCCCGCTGGACCTCGTGGGACTCCTCCACGACGTGGTGGAAGGAGAGCAGCTCCTGGGAGAGGCGGTCCAGCCCTGAGAGGCCGTCGCGCTCGGCGGAGGCGGCCACAGCGGTGCCGGCCAGCTGTTCCACGGCGTCACCGAAGTCACGCTCGCCGGACCAACGGCGACCTGCCAGGTCGGTCAAGACCTGCAGCGCCTGCTCGGAGAGCCGACCGCTGAACAGCGAGCGGAGTACACCGGACCGGCGCTCCACCGTCCACGAGGGATCGGTCAGGGCCCGGCGCAGCGGTCCGTTCTCGTCCAGCACGTCCAGCGTGGAGAAGAGGTCGCGTGCCAGCTGCAGTCCGCCGGAGGCCAGCGTGGGCTCCAGAGCCTGCCGTGCGGCGGCCAGTGAATCGCTCGATGCTCCTGCCATTACTCAGCAGCACCTGCACTGGTCGTGCGAGCGGACTCGCTGCGCTCCAGGTCGGCGAGGAAGCGGTCCACCACGCGCTGGGAGCGGGCGTCGTCGTCCAAGGACTCCCCGACGATCTTGCCGGCCAGGGAGGTGGCCAGGGTGCCCACCTCGGACCGCAGCGAGGACACGGCCTGCTGGCGCTCCGCGGCGATCTGCGCCTGGGCCTGCTCGGTCATGCGAGCGGACTCGGCTGCCGCCTTCTCCTTGAACTCGGCCAGGATCTGAGCGCCCTCGGTGCGGGCCTCCTCGCGGATGCGGTTGGCCTCCACGCGGGCGTCCTGCAGCTGCTGCTGGTAGTCGGCCATCATGGCGTTCGCCTCGGCCTGGGCCTTCTCGGCCTTCTCCAGTCCGCCCTCGATCGCGTCGACGCGATCCTGGTAGGACTTCTCCAAGGCAGGGGCGATGAACTTCACCACGATGAACATCAGCACGGCGAAGCCGACTGCGGTGACGAGCACCTCCCACCAGTTGGGAACCAGCGGGTTTGCGCCCTCGCCTGCAGCGAGGATCACGTCAGTCCCGATCATTGATCAACCATCCTTCGGTGATGTGTTCCAGTCATTCCTGTCCGGGCACTGCCCGGGCGGGGCATGATCAGAGGACGAACGCGAACACCAGGCCCAGGATGGCCAGGGCCTCGGCGAGGGCGAAGCCCAGCAGGGCGATGGGCTGCAGGATGCGCTGAGCCTCGGGCTGACGGGCCACACCGTTGATGTAGGCGGCGAAGATCAGGCCCACGCCGATGGCGGAGCCGATGGAGGCCAGGCCGTAGCCGATCAGGTTCAGGTTGCCGGTGATTTCCATGGTGTTCCTTTCAAGATGCCGGTGGGATCCGGCAGGTTGTGAGGTAGTCCCTCCCACGACCCGATGGAGGCCGGATCAGGAAGTCTGGTGGTGCGGTGGACGGGGTCCGGTCACCGCGGTCTCGCCGCCGTCGCCGGCGCCGAGGAGTCTGTGGGTCAGTGGTCGTTCGCCGAGATCGCGCCCTGGATGTAGATGGCGGTCAGCAGGGTGAAGACGAAGGCCTGGAGGTACATGATCAGCAGCTCCAGGAAGTACATGGCCACCGAGCCGAGGATCACCAGGATGCCGGTGCCCTGCAGGGCCAGGTTGCCGGTCTCGGTGATCAGGTAGGCGGCGCCGGCACCGGCCAGCATCACGATCATGTGGCCGGAGAGCATGGTGGCCATCAGACGCAGGGAGTGGGTCAGCGGGCGCACGATGAAGGTGGAGATGATCTCCAGCGGCACCAGGAGCGGCAGGATCCATCCGGGGACACCGGAAGGGACCACGGCGAGCTTGAAGTACTTCAGCCCGTGGTGGCGGATGCCCACGCCGATCCAGATGATGTAGACGATCAGCGCCAGCGCATAGGCCGAGCCGGCATGCGAGAAGGAGGGCAGCTGCAGGAAGGGGATGGCGCCGAAGATGTTGTTCAGCAGCACGAAGAAGAACAGGCCGAACAGCAGGGGGACCCAGGGGCGGAAGTCCTTTTCACCGATGATGTCGCGGCCCATGCCGTTGCGGACGAAGGAGTAGCCGGACTCGGCCAGCCACTGCATCTTGGTGGGGACCAGCTTGGGCCGACGCATCGCGATCATGAAGAACGCCGAGATCAGGATCACCGAGAGGATGACCATGAGCATCTGCTTGCCGAAGCCGGTGCCGTATTCGGCCGCCCAGGGCAGGATGTCGGGCAGGTGAGCATCACTGATGGTCGGGGGCGTGAATCCGCCCTGGTCAGTGGTGCTGGCGAGCACGATCGGGAGCACGCTGGTCCTCTCTGGAAGTGTTCGTCAACGGAACATGCACAGCGGCGCCGTTGCTGCTTCAGTGAAGGTCGCGGCAGCCCGTCCTGGCCGTCGTTATGAATCCTTGATGATCCTATCAAACAGCGGGCAGTGGTCCTGACCATGTCGCGGCGAGATCCAGCGCAGAATCCGTGCGATCACGGCCGGTCAGAACGTGCGCTCAGCTCCGGCTCGAGACATCACGGTCGGATCACGGTCTGCTCACCGGGAGGGGGCGTCGTCGTAGATCTGCTGCCGGGTGTGCATGAAGGCCAGCACCTCCGCGGCCTGCCAGGCCAGGATGCCCACCAACGCGCCGATTCCGGCCGGCACGGCCTGGATCCACTCCGGCCGCGGCACCACGGTCAGCAGCAGACCGAACAGCACCACCTTGGCCACGAAGGCCCCCAGCGAGACCACTACGGCCTGGTCGCGTGATCTGTCCCACTCCCAGGCGGTCACGGCCAGGGTGAGCGCCGAGAGGAGCACGACGACGGCTCCGCCCAGTCCCAGTGAGGCGGCGGCCTGGCCTCCCCCGGCGCCACGCATCGACCAGGTGGCCACCACGCCGATCAGGACAGCGGGGACGCTCACGACCAGGCAGCGGTTCAGGATCCCCCACCAGCCGTTGCGGTTGGTCCAGCGGCTCATGCGCTCTCCTCACGTTCCACGGCCGACCCCCGGCGCACCCAGGGGTGCAGGGTCAGCCAGCCGGCCCCGAGCAGCAGCACGCCCAGGACCGGCAGGACGAAGACATCGTCGAAGAAGTTCAGGGACACCACACCGTAGGCCACCAGGAAAGACCACAGGTAGAGCAGCAGCACGGCCTGACGATGGGTGTAACCGCCGTCCACGAGCTTGTGATGCAGGTGTCCGCGGTCCGCCGAGAACGGACTGGACCCGCGGGCGGTGCGTCGCAGCACGGCCATGCTCAGGTCCAGCAGCGGCAGCAGCAGCACGGCGATCGGCAGCAGGATGGGCATGTAGGCCGGGACGTTGCGGAAGCGGAAGCCCTCCATGGCCCCCACGTCGGCGGTGACCGCCACGGCAGCGGTGGCCATCAGCATCCCGATCAGCAGGGCACCGGTCTCCCCCATGAAGATCCGGGCCGGGTGGAAGTTGTGCGGCAGGAAGCCGATGCACACGCCCACCAGCATCGCCATCAGCAGGGTGGCCAGATTGGAGTAGTCGAACTCGTTGATCGTCCGGGTCAGGACATAGGTGTAGATGAAGAACGCCGAGCCGCCGATCGCAGCCATGCCCGCCGCCAGCCCGTCCAACCCGTCCACGAAGTTGATGGCGTTCATGGTCAGCACCACCACGAACACCGTCAGCCCGATCTGCACCGGCTCGGCGCCCACGGGGATCCATCCCACCGGCATGGCCTCCACCCGGATGCCGTGCAGGGCGATCATCAGCCCGGCGGCGATCTGGCCGGTCAGCTTCAGGCTCCAGTGCAGGTCCCAGAGATCGTCCGCCACCCCCACCACGGTGATGGTCAGCAGCGCCAGCAGCACACCGCGCAGCGGCATCGGGTCGGTGTAGATCCCCTCCAGGAACGGGATCAGCCCACCCAGGCCCAGGGCCACGACGACGGCCACCACCATGGCCACTCCGCCCAGCTTGGGGATGGGCTCGCGATGGACATCGCGCTTGCGCCGCGGCGTGAAGACCTCGCCCCGGATGCCCAGCGCGCGTACCGCCGGGGTCAGCGCGAAGGTGACCAGGGCGGTGAGGGCGAGCAGGATCAGGTAGACCTTCACGGAGTGGAGCGCTCTCCTGACTGCGGTGCGGACTCGGCGTCCTCAGCTGCATCAGCGGCCTCGGCGGACTCGGCGTCCGGGGCATCCACCGTGTCCGCCTCGAAGGCCTCCGGCACCACGCCCCGCAGCGTCTCCTCGGGGATCGCACCTTCGCGCACCACGCGGAAGGGCTCCACCGTGCAGTCCACGATGGTCGAGGGCTGCTGGCTGGAGCGCTCGCCGCCGTCCAGGTAGACGGCCACGGACTCGCCGAGCATCTGCTGGGCCTCGTCCACGGTGGTGGCCGCCGGCATGCCGGTCCGGTTGGCGCTGGAGACGGCCAGCGGGCCGGTGGCCTGCAGCAGTCCCCGGGTGATCTCATCAGCCGGCACGCGCAGGGCCACAGTGCCCCGGGTCTCCCCCAGGTCCCAGGTCAGGGTCGGCTGAGAGTGCACGATCAGCGTCAGCGCGCCGGGCCAGAACTCCCGGGCCAACTCCCGCGCCGCCTCAGGCACATCCATGGCCAGTCCATCCAGCACATCGGCACTGCCCATCAGCACGGGCGGAGGCATGGTGCGCCCCCGGCCCTTGGCGGCCAGCAGCACGGCCACGGCCTGCGGGGAGAAGGCGTCGGCGCCGATACCGTAGACGGTGTCCGTGGGCAGCACCACGCACTCTCGCCGGGACAGGGCCTCACGGGCAGTCTCGATCCCCTCGGCCAGCCGTTCGGGGTCGGTGCAGTCGATTCGCTCACTCACGCTGACATTCTCCCATCCACAGGGTGCTGCTCCGGTCCCGGCGAGGCGATCCGCCGGGCCGAGGTGCTGCGCGGCCGCCCGGCCAGGTCTGCATGCCCGGTGATCCGGGTGAACATCCCGGTGTGCTCCAGGGCAAGCGCCACCGTGTCCTCCTGGGTATCGTCGTGCTCCATCACGAAGAACCCGCCCGGTCGCAGCAGCCGTGCAGCGGTGGTGATGATCGCCGTGGGCATTTGCATGCCGTCCGCTCCCCCGCCGTAGAGCGCCAGCGCCGGGTCCTGGGCGGCCTCGGCCTGAGTGGGGATCCGTCCGTCCGGGACGTAGGGAGGGTTGGACACCACGACGTCCACCTGGCCAGTCAGGCCGGGAAGTGCGGTCCGCGCGTCCTCCAGGTGCAGGGCGACACCGCGGCGTTCCAGGTTCGCCGCGGCCCACCGGGCGGCCTCGGCGTCCAGTTCCACGGCGTGCACCACGGCAGCCGGGACCTCATCGGCCAGGGCCGCGGCGATCGCTCCCGACCCGGTGCACAGGTCCACGGCCACGACGCTGTGCTGCGGTGCCCTGCGACTCGACTCGAGCAGGGCGTCCACGGCCAGTCCGGCCACGTCCTCGGTCTCCGGGCGCGGCAGGAACACTCCGGGCCCCACGTGCAGCAGGGACTGCCGGAAGATGACCTGTCCGGTGAGGTGCTGCAGCGGTACCCGCGCCGCGCGGAAGGCGAGCAGCTCGTCCAGGCGGGTGACGTCGTCGGGAGGCAGGGAGTGGCCCATCACGGCCAGGGAGGCGACCCGGCCGCGGGAGACGCCCAGGACGTGCCCGGCGAGCAGTTCGGCGTCCGCGCGCGGCGAGTCCACACCGGCCTCGGCGAGCCTGCGCTCTGCATGCCGGATCCACGGGCCCAGCTCCAGCGGTGCCGGCTGCGCTTCAGAGGTCTGCACGGCTCAGGCCTCGTCGGAGGAGCCCAGTGCCTGCAGGCGGTGGGCCTCGTCCATCTCGATGCAGGACTGCAGCACCGGGCCCAGGTCGCCGTCCAGCACGGCCTCCAGGTTGTAGGCCTTGTAGCCGGTGCGGTGATCGGCGATCCGGTTCTCCGGGTAGTTGTAGGTGCGGATCCGCTCGGAGCGGTCCATGGTGCGCACCTGGGAATGGCGGGTGGCGGCGTTCTCCGCGTCGATCTGCTCCTGCTGATGGGCCAGCAGGCGGGAACGCAGCACGCGCATGGCCGCCTCGCGGTTCTGGATCTGGGACTTCTCGTTCTGCATGGCCACCACGATCCCGGTGGGCAGATGGGTGATGCGCACGGCGGAGTCGGTGGTGTTCACTGACTGTCCGCCCGGTCCTGAGGAGCGGTAGACGTCGATCTTCAGCTCATTCGCGGCGATCTCCAGCTCTTCGGGCTCGTCCACCTCGGGGAAGACCAGCACGCCGGCGGCCGAGGTGTGGATCCGCCCCTGGGACTCGGTGACGGGCACCCGCTGGACCCGGTGCACCCCGCCCTCGAACTTCAGATGCGCGAACACGCCCTCGGCCGGGTCGGTGGAGGAGGCCGGACGCTTCACTGCCAGCTGCACGTCCTTGTAGCCACCCAGGTCGGACTCCGTGGAGGAGAGGATCTCGGTCTTCCAGCCGCGGGACTCGGCATACCGGGTGTACATGCGCAGCAGGTCCCCGGCGAACAGGGCCGCCTCCTCGCCGCCCTCACCGCCCTTGATCTCCAGGATGGCGTCCCGGCCGTCGTCCGGATCACGCGGGATCAGCAGCCGGCGCAGCCGCTCGGCCGCCTCCGCCTCGACCTCGGTCAGACGGGGCACCTCGGCGGCGAAGTCGGCGTCCTCCTGGGCCAGTTCGGTGGCGTCGGCCAGGTCCTCGGAGGCGGCCTGCCAGGCGCGGTGGGCGGAGACGATCCCGTTGAGCTCGGCGAAGCGCCGGCCCAGACGGCGGGCCAGACCCTGGTCCTGGTGGACGGCGGGATCGGCCAGCTGGTCGGTGAGCTGGCGGTGCTCATCCAGCAGCTCCTGCACGGAGTCGAACATGCTCACGGGGATCACTCCTGGGAGGGGGTCGGGTCAGCGGGATCTGCAGAGACGGGTCGACCCCCGTCCCTCCGCGGTGACCACCGGTGGAGCCGGTGGGTCTGCGGAAGGCCGGGGGCCGCCGTCGGGGTCCTAGTCCTCGCCCTTGAGTCCCAGAGTGGTCTTGGAGACCAGCATGAGGAACTCGGCGTTGGACTGGGTGTCCTTGATCTTGTTGGTGAGCAGCTCCAGCGCCTGCTGGGTGTCCAGACCCGAGAGCACGCGACGCAGCTTCCACATGATCTTGACCTCTTCGGAGGAGAGCAGGTTCTCCTCGCGCCGGGTGCCGGAGGCGTTGACGTCCACCGCCGGGAAGATGCGCTTGTCCGCCAGCTGACGGGACAGGCGCAGCTCCATGTTGCCGGTGCCCTTGAACTCCTCGAAGATGACCTCGTCCATCTTGGATCCGGTCTCCACCAGAGCCGTGGCCAGGATGGTCAGCGAGCCGCCGTTCTCGATGTTGCGGGCGGCGCCGAAGAACCGCTTGGGCGGGTACAGGGCCGAGGAGTCCACACCGCCGGAGAGGATGCGGCCCGAGGCGGGAGCGGCCAGGTTGTAGGCACGGCCCAGACGGGTCATGGAGTCCAGGAGCACGACGACGTCACGCCCCATCTCCACGAGTCGCTTGGCGCGCTCGATGGCCAGTTCCGCCACGGTGGTGTGGTCATCTGCAGGGCGGTCGAAGGTGGAGGCGATGACCTCGCCCTTGACCGAACGCTGCATGTCGGTCACCTCCTCCGGACGCTCGTCCACCAGCACCATCATCAGGTGCACCTCAGGGTTGTTGGTGGTGATCGCGTTGGCGATGGACTGCAGGATCATGGTCTTGCCCGCCTTGGGGGGCGAGACGATCAGACCGCGCTGGCCCTTGCCGATGGGCGCCACCAGATCGATCACGCGCGGACCGATCTTCTTGGGCTCGGTCTCCAGGCGCAGCCGCTCCTGCGGGTACAGCGGCACCAGCTTGGAGAAGTCCTGACGAGTGGGGTTCTCCTCGGCCGGCTGCCCGTTGACGCTGGTCAGCTTGATCAGCGCATTGAACTTCTGGCGGTTGGAGTTGTTCTGGCTCTCGCCCTCACGGGGTGCACGGATGGCGCCCATCACGGCGTCGCCCTTGCGCAGCCCGTACTTCTTGACCATGGACAGCGAGACGTAGACGTCGTTCTGACCGGGCAGGTAGCCGGAGGTGCGGACGAAGGCGTAGTTGTCCAGCACGTCCAGAATGCCGGCCACGGGCAGCAGGACATCATCCTCGGTCAGCTCGGTGTCATCCACCTCGGGGCCGCCGCGGCCACGACGGTTGCGTCCGCGCTCGTTGCGATCCTGGCGATCGTTGCGGTTGCGGTTGCGGCGGTTGCGGCGCGAGCCGCCCTCGTCGTCGCGGTCGTTGCGGTTCTGACGGTCGTTGCGGTCACCGCGGTTCGAGGAGCCGCCCTGATCGCTGCGGTCATGGCGATCCTGACGATCGTCGTTGCGCTGGGAACGCTCGCCGCGGTCGTTCCGGTCGGACTTCTCGTTGCGGTCCTGGCGATCCTGACGGTCATCCTGGCGATCGCCCCGGTTCGACCGGTCGTTGCGGCTGCGGCGTTCCCCGCGCTCGCCGCGGCCGCGGCCGTTCTGGTCCTGCTCGGAGGACTCCCCGCCGGTGTTCTGGTCCTGTCCGCCCTGCTCCTGCGGAGCGGACTGCTCCTGACCGGACGGGCCGGAGCCCTGCTGGTCCTGCTGACCACGGGAGGAACGCCCACGGCGGCTGCGGCCGGAGGGCTGGGCCTGACCACCCTGCTCCTCGGTCGAGGCGGCCTGCTGGTCCCCAGCGGTGGACTCGGAGCCGGACTCCTGGGCCGGAGCGGACTCGGCCGCACCGGCGGGCGACTCGGCCCGGCGTCCGCGCGAACGGCGGCCCCGAGTGGGAGCGGACTCGCCCTCACCGGCGGATTCGGCCAGAGCAGACGATGCGGGAGCGGACTCGGCCCCGCCCTGGTCGGCGGTCTTCTCGGCGGAGTCCTCGCTCGAGGCGGCGGAGCTGCGCTGGGCGGCCTCACGGTCGGCGACGGCGCCGCCGCGCTGATGACGTGAGATGGCCTCGACCAGATCGGACTTGCGCATGCGCGAGCCGCCGGTGATGCCGAGCTGCGAGGCCAGAGCCTGCAGCTGGGCCAGCTTGAGGCCGGCCAACCCGTTCGAGGCGGCCGGGCGCTGCGCGGCAGAGTCCTCGGTGCTCACGGGGGTGTCAGTGGTGTCGGTCACGAAGGTTTCCTTCTCCCTCGTCAGGCAGGTCTGTCGCACGGAGCGAGCCTGCTGGTGTTGTCCGGCCGCCGCACAGGATCGTGCTGCAGAAGACCGGGATGCAGATCCACCCATCCGGCGGTCCGGACGGTGGGGGCGGCACCGGCTGGTGCCTGTTCAGACCACAGGAGCGCCTGCTGGCGCGTGCCGGGTCTGAGGGGAATGACGTTCACACGGGACTCCGTGGCCAAGGGGCCGACACCGAGAAGAGGTGCAGTGCGGATCCCGTCAACGTCCCCGCTGCTCTCCGGAGTGGCGCAGGGCCGACCGGTTCGTTCTCAGCGGTGTCCCTTCACCTTAGCACCCGTGCGGTCCACGGGCAGAACGCTGACACGCCACTGCTGTTCCGAGCCGGCGGTGGCCTCGCGGATATGCCGCTCGGCCCGCTCGGCCTGCTCTGCGCCCGAGGTCAGCACCAGCACGGTGGGCCCGGCACCGGACACCACGGCGGCCAGCTCCTCCGCCCTCAGGGAATGCACCAGGGCCAGGGACTCGGGCATGGCGGGAGCTCGGTGCTCCTGGTGCAGCCGGTCCTCGGTGGCTGCCAGCAGCACGCTGGGGTCTGTGGTCAGCCCGTGCACCAGCAGGGCGGCACGGCCGGCGTTGGCGGCGGCGTCAGCATGCGGGACCTGAGCCGGGAGCAGTCCACGGGCGGTCTCCGTGCTCAACGGCTCCGAGGGCACAGCGACCACCGGGACCAGCTGTGCGTGCGGCTCCAGCCGCACGGAGCGGTACCCGGCCGGATCCTGCCAGGACAGGGCCAGGCCCCCGCTCAGGGCGGGCGCCACATTGTCCGGGTGGCCCTCCAGTTCGGAGGCGGCGTCCAGGACCTGTTCCTCGGTGGATCGATCCTCCAGGGGCAGCAGCGCCTGGGCGATCAGCACCGCCGTGGCGTGGGCGGTGGCCGAGGAGCCCAGTCCACGCCCGTGGGGAATCCGATTGTGGGCGGTCAGCTGCAGTCCGCCCAGGTCCCATCCCGCGCCCGCCAGCTGCGCACGCACCGTGGTGATGATCAGGTGCC
Organism: Micrococcus sp. IITD107; assembly: GCF_041927415.1. Classification (NCBI taxonomy): domain Bacteria; kingdom Bacillati; phylum Actinomycetota; class Actinomycetes; order Micrococcales; family Micrococcaceae; genus Micrococcus; species Micrococcus sp. IITD107. Next base: position 186,113 of record NZ_JBHFFN010000001.1, on the reverse strand, counting down.
GGCCATCCGTGGGCAGGTGGCCGGCGCCCTCCCCGGTGATCTCAGCGTGGAAGCCCTCGCCGGCCTCCATGGTGCGCACGGTGACCTCATCGCGCAGCTCCAGTGCCAGGCCCATGGTGTCGAATCCCGGTCCGAGGTTGGCCGAGGTGGCCGGAACGGAGACGGTGACCTCGATCCCGGCCGGCAGCGTGCGCCGTCGTCGGGACTCTGCTGGGGGGCCCGGCACCGCTGGTGAGGTGCCCATCAGACCAGCCCCAGGGCCTCGGCCACCGAGACGACGTCATAGTCCACCTTCTGGGGGGTGACATCGGAGCCGTCCGCGTTCTTCAGCGCCCACTGGGGGTCCTTCAGACCGTGCCCCGTGACGGTGATGACCCAGCGCTTGCCGGCCGGGACGTTGCCCAGGGCATGGTGCTTGATCAATCCGGCCACGCCTGCGGCCGAGGCGGGCTCGACGAAGACACCCTCCTTGGAGGAGAGCCAGCGGTGGGCCTCCAGGATCTCCTCGTCGGTGACGGAGTCGATGATGCCGCCGGACTCGTCACGGGCGGCCTCGGCCTGCTCCCACGAGGCCGGGTTGCCGATCCGAATGGCGGTGGCCACGGTGTCCGGCTCGGTCACCGGGTGACCCAGCACGATCGGTGCGGCACCGGCGGCCTGGAAGCCCCACATGACAGGGGTCTTGGTGGACACGGCCGGGAGCTCCTCGTCCGAGGTCCCCTCATGAGGGTTGACGTAGGGGGCCGCGTATTCGCGGTAGCCCTTCCAGTAGGCGGTGATGTTGCCGGCATTGCCGACGGGCAGCAGGTGATAGTCCGGGGCGTCGCCGAGGGCGTCCACCACCTCGAAGGCACCGGTCTTCTGCCCTTCGATGCGCGCCGGGTTCACCGAGTTGACCAGGAACACCGGGTAGTTCTCGGCCAGCTTGCGCGCCACGTCCAGGCAGTTGTCGAAGTTGCCGTCCACCTGCAGCAGGGTGGCGCCGTGGGCGATGGCCTGGGAGAGCTTGCCCAGGGCGATCTTGCCGTCCGGGACCAGCACCGCGCAGGTCAGACCGGCCTGGGTGGCGTAGGCGGCGGCCGAGGCAGAGGTGTTGCCGGTGGAGGCGCAGACCACGGCCTTCGCCCCCTGCTCCACGGCGGCGGTGATGGCCATCGTCATGCCCCGGTCCTTGAAGGAGCCGGTGGGGTTCATCCCCTCGAACTTCACCCAGACCTCGCCCTGGACCAGCTCAGACAGCGCCGGTGCAGGGATCAGCGGGGTGCCGCCCTCGCCCAGGGTGACGATCCGGGTCTGCTCGGTCACGGGCAGACGATCGGCGTATTCGCGGACCACTCCGCGCCACTGGTGTGCCATGGTCAGTTGCCTTCCACTCGCAGGACGGAGATCACATCGGTGACCACGTCCAGGGCCGTCAGTTCGGCCACGGTCTGCTCCAGGTCCCGCTCCAGGGCCCGGTGGGTGATGAAACGCAGGGAGGACTCGGCCTCGGCATGCCCGGAGTGTCCCTCCGGCAGCGGCACCTGGCGCATGGCCTCGATCGAGACGCCGTGCTGGGCGAAGACACCGGCGGTCTGAGCCAGCACACCGGCCTGGTCCTTGACCTCCAGCACCACCAGGTAGCTGGTGGTGGCCTCCCCCACCGGCAGCGCCGGAAGGGTGGCCTGCGGGGTGTGGGTGCGGCCCGGTCCCCCGCGCACCAGACGACGGGCGATGGAGACGGTGTCCCCCATGACGGCGCTGGCGGTGGGCGCTCCTCCGGCCCCGGGGCCGTAGAACATCAGCTCGCCGGCGTTCTCCGCCTCCACGAACACGGCGTTGAACGCCCCGTGGACCGCGGCCAGGGGGTGCTGACGGGGCAGCAGCGTGGGATGCACGCGCAGCACAGCTCCCTCCGTGGAGTCAGCTCCGTCCCCGCCCGGCGTGGTGATGCGCTCGGCAATGGCCAGCAGCTTGATGACATAGCCGGCCTCAGCGGCCGCCTCGTTGTCTGCGGCGGTGATGGCGGTGATGCCCTCGCAGTGGACCTGGTCCAGGGTGAACGGCGCATGGAAGGCCAGGTTGGCCAGGATGGCGGCCTTGGCGGCGGCGTCATGCCCCTCCACGTCCGCCGTGGGATCGGCCTCGGCGTAGCCCAGGCGCTGGGCCTCGGCCAGGGCGTCGTCGAAGGTCGCCCCGGTGGTGTCCATCTGGTCCAGGATGTAGTTCGTGGTGCCGTTGGCGATGCCCATGATCCGTGTGACGCGGTCGCCGGAGAGGGAGTCCCGCAACGGACGCAGGATGGGGATGGCACCGGCCACGGAGGCCTCGAAGGACAGCTGGGTGCCGGCCTCGGCCGCGGCCCGGTACAGTTCCGAGCCGTGCTGGGCCAACAGAGCTTTGTTGCCGGTCACCACGGCGGCGCCGCGGGAGATGGCCCGCTGGATCAGCGACTTCGCCGGCTCGATCCCGCCCAGCAGCTCGATCACGATGTCCGCCTGGTCCACCAGGGCCTCGGCGTCGGTGGTGTAGAGCTCACCGGGCAGCTGATACTCGCGCTCGGCGTCGGTGCGGCGCACGAACACGCCGACCAGCTCGAGACGTGCCCCGACGCGGGCCTGGAGCATCTCGGCGTCCTCGGTGAGGATCCGCGCCACCTGGGAGCCGACGTTGCCGGCACCCAGCAGGGCGATCTTGAGGGGCTCGTGCGTGGTGGTCAATGGTCCTCCGTAGGAATCGGTCGGTCTCACTCGGTCTCGCGGGCGAAAAGGTCGTCCTCGGTCTCGCGGCGGATGATCAGCCGAGAGACACCGTCCTTGACGGCGACGACGGCCGGCCGGGTGAGCAGGTTGTAATTGCTGGACAGGGCATGGCAGTAGGCGCCGGTGGCAGGCACGGCCAGCAGGTCACCGCGCTGCAGGTCCTCCGGCAGGTAGGCGTCTCGCACCACGATGTCCCCGGACTCGCAGTGCTTGCCGACCACCCGTGAGAGGACGGGGGTCGCCTCGGTGGTCCGTGAGGCCAGGACGGCGGTGTAGTCGGCGTCGTAGAGCACGGGACGGGGGTTGTCGCTCATCCCGCCGTCCACGGCCACGTAGCGCCGGGGGAACGTCCCGTCCGCATGGTCCACGGCCACGGTCTTGCGCACGCCCACGGTGTACAGGCTCAGTCCGGCCGGACCGGAGATGGCCCGGCCCGGTTCGATCGAGATCCGGGGGCAGCGCATCTGCAGCCGCTCACAGACCGCGCGGACCACCGCGGCCAAGGCCGTGGCGATCTGCTCGGGTGCACGAGGTTCGTCGGCGCTGGTGTAGGCGATGCCGTGGCCGCCGCCCAGGTCCAGCTCCTCCAGCTCCACCCCGTGGTCCTGGCGGATGGCGGCCAGGAAGGTCAGCAGCCGTTCGGCGGCCAGGGCGAAGCCGTCAGCCTCGAAGATCTGGGATCCGATGTGGCAGTGCAGGCCCCGCAGCTCGATCGAGGGAGCGGCCAGCGCCTGGGCCACGGCCTGGGCCGCCGGAGACTTTCCAGGGATCGGCCCGTCCCACCGCTGCGCATCGGCGGAGAGGTCCGGGTCCTGCCCCTCGGTGAAGGAGGAGTCGGCCATGGACAGACCGAACTTCTGGTCCTCGTGGGCGGTGGCGATGAACTCGTGGGTGTGCGCGTGCACGCCCGGTGTCAGCCGCAGCATCACCGGTGCGGTGAGACCTGCCTCCTGCGCCAGCTCGGCGAGACGGGTCAGCTCATCCAGGGAGTCCACCACGATCCGGCCCACCCCGACCTCCAGGGCGCGGCGCAGTTCGTCATCAGACTTGTTGTTGCCGTGCAGGCCGATGCGAGCGGGGTCCACCCCGGCCCGCAGCGCCACGGCCAGCTCCCCGCCGGAGGCGGTGTCCAGACACAGGCCCTCCTCCGCGATCCAGCGGGCCACCGGGGTGGCCAGGAAGGACTTGCCGGCGTAGTAGACGTCCACTCCCCCGCACAGGTCCTCGAATGCGGCGTCGAAGGCATCACGGAAGCATCGGGCACGGGCCCGGAAGTCGTCCTCGTCCACCACCAGCAGCGGGGTTCCGTAGTCGGCTGCGAGCTGGGAGGCGGGGATGCCCTGCACCGCCAGCTGGCCGTCGTCGTGCCGGCTCACTCCGGAGGAGAAGATCACCGGGTCCAGGGCGTTGCCGTCCTCGGGGACCTGCAGCCAGTCCGGTGCCAGGGGCGAGGCGGCGTGGGCGGCCATCACATCCGCTCCGGGGCGGAGACGCCCAGCAGCGCCAGGCCATTGGCCAGGACCTGGGCGGTGGCCTCGTTGAGCCACAGACGGGTGCGGTTCAGATCCGAGATCTCCCCGGGGCCGTCCTCACCGGCCACCGGGACGATCCGGCAGGCCGCATACCAGGAGTGGTAGGCCGAGGCCAGCAGCTCCAGATGCCGGGCCACCCGGTGCGGCTCGCGCAGCTTGGCGGCCTGGCCCACGACCGAGGGGAACTCGCCCAGACGGGCCAACAGCTCGGACTCGGTGGGGTCGGTGAGCAGCGCGGCGTCGAACGCCCCCCGGTCCACGCCGGCGGCCTCTGCGGTGCGCGCGGCACCGCGGGTGCGGGCATGGGCGTACTGCACGTAGAACACCGGGTTGTCATTGGTGCGGGACTGCAGCACCTCGGGATCGATGGTGATCGGCGAGTCCGCGGGATACCGGGCCAGCGAATAGCGCAGCGCGTCCTTGCCCAGCCACTGGACCAGGTCCTTGAGCTCGATGATGTTGCCGGCACGCTTGGAGAGCTTGGCGCCGTTGACCGAGATCAGTTGGCCGATGAGGATCTCGATGTTGTGGTCTGGGTCGTCGCCGGCGCAGGCGGCGATGGCCTTGAGCCGTCCCACATAGCCGTGGTGGTCGGCGCCGAGCAGATAGATCTTCTCCGGGAAGCCGCGGTCCTTCTTGGAGAGGTAGTACGCGGCGTCGGCGGCGAAGTAGGTGGGTTCACCGTTGGCGCGGATCAGCACGCGGTCCTTGTCATCGCCGAAGTCAGTGGTGCGCAGCCAGACGGCGCCGTCCCGGTCCTCGATGTGGCCCTGCTCCCGAAGCCGGGCCACGGCGTCCTCGATCGCACCGGACTCGTGCAGATCCTTCTCCGAGAACCAGACGTCGAAGTGGACGTCGAAGGCATCCAGGGTGTCCCGGATGTCCTGGAGCTGAAAACGGTAGGCGGACTCCCGGATGACCGGCAGGGCGGCCTCCTCGGTCAGATTGCGCACGTCCGGGTGCTCGGTGAGCACCTGATCGGCCAGCTCCTGGACGTAGGCGCCGGGGTACCCGCCCTCCGGCACGGGCAGGCCGTGCAGGCGGTTGTAGACAGACTGGGCGAAGACGTTCATCTGCGAACCGGCGTCGTTGATGTAGTACTCGGCAGTGACATCCGCGCCGGAGGCCGCCAGCAGGCGTGCGATCGAGTCACCCAAGGCCGCCCAGCGGGTGTGGCCGATGTGCAGCGGACCCGTGGGGTTGGCGGAGACGAACTCCATGTTCACGGTGCGTCCGGCCAGCACCGCGTTGCGGCCGTACTCCGCTCCGGCCTCCACGATGGCCCGAGCCAGCTCGCCGGCGGCGGCTGCGTCCAGGGTGATGTTGAGGAACCCGGGTCCGGCGATGTCCACCGAGGCGATGCCGTCACGGTCCTGCACACGGGTGGCCAGCACGGTGGCGAACTCGCGCGGGTTCATCCCCGCCTTCTTGGACAGCTGCAGCGCTACATTGGTGGCCCAGTCTCCGTGCTCGCGGCTCTTGGGTCGCTCCACCTTCACGGTGGCCGGGACGTCAGCGGCGTCCAGAGAGATCTCGCCGGCGTCGATGGACTCGCGCAGGCAGGCAGAGAGCAGGGAGGAGAGTTCTTCGGGGGTCACCTGCCACATTCTAGGGTTCTGGCGCTGGCCCTCCCCAATCCGATGCCTCCCGTGACGCGGCCGGGATGCGTCCGCCCCCGCGATCCCTCCGCGTCGATTCGGTGCCACCGGGCGCGACGGTGTACTGTGGTCGAGTCCCGTCACGGGACCCCCGCCTCCGTAGCTCAGGGGATAGAGCGTCTGCCTCCGGAGCAGAAGGCCGCAGGTTCGAATCCTGCCGGGGGCACCATTCTCTGACCTTCCCCTCCCTCACCTCCGTGCAGCCGTGGGCTGCCGACCGAGCTGACGTGGCCGTCGTCGGGATGGCCCTCAACAGTGGCAGAGTGGAGGGAATGACCTCCACCGCAGCACCGCACTCCTCCGCCCTCGCGGGGCGCCCCCTCTCGACGACAGGCATGGTCCTGGGCGTGGCGGCCACGTTCATCGGCACCACGATCGGTGCTGGCTATGCCTCGGGTCAGGAGATCCTGCAGTACTTCGTCAGCTTCGGTGTGTGGGGCGGGATCGGAGCCCTGCTGATCGCCGGCCTGCTCTTCTTCGTGCTCTCGGCCACAGTGCTCACCCTGGCCCACCGGCTGCGCACCCAGGACATCCACGATCTGGTCAATCCCACCTCCAGCCGCTGGCCCACTCGGTTCGCGGACCTGTGCATCACGGTCTCGCTGCTGGGCACCCTGGTGATCATGCTCGCCGGGGCCGGAGCCGCCCTGACCGGGCCGTTGGGCGTGCCGCCCCTGATCGGCGCGCTGATCATGGCCGGGGTCTGCGTGCTCAGCGTGCTGGCCGGGGTGACCGGGCTGGTGCGCGTGCAGCAGGCCGTGGTGCCGGTGATCATCGTGGTGGCCCTGGGAGTGGCGATCTGGGCGATCCTGACACCGGAGGCGCCCACTGGCCAGGACGCCACGGCCCTGGTGAACTCCTCCCCGCTGATCAACACCTGGTGGATGTCCGGCATCCTCTACGTGGCGTTCAACATCCAGCTGGCCTACGCCGTGCTCGCCCCGGTGGGCGCCGCAGCGGTCTCCGGCCGGGGTCTGCGCCGCGGCGCGCTCCTCGGGGCGTTGGCCCTGGTGGCCATGGCGGGGGCGATCATGGCGGCACTGAGGGTCAATGCCTCGGTGGTGGGCCAGGCCGAGCTGCCCATGGTGGATCTGGCGGCGCGCATCGGCCCGTGGGCCTCCTTCCTGTTCCTGGCCGTGCTGCTGCTGGCACAGTTCACCACCGCGGTCTCCTGCCTGTTCGGCTCCGTCCAGCGTCTGCGCCGAGTGCACGCCCTGCGCCGGCTCCCGGTGTGGACCGTGGCGGCCGGCACGGCCCTGGTCACGGCGGTGCTCTCCGGCGTGGGCTTCTCCCAGCTGGTCGGGATCGTCTATCCGCTGCTGGGCTACGCGGGGATCGTGATCATCGTGATGCTGCTGGTCACCGCAGCCCTGCACCGACGGCGCCGGCGGGCGTCCTCCACCTCCGCACCGGAGCCCACCCGTGCCGGCTGAACAGGATCCTCAGACCGCTCCGGTCTCGGTTCCTTCCCCTGCCTCCCCGGTCTCCCCTGACCTGGTGAGGGGCGACGACGGCCGGCTGCGTCCGGCATGGGCGTCCGGGGACGCTCTGCTCCGGGAGTACTACGACACCGAGTGGGGCATGCCGGTGCGCGATGAACGGGGACTGTTCGAGCGGCTGAGCCTGGAGGCGTTCCAGTCAGGCCTGAGCTGGGCGATCATCCTGCGCAAGCGCGAGGCGTTCCGTGCCGCCTTCACTGGTTTCGACCCCGAGGCGGTGGCGCAGTTCGGCGACGCCGACGTGGAGCGGCTGCTGGCCGACGCCGGGATCGTGCGCAACCGGGCCAAGATCCTGGCCACCATCGGCAATGCCCGAGCCACCCTGGCCCTGCGCGAGGACCCTGACCTGCCCGGTGACCTGCCCCAGCTGCTCTGGTCCTTCCAGCCTGCCAGCACCCCGGCGCCGATGACCGTGGCTGAGGTCCCCACGCAGTCCGCGGAGTCGGCCGCGCTGGCCCGGGAGCTCAAGCGCCGGGGGTTCCGCTTCGTCGGCCCCACCACCGCCTACGCACTGATGGAAGCCGTGGGGATGGTGGACACCCATCTGGTGGGGTCCTGGAGGCGGGGCACCTCCGGGGTGTGGTGACGGGGCCGTCGTCGGGAGTCCGCCCCAGCGCCCGGCCCTCCCCGTGGTTCAGGTTCCGCAGCGTCCACTGACAGCGAAAATGAACGCCGTTCACCGTGCGCTGGTTCACTTCACCGGCCAAAACGGCAAGGATGGACCTTGATGGGAGAACCGCTGTGCGGCGACTCCCTCCCCCGTCCGGATCACCCCGGGCGCCGCTGGACCCATCAAGGAGTGACACATGAGCGCACCATCCACTGCAGACCTGGGCTACCGCACCCAGAACCCCGCCACCGGCGAGGTGGAGAAGCAGTTCGACACCGCCACGGACGAGCAGATCCAGCAGGCGCTGGAGAAGTCCCAGAAGGCCTACCAGGAGTGGTCCAAGCGGCCCATGTCCGAGCGTGCGGCCATCGTGAAGAAGGTCGCCTCCCTCTTCACCGAGCGGCGCAAGGAGCTGGCCCAGCTGGCCGCCCGCGAGATGGGCAAGCCGGCCAATGAGGGCAGCGGCGAGGCTCGGTTCTGCGACGCCATCTTCTCCTACTACGCCGACAACGGCGAGGAGCTGACCAAGGACCAGGTCGTCAAGGACATCGACGGGCAGAAGGCCGTGATCGAGCGGCTGCCGATCGGCCCGCTGCTGGGCATCATGCCCTGGAACTACCCCTACTACCAGGTGGCCCGCTTCGCTGCACCGAACCTGGTCCTGGGCAACACCATCATCCTCAAGCACGCTGAGATCTGCCCGCAGTCGGCCCTGGCCATCCAGCAGATCATGGACGACGCCGGAGTGCCCGAGGGCGTGTACCAGAACGTCTTCGCCACCCACGACCAGATCTCCACGATCATCGCCGACCCGCGCATCCAAGGCATCTCGCTGACCGGCTCTGAGCGTGCCGGTGCCTCCGTGGCCGAGCAGGCCGGACGCCACCTGAAGAAGGTCGTGCTGGAGCTGGGCGGCTCCGATCCCTACGTGGTGCTCTCCGCCGAGGACCCCAAGGCCGCCGCCGAGGAGGCCCTGGCCATCCGTCTGGAGAACACCGGCCAGGCCTGCAACTCCAACAAGCGCATGATCGTCATGGATGACATCTACGACGACTACGTGGCCGGCCTGGTGGAGAAGGCCAAGGCCCTGAAGCCCGGCGATCCGCTGAACCCGCAGGAGGGCACCTACGGGCCGCTCTCCTCCGAGGCCGCCGCGAACGCCCTGGTGGAGCAGATCGAGGACGCCGTCAAGAACGGCGCCACCCTGCACGCCGGCGGCAAGCGCGTGGACGGACCCGGCTACTACGTGGAGCCCGCTGTGCTGACCGGAGTCACCAAGGAGGCTCGCGCCTACTACGAGGAGCTGTTCGGTCCGGCCGCCGTGGTCTACCAGGTCACCTCGGATGAGGAGGCGCTGGAGCTGGCCAACGATACCCCCTTCGGTCTGGGCGGTGCCGTGTTCGCCACCGAGGACGGCCGCGCGGAGAAGCTTGCCTCGAAGCTGCAGGTGGGCATGGCCAACGCCAACGCCTACGCCGCAGAGGGCGCCGAGATGCCCTTCGGCGGTGTCAAGCGCTCCGGCTACGGCCGCGAGCTCGGCCCGCTGGGCATGGAGGAGTTCGTGAACAAGCGCCTCTATTACGTGGTGGACGAGGACTGACCCTCCCTGCCCCATGGAGGGGTTCCGTTCCCCCGGCCTGACCGGCCGGTGCGGATTCCCGACGACGCCCGGTGCCTTCCAGCAAGAAGGCACCGGGCGTCGTGGCGTCCGGAGGCGTCGAGATGTCCGGGAGGCGCGGGTCACCGAAGGCTGCGGACACGGCGCGTGCCAGAATGAGGACCATGAGCGACTCCGAGACCTTCGCGCTGACCTCACCCGCCGAGGGACCTGTTGCCCTGAACCAGTCCTGGCTCGGCTCGGATCGGCTGCTGGAGTGGATCATCGCCTGCCAGTCCGATCCAGCCACGGGCACCGCCTACCTCGGGGGCACCGCGGAGGGGGTGCGGGCCGAGCTGGAAGGCCTGGACCAGGACTGGACGGACACCGTCCGCGTGGTCACCGTCCAGGGCCAGCCGGTGGCCGCGTGCGCCGTGGAGTGGGACGAGGAGCCCGCCACCGCGTGGATCCAGGGCCCCTGGGGCAGCGAGGATGCCGTAGAGACCTGGGGTGAGCCACTGATGGCAGCCATGGTGGAGCAGCTGCCCGCTGAGATCACCACCCTGGAGATCTGCGGCGAGGTCCGCAACTCAGCCATGGCAGACCTGGCGGATCGGTTGGGGTGGCAGCCCACGGAGGTGAACCACGCCATGGTGCTGCCGGTGGAGGCTGCACGGTCTGTGGTGAAGGAGCTGGGCAGTGTCCTGTCGACCGTGACCGTACGGGATGTCCTCGAGGATGACCTGCCCAGTCTGGCGCATCTGCATGAGTCCGAGTTCCCGGACGCCTATGCCACCACCTCGCAGCTGCTGACACGCCACCTCACCGTGGTGACCACGCAGGACGAGCAGGTGCTCGGATACGCCAGCGGACAGATCCAGGACGACGGCCAGGCCTACATCGACTTCACCGCGGTGGATCCTGCCGCACGCCGCCGAGGACTGGGGCGGACCTTGATCCTGGCGCTGACCGGTCGCCTGGTGGAGACGGCTGATCCTGATCGCCTGACCCATGTGCACCTGACCGTGCAAGAGGAGAAGACCTCCGCCCGTGCGCTGTATGAGTCCGTGGGATTCAGAACCGATGTCTCCCTCCGCGGCTACCGAGGCCCCCGGCCGCTGGACTGACCTCGGCCATCATGCCGGCCCCGGCACAGCAGTGGCCCGCTCCCCCGAGGAGAGCGGGCCACTGCTTCGTGGTGGCGGGTCAGCCGTCCGAGCCAGTGGATCAGACGGCGCGCGTCGGCTCGTTGCCGGCGGCGATGGAGGCCGCCTCGTCGAACTCGGCCTCCACGCCGGGCTGGTGCTTGAAGGTCACCAGGGAGACCAGGACACCGACGATCAAGGCCAGCAGGAATCCGGGGACGATCTCGTAGAGGGCGAAGCCCTCCCAGACCTCGTCCGAGACGTTGCCCCAGATCGCCACTACGACGGCGCCGACCACCATCGCGGCCAGGGCGCCCATGGCGGTGAAGCGCTTCCAGAACAGGGAGAGCAGGATGACCGGGCCGAAGGCGGCACCGAATCCGGCCCAGGCGAAGCCGACCAGCTCGAGCACGCTGGACTCCGGGTCCAGGGCGAGCAGTCCGGCGATCACGGCGACCACCAGCACACCGCCGCGACCCATCCACATCTGGCGCTGGGGGGTGGCCTCCTTGCCGAAGATCTTGTACAGGTCCTCCACCAGGGCGGAGGAGCAGACGATCAGCTGCGAGGAGACGGTGGACATGATCGCGGCCAGCACGGCGGCCAGGACGAAGCCGGCGACCAGCGGGTGGAACAGCACCTGGCTCAGCACCAGGAAGACGGTCTCAGGGTCGTCCAGGGTGGTGGGGTTGGCCTGGAAGTAGGCCAGTCCGACCACGGCGGTCATCACGGCGCCCAGGGCGCAGATAGCCATCCAGGCCACGCCGATGCGACGTCCGACGGCGGCCTCCTTGGCCGAGCGCAGGGCCATGAAGCGCACGATGATGTGTGGCTGACCGAAGTAGCCCAGGCCCCAGGCCAGAGCGGAGATGGTGCCGATCCAGGTGGCGTTGGCGAAGAGCGAGAGGTGGTCCACACCCTCGCCGGAGGCGGCGTCGACCGCGCGGACCGAGTCCACGATGGCATCCCAGCCGCCCATGGTGACGATGGTGGCCACCGGCACGGCGATCAGTGCCAGCAGCATCATCAGCCCCTGGACGACATCGGTCAGGGAGGCACCCAGGAAGCCGCCGAACAAGGTGTAGGCCACGGTGATGGCAGCGACCAGCAGCATGCCGAAGAGGTAGGTGGAGCCGAAGGAGGACTCGAAGAACTTGCCGCCGGCCACCATGCCCGAGGAGACGTAGAAGGTGAAGAAGGCCAGGATGATCAGTCCGGAGACGATCCGCAGGAGGCGGGTGCGATCACGGAAGCGGTTCTCCAGGAAGGAGGGCACCGTGATCGAGTTGTTGGAGACCTCGGTGTAGGAGCGCAGGCGCGGAGCCACGAACTTCCAGTTCAGCCAGGCGCCGACGGTCAGGCCGATGGCGATCCAGGCCTCCACCAGCCCGGCGGCGTAGACCGCGCCGGGCAGGCCCATCAGCAGCCAGCCGGACATGTCCGAGGCGCCGGCGGACAGCGCGGCCACCCCCGGGGACATCCTGCGTCCGGCCAGCATGTAGTCGTCCAGGTCGTTGTTCTTCCGTGAGGCCCACAGCCCGATGCCCAGCATCGCGGCGAAGTACAGCCCGACGGCGATGATCTTGAAGATCTGATCCTGATCCATCAAGGATTCCTCTCGCGTCGTTCAGTTCTGTCTGGTCTGTCTCGGTGCACTGTCGCCCGGGGTTCCGGGCACAGGTCGGCCCGGGGACAACAGGATTTGACGTCTACCGTTCCATGATTCTTTCTCGATGGCTAATCGGGCAGATCGGATCACCTGATCAGAATCAATGCAGATTTCGTGCTGACTCGGCCCTGTCAGGTGACGGCAGAGCCCAGGGCACCGGCCACCGTAGACTGGCCGGTGCCATGTCACAGCCTGCGATCGCACCCCAGATCACCTATCCCGAGCACCTGCCGGTCTCTGCCCGCCGGGACGAGATCAAGGAGGCGATCGAGCGTCACCAGGTGGTCGTCGTCGCCGGTGAGACCGGGTCCGGCAAGACCACCCAGCTGCCCAAGATGTGCCTGGAGCTGGGCCTGACCGAGCACGGGATGATCGGGCACACTCAGCCCCGCCGTATCGCGGCACGATCTGTGGCCGAGCGCCTGGCCCACGAGCTGGACACCGAGATCGGGCGCACGGTCGGCTATCAGGTCCGCTTCACCGCCGAGACCTCGAAGCAGACCCAGGTCAAGGTGATGACCGACGGCATCCTGCTGGCCGAGATCCAGCAGGACCGGATGCTCTCGCGGTACAGCGTGATCATCATCGACGAGGCTCACGAACGCTCTCTGAACATCGACTTCCTGCTGGGCTACCTGCAGCGGCTGCTCCCCCAGCGTCCGGATCTGAAGGTCATCATCACCTCGGCCACGATCGATCCAGACTCCTTCGCCCGCCACTTCGGCCGGCCCCTGACCGAGCAGGACTCCGGGCAGGACCGCGAGCGCGCGGTGGACGGGGTCGTCCCCGCCCCGGTGATCGAGGTGTCCGGCCGCACCTTCCCCGTGGAGATCCGCTACCGTCCCCTCTCCGCACCGGCGGAAGCGGATGACGAGTACGAGGAGACCGACGACGCCGAGGAGACCCGCGACCCGGTGGACGCGGTCTGCGATGCCGTGGACGAGCTCTCCCGGGAGGCACCGGGAGACATCCTGGTGTTCTTCCCCGGCGAGCGCGAGATCCGAGATGCGGCCGAGGCCCTGGCTCCGCGCGTGGCGGCCAATCGGCGACTGGCCGGCACCGAGATCCTGCCGCTCTACGGTCGGCTCTCCATGGCCGAGCAGCACCGGGTGTTCAGCACGGGAACGACACGGCGGATCGTGCTGGCCACGAATGTGGCCGAGACGTCGCTGACCGTGCCGGGCATCAAGTACGTGATCGACACCGGCACCGCGCGCATCTCCCGCTACTCACACCGCACCAAGGTCCAGCGGCTGCCGATCGAGCGGATCAGCCAGGCCAGTGCCAACCAGCGCTCGGGCCGCTCCGGCCGCACCAGCGACGGCATCGCCATCAGGCTGTACTCGGAGGAGGACTTCGCCTCCCGCCCGGAGTTCACCGACCCGGAGATCCTGCGCACCAATCTGGCCGCCGTGATCCTGCAGATGTGCGCCATGGGCGTGGCCCGGACCCCAGCGGATGTGGCCGACTTCCCGTTCCTGCAGCCCCCGGACACCCGTCAGGTCACCGACGGCGCCACCCTGCTCACCGAGCTGGGCGCCCTGAACTCCGGTCAGCCGGAGCGGGATGCGCAGGGCCGGACCCGCACCTTCCCCAAGGGCACCATCACTCCGGTGGGGCGGAAGCTGGCACGGCTGCCCGTGGACCCCCGTCTGGGCCGGATGATCCTGGAGTCCGGCACCCAGGGATGCGTGCGCGAGGTCATGGTCCTGGCAGCGGCGCTGACCATCCAGGATCCCCGCGAGCGTCCCACCGAACAGCGGGCCGCCGCGGATGAGCAGCACGCGCGCTTCACGGATGCGAACTCGGACTTCACCGGGCTGCTGAACCTGTGGGCGTATCTGCGCGATCAGCAGAAGGAGCTCTCCGGCAACCAGTTCCGCAGGATGTGCCGCGCCGAGCACATCAACTATCTGCGGGTGCGCGAGTGGCAGGACCTGGTCCAGCAGCTGCGCCAGCTGGCGAAGTCCGTGGACATCTCGGTCTCGGCCGGCCCCGTGGACCCGGTGGGTCAGCATGAACCGGTGCACCGCTCCATCCTCACCGGCCTGCTCTCGCACATCGGCTCCTGGGACGAACGCAGGCGGGAGTACGCCGGCGCTCGGAACACCCGGTTCGCGGTGTTCCCCGGCTCGGCGCTGTTCAAGAAGAGGCACCCGTTCGTGATGGCCGCCGAACTGGTGGAGACTTCCCGGCTCTGGGCCCGCATGGTGGCCAGGATCGAGCCGGAGTGGGCGGAGGAGGCCGCCGGGTCCCTGGCCAAGCACACCTACAACGAGCCGCACTGGTCCCGCCGCGCCGGCTCCGTGGTGGCCCGGGAGAAGGTCACGCTGTTCGGGGTCACCCTCATCCCGGACCGCGCGGTGCGCTACGGGAGGATCGACCCGGGCCTCTCCCGTGAGCTGTTCATCCGGCACGCCCTGGTGGAGGGCGACTGGCGCACCCGGCACCGCTTCTATGCCCGCAATCAGCAGGCCCTGGCCGAGGTGGAGGAGCTGGAGTCCCGGCTGCGCCGGCGTGACCTGCGCATCTCAGACGAGGACCTCTTCTCCTTCTACGATGAGCGCGTCCCAGCCCATGTGGTCTCCGAACGGCACTTCGACTCCTGGTGGAAGAAGGCTCGGCATCAGACCCCGGAGCTGCTGGACATCAGTACCGAATCCCTGCTCGCTGCTGACGCCGAGGAGCTGGACACCGATCAGTTCCCCACCACCTTCCACCACCCCACGGATGGCGGTGGGATCGAGCTGGACCTGGAGTACCAGTTCAACCCGGCCGCCGGGCCGCAGGAGTCGGACGGCATCACGGTGACCATCCCGGTGCTGCTGCTGAACCAGATGGACCCCGAGCGATTCCGCTGGCTGGTGCCGGGGCTGCGCACCGAACTGGTCACCGCACTGATCCGTTCCCTGCCCAAGGCGGTGCGCAAGAACTTCGTGCCCGCCCCGGACGTGGCCCGCACGGCCGTGGAGCAGCTGGACCAGGAGGCAGATCCCCTCCACGACGATCTGCTGCCCGCCCTGGAGCTGACCCTGCGCCGGATGCGCGGCGTGGTCATCCCCCCGGACTCCTGGAACCTGACCACCGTCCCGGACCACCTGCGGATGGACTACCGCGTGGTGGACTCCCGCGGAGCCGTGGTGGGCGCCGGTCCTGACCTGGCCGCACTGCAGGATCGTCTGGCCCAGGCCAACCGCACGGCCATCGCCGAGTCCCTCGCCCAGGCCGGTGGCACCGGCCTGATTCCCGACGGCGGCGCACCGGTCCCAGCGCCCTCTCCCGGAGGGCGTGGGCCGGGCACCGGTGCCGGGCGCCGCGGTGGGAAGAACGCTGCAGGTGCCGCGGGCTCCGTGCCGGGGGGCACCCCCGGTGACCGGGGAGGCCGAGAGGCGGGGCCGTCGTCGGGAGCTCATCCAGGGGCCGGCACCTCCGCGGTGGCCGAGCGTCACGGGATGACCGCCTGGGAGGTCGGGGATCTGCCGCGCAGGGTGGAGAGCACCGTGCGGACCGGGCAGAGCGTGCAGCAGATCACCGGGTACCCGGCGCTGGTGGCCGAGACCCTGCCGGACGGATCCCCCGCGGCAGGCCTGACCGTGATGCGCACACCAGAGGACCAGCGCACCGCGCACCGTGGCGGAGTGGGCGCGCTGCTGCTGGCCCAGGTGCCCAGCCCGCAGCGCTACGTGCTGGACCACCTGGACAACCGAGAGAAGCTGACCTTCACCCAGAACCCCCACGGGTCCGTGGACCAGCTGGTGGCCGACTGCACCCGTGCGGCGATCGACCGGCTGCTGCCAGAGGATCTGCCGTACACCGAGGCCGAGTTCCGCCGGCTCTTCGAGCGGGTGCGGGCCGAACTGATCGACACCGTGTTCGCGGTGACCGCCGTGGTCGAGCGGATCCTCTCTCGGGGCGTACAGGTGCGCAAGGCCCTCAAGGGCACCGTCTCACTGGCCATGGCCCCGGCACTGAACGACATCAAGTCCCAGCTGGGGCAGCTGCTCTTCCCCGGGTTCGTGGCCACCACCGGATGGGCCCATCTGCAGCATCTGCCCCGCTACCTGGAAGGGATGCAGAAGCGGATCGAGAAGCTTCAGGCCGGCGGTGCCGTGCAGCGCGATGCCCGGGACATGGCCGTGGTCCAGGAGCTGGAGGACGCCTTCGACGCCGCCGTGCAGCAGGTGCGGGCACGCCGTCCGGGGCAGCCGATCCCGGCCGCGTTGGACCAGGTCCGATGGATGATCGAGGAGCTGCGGGTGAGCTACTTCGCCCAGGAGCTGGGCACCGCGGTCTCCGTGTCCGAGAAGCGGGTGCGCCAGGCGCTCAAGGCAGCCGCCGGCTGAACAGAGGATCGGAGGAGGCGGACAGCCCGGATCAGGCCTCGGGGACGAACTCGGCGTGACCGGCCACCCGTAGCCCGGCGCGGATCTTCTCTGCGGCGGCGTCCAGATCCGCAGGGTCCGGGTTGTTGTCCACGCGGCTCAGGTCGAAGTCGTCCAGGGAATTGGACGGCCAGACATGCACGTGCAGGTGCGGGACCTCGTAGCCGGCGATCATCAGTCCGGCCCGGCGGGCGCCGAACGCCTCCACCTGGACCCGGCCGATGGTCTGGGCCACGCGGGCCAGGTGCCCCACCAGCTCTGGGTCGGCGTCCGTCCACAGGTCCACCTCGGCACGGGGCACCACCAGGGTGTGTCCGTGGGCGATCGGCCCGATGGACAGGAAGGCCACACAGGACTCGTCCTTCCAGACGAACCGGCCGGGCAGCTCTCCGTTGATGATGCGGCTGAAGACGGTGGTCGAGGGGCTCATGGGCTTCTCCTTCGGTCGGTCTGTCTGGAATGGGGGTCGTGCGGTCTGCGACGCAGTTCAGTCCCCGGTGGCCACGGGCCGTCCGGGTGTGTGGGACCAGGCGGACCAGGACCCGGGGAACAGCGCCGCGCGGATGCCGGCGATCTGCAGGGCGGCCACCACATGGGCCGCCGTCACGCCCGAGCCGCAGTAGGCGCCGACCTCGGTCCGTCCGTCCTGACCGGCACCGAGCGCGGCGAACCGTTCTGCCAGCATCTCGGCCGGCAGGAAGCGGCCGTCCTGCCCGAGGTGAGAGGTGGCCGGGGCGTTCAGCGCGCCCGGGATGTGTCCGGCCTGTGGGTCCAGGGGCTCCTGCTCGCCGCGGAACCGTTCGGGCGCGCGGGCGTCCAGCAGCAGACCGTGCTCCGGCAAGGCGGCGGCGGCGTCGATGTCCAGCACCGGCATCCCGTCCCACCGGGTCCGGGCGGACCCGTGCACGGGGATGACCTCCCCGGCCTGCAGCGGCAGCCCGGCCTCCCGCCAGAGCTGCAGTGCCCCGTCCAGCAGATAGGCCGTGCGAATGCCCGCGTGGCGCAGCAGCCACCAGGCCCGTGCCGCCGAGGTTCCGGCGGAGTCGTCGTAGACCACCACGGTGTCGCCGTCGTCGATCCCCCACATGCGCACCGCCCGGCTGACGTCCTCGGGGCTGGGCAGGGGATGCCGCCCGTCCTGGGGTTCACCGTGGCCGGCCAGCTGATCATTGAGGGAGACGTAGACCGCCCCGGGCAGATGGCCCTGCAGGTGGTCCTCATGGGCACCGCCGCCCAGCGGTGTCCACCGCACATCCAGCAGCTTGACGGTGCCGGCCCGGGGTGCCGGGGTGGCCGGGACGAATCCGGGTCCGGTCCTCGGGGCCACCACGGACTCGGCGCGCTCGGCCGGGTCGAGGTCCACACCCAGCCAGTCGGCCAGCACCCAGGGGTCCACCAGGACCGGATCGGTGACCGGAAGCAGGCCGCTCATGCGCGTGCACCGGGCGTGGCCGTCGTCGGGAGGTCCTGGCCGGTGCCGCCCCCCGGGACCTGGACGCTCTCCCCCACTTGCAGACGGGTCAGCTCGGCGCCGTCCGCCTGGGCGAAGCCGCCGGTGAGCTTGAGATAGATGCCGTGTCCGTGCTCGCTGAGCAGGCCGTCATGCACGGGGATGAGCTGACGGGCCCCACGGGCGGCCATCAGGCGCAGGAAGTCGATGCTCTCGGAGACCTTGGCCCACGGAGCGTTGAGCGGGACCAGGACGGCGGCGGGTCGGTGCTCCCCCGGCACCGCGAAGCAGTCGCCCGGATGGTAGACAGCACCGTCCAGGACGTAGCCGATGTTGTCCACGCGGGGGATCTCCATGTGGATCATGGCGTGGTCCCCGCCCACGGTGTCCACACGGAACCCCGCCGCCTGGAACGACTCCCCCGGCACCACGGTGTGGATCTGTCCCGTGTCCGCGCCGGCCTCGGCGGCAGCGGAGCGGAGACGGTCGGCGGCGGCCTGAGGCGCGTGCAGCTGCACGTTCGGGTGCGCGGCCAGGTGGGCCAGCACGGGACCATCATCCACGTGGTCCGCATGCTCATGGGTGATCAGGATGTGGTCTGCATCCTCCAGCGCCGCCGGGACCTCGGTGAAAACGCCGGGGTCCAGCACCAGCACCTGCCCGTCCTTCTCCACGCGTACACAGGCATGCCCGAGCTTGGTCAGGGTCAGGGCGCCGGCGGCAGAGGCCTGCGTGGCGCCGGGCGCGGAGTCGGTGGTGCTCACCCGTTCAGCCTACCGACCCGCTGGTACCCTGCAAGGGATGACCGAGCAGCCCTCCACCCCCGCAGCACCCGCCTCGTCGGCGTCCTCCCGCAACACCCCCGCCCCCGTGCGGCAGCGGTCGACCCCCCAGAAGGCGGCGGTCAACCGGGTCCTGGACGAGCTGCCGGACTTCCTCTCCGCCCAGGACCTGTTCCAGCTGCTGCGTGAACGCGGCGAGAAGGTCTCTCTGGCCACGGTGTACCGGACGCTGCAGCAGCAGGTGGAGGACGGCACCGTGGACATGCTCACCCCGGACGACGGCGAGGCCCGCTACCGGCGCTGCGCCGTCGAGGAGCACCACCATCACCTGGTGTGCCGTCAGTGCGGCAGCACGGTGGAGATCCTGGCGCCCACGGTGGAGTCCTGGGCGGCCCAGACCGCCGCCGAGCACGGCTACACCTCCGTGGAGCACACCGTGGAGATCTACGGTCTGTGCCCAGCCTGCTCCGCAGAGTCCGCCGCGTCGCCTGACTCTGCCGCGTCCGACCACGCCTGACCCGCCACCACCCCGGACTCGGGCAGCACCTGCACGCCTGGCCCGCACTCCGGATCGTCGATGAACGTCCCGGCCGGACGGTGGATCGAGCCCAGACCATAGACCGACTCCAGGTTCTCCTGGGTCAGCACCTGCTCGGGCGTGCCGGAGGCCACCACGCGCCCGCCCATCAGGATCACGTGGTCGGCAGCACGCGCCTCATCCAGGTCATGCGTGGTCAGCACCACCGAATGTCCGTGGTCGGTCTCGGCGTGGATCAGGTCGTCGATGGTGCGGGCCGAGACCAGGTCCAGTCCGGTCATCGGCTCATCGAGCATCAGCAGCTCGTGGCCCTGGGCGATCCCCTGGGCCACGTACACGCGCTGGCGCTGACCCCCGGAGAGCTCGTCCAGGTGCCGGTGGGCCAGATCGGCCACGTGCATCTGCTCCATGGCCTCCTGCACCGCGGCCCGGTCCTGGCGCCGGCAGGGACGGAACCACCCCAGGGAGGGGTACCGTCCCATCCGCACCACGTCCCGCACGGTCATCGGCGTGCCCTCCGGGTACACCACGGACTGCATGACGAAGGAGATGTTGTGCCGGGCCTGCTCCACCGGCTGGCCGAACACGCGCAGGGTGCCCGAACTGGGCGTGAGCACACCGGCCATGGCCTGCAGCAGGGTGGACTTGCCCGAGCCGTTGGGCCCGATCACCGCCGTCACCGTCCCGCGCGGCACCCGGAACCCGGAGCTGCGCACCGCCAGATGGTCTCCGTGCCGCAGCACCAGACCGTCGGCCTCCACCACCCAGTCCTGGCTCTCACCGGACATCGGCGCCCACCTCCAGAGCAGATTCACGACGACGGCCCCGGGAGTTCCGCGCGGACCGCAGGGTCTCGCGGACGGCCAGGACCAGGAAGAACAGCACGATGGGCACCAGGGCCATGGTGGCCGAGCCGGCGGTGCCGATCCGGTAGCTGAGCACCAGCCCGCACCAGACCGAGAACAGGGCGATCAGCACCGACCACGCGAACATGGCCGGCACCGTGCGGGAGATCAGCGCAGCCGTGGCCGGGGGGCCCACCAGCAGGCCGAACACCAGCAGGGTGCCCACGGCCTGGAAGCTGCCGATCACCGACGTGGCGATCAGCACGAGCAGCAGCATATGGGTCAGCTGGGGCCGCATCCCCAGGGACCGGGCCTTGGGCGGGGCGAAGGACAGGGCCATCATCGGACGGTAGAGCAGCACCGCCAGGACGATCACCGCCACGGCCATGATCGACTGCACGCGGATGTCCTCCCAGCTCACCCCCAAGGCGTCGCCGAACAGGATGCTGGTCAGCGAACCGGTGTAGGAGTCCGAGCGGGAGATCATCACCACGCCCAGGGCCATCATGCCCACGAACAGCAGGCCGATCGAGGTGTCCTCCTTCAGCGTGGTGCTGCGGTGGATCAGCTCGATCCCGCCCACCATGGCCACAGCGGCGACGGCGGCGCCGAGGTAGGGCGAGAAGTCGAAGAGGACTGCGGCGGCGATCCCCGGGATCACCCCGTGCACGAAGGCGTCCCCGAAGAAGCTCATGCCGCGCAGCACCAGCCACACGCCCACGACGGAGGACATCACCGCGGCGATCATCCCGCCGATCAGGGCACGCTGCTGGAAGCCCAGAGTGAAGGGCTCAGCCAGCCAGTCGATCAGCTCCATGCGTCCAGCCCCCTCACGTCAGGGCGTCGGCGAGCGCACGGGCGTTGAAGACCATGGCCTCCGCGTAGGTCTCTGCTCCGGAGCCGGCCGGGCCGATCCCGCTCTCGTAGAGCTCCACCACGGGCACGTCGCCGACCTCCTGGGCCACGGCCTGGACGGTGCTGCTGCCGGCCCCCACGCTGGTCAGCAGGGCGTCGGCGCCGCTGTCGCGGATCTGGTCCACCAGGGCGGCCAACTCCTGCGAGGAGGGCTCAGCATCGGTGGACCCTCCGGGGATGACCACCCCGGAGACCTCCAGCCCGTAGGCGTCGGCCAGGTAGTTGTAGGCGGCATGGTCGGTGACCAGGGTGCGCCGGTCCTCGGGGATCTCAGCCAGGATCTGCGCCACCTGCTGGTCCACCTCTGCCAGGTCGGCCTTCACCTCGCCGCCGCAGTCGGCGTACCTCGGCTCGCCCGTCTGCTGGGCCAGGGCTTCACCCATCACCTCAGCGGCCTGGGCCATCCGGCCGGCGTCCATCCACACATGCGGGTCGAGCGGACCATGGTCGTGTCCGTCATGCGCGTCACCCTCAGCCTCGTCGGCGTGCTCGGCATGCTCTTCGGCCGTCTCGCCGGCATGGTCGTCATGTCCATCCACAGCGGTGAACGGCAGCGGGTCCAGCTCCGGGGCGACCTCCAGGATCGTGGCACCGTCTGCCGCGGCGTTGGACAGGGCCGCCTCCAGCCCGGCCTCCAGGCCCAGCCCGTTGGCGAAGACCATCTCGGCCCCGGCCATCTGCGCCACCTGCTGCGAGGATGCGGAGAAGTCATGCGGATCGTCCCCGGGGCCCATCACGGCCGCCGACCCCGTGCCGACGCAGTCGGTGATCTGGCCCAGCACGCTGCCCAGCTGGGTCGTGGTGGCCACCGCCACCACCTCTCCCTGAGGAGCGCTCGAGGTGGCCTCAGCCCCCTCCGGTGAGGTGCCGCCGTCGTGACCTGCGCCGCAGGCCGAGAGGGTCAGCAGGGCAGTCAGGCCCAGCGCGCCAGGCATCAGGGCACGACGACGGCCACGCACCAGGGCGGGCACGCTCGGGGAGTGCGTCATGGGGGTTCCTTCCCGGCCGGACGGTGCCGACAGACGAGATGAGTTATTGCGAACCGTTAGCAATATAGCACGGTGCTGCAGCCCGTTCGGACGCACCTCACCCGTCGAGGTCAGCGCGATTCGGAGGACTGCTTCCGCCCACGGATCCGACTGGCGTTCTGCGCCTGGGTGGCGTCGTGGATCTCACCCACCAGCACCTCCAGCACATCCTCCAGGAACAGCACGCCCACCGTCTGGCCAGAGGCGGAGATGACGCGAGCCAGGTGGGAGCCGGTGCGTTGCATCAGGCTCAGTGCATCCTCGATCTCGTCCTGGGCCCCCACGTTGGCCAGCGACCGGACCTTGGTGACAGGCACCGACTCCTCGTAGCGGGACTCCGGCACCGTCATGACGTCCTTCAAGTGCAGGTACCCGGTGTAGGCGCCGTCGGTGTCCTGCAGCACGAACCGGGAGAACCCGGTGCGGCCCACCGCGATCTCGAAGGAGCGGGGGTCCACGTCGGCGGGCAGGGTGACCACATCGGAGACCGGAACCATCACGCTCTCGGCGGTGTAGTCCGAGAACTCCAGGGCACCGGAGATCAGTCCCGAGCCGTCGTCCACCAGCCCGGTCCGGGTGGACTCGGCCACGATCGACTGGACCTCCTCCAGGGTGTAGGTGGAGGTGACCTCGTCCTGGGGCTCGACCTTCATGGCCCGCAGCACCAGGTTCGCGGTGTGGTTGAGCACCCAGATCACCGGGTGCAGGATCCGGCTGATCCACACCAGCGGGGTGGCCAGCAGCAGCACCGCCTTGTCCGCCATGGACACGGCCATGTTCTTGGGCACCATCTCACCGAAGGTCACATGGAGGAAGGTCACGATCAGCAGGGCGATGACGAAGGCGGAGACGTCCGCCACCCCGGTGGGCACGCCCACGGTCTCCAACGGGATGACCAACAGGTGGTGGATCGCCGGCTCGGCCACGTTCAGGATCAGCAGCGAGCACACGGTGATGCCCAGCTGGCAGACCGCGAGCATCTGGGAGACGTGCTCCATGGCGAACAGCGCGGTCTTGGCGCGGGCCGAGCCGGATTCGGCCTTCGGCTCGATCTGACTGCGCCGGGCGCCCATGACGGCGAACTCACCGCCCACGAAGAAGGCGTTGGCCAGCAGCAGCACCACCAGCCACACGATGCCCATGACGTCCTCGCTCATCGGGTCACCTCCCCTGCGGCTCGATCCGTGCGGCCGATCCGGCTGCCGCGTCCACCTCGGCCGGACTCACGGGAGTCCGACACCGGGGTGAGCTCGTCCGCCGGCGTGCGCTCCTCCGGGATGAACTTGATCCGATCGATGCGTCGACCGTCCATGCGCTCGACCTCCAGGATTCCGCCCTCGGCTTCCACCTTGTCCCCGACCTCGGCCACCCGCCCCAGAACGGCCATCATGTACCCGCCGACGGTCTCATAGGCACCGCCCTCCGGCACCTTCAAGGTCGCGATCTGGGCCCCGGCCTCGTCCGGACGCATCAGACCGGGAAAGTACCATTTGCCCGAGGCGGTCTGCAGCACGCCGGGGGTGATGCGGTCGTGCTCGTCCGAGACCTCGCCGACGATCTCCTCCACCAGGTCCTCGAGGGTCACCACCCCGGCGGTGCCCCCGTACTCATCCACCACGACCGCCATCTGCAGGCTCGCCTCGCGCAGCTCGGAGATCAGCTGGTCCAGGTGCACCGTCTCCGGCACCCGTCCGATGTCGGTCATCACGGTCGCAGCCACCAGGTCGGCACGGCGTGCGCGAGGCACGGCCACGGCCTTCTTGACGTGGAGCACGCCGCGGATGTCGTCCGGGGACTCTCCCAGCACCGGGAAGCGGGAGAAGCCGGTGCGCCGTGCGGTGTCGATCACCGACTCCAGAGGCTCCTCGGCATCCACGGTCTCCATCCGGATGCGCGGGGTCATCACATCGGCCGCCGTACGGTCGGAGAAGCGCAGGGTGCGGTCCAGGAAGGTCGCAGTCTGCTCATCCAGGGTGCCCATGGCCGCCGAGCGGCGCACCAGCGAGGAGAGCTCCTCCGGCGTGCGGGCTCCGGAGATCTCCTCCTTGGCCTCGAAACCCATGGTGTGCAGCACACGGTTGGAGAAGCCGTTGAGCAGGATGATCACCGGGCGGAACACGGCGGTGAACATCAGCTGCGGCCGGGCCAGCAGCCGCCCGACCTGCATCGAGCGGGCGATCGAGAGGTTCTTGGGGACCAGCTCACCGATCAGCATCGAGAGCAGGGTCGCGATCACCATGGCCGCCACCAGTCCCATCGAGGCGGCCGCTGACTCGCTCAACCCCCAGGAGATCAACGGGCCCTGGAGCAGGCGTCCCAGGGAGGGTTCCATCAGGTAGCCGGTCAGCAGTGTGGTCAGGGTGATGCCCAGCTGGCATGCCGAGAGCTGGGTGGACAGGGACTTCAGGCACTTCAGCAGCGGCTCAGCGCCCTGGTCCCCCTCGTCCACCATCCGCTGGACCGTCGGCACGTCCAGGGCGATCATGGAGAATTCGACGGCCACGAAGAACCCGGTGCCGAGGATCAACAGCAGGCCGATGGCCAGCAGCAGCCATTCCACAGTCAGCACTCACCTCCGAGGACGTGCCGACCGCACCGGCCGGGGATCACGCGCTGAGCGCGCGTGTCAGGACCGGGATGACGGGATGAGCGGGGACTGGAGGGCTCCATTCCGGCCGCGGTCGAATGACGGCGGCAACGGGTGGTGGCACCGGATCGGTGTCTGTCCATAGCCAGGCCAGTATACGGAACGCTCACCAGGACTGCGGCAGCGGCCGACCCTCCTCGTACCCGGCGGCGGACTGGACGCCCACCACGGCCCGCGCACGGAACTGCTCCAGGTCCACCGCACCGGCATAGGTCATCGAGGACCGGACGCCGGCGGTGATGGAGTCCAGCAGGTCCTCGACCGAGGGGCGGCTGGGCTCCAGGTACATCCGCGAGGTGGAGATGCCCTCTTCGAACATCGCCTTGCGCGCCCGCGAGTACGCGTCCTCGGTCCGGGTCCGGTTCTGCACCGCCCGTGCCGAGGCCATCCCGAAGCTCTCCTTGTACTGACGGCCTTCGGCGTCCACCAGCAGGTCCCCGGGGGACTCATAGGTGCCGGCGAACCAGGAGCCGATCATCACCTGACTGGCGCCGGCGGCCAGGGCCAGGGCGACGTCGCGGGGGTACCGCACGCCGCCGTCGGCCCACACCCTCTTGCCCAGGTCGCGGGCGGCCTCGGCGCATTCGAGCACCGCAGAGAACTGGGGGCGTCCCACAGCGGTCATCATGCGCGTGGTGCACATGGCGCCCGGGCCGACGCCCACCTTGACGATATCCGCGCCGGCGGCCACGAGCTCTCGCACCCCGGAGGCGGAGACCACGTTGCCGGCCACGATCGGCACCGGGACGTCCAAGGCCCTGATCGCCGAGAGAGCCTCCATCATCTTGCGCTGGTGCCCGTGTGCGGTGTCCACCACCAGCACGTCCACCCCGGACTCCACGAGGGCGCCGGCTCGCTCGGCGACTTCCCCGTTGATGCCGACAGCGGCTCCGAGCCGCAGCGCGCCCTGATCGTCCAGGGCAGGCCGGAACAGGCTCGAGCGCAGGGTGCCGGCCGGGGTCAGCACCCCGACCAGGCGCTGTCCGTCCAGCACGGGCGCATAGGGGGACTGCGCCGCGTCCATGGCCAGGAAGATCTCGCGCAGCGCGTCCGGGCCCGCCAGTCCCTGCTCGTCCAGATCCAGCTGGGCCACGGGAATCGTGATCGAGGGCTGCCGCAGCACGCTGGAGACGGTGGCGAACCGGTCCACGTCCTCGCAGTCCTCGGCACGGACGATGCCGACGAAGCGCTCTCCGTCCTCGCCGGAGCCCTTCACCACGCACACCGCGGCGTGGTTGCGCTTGCCCAGCAGGTGCAGCACATCCAGCACCGTGTCCTGCGCGCGGACCGTCACCGGGGTCTCCACCACGGCGTGCCGGGCCTTGATCCAGCGGGTCACGTCCTGGATGACCTCCAACGGAACATCCTGGGGAAGCACCCCCAGACCGCCACGCCGGGCCATCGTCTCGACCATGCGCCGCCCCGTCACGGCGGTCATGTTCGCCGAGACCAGCGGGATGGTCGTGCCCGTTCCGTCGTCGGAGGAGATGTCCACGTCCATCCGGCTGGTGACCTCCGAATGGGAGGGCACCAGGAAGACGTCGGCATAGGTCAGATCAGTGGCCGGTGCAGTGAGGAACCTCATGTGCTCCACTATCGCACCTGATCCAGCACGAGCATCTCAACGACGTCGTCGCGCCTGGTGGCCGCGGGGTCCAGGGAGTCACTATGCTGGAGTCCAGGAATGCCCATGGCCGGGCGGGCGCAGCCCGGCGCACAAGAGACCCCAATGGAAGAGGCGTATCCACCGTGCCAGAACTGACGTCCGACCAGATTTCCGCGGAGTTCCCCGGAAACGAATGGCTCGTCGCGGACATCTACGACAAGTACAGGACGGACAGGTCCTCGGTGGACGCCCAGTGGGCCGCCATCTTCGAGCGGCTGGAGTCCGGTGGGTCGAAGGACGAGGGGGCAGCCCCGGCCCCCTCGGCGGCGAAGACCTCCGCTGGCGGTGGCCCGTCTGCCCAGGCCACCGAGACCGTGACCGACTCCCCCAAGGATCCGGGCGAGGCGTCCGACTCGGGCAAGCCCACTCCCCAGGAGCCGAAGAAGTCCGCCTCGTCGGCGAAGAACGAGAAGACCCAGAAGAAGGACGAGACCAAGACCGCTGCCTCGTCAGCGCAGAAGGCCACCACTCCCAAGCCCACGGTGAAGCGCTCCGGCGCCCCCTCCACCGCGCCGGTCCCCTCCGAGCCGACCAAGGCCACCAAGAAGGACGCCCCCGACCCGGCTGAGGACAAGGTCACTCCCCTGCGCGGCATCGCCAAGGCAGTGGCCAAGAACATGGATGCCTCGCTGTCCATGCCCACCGCCACCACGGTGCGTGATGTCCCCGCGAAGGCGCTGATCGACAACCGCATCGTCATCAACAGCCACCTCAAGCGCTCTCGCGGCGGCAAGGTCTCCTTCACCCATCTGATCGGCTACGCGATCGTCCGCGCCCTGGCTCAGTTCCCGTCCATGAACGTGCTCTACCGCGAAGAGGACGGCAAGCCAGTCATGGTCGAACCGGCCCACGTGAACTTCGGTCTGGCCATCGACCTGCCCAAGCCCGACGGCACCCGCACCCTGGTGGTGCCGAACATCAAGGCCGCCGAGACCCTGGACTTCATGGAGTTCTGGCAGGCCTATGAGGACCTGGTCAAGCGCGCCCGCGACACCAAGCTGGGCATGGACGACTACGCCGGGACCACCGTCTCGCTGACCAACCCCGGTGGCATCGGCACCGTGCACTCCGTGCCGCGCCTGTCCGAGGGCCAGGCCGCGATCATCGGTGTGGGCGCACTGAACTACCCCGCCGAGTTCCAGGGGGCCGCCGAGAAGACGCTGAACAACCTCGCGGTCTCCAAGACCATCACCCTGACCTCCACCTATGACCACCGGGTCATCCAGGGTGCCGGCTCCGGTGAGTTCCTCAAGCTCATCCATGGCCTGCTGCTGGGCGAGCAGGACTTCTACGACGAGATCTTCCACTCCCTGCGCATCCCGTACGAGCCGGTGAGCTGGAAGCCGGACATCCAGGTCAACCCCGAAGACCAGATCAACAAAGTCGCCCGCATCCAGCAGCTGATCCACGCCTACCGCGTGCGCGGACATCTGATCGCCGATGTCGACCCGCTCGAGTACGTGATGCGTCGTCACCCGGATCTGGACATCCTGCAGCACGGACTGACGCTGTGGGACCTGGAGCGGGAGTGGCCCACCGGCGGCTTCGGCGGCAAGCCCATGCTGACCCTGCGCAGCATCCTGGGCGTGCTCCGCGATGCCTACTGCCGCAACACCGGTGTGGAGTACATGCACATCCAGGACCCGACCGAGCGCCAGTGGTTCCAGGACGAGCTGGAGCACCCGTACTCCAAGCCCACGCGCGAGGAGCAGCTGCGCATCCTGGGCCGGCTCAACGCCGCCGAGGCCTTCGAGACGTTCCTGCAGACCAAGTTCATCGGCCAGAAGCGCTTCTCCCTTGAGGGCGGCGAGTCCCTCATCCCGCTGCTGGACGGGGTGATCTCCGGGGCTGCCGACGACGGCCTGGACGAGGTCGCCATCGGCATGGCCCACCGCGGCCGTCTGAACGTGCTGACCAACATCGCCGGCAAGACCTACGCCCAGGTCTTCCGCGAGTTCGAGGGCACCTCGGTGCCCGGCCAGGTCCAGGGATCGGGCGATGTGAAGTACCACCTGGGCACGGAGGGCACCTTCGTCTCCGACCGCGGCAACCGCACCAAGGTGACCTTGGCCGCCAACCCCTCCCATCTGGAGGCGGTCAACCCGGTCCTCGAAGGCATCGTGCGTGCCAAGCAGGATCGGCTGGACCGTGGCGCCGACTCGACCACCTCGTTCTCGGTGCTGCCGATCCTGGTGCACGGTGACGCCGCCTTCGCCGGACAGGGCGTCGTCGCGGAGACCCTGAATCTCTCGCAGCTGCGCGGCTACCGCACCGGCGGCACCATCCACGTGGTGGTCAACAACCAGGTCGGCTTCACCACCCCGCCCACCTCGGCCCGGTCCTCCGTCTACGCCACCGATGTGGCCAAGACCATCCAGGCGCCGATCTTCCACGTCAACGGCGATGACCCGGAGTCGGTCGTCCGTGTGGCCCAGCTGGCTTACCAGTACCGCCAGCGGTTCAACAAGGACGTCGTGATCGATCTGATCTGCTACCGCCGCCGCGGTCACAACGAGGGCGATGACCCCTCCATGACCCAGCCGCGCATGTACAACCTCATCGAGCACAAGCGTTCAGTGCGCAAGCTGTACGTGGAGAACCTCGTCGGACGCGGTGACATCACCCAGGACGAGGCCGACTCGGCCATGAAGGACTACCAGCAGCGCCTGGAGCGGGTCTTCTCGGAGACGCATGAGGCCCAGACCTCGCCGATCCCCGTGGTCGGCACCGGTCTGCAGTCCCTCACCGAGGATGAGAAGGACCTGGTCCCCGCCGCACCGGAGACCACCGCGATCTCCGAGGAGATGCTCCAGCGCATCGGGCAGGCCCACCTGGAGGTCCCGGAGGGCTTCACGGTCCACCCCAAGCTCCAGGCCCTGTTGGAGAAGCGCGCCAAGATGTCCGTCAACGGGGACATCGACTGGGGCTTCGCCGAGCTGGCCGCCTTCGGTTCGCTGCTGATGGAGGGGGTGCCTGTCCGCCTGGCCGGCCAGGACTCCCGCCGTGGCACGTTCGTCCAGCGCCATGCGGTCTTCCATGACCGAGTGACCGACGACGAGTGGACGCCACTGCGTCACCTCTCCAACGATCAGGCCAAGTTCTGGATCTACAACTCCCTGCTCAGCGAGTATGCCGCCCTCGGGTTCGAGTACGGCTACTCCGTGGAGCGCTCGGATGCCCTGGTGCTCTGGGAGGCCCAGTTCGGCGACTTCGTCAACGGTGCCCAGACCGTGATCGACGAGTTCATCTCCTCGGCTGAGCAGAAGTGGGGACAGTACTCCTCGGTCGTCATGATGCTGCCGCACGGCTACGAGGGACAGGGACCGGACCACTCCTCCGCACGCATCGAACGCTTCCTGCAGATGTGCGCCGAGGACAACATCCGCGTGGCCAACCCGTCCACCGGCGCCAACCACTTCCACCTGCTGCGGGAGCAGGCGTACTCGCGTCCCCGCCGTCCGCTGGTGATCTTCACCCCCAAGCAGCTGCTGCGCCTGAAGGCCGCTGCCAACTCGGTGGCGGACTTCACCCAGAAGGGGTTCCAGGCGGTCATCCCTGACGAGCAGGCCAGCTCGTCGGCCACCACCGTGCAGCTGGTCTCAGGTCGGCTGTACTACGACCTGCTGGCCCGCCGGGAGAAGCAGAAGGACACCAAGACCGCGATCGTGCGCGTGGAGCAGCTCTACCCGCTGCCCGTGGAGCAGATCCAGGCCGAGCTGGACAAGTACCCGAACGCCCAGGTCCTGTGGGTCCAGGACGAGCCCGCGAACCAGGGACCGTGGCCGTTCATGGCGCTGAACCTGCTGCCGCAGCTGGAGCGCGAGGTCACCCTCGTCTCCCGTCCGGCCTCGGCGTCCACCTCCACCGGCACCAAGAAGCGTCACGACCAGGAGGCCACCGTCCTGCTGGATGAGGCCTTCGGCGGCTGACCGGTCCGACTCAGCGCATCAGCCGGTGCTGGGGTCAGGTCCTCTCACGATGACCCGGCCCCAGCCCCGGCTGGATTGCTACAGTGACGGACAACTCCGAACGTGAGACCGCACCGGCGGCCAGCCGGTGACGGAAGGAAAGGGACAACGTGGAGATTCGACGGATCCGCATCGCCTCCGTGGGCAACGAGCTGTTGGCCGGGGTGGGAGATCCACGAGCCTTGGGCTGGCTCGGCCGCGTCCTGGCCAAGACCTCGGCACCCGGGGTCCAGCTGGAGAGCTACGTGCTGGCCCAGCCGGGAGAAGGCACTGAAGCCCTCTCGGCCCGCTGGCAGCGTGAAGCCGAGGCGCGCTACAGCGAAGAGACCGAGAACCGGCTGGTGATCGGGCTGTCCGATCTGGACCTGGACCTGGAGACCTCCACAGCACGGGCTCGGCTGAACCTGGCCAACATCCTGGACCGGGCCGCTCAGCTGGACATCCGCACCCTCGTGGTCGGCCCCGTCCCCTCCCTGGACAATGAGCGCAATGCCCGGCTTGCCGAGCTCAACACCGCCTACCTGGATGTGGCGGACCGACGCCGTCACTACTACGTGGACACGTTCACCCCCTTGGTGAACCACGAGCAGTGGCGCAATGACCTCGCCGCCGGCCACGGCCTGCCCGGTCAGGCCGGCTACGGGCTGATCGCCTGGCTGGTCCTGCACCGCGGCTGGTACCAGTGGCTGGGTGTTCCCGAGCCCACCGCCTGATTCGATCCGCATCCCACCCCTGTGAGAAGATGGACGGCAGAGTACGGGTCCCCCGTGTCTGCCCTCGAACCGAAGGAGTCGCCATGAGCAAGCGTGGCCGCAAGCGGCGTGACCGCAAGAAGAATGGTGCCAACCACGGCAAGCGTCCCAACGCCTGACCTGGTGTTCCGGCCCAGCGCCGGTTGAATGCACTCAGACCCCGCCGATCGGGACGGTTCCTCCGTCCGCCCCGGCGGGGTCTGCTGTGTCTGGTGGACTTGTTCTCAGGAACAGGTGGGGGCGCCCCGGCGGGGCACCGAGGGCTCAGTGACCGGAGTGGGTGGTCTCCACACGGATCTGGCTGATCCGGGTCATGATGCGCACCTTCAGCTGGTCAGGGGCCTTCTCGCAGCAGCTGCGGCGGACCACCGAGCGGATGATGCACTCCAGGTCGTAGGCACGGGTGCAGTCCTCACACTCCTCGAGGTGATGACGCACCTCCTCCAGATCCTGATGGGTCAGGGCCCCGTCCAGGTACTCGTAGAGTCGCTGGATCCTGGCGTCCTCGCAGTCGCCGATCTGTTCACAGTCTCGATTCTCCGAGCTCACTGGTCGGCCTCCTGTCCTGCTGGTGCTGTGTTCGGGGTCGTCTTGGTCTTCTTGGCGGCACTCCTGCGTGCGGCCTTCTCCACGTCCATGCCGCGTTCCCGGGCATAGTCCGTGAGCAACTCGCGGAGCAGCTTGCGCCCGCGGTGCAGCCGGCTCATCACCGTTCCGATCGGGATGTCCAGGATCTCGGCGATCTCCCGGTAGGCGAAGCCCTCCACGTCCGCGAAGTACACGGCCAGGCGGAACTCCTCGGGAATGGACTGCAGGGCCTCCTTGACATCGGAGTCCGGCAGCCGGTCCAAGGCCTCGGTCTCCGCCGACCGCAGGCCGGTGGAGGTGTGCTCGGCCGCCTGGGCCATCTGCCAGTCCTCGAGGGTGTCCATGGTGGACTGCTGAGGCTGACGCTGACGCTTGCGGTACAGGTTGATGTACGTGTTCGTCAGGATCCGGTACAGCCAGGCCTTCAGGTTCGTCCCGGGCTTGTACTGGTGGAACGAGGAGTACGCCTTGGTGTAGGCCTCCTGCACCAGGTCCTCGGCGTCCTGAGGGTTGCGCGTCATGCGCATGGCCGCGGAGTAGAGCTGGTCCACGTACTCCATGGCATCGCGTTCGAACCGGGCGCGGCGCTGGGCCTCGCTCTCGGACTGCACATCCACCCCAGGCAGGTCATGGGTCACCGGGTCGCCGGTGGCGTTCTGAGTCTCCATCACCGGCCAGTCTACGGCGGGCCGGGGAGGCTTCCGCGGAGGTGCCTCCAGAGTGAGAGGTGGGGTCATGGCAGGTACAGCGTCGTCCCTCCCCGGGATATTCCGTGCCCGGTATCCTGAAGGACGGGACCCGCCCTCGCTGAGGGGTCCCTTGCGCCCAGCACCAGCACCCTCGCGACCCCGATGATGGAGACCCCGTGACCCCAGCCGACCCCTGGCCCGCACCCCACCCCGCCGGCCCGGTGGACGGCACCGTACGGGTGCCAGGATCCAAGTCGCTGACCAACCGCTGGCTGCTGCTGGCCGCGCTGGCTGACGGGCCCAGCACCCTGCACGGGGTGCTGGACTCACGCGACTCCCGGCTGATGCTCCAGGCACTGCAGACACTGGGGGCCCAGGTCGCCTGGTCAGGTCCTGACACCGTGCAGATCACTCCCCTTCCCCACCGGCCCGACGTCGGCTCGGTCACCATCGACTGCGGCCTCGCCGGCACGGTGATGCGGTTCATCCCCGCCGTGGCCGCCTTGACCACCGGCGGCGTCACCCTGGACGGAGACCCCGAGGCCCGGGTCCGCCCCATGGGTCCGGTGCTGCGGGCCCTGGAGCAGCTGGGTGTGCGGATCGATGCCCCGGAGTCCGCTGGCCCTGAGCCGACCACGCTGCCGATCACCGTGCACGGGACCGGCGAGGTCCGAGGAGGCCGGGTGGAGATCGATGCCTCCGGTTCCAGCCAGTTCGTCTCGGCACTGCTGCTGGCAGCCCCCCGATTCGCCCAGGGACTGCATCTGGTCCACACCGGCCGGTCCGTGCCCAGCCCGGAGCACATCGCCATGACCGTCTCGGTGCTGCGGCAGGCCGGCGTGGAGGTGGACGATTCGATGCCTGGAACCTGGCGGGTGGCCCCGGGCCCGGTCCTCGTCCGTGAGACCACGGTGGAGCCGGACCTGTCCAACGCCGGCCCGTTCCTGGCAGCGGCCGTGGTCACCGGCGGCACGGTCCGCATCCCTGACTGGCCGGCCGAGACGACTCAGATCGGGGACCGCTGGCGCCAGATCCTGCCCCGGTTCGGCGCCACGGTGAGCTTCGAGCCGGGGACGGAGTCGACCGGCACGCTCACCGTGACCGGGTCGATCGACACGGACGGGACTCCCACGATCTGCGGTCCCGGTGAGATCGCCGGGACCGCAGAGCTGGCTCCCACGGTGGCCGCGCTCTGCCTGCTGGCGGACGGCCCGTCCTCCCTGACGGGGATCGGCCATCTGCGTGGGCACGAGACGGACCGACTCTCCGCCCTGGCCATCGAGACCGCTCGGGTCGGCGGAGCGGTCCAGGAGGGCACGGACCGCCTGGACTTCGCTCCGGTCTCGCGCAGGTCGCTGAAGCCTGAGGTGATGCAGACCTATCTGGACCATCGCATGGCCACCTTCGCGGCCGTCGTCGGGCTGGCTGTCCCGGAGGTGCAGATCCAGGATGTGGCGACCACGGCCAAGACCATGCCGGACTTCCCGCAGATGTGGACCGCGCTGATCGGCACGGCTCAGCCCGGGAGCGGTGCATGAGCCGGCCGGGCCGAGGGGTCTCGGCACGCGACTGGGACGAGTCCGATGTCCGAGTCCGCCCGAACAAGAAGGGGTCACGCCCGCGGACCAAGGACCGCCCCGCGCATGAGGATGCCGTCCAGGGCCGCGTGATCACCGTGGACCGCGGTCGCTACACGGTGCACCTGCCGCAGGACGCCCACGGCCCGGCACGTGAGGTCAGCGCCATGCGGGCCCGGGAGCTGCGCCGTCAGCCCGTGGTCACCGGGGATCTGGTGGGCCTGGTGGGCGATCTCTCCGGGGCCGAGGGCACGCTGTCCCGGATCGTGCGGATCGAGGACCGGGAGACGGTGCTGCGCCGGTCCGCGGACGACTCCGATGCCGTGGAGCGCGTGGTGGTGGCCAATGTGGACACCCTGGTGATCATGGTGGCCGCGGCGAACCCCGAGCCGCGCACCGGGTTCATCGACCGCGCCCTGGTGGCAGCCTACGATGCCGGAATCGAACCGGTGCTGTGCATCACCAAGACCGACCTGAAGGACCCGGCGGAGTTGCTGGCCCACTACCGGGAGCTGGAGCTGGAGGTCTTCACCTCCGCCTCGGACTCCCCCGTGGACACCGGCTCCCCGGACCAGGACCCGGCCCTGGACCCGGACCTGCTGACGGCGCTGCGGGACCGGCTGGACGGTCACATCTCCGCGCTGGTGGGGCCGTCCGGCGTGGGCAAGTCCACCCTGATCAACGCCCTCACCGGTGCCGAGCGGGCCACCGGGCAGGTGAACGCCGTGACGGGGCGCGGCCGGCACACCTCCTCCTCGGCCCTGGCCCTGCCGCTGCCCAGTGAGGACGGCACCGTGCGGGAGGACACCTGGGTGGTGGACACCCCTGGCATCCGCTCGTTCGGCCTGGGCCTGGTGGACCCGGACCGGGTGATCGAGGCCTTCGACGACCTCTCCCCCGCCCTGGCCGACTGCCCCAAGGGCTGCACGCACGCCGAGGGGGCGGTCGGCTGCGCCCTGGACCCCTGGGTGGCCTCCGGGCACGCCGGTCCGGCCGGGCCGCGCCGCCTCGAGTCGCTGCGGCGGCTGCTCGCCGGCCGCTCGGACGCGCCGGTGACTGCACCGCCTCGCGACGGGCGGTAGCGTGAACGCATGACCTCTGACTCCGCTCCGTCCCCGAACTACACGGACGATCTGCGGCTGGCCCACATCATGGCCGATGCCGTGGACGCGCAGACCATGGCTCGGTTCAAGGCCGTGGACCTGCAGGTGGACACCAAGCCGGACCTGACGCCCGTCTCGGACGCCGACCGCGCCGCCGAGGAGATCATCCGCGGCAATCTCTCCCGGGCCCGCCCGCGGGATGCCGTGCTCGGCGAGGAGTTCGGTTTGGAGGGCCACGGGCCCCGCCGGTGGATCATCGACCCGATCGACGGCACCAAGAACTTCGTGCGCGGGGTCCCGGTGTGGGCCACGCTGATCTCCCTGGTGGATGAAGGGGCCCCGGTGGTCGGCGTGGTCTCGGCTCCGGCCCTGAACCGCCGCTGGTGGGCCGCGCGTGGCACCGGTGCCTACACGGGTCGTTCCCTGGCCTCGGCCACCCGGCTCCAGGTGTCCGGCGTGAACCGCCTGGCCGACGCCTCCCTGTCCTACTCCTCCCTCGAGGGCTGGCGGGAGCGGGGCAACATCCGCGAGTTCCTCGAGCTGACCTCAGACGTCTGGCGCACGCGGGCCTACGGCGACTTCTGGTCGTACATGATGGTGGCCGAGGGGTCGGTCGATCTGGCGTGCGAGCCAGAGCTGGAGCTGTACGACATGGCCGCGCTGGTGCCGATCGTCACCGAGGCCGGCGGTTGTTTCACCTCGTTGGAGGGGGAGCCTGGCCCGTTCGGCGGCAATGCCCTGGCC
Organism: Micrococcus sp. IITD107; assembly: GCF_041927415.1. Lineage (NCBI taxonomy): Bacteria > Bacillati > Actinomycetota > Actinomycetes > Micrococcales > Micrococcaceae > Micrococcus > Micrococcus sp. IITD107. Next base: position 149,988 of record NZ_JBHFFN010000001.1, on the reverse strand, counting down.
AGCAACGGCCTGCTGCACCAGGAGGTCCTGGAGCGGCTGAACCCTGACCTGGTGGGTCAGTGCCCGGCCGAATGAGCCGGTCCGGTCCTGGTGGGGCACCGGACCACCCCGGCTCACCGGTTCCTTCGATCACCTCCTCCCCTTCCCGACGACGTCACCCCGGCTGGCGGGTCATCCTCGCCGTGGCGGTGGGCGGCCTGGTGGGATCGCTGCTGCACACGGGCACGACCCGGACGTTGCTGAGCCTGGCGGGGGCCTCCCCTGCCGGCGCGCTGGACCGGCCGCTGGTGGACACCGCGGTCCTGGTGGTGGTCAATCTCGTGGGCTCGTTCCTGCTGGGCATGCTGACCGCCCGTTCCGCACGGTGGAACCGGCCGACGTGGCTGGCCACCGGACTCGGCGTCGGGGTGTTGGGCTCGTTCACCACGTTCTCCGGGGTCCTGGTGGTCTGGACCGTGCTCCTGCCCCACGGCGATGTCACCGACCCCGCAGGACAGCTGATCATCCTCGGCACAGCGGTGCTGGCCCTTGCCGTGCAGGGGTTGTCAGGGAGCGCGGCCGCGCTGGGCGGGCTGTACCTGGGCGGCGTGCGGGAACGAGGGCTCCGATCATGACCGCGGCCGAGCTGGCCCTCTGGCTGGTCCCTCTCGCCGGTGCCTTGGGTGCCGTCACCCGATTCCTCCTGGACTGGTACGTGTCTGTTCGAGGCGTGCTGTGGGCCAACCTGGCGGGGTCGTTCCTGGCAGGGGCGGCCACGGCGCTGCTCGGGCGCGGGTCACTGCACGCCACGGACGTCATGGCGAGCGGATCGGTCCTGGGACCTGCGGTCCTGCCAGCGGCACTGATCGTGCTGGTGGGCTTCACCACGGCGCTGACCACGTTCTCCACCGTCTCAGTACGCAGCGCGGAACAGGTGCTGGACCGTCAGTGGGGCGCCGCGGTGCGGATGTGGCTCACCCATCTGGGCGGTGGTCTGGCGGCCGCCGTTGCAGGAGCGCTGGTGGCCTGGTGCCTGTCCGGTGTGACCGGGCTCGCCACCTGAGATCCGTGGTGGGCCCATGGTGCACCGGCGAAGCAGCACGGGCACGACGAAGGCCCCCAGACCGTCGCCGGTCTGAGGGCCTTCACCACCGCTGTGCAGCGGCAGAAACGTGGAGACGGCGGGAATTGAACCCGCGTCCGATGCAGTGTTGCCAGGTCTTCTCCGGGCGCAGTCTGCTGTGGGTGTTGCTCGGCCCTGGCTGTCCCGCAGACGGGCAGCCAACCCAGGCCCAGCCGGATTGATCTCGCCATCACGACCCCCGGCGAGGGTGATGGCCAGTGGCTATCTAGATGACGTCAGGATCCGGGGCGATAGCAACCCCGGGCTGACGGACTCGATCACTGATCAGGCAGCGAGAGCGAAGTCAGTGCGCTTAGATTCGGCACTTATTGGTGTGCAGAGAGCGTTGACGAGATGACTCTGCATCCTCGGCCCGCTTCTCCTGTCGCGACTCACATCGTCGAAACCGATCGTCCCCGTGTTCTGTTGTCAATCAACCGGTCCCCTGCGGCGTTCTCTGATCCACCGCCTGGTCCGGAACATCGAGTATAACCCAGCCGGCCGTCGTCGTATTCCCGAGGGCTCGGCGCGGCATGTCAGGCCGCGCGGCGGTTGCGCATCCGCATGGCCCGCTGGGCCTCGCGGTTGTCCTGCTTCTCGCGCAGCGCCTGCCGCTTGTCATAGTCGCGCTTGCCCTGGGCGACACCGATCTCCACCTTGACCCGGCCGTCCTTGAAGTACAGCTGCAGGGGGACGATGGTGTGGCCGGACTCCTGGATCTGACGGGCGATCTTGGTCAGCTCCTGGCGGTGCAGCAGCAGCTTGCGGCGGCGCCGAGAGGCGTGGTTGGTCCAGGACCCGTTGAGGTACTCGGGGATGTACACCTGCTCCAGGAACAGCTCGTCCCGGTAGAACGTGGCGTACCCGTCCACCAGGGAGGCATGCCCTTCACGCAGGGACTTCACCTCGGTGCCCATCAGGGAGATCCCGGCCTCATAGGTGTCCAGGATGAGGTAGTTGTGCCGGGCCTTGCGATTGGTGGCGATCACCTGACGGTCCGACGCGGTCTTCTTGCCGGCACCCGCTGACTTCTTGGCGGCCATGGTGTCTCCTCTCGGGCCTCGGTGCACGCGTGCCGGACGGCACACACAGACCTACCAGTCTACCTGCAGGCCGCACGGGCCTCAGAGCAGGCCCAGGGGGTCGACGGCGGCCCCGTCCAGAATGGTCTCGAAGTGCAGATGGCATCCGGTCGAGTTCCCGGTGTTCCCGGAGTATCCGATGACCTCTCCGGCCTCGACCTGCTGTCCCGGCGAGACGATGTACCGCGTGAGGTGGTGGTACTTGGTGGCCAGGGCCCGGCCGTTGACCACACCGTGGGAGATGATCACCCGGTTCCCCGAGCTCCACACCGCCTGGTCGGCATTCCACACCTCGCCCGCGGCGGCGGCACGGATGGGGATGCCGCATCCTCCGCCGAAGTCCACGCCGGTGTGCACGTATCCGCCGACTCCCCCGTAGTCGAAGGAGCCAGCCGGGGTGCTGCGCCAGCCGAAGCCGGACGTGATGTACGTGTTGATGGGCAGCTGCAGTCCCCAGGCCGAACTGGGCTGGGCCTGCTGCTCGGCTTCGGCGGCCTGGACCACCCGGCGATCCGCCTCCGCCGCGGCCCGGGCCTGCCGGTCGGCCTGCTCCTGGGCTGCGCGGGCGGCACGCTCCTGCTGGACCGCACGCTGCTGGGCGGCGCGGGCCTCTGCGGCAGCCGCTCGCTGCTGGGCTTCCCGAGCCTGGCGCGCCGCTTCGGCGGCCTGCCGAGCCTTGCGCGCAGCCTCTTCCGCGGCGCGTCGTTGGCGCTCGGCCTCTGCCACGGCCTCCTGGTGCTGACGCTGGAGCTCGCTCTGCTCCGATCCCGCCTGGACCAGGGACCGCTGGCGTGCGGCGATGTCGTCGTTCACCTTCTGCTGGGCGGCGCGGTTGGCGGCAAGCTGCTCTTGGATGACCGGGCGCTGCGCCTTGAGCTCATCGGTGATGCGGGTGGTGTCGGCAACCATCGCATCCAGCTCACGCTTGGCTGAAGCGGCTTCCCCGCGTGCCCGCTCCTCCTGTTCCAGCGCCTGCTCGGCCTGGTCCTGCAGCACACGGATCCGCTCCTCCACGGCGGCGAGTCGAGCCTCGGCGTTGCGGTCTGTGGCGGCACGCTGTGAGACCTCGGAGAGCCGTCCGTTCTGGATGCGCAGCGCCTGATGGGCCAGGCCCATCGCCTCGGGCAGGGACGAGTCCCGCATACCCAGCATGAAGGCCAGGTCAGAGGAGACACCACCCTGCTTGTACGCCTGGTTGGCGATCTGTCCGATCTCAGCGCGGGCCTGGGTGAGTGCCTGTTCACCGGCGTCGATCTCCTCCAGGATCCCCGCACGGTCCGCTTCGGCCTGCTCGACGCGTCCGGCCAGTGACCGGACCTGTGCCGTGGCCGCGCTGACCCGACTTTCGGCGTCCCGCAGGGCCTGCTGAGACCCCGGGAGCCTCTGCTGCAGGCCGGTCAGCTCGGTGACCTGGGCAGCGATGTCCGCGTCCAGTCCCTCCAGCGAGGCGCTCAAGTCCCCGCCCTGCTGCTCGAGACCGGACTGCTGGTCGTCGAGCCGACCCAGCTCCTCCGAGAGCTCCTGCTGCTGCCGCTGGGCCTCCTCGATCTGCCGCTGGAGGTCATCGATCTCCCCCTGAGCGCCGGCGGCCCCGGCCATGCCGAGGGCCAGAGCCGAGGCCAGGCCGAATCCGAGCACGGCCCGGCTGATCCGCCGAGGCGTCAGACCGTGGTGCTGTGCGGACATGCGGTGGCTCCTTCGAAGGACAGCAGGTGGGCGAGGGCGATTCAGACCGTGAGGTAGCGCCGCAGGGTGAGCAGGGAGGAGACAGCGGCCAGCAGGACGGCGATGCCGAGCAGGACGGGCACCAGGATCAGGGCATCCGTGCCTCCGATGAATCCGGTCCCAGGATACTGCTCCGTCAGCCACCCCCCGATGAACAGCTCCGCAAGCAGCCAGGTGGTCAGGCTGGCCAGGACGGCGCCCAGGAGCGCGGCGATGACCCCTTCGAGCAGGAAGGGCAGCTGGATCATCGTCTTGCTGGCCCCGACCAGACGCATGATGCCGGTCTCCCGTCGCCGGGAGAAGGCCGAGAGTCGGATGGTGGTGGCGATGAGCAGGACGGCGCAGATCAGCATGACCGCCGCGATGGAGACGGCGATGACCGAGGCCATGTTCATCAGTGAGAAGATCTGCTCCAGCAGTTCGCGTTGGTCCGAGACCAGCTCCACGCCGGGCATGCCGGACACCAGTTCGTCGACCACCGCATACTGTTCAGGATCCACCAGGGCCACCCGGAACGCCTCCGGCAGCTGGTCGGCCGTGACGGTCTCCACCATGGCCGAGTTCTTGAACTGCTCCTGGAAGATCTCCAGGGCCCGTTCTTGAGATTCGTACTCGAAGCTCTGCACGTACGGGGCTGCGGTGGGCGACTCGAGCAGTGACTGCACGGCCAGGCGCTGGTCCTCGGTCACGGCACCGTCCGCACAGGTGGCCGTGGTGGAGGTCTCGGTGCACAGGAAGACGGCCACCTCCACGCGGTCGTACCAGTAGCCCTTCATCTGGTTGATCTGCAGCTGGAGCAGTCCGGCGGCACCGACGAAGCTCAGCGAGATGAAGGTGACCAGCACCACGGAGACCACCATGGAGAGGTTGCGCCGGATGCCGGAGAGGGTCTCTCCCAGGATGAACGCCAGTCTCATGCCACCTGCTCCGTGGAGGCGGTGCGGTAGGAGCCCTCCGGCTGGTCCCTCACGATCAGGCCACCCTCGAGCTGGATCACCCGGCGGCGCATCTGGTTGACGATGTCGTGATCGTGAGTGGCCATCACCACGGTGGTGCCGTTCTGGTTGACCCGGTCCAGCACGTCCATGATGCCGTGGGAGGTGTCCGGGTCCAGGTTGCCGGTGGGCTCATCGGCCAGCAGGATGTCCGGGCGGTTGACGATGGCCCGGGCGATCGCCACCCGCTGCTGCTCGCCGCCGGAGAGCTCATGGGGCATCCGCTTCTCCTTGCCGTCCAGTCCCACGGTGCGCAGCACCTCAGGAACGGCCTGGTGGATCTGTGCCCGCCCACGTCCGAGCACCTGCATGGCGAAGGCCACGTTGGCGTAGACGGTCTTGTTCGGCAGCAGGCGGAAGTCCTGGAAGACGACCCCGATCCCCTGGCGCAGCCTCGGCACCCGCCAGCTGGGCAGACGCGCCACGTTCCGGCCGGCCACGTAGACGGTCCCGGAACTGGCGCGCTCCTCCCGCAGGACCAGACGGATGAAGGTCGATTTGCCCGAGCCGGAGGCCCCGACGAGGAAGACGAACTCTCCGCGCTGGATCTCGGCGGTCACTCCGCCCAGGGCGGGTCGGGATCGTCGGTCATAGACCTTGGTGACCTCGTCGAACCTGATCATCGCTGCCCTGTGTCTGCCCGGCCCGCATCGGCCGCCGGTGCGTGAGCGGATCGGGGGAAGATGCGGCACCGGCACCAGACAGATTAGTCACGATCTGGTAACAACGCCGGGAGGCCGCGCCGACCAGTCCTGTGACTGATCGGCGCGGCCTCCCTGACGGCGTCTATCCGGGCCTGACCTGGGGTCAGGACTCGTGCAGCTCCACGCCGGTCCGCTCCTGGACCTGCTCCCGGCTGACACCGGGAGCGGTCTCCACCAGCACCAGACGCGGGTCAGCCTCCGTGCCAGCGACGTCGATCACCGCCAGATCGGTGATGATCCGATCCACCACACCCTTGCCGGTGAGGGGCAGGGTGCAGCTGGGCAGGATCTTGGGGCTGCCGTCCTTGGCGCAGTGGTCCATCAGCACGATCACCTGGCCGGCGCCGTGGACCAGGTCCATGGCGCCACCCATGCCCTTGACCATCTTGCCCGGGACCATCCAGTTGGCCAGATCTCCGGTGGCCGAGACCTGCATGGCACCCAGGACGGCCACATCGATCTTGCCGCCGCGGATCATCCCGAACGAGGTGGCCGAATCGAAGAACGAGGCACCTGGCAGGACGGTCACGGTCTCCTTGCCGGCGTTGATCAGATCCGGGTCCACTGCCGACTCCTCCGGATAGGGTCCCACGCCCAGGATCCCGTTCTCGGACTGCAGCACCACGGTGCGCCCCTCCGGGATGTGATTGGGGATCAGCGTGGGCATGCCGATGCCCAGGTTGACATAGGCACCGTCCGGCAGCTCCTGCGCGGCCCGTGCGGCCATCTGGTCCCGGCTCCATCCGGTCTGCTGCGTCTGCTCGGTCATCACTGCTCCCCTGTCTTCTGGACGGTGCGCTTCTCGATCGGCTTCTCGATCTCCGTGCCGACCTCCACGATCCGGTGCACGAACACGCCGGGCAGATGGACCTCGTCCGGGTCGATCTCCCCGGGTTCCACGAGCTCCTCGACCTGGGCGATGCAGATCCGCCCGGCCATGGCCACCGGTGGGGAGAACTGCCGGGCGGCCTTGTTGAAGACCAGGTTGCCGTGACGGTCGCCTCGCAGGGCATGCACCAGCGCGTAGTCCGTGACGATGGACTCCTCCAGCACGTACTGCTGCTCCTGCTGGTCCCGGGCCGGCCCCGGAGTGAAGGCACGCACATCCTTGGGTGAGGAGGCCTTCACCACGTTGCCGGCGTCGTCGTACCTCATGGGCAGGCCGCCCTCGGCCACCTGGGTGCCCACACCCGAACGGGTGTAGAAGGCGGCGATGCCGGACCCACCGGCGCGCATCTTCTCGGCCAGGGTCCCCTGCGGAACCAGTTCGACCTCGAGCTCGCCCTCCAGGTACTGACGGGCGAATTCCTTGTTCTCCCCTACATACGAGGAGGTCATCTTGGAGATCCGGCCGGCCGAGAGCAGAATGCCCAGGCCCCAGCCGTCCACGCCGCAGTTGTTGGAGACCACGCTCAGATCGGAGGCCCCCTGCTCCAGCAGGGCCTCAATCAGCTGGATCGGGTTGCCCGAGAGGCCGAAGCCGGCCACCGCCAGCGAAGCCCCCGTGGGGATGTCTGCCACCGCTTCAGCGGGGGTGGCGACCGTCTTGTCCAGACTCATCATCGAGTCCTCTCTGTTCGATGGGCGTCGTGCAGGTGCAGGTGGTTCAGGGTCGGTCAGCGCGCCGTCCAGGCCCCGTCCATGGCGTAGGAGGCACCGGTGACCATGCCCGCGTGGTCCGAGGCCAGCCAGGTGGCCAGAGAGGCGACCTCGGCCGGCTCCACGAGGCGCTTGACGGGCGAGTTGGCCAACATGATCTTCTCCAGCACCTCATCCTCGGGGATGTTGTTGGTGCGGGCCTGATCGGCGATCTGCTTCTCCACCAACGGGCGCCCGTCCAGGGTTCCGGATCCGGTGGCGGGCTGCGCCTGCGAGGCGCTCATCTCGTGGTCCTCTCGCCTGTCGTGCCTCGGGGTGGTCTGGGTGGGGCTCAGCGGCTGAGCAGCAGAGCGTCGCCCTGGCCGCCGCCGCCGCACAGGGAGACGGCGGCGCGGCCGGACCCGCGGCGGGTCAGCTCCAGGACAGCGGTCAGCACGAGCCGGGCTCCGGAGGCACCGATCGGGTGGCCCAGGGCGATCGCCCCGCCGTGGATGTTGGTCTTCTCCAAGGGGTAGTCCAGGTCGGCCAACGACTGACACGCCACGGCCCCAAAGGCCTCGTTGATCTCGATGAAGTCCAGGTCCTGCACCGTCCAGCCGGCCTTGTTCACGGCGGCCTGGATCGCCCGGGAGGGCTGGGAGTGCAGCGAGGAGTCCGGACCGGCCACCTGGCCGGCGGCTCCGATCGTGGCCAGCACCGTCAGTCCGTTCTGCTCGGCATAGGCGCGGGAGGTCACGACGACGGCGGCGGCACCGTCGGTGAGCGGCGAGGAGTTCCCGGCGGTGATGGTCCCAGAGGCATCCTTCGCGAAGGCCGGGCGCAACGTGCCGAGGGACTCCACGGTGGTGTCCGGGCGGACCCCCTCGTCCTCGGAGACGGTCACCGGGTCACCCTTGCGCTGAGGGATCTCCACGGCCACGATCTCCTCGGCGAACACGCCGTCGGCCTGGGCCTTCGCCGCACGCTGGTGCGACGAGGCGGCGACCTCGTCCTGTCCGGCGCGGTCCAGATTCAGCTGGGCGTTGCCCTCCTCGGTCAGCTCGCCCATGGCCTGCCCGGTCAGGGCGTCGGTCAGGCCGTCATGCGCCACAGTGTCCAGCAGGCCCACCGTGCCGTACTTGTGTCCGGACCGGGAGCCGGGCAGCACGTGCGGGGCGTTGGTCATCGACTCCTGTCCGCCGGCAACCACCACGGATGCCTCCCCCAGGCGGATGAGCCGGGCCGCGTCGATCACAGCGGTCAGTCCGGACAGGCACACCTTGTTGATGGTGATGGCCGGGACGTCCCAGCCGATTCCGGCACCCAGGGCCGACTGACGGGCAGGGTTCTGCCCGCAGCCGGCCTGGACGACCTGCCCCATGATGACGGTGTCCACTGCAGAGAGGTCCACGCCGGAGCGTTCGATGGCACCGCTGATGGCGTGGGCGCCCAGCTCGGTGGCCTGCAGGGAGGCCTGCCCGCCCAGCAGCCGGGTGAACGGGGTGCGGGCACCGCCGACGATCACCGCGTCCTGCGGAGAGGACGAGGCGGTGGTGGATGCGGTCTCTGGGGTGGACGTCATGGCGTGCGCTCCTGGATCAGTGGTCGACGGGTGTGTCAGTGCGGGGTGAGCCGCGTCTCATCCCAGCCTACGTGCTGGGCTGAGACGCGGCTCAGAGGTCACCTGGACGGTCTCGACGACGATCGGCTGGTCCGATCCCAGGGCCTCCACCAGACGGTGGATGCTCCCCGTGACATCCTCCTGGTGACCTGCAGCGTTCTCTGCGTTGGTCTCATGCCGCTCACGGGCCCACCGCACCGGCGGTCAGGCTGGATCAGTCCTGTGTGCGCTCCCCTTCGGCCAGTGCGGCGAGCCTGCTGAGCGAGGCCATCAGGTTCTCGGACCGTGTGGCACGGGCCCGCTCGAACCGGGTCTCATCCCACAGTCCGGACCAGTCGTAAGTGTGCCGCACGCGCGTGGTGGTCTCGTCGATCGGCGTGAGGTCGTAGCGCCAGATGTGGCCGCGCGGCTCCTCCCCTGCGGGGGCGGGCTTCCAGGCGATGACCCGCCCCTCCTCGAACGCCACGATCCGGTTCTCGCGCTCCTGGCCGTTGGTGAGGGTCATGCCGAAGACGTCCCCCACGGCGCGCACGCGCTGGCCGGTGGGCGCCTCGGCGAGGTTGTCGTTGCCGTCCCATTCGGGCTGGCGGGACGGGTCGGCGATCAGCTCGAAGATGGCCTCGGCGGGGGCGTCGATCTCACGCTCTGCGTGGACGACCCGCTGCTCACCGGAGGACGGGGCGGGGCTCTGGTTCTCGGTCATGGAGCCAGTCTGGCCCACCTACTCGGCCCGCACCAGAGGCGAGGCCGCCCGGAGTGGCGAGGGGCCGTCGTCGTGCCCGCGGCCTGCCGGAAGGGGCATCCGCGCGCGTAGGCTCCACCCCATGGAGACCCCTGACACCGCTGCAGGCCACGTCCGCACCGCCACCCGCCGCCTGTGGTGGGCGGTGGCGGTCACCGCGTTCTGCGCGGCCGCCGCACTCCTGCTCTTCCTCCAGCCGTGGGTCAGCTGTGACTATGAGGACACCTCAGCCGGCTGTGCCAGCACCCCGCTCGTGGCAGGTCTGCTGATGGCGGCCGTGGCTGGCACCGGGGCAGGCCTGCTGATCACGCTGGGCCTGGCGCTGAGCCGGGACGCGGAGATCAGTCCTCGACGACGCCGCCGGCACGCCAGCGGATGCCGGCGTCGATGAACCCGTCGATGGCGCCGTCGAACACGGCGGAGGGGTTGCCCTCCTCGTGGTTGGTGCGCAGGTCCTTGACCATCTGGTACGGGTTGAGCACGTAGGAGCGCATCTGGTCGCCCCACGAGGCCTTGACGTCGCCAGCCATCTCCTTCTTCTTCGCGTCCTCTTCAGCCTTGCGGACCAGAAGGAGGCGGGACTGCATCACGCGCAGAGCGGCAGCGCGGTTCTGGATCTGGGACTTCTCGTTCTGCATGGAGACCACGATCCCGGTGGGGATGTGAGTCATGCGCACCGCAGAGTCGGTGGTGTTCACGGACTGCCCGCCAGGACCGGAGGAGCGGTAGACGTCGATCTTCAGCTCGGACTCGGGGATCTCGATGCTGTCATCGCTCTCGATCAGCGGGATGACCTCGACGGCGGCGAACGAGGTCTGCCGGCGGCCCTGGTTGTCGAAGGGACTGATGCGCACCAGGCGGTGCGTGCCGGCCTCCACGGAGAGCGTGCCGTAGGCGAAGGGGGCGTTGACCTCGAAGGTGGCCGACTTCAGACCGGCCTCTTCAGCGTAGGAGGTGTCCATGACCTTCGTGGACCAGCCGCGCTGCTCGGCCCAGCGCAGGTACATGCGCATCAGGATCTCGGCGAAGTCAGCGGCGTCCACACCGCCGGCGCCGGCGCGGATGGTGATGACGGCGTCCCGCTCGTCGTACTCACCGGAGAGCAGAGTGACGACCTCCAGCTCGGAGAGCGTCTTCTGGATGGCGGTCAGCTCCTTCTCCGCATCCGCCATGGTGGAGGCGTCCTCCTCCTCGCGGCCCAGCTCCACCATGATCTCCAGGTCGTCGATGCGCGACTCGATCTTGGCCATCCGGTTCAGCTCGGCCTGACGGTGGGAGAGCTTGGAGGTGACCTTCTGCGCGGCCTCCGGGTCATCCCAGAGGTCCGGGGCAGCGGCCTGCTGCTCCAGTTCGGCGATGTCCGCCTTGATCTTGTCCAGGTCCGAGACCTGCTCGATGGAGGACAGGGTGGAGCGCAGCTCGGCGATCGAAGCGGAGAAGTCAGTTTCAGCCATGGTGCCCACCAGCCTACAGCCCGCGCGGTCAGGCTGAGGCGGTGACGGGGAGCGGCCCGGTGTGCACCGTGGGCTCAGGGCGGAGCGCACAACGCCTCTCCCGGACCATCAGCACGGCATAGACCACGACGACGGCCGCCTGGGCTCCCAGCACCAGGGCCAGGGGCGCCTGACGCCACCAGCCGGCCAGATCCAGCAGGGCCGGGATGGTGGCGGTGGTGACCGACTGCATGACGGCGAGCGCCCCGGCTGGCCGCTGAGACCACGCCCAGGGTGTGGCCTGGGCGAGGAAGAAGGCGGCGAACAGGATGGCCCACGCGCCCCACAGCACGGCCAGGTGGGGGTCCTGCAGCACGAGCAGCTGGACCAGGGTGATGACGGCAGAGATGGCGGCCGCCCAGAGGCAGTACCAGCCCAAGGCGCTGCCCTCTCCCCCGGTGAGGGTGTTCACGGCCACGGTGAGGTAGGTGAACGAGAAGAGCATGAACCCGGCGGCGGACCAGAGGGAGCTCGACGCCGCAGAGAGTTCGGGACCGAGCGCGTCAGTGGTCAGGATGATCTGCAGGGCAGTTCCGGCCAGGGCCAGACCGACCAGCAGGTTGATGGGCACGCTGGAGCGCGGCGGGACGAACCCGAGCAGCACCAGGCCGTTGATCAGCAGCACGGCTCCGACGAACACGAAGGCCACCAGGGCCACGGCACACCTCCGGGTCAGGTCGGCCTGGCGATCCTCGCCCAGCCACGGAACCAGTTGTAGTCGACGCGGCGGCCGACCACCGCCAGGACACGATCTGGACGGCTGGCCATGCCGACTTGCATACCCCACAGGGTATTGAATACCCTCGGGGGTATCCGGTTCTGCCGGATGCCCACCGACCCCGAACAGGAGACCCCCATGCTGCTCGAGCGCATCTATGACGAAGACCTGGCCCAAGCCAGCTACTTCATCGGCTGCCAGGCCCAGGGCGAGGCGATCGTCGTCGATCCCCGCCGTGACATCCAGCCGTACCTGGACCTGGCCGACCACCACGGCATGACGATCACGGCCGTCACCGAGACTCACATCCATGCCGACTTCCTGTCCGGCACCCGTGAGCTGGCCGCGGCCACCGGCGCACAGATCTACCTCTCCGGTGAGGGAGGAGAGGACTGGACCTACGGGTTCGAGGGCGTGCTGCTCAAGGACCTGGACACCATCACTCTCGGCAACATCACCATCACCGCGCGCCACACTCCCGGTCACACCCCGGAGCATCTGTCCTATCTGGTGACCGATGGCGCGTTCACCGACGAGCCGGGCTACTATCTCACCGGTGACTTCGTCTTCTCCGGAGACCTGGGGCGTCCAGACCTGTTGGACGAGGCCGCCGGCTTCCAGGACACCCGCTTCGCTGGAGCGAAGCAGCTCTTCGCGTCGCTGAAGACGTCCTTCCTGACGCTGCCGGACCACGTGCAGGTCTTCCCCGGCCACGGCGCCGGCTCGGCCTGCGGCAAGGCCTTGGGCGCACTGCCCTCCACCACTGTGGGCTACGAGCGCAGGTTCGCCTGGTGGGCCCCGTACCTGCAGAACGACGACGAACAGGGCTTCATCGACGAGCTGCTGAACGGCCAGCCGGACGCCCACGCCTACTTCGCCCGCATGAAGCGCCAGAACAAGCAGGGTCCGGCACTGCTGGGCCAGCTCTCTGCCCTGCAGCAGCTGGACAACCGCGAGATCGCCCTGGGCCTGCAGAACGGCACGTTGGCCTTCGTGGACACCCGCCCCGTGGCCCAGGTGCACCGCGGGACGGTGACCGGCGCGCTGAGCATCCCGGATGCCTCCAAGGCGGCCACCCACGGCGGCTGGGCCTATGACCCCGAGTCCGAGGACACCCCGCTGGTCCTGCTCGCCCAGGATGCCGACCAGGCCACGGACATCCGTGACCACCTGATCCGGGTGGGCATCGACCACGTGGCCGGATACACCCCGTCCCTGGAGGGGCTGGAGGCCACCGTGCCGAGCACCGTGGCGCCGCAGGACCTGGAGTCCTATCTGGAGACGACCCCTGGGGCCCACCTGCTGGACGTGCGCAACCGTACCGAGCACGCCGAGGGCCACATCCCCGGTTCTCAGCAGCTCAACGCCGGCAAGGTCCTGTTCCATCAGGACGCGCTGCCGGCCCCGGGCGCCGGTCCGCTGGTGACCTACTGCCAGTCCGGTCTGCGCAACTCCGTGGCCGCCGGAGCACTGCGCCGTGCCGGGTACCACGTCGTGGAACTGGAGGGCAGCTACGCCGGCTGGTCCACCTGGAAGGCCCGCTCTGGCGCCACCCGGCCCACTGACCTCCACACCGCTGCCCAGGAGGGTGCTCGATGACCACGGTGACCCAGGGAACCTCGCTGTCCCCCGCCGAGCTGCGCCGCCGTCTGGCCGCGGATGAGGACCTGATGGTGGTGGACGTGCGCACCCCCGGCGAGTTCGAGTCCGTGCACATCCGCGGCTCCTACAACGTGCCGTTGGATCTGCTCGCCGAGCACACCCATGACCTGGCCGAACGGATGCAGGGCCACGTGGTGCTGATCTGCCAGTCCGGCAACCGCGCCGGACAGGCCTGCGAACGCCTGCAGACCGCTGGGTTCGACACCGCCGATGTGCTGGAGGGCGGCATCGCCGCCTATGAGGCGGCCGGCGGGGAGGTGGTGCGTCAGGGCGCCCGGTGGGCCATGGACCGTCAGGTGCGCATGGCGGCGGGCTCACTGGTGCTGCTGGGCACGCTGGCCGGGCAGCTGGTGCACCGACGCTGGGGTCTGATGGCCGGTGCGGTGGGAGCCGGGCTGGCCTACTCGGCGGCCAGCGACTCCTGCGCCATGGCCGCTGTGCTCTCGCGCATGCCCTGGAACCGGGCCGAGGCGGACCCGTCTCTGGCCTCCGTGTTCCAGCAGATGCCGCAGTCCTCGGTGGTGATCTGAGGGATGGAGTCGCTGCTGATCCTCACGCTGGTGCTGACCGTTCTCGTCGGGCTGTCGCTGGGCCTGCTGGGCGGCGGCGGCTCCATCCTGATGGTGCCGTTGCTGACCTATGTGGCTGGCATGGAACCCTCACAGGCGATCACGGCCTCTCTGGTGGTGGTCGGGGTGACCTCGGCGGTCAGTGTGATCACCCACGCCCGCCACGGGCGGGTGCAGTGGCGCACCGGACTGCTGTTCGGCGCCGCCGGCATGGTCGGGGCGTTCCTGGGCGGGCTGGCTGGCGGTCACCTGCCCGGACAGCTGCTGATGATCGCGTTCGCGGTGATGATGCTGGCCACGGCCGGCGCCATGATCCGGGGACGCAAGAACGCGACTCCGCGCGAGTCGACGGACCGTCTGCCGATCGGCAAGGTCCTCATCGAGGGTCTGGTCGTCGGCTTGGTGACCGGGATCGTCGGCGCCGGCGGCGGCTTCCTGGTGGTGCCGGCGCTGGTGCTGCTGGGCGGGTTGCCCATGGCGGCCGCCGTGGGGACCTCCCTGCTGGTGATCGCGCTGAAGTCACTGGCTGGCGTTGCCGGCTACCTGACCACCACTGTGGTGGACTGGCCCCTGGTCGCCGCACTGACCGTCATGGCGGTGGCCGGTTCCCTGGTGGGCGCACGCCTGCAGTCCCGGATCCCGGAGGACGCCCTGCGGCGGGCCTTCGGCTGGTTCGTGGTCGGCATGGGCGTCCTGGTGCTGGCTCTGGAACTGCCCGCTCCTGCCGCGATCGCCGTGGTGGGCGTCGCCGGGCTGGCTCTGGCCGCCGTCGTCGTCTGCCGCCTGGTCCCCGCGGGGACCCTGCCCTGCCCAGCCTCGTGGCGCCGGGGCATCCTGGATGTACCTCTGACGAAGGAGAGCACCTGATGAAGACCGCTGATCCGCAGACCCAGCGCAAGATCGCGAACCGCCTCAAGCGGGCCCGGGGCCAACTGGACGCGGTGATCGAAGCCGTGGAGTCCGGCGGCTCCTGCCGGGACGTGGTCACCCAGCTCTCCGCGGTGTCCACGGCCCTGGACCGGGCCGGCTTCGTGATCGTCTCCTCAGCCATGCAGTACTGCATCACCGATCCGGAGACGGCCGCCGCCGAGGAGGACGGACTGACCGTGGATGAGCTGGAGAAGCTCTTCCTCTCCCTCTCCTGACGCACCTGTCCGCCGTTCTCACGCCCTTCCTTCTTCCCCTCAATCCCCTCCTGAAAGGACCCCTCATGTGCCGTGCTGTCTCCTGCAAGGTCTGCGGCAGGACCACCTGGGCTGGCTGTGGCCAGCACGTCGACCAGGTCAAGCGCACCGTCCCTGCGTCGAACTGGTGCAATGGCCATTCGGCCTCTGAGAAGGCCTCCGCCCCGAAACCGTCCGGTTTCTTCGCCCGCCTCTTCAGACGCTGATCCGCGCCGGACGCCACCTGCCTCCTCACCGCGTCAATGCGGTGCGGGAGGAGCTGGTGGCCAGGACCGTCACCCCCTCAGGAACCACGATGCTGGCGATCGGCGGCCGCGCTGTGGCGGTCAGGACCACGTCTACTGTCTGGCCCTGGTCACCGACCCTCACCTCCTGCACCCGCAGCCCCTCGAATCGGCTGCTGGCTGCGGCCGATTCGAGGTACTGCTGGACCGTGGCCGCCGCGCGCTCTTGGGTCAGGACCGGGGCAGACCCCTCCGGATCCTCCCCCACGTCCAGCGTGAAGCTGTCGGCGGCCGCCGCCGAGGCACCATCGGCCAGCGAGAGCAGCCGACGGGCCTCGATGTTCACTGCGGTGGCAGCCAGGATGACGGTCGCCAGCAGGATGCAGATCGCCGAGAGGCCGACCACCAGGATCGTGGTCTGACCCGAGTCGTCCTCACGCCAGGGGCGGATGCACCGGTTCATCCTCGTCTCCCCCATCAGCCGAACCTCGGAACCACATGCAATGAGCTGCTCGTCACCGTGGCAGCCGAGGTGTCCCACCCCAGGAACGACGGGATGAACGGAACGGGCACTCGAACATCCACCGAGACGGTCACGGACGAGCCCGGTTCCAGACACGGGTCGCTGCTGCAGGCCACCTGCACCTCGTGGGTTCCTCCTCCATGTCCATAGTCAGCCAACGTCAGGTCGACCACCTGCTGGATGCGGCCTGCTGACTCAGCCGGGTCCTGGACGGCGACTGCTGACTTCGCAGCCTGGTCTGCGGCTGCCACGGACGCGTAGGCGGCAGCCTGGATCTGGCTGGTGAGGACCAGGAAGTAGATCACCGGGATCAGCAGCAGCACGGCCAGGAGGATGAACTCGATCGTGGCCGATCCCTCGTCCTGAGCGTCGCGTCGGCCATCAGTCGAATCTGTACGCACGTCCTGTGGCCTCCACGTCGACGGGACCGGTGATGAAACCGACCATGGGCATCTGGGTCCGCACAGTGACGGTCACCGTCGGCACCGGGCCCTCGGACAGCGATGCGGTGATCTCTGCCTGGTCCGCCCCAGGGACGGAGCTGGCGAGCAGATCCCTGGTCCGGTGAGCCCCGTCAGCAGGGGTCCGGTCCGCGAGCGCACCGTGCCGGGCTCCGGCGCTGGCCGCATCGATCACCGTGTTGCGCACATGGATGATCAGTCCGAACTGCAGGACAGCGGCGAAGACCACCGCCAGCAGCGCCATCACCATGACGGACTCTGCGACGGCGGATCCCTCGTCGTCTCTCAGCGGTGCGACCATCAGCGCTGGATCAGGGTGCAACCTGGCTGATGGCCTGCTCGAACAGTGTCTTCAGCGCATCTCCGGCGATCACCATCAGTCCTGCGACCAGCATGGCCGACATGAGCGTGATCATCACCCATCCCGGCACATCGCCGCGGTCATCATCCCGCAGGCCGGCTGCCCAGGCCCTCACGGTGAGCAGGAATCCCGCCAGTCTGCGGTTCGTCATCGCTGTGGTCTCGGTGTTCTCAGTGGTGTTCATGGTTCCCTCCAAAGTTGTCTCGGCTGGTTTCAGGGGCAGCCGTGGTGTCATGTCTCGATCCAGTGGTGGACAGTGCGGAGCTCTCAGCTCAGCAGGTTCTGGGTGTGCTCGTGGGCTCGATGCTCCTTTCAGAATCCCAAGGTCATCAGGGAGATGCCCGGGTAGACAGCGAACAGGACAGTCAAGGGGAGGATGCCGAAGACGACCGGCACCATCATGCCGATCTCCTTCTTGCCGGCCGCCTCCATCAGCTCCCGCTTGGAGAGCTCTCGGACATCGTGGGCCTGTGCGCGCAGCACGTCGGCCAGGGGTGTTCCGCGCTCCAGTGCCACGAGGACGCCCTCGATGAACCGTTCGACCGGTGCCAGCTGGATGCGTCGAGCCGCCGCCTTCAGCGCCCGTTGGAGCGAGGATCCGGCTCGCATCTCGGTCAGCACACGACGGAACTCCTCGGCCAGTTCACCGTGGGCCGTGGTGGCCACTCGCTCCAGTGCACCGGCTGCGCTGTCTCCCGCGCTGACGGAGAGGGCGAACAGCTCGGCCACGGACGGGAACTCCGCCAGGATGTCTGATCGCCGCCGGGTGATGCGTGAGCTGAGCTGATTGTCCCGCAGGAAGAATCCTGTGACGCCCAGGGCCAGCACCACGATGACGCCCAGCAGTGCGTGGAGGCCCGAGTTGACCACCAAGCCGATCGCCACCACCATGCCCACAGCTGCCCCTCCTGCCGCGCAGAGCAGCTGCTGCGCCCGATAGTCCGCCACGGTCAAGGGCGAACCAGCTGATTCCAGTCGCCGTTCCAGAGCATGATTGCCGAGGTTGAGACGACCCAGCAGCTGCACGCCTTCGTGCAGAACCGGCCCCAGGATCCGACTGATGGATCCCCATGTCCCCACGGCTGAGTCCTCGCCCTGCAGCAGGCCCGAGGCCGGAACGTGATGCCGCAGCTGAGGTTCCACTCGTCGGACCAGAGACGGCCGCCACCCCCACGGCAGTGCCTTCAGAACGAGGGCCAGTCCCAGGCCCAGAGCCAGTCCCAGGACCACCGACCAGGTCGTCAGGGGAGTCATCGTGCTCACAGGACCCTCCGTTCCTGAGGGAGCGAACCGATGCGCACCATGAGCCGGTAGCAGACGACGGAGATGACCAGTCCTGCGGCCAGGACCATGGCGCCGGCAAAGGACTGATAAGCGGCCACAGCCTGTGGCTGCGTCCCGAGCAGGAGCAGGACGATCCACGGTGCCGCCACGGCCAGTCGAGCCGCATTCACGGTCCAGGACTGCCTGGCCTCGAGCTCGCTGCGCGTGTGTGCATCCTCGCGGAGGAACTCAGCCAACGTCGACAGGAGGTGTCCGATGTCGGCACCGCCGACCTCTCGAGTGAGACGGAGAGCCGCTGCCAGGCGATCGGCCACGGGGTCTGCCATCCGGTACTTAAGGTTCTCCACCGCGTCGGCGAACCGCACTCCCGACCGGTAGTCCCGGGCGAACTCACGGAAGGCGGGCCGGAGCGTCTCCGGGCCCTTCTCCCCCAGCTGGATCAACGACTCGGGCAGGGTCAGGCCGGCCCGAATCGCCGATCTGAGGTGATCGACAGCATCAGGCCAGACATCCCGCAGCAGTGTCCGTCGCTTGGCGGCCTGCCACCGCAGCGCGAACCACGGAACGGCCGCGCCGAACAGGGCGAAGCAGACGGCGATCGGCAGTGTCCGTGTCAGGACGAACACGATCAGCAGGACCATCAGCCCGCACATGACCATGGCCCCGACGACGCCGGCCGGGCTGACACGTTGGATGCCGGCTTGGGCGATCAGCTCGCGCAGTCGACCATCCTGACGGGCTCTCCCGGAGGCGGCCTCCTGCTGAGGCCGGAACGACCACCAGATCAGCAGCAGGCCGCTGCCGAGCATCAGTCCCCAGACCACTGCCATCAGCGTGCCCCGACGACCGAACGGATATCCAGGCCGCGAGCGTCCAGTTTGGCGTTGTCCAGCATCGCTGACGGATTCATCACGAATTGCCCCTCACGGCGGTGGAACACCGTGGAGGACTCGATGATCCCCTCTTCGACCCGGGTGCCCACGGAGAGGATCTCCTCCACATAGCGACGGCCATTGCGGTCTCTCGTGCAGTGCACGACCAGATCGAAGCACGAGGCCACCGTCGGAACCACGAAGTTGCGGGAGATGTTCTCTCCAGCCAGCAGCGGCAGCGTGCAGATCTTGGTCAAGGCATCGTGGGCGCTGTTGGCATGGATGGTGCACATCCCCGGCAGCCCGCTGTTCAGGGCCACCAGCATGTCCAGGCTCTCTGCCTCACGCACCTCGCCGACGATCAGTCGGTCCGGTCGCATGCGCAGTGCCTCCTTCACCAGACGCCGCAGCGGGATCTCACCATGCCCTTCCAGGTTCGGCTGACGGCACTGCATCTGGATCACATCACGCAGGGGGACCTTCAGCTCGAAGATCTCCTCGACCGTGACCACACGCTCGCGGCTGCCGATCGACGCTGACAGGCAGTTGAGCATCGTCGTCTTGCCCGCTTGGGTCGCCCCGGAGATCAGGATGTTGAGCCCGGCGTCCACACACGCATCCAGGTACCGCGCCGCCTCGGTCGACAACGACCCTCCTCGGACCAGGTCCTCGAGGTGATGGGCCCGCACGACGAACTTGCGGATGTTCACGGCCCAGTGCCGTCGGGTGATGTCGGGGATCACCACATGCAGTCTCGACCCGTCGGGAAGCGAGGCATCCACGAAAGGCGAGCTCAGGTCCAGACGCCGCCCAGAGGACCGCAGCATGCTCTCCACCAGATCGCGGACCTTCTCCTCCGTGAGAATGACGCTGGTCAGCTCGGAGACTCCACCGCGTGCGCAGTACACCTGGTCGGGCGCATTGATCCAGATCTCCTCGATGGAGTCATCATCCAGCAGAGGCTGGAGCGGACCGAAGCCGGCGACCGCGTCCGCCACGATGCGCACGGACTCCACTTGATTGTGCAGCTGGGGCAGCGAGCCCGACAGCGCACGCGACTGATAGTCCTCCGCTGCATCAGCGACGAGGCGTCGGACAGCGTCCGGCTCCTGCGCCGGGTCCAGCCCTCTGCGGCGCACCAGTTCGCGGACTTCGTCTTCCAGGATCCGAATGGCATCCATGGCATCCCCTCCATGTCAGCTCTGTGAGCTCCGTTTCAGTGATCCACGATACCCACAGGTGACACCGGAGCTGCGGCAGAGAGCGACTGCTGTGGACAATCCCCCACAGTCCGGGCTGCTCGGGAGCCCGAACCGAAAGTTTTCCACAGCCTCATCCCGTGGTCTCTGACCGCGTCCCCGTTCTACGTCAGCATGGAGACCGACTGGAGGGAGAAGCATGCTGGTGAGGATCCTCGGGCTCAACGACGGCCAGCCCGCGCTCTGGGAGGTCTCCGGCCGCCTGCCGGCCTCGGGCGCAGAACTCGAGCAGGTGCTGACCGAGCATCTGCCCGGAATGGCGTTCGGCGCCCGGACAAGGACAGGGCTGACGGTGCCCCTGCATCGGATCCCCGGCGAGGACATCTGCCGCGCCCTTCGCACCAGCCGACCCCTGCAGATCGTGGCGCGACCGCACCGGGACGCACGCGGCCATCACTCGGCCCGATCTGCGGACGACGGCCCCGAACTGGTGCTGGTCACCCGGGCCGGAGCGGACAGCGGCCGCCTGGTGCCCCTGGCACGGTCGGGGTTGACGGTGGGCCGATCATCGGCACAGATGAGGATCGCCGATCCCTGTCTCTCCGCCCTGCACCTGCGGGTGGCCCTGGGGAACGAGGACGTCCTCATCCACCAGGACGGAACAGTGCGCCCATGGATTCCGGGCACCCCGCTGTGCCTCGGAGAGACTGAACTCCACCTGGTCCGCGGCTCCTCTGCGCCCCTGCGGCCGGCCGGGCCGCTGCCCCCTCTTCGTGTCGCCCCTGGCCCTCCACCGGCACGACCGTCCTGGGCACTGCAGGCGGTGATGGCCTTGAGCCCCCTGCTGATCGGTGTGGTGATGGCAGTGGTGACAGGCCACTGGTACTTCCTGCTGTTCAGCTCGGTCTCCGTCCTGGTCGCCGCTGTGCTCTGGCATCAGCATCGGCGAGCGCAGAGCGACTTCGGCAGGAGCATTTCTGAACTGACGGATCGACTCGTCATGGCTCGTGGTCGTTCAGTGCCCGATCCCGCCGACGTCGCACTGGCCTGCAGGTCGATCGATCCCGACCGCTGTGGTCTGCGCCATCCTGGAGCCGAATCGGGATCCGCGCCGTCGGGCGACGAGGAGTCCGGCCCCGTGCTGCATTGGGGCCACGCGACCGTGACCGTCCCCCTGGACCTTGCCAGCCCCTCCTCGGCGCGGACCCGGCAGAAGCTGGATCCGTGGAGCACCACTCGTGCACCGGCCGTCTCACCGATCGGTCCCGGTCAACTGACCGTGGTCCGGGGGCGACCAGCCGAGGTGGAAGCGGTCCTGCACTGGGTTCTGCTCCAGCTGCTCCGAGACGCACAGTCCAGCGGCCGTGGGGTCCTGCTGCGCCGCGAGGGCCAGGATCGGCACGAGCTCATGGCCGCAGCCGAGGTCGGCCGAGGTGGAACGGTCCTGTCCTGGGGCGGCTCTCCTGCCACTGCGCCACCGGGATGGGGCACAGTCCATCTGACCTCGTCGCCAGCGAAAGACCCCCCGGGCTCCCAGGGGGACCTGGTGGATCTGGACAACGCCACCGCACGCCTGGAGGGGGTGACCTACAGTCAGCTGCAGTGGGCGGGCATCTCCTCCGCGACCCTGGACTGGATGAGCGATGAACTGCTGGGGGTGCCGCTGCCCACACACCGGCAGAACTGCACCTCACCAGCGGCAGAGCTGATGCAGGTGAGCGCAGCACCGCCACAGGGCTCTGCGGTCCAGTCACTTCCCGTCCAGCTGGACCTGGCAGAGGAGCCCACCGTCCTGGACCTCGTGGCGGACGGCCCCCACGTGCTGGTCGCCGGCACCACTGGCTCGGGGAAGTCAGAGCTCGTGCTCTCGTTGCTGATGGGCCTGGCCAGCCGTCACGGTCCAGCTGAGGTGTCCTTCATCCTCCTCGACTTCAAGGGCGGATCCTCGTTCTCGGTCCTGGACGCCCTGCCCCACACCATGTCGGTGGAGACCAATCTGACCGGTGCCACGTCCATGCGCGCCCTGGATGCGCTCTCGGCCGAGCTGCACCGGCGGGAACGGCTCTTCCTGGACGCCCACGTCCCGGACTACCCCGCCTACCGCGCACGGCACCCGGCCCAGGACCTGCCACGACTGATCGTCGCCGTCGATGAGCTGCGAGTCCTGGTCGATGAGCACCCTCACGCGAGCTCCGTCCTGATGCGACTGGCCGCCACCGGACGCTCCCTGGGATTCCATCTTCTGCTGGCCACTCAGCGTGCCCAGGGCGCCGTGGGACCGGATGTCAGGTCGAACATGGGCACGGTCATCTCCCTGCGCACCGCCTCAGAACAGGAGTCCTGGGACCTGGTCGGATCCGCAGCAGCCGCGGCCATCCCGGCTGATGAGCCCGGCCGGGCCGTGATGCGCCGGGGAGGCCGTGCCGTCGAGCGGTTCCGCACGGCCCGTTTCGCGGCCCTGTCCTCCACCACGACGCTGCGCCCCTGGCACCCGCAGAGCACAGGAGGCGACGCCTCGGTCGCCAGCTGGCCCGAACTGGTGGAGCATGTCTCCACGCTCTGCCGCAGCGCCGGGCTGCCGAGACCTGAGCCCGTGGTGCTGCCCGGGCTGCCGGACCGCTGGTCCGCCTCGGCGTCTCCGAACAGCCCGGCTCCGCGCCCCGGCGAGGTGCCCTTGGGGCTGGTGGACGAGCCACGGCACCGACGTCAGCAGGTCCATGCCTGGAGGCCGTTCCACGACGGACCAGCCGCGTGGATCGGCACCGAAGCCGGCGGGCTTCCCGCGGTCGCACACGCACTGCTGGACCAGATGGGACATGACCGCGTCACCTCCGGCTCGTCCCACCTGGTGATTCTCGACGGCGGCGGTTGGCTCCCCCGGCCGGCGCACCGATCGCCGAGCGGGTGCGACTCCAAGGACCTGTGGCTCAGCCAGGATGATCTTGACCCCGATGCCCTCGGGCGGATCTGGGAGCGCCTCAGCGCGTGGCGCGAGGAGGGGGATCAGGTGCTGATCGTGGCCACCCAGTGGGGCCGGATCGCCGGGCAGCGGACAGCAGGCACCTTCGAGACGTTCGAGGAACGCCTGGCGGCCCTGCTCAGAGACAGCCCCGCGCGCCTCATCTCGGCCGCGGTCTTCGGCGGCCGAGAACTGGCCGGAGGGCGTCTGCTCGGGCTGATCCCCACCCGCTTCCACGTCCCCTACGGAACCACTCCGGAGCACCGGATGGTCTGGCCGAGCCTCATCCCGGTGCATGAGGTCCCCGCCCGTGCCGTGCTGATCGATCCAGACCACCCCGCCCCGGGCGTGGCCGTCCAGCTGTCCGTCGCCGAACCCTAGGCCCGGGCCCGGCCCCGCCGGCGGAAGGCCCGCACCACGTAGGCGGCGGCCACCATCAGCAGGGCCACGCCGGCGGCGAAGATGTACCCCCCCTCCGGGGAGATCAGGTCGATGAACACACCGGCGATCGGTGCACCCATGGCGGCACCGGCGGTCATGGCCGAACCGTAGTACCCCATGGCCTCGCCGCGGCGCTCCTCCGGCACGATGTGCGAGAGCATCGAGGACGCCGCCGCCAAGGTGGGGGCGGTGAACAGTCCGGAGACGATCGAGACGAGGGCCAGCGGCCACACCCCGTCCACGAACGCCAGCGGCAGGGCGCACAGCGCGAACAGGGTCATCAGCACCAGCGGGGAGACCTTGGTGTTCATCGCCCCGTACAGCAGCCCGCCGATCGCCGAGGCGCCACACCAGAACGCGTACACGATGCCCACCTGGCCGGCCATGCCCGCGGCCTCCAGCTCGGCCACCAGGGACACCTCGGTGCCCACCATCAGGATGCCCGCGGCCATCGAGACCACCAGGACCGCGAGCGCCTGGGCGCTCACCCAGGAGAACTGGGTGCGCATCCTGCCCACCCAGCCACCGCGGGAGGTGCCGGGGGCACCTGCCGGTGCGGCGTCGTCGGGAATCTGCTGGTCCGCATCCGAGAGGGTGCCATCCGGGTTGATCCGCGGCAGGGTGCCGGTGTGGACCTCCGGGGCGGTCAGGTCCAGATGCGCTGGGGCGCCGTGGACAGCGCTCTGCACGGCCCGCTGCTGGTCCTCCTCCTCGGTGTAGTCGTCCGGGCGGGAGGGGGCCATGATCTGGGAGGAGCGGGTGGGCGGGTTGAACCACATCAGGTAGAGACCGGCCACCGCCCCGGACCAGCCCACGATCATCAGCCCCCACACGCTGGACCAGCTGGTGGCCACCACGGCGCCCAGGGCCGGGCCCATCATGAAGATGGTCTCGGTGATGATCGAGTCCAGGGCGAAGGCGGTCTGCCGGTCCGGGCCGCGCGTGAGCACGCCCAGGGACTGGCGCACCACGGAGAAGATCGGCAGGGAGAAGACACCGCCGAAGAACACCGCCAGCAGCATCCACGGGAAGGGCAGGTGCGGGACCGCCGTCCAGATCAGCCCCTCGGCGATCACCGAGGGGATCAGGGCCCGGCGCAGACCGTGCTTGTCCACCTGACGTCCGCGCCACGGTGCGCCCACGGCGATCCCCAGGGTCATGGCGGCGGCGGCCAGGCCGGCCATGCCGTAGCCCATGCCCAGGGTCACAGCCACGTGCAGGGTCAGGATCACACCGGCCGCGGAGTGCGGGAACCGGGCGATGAACCCCACGCCCAGGAGTCGGCGCAGACGCGCATCCTGCAGCAGCCGACCGTACGCGGCGAAGTCCACGGCACCTCCAGTGCGGTCCCGCAGGATGCGGGCAGAGTGATGGTTCCCGACGACGGCACGCGCCGGATGCTTGCAGGTCGCCTCACAGCCACACAGCCGGGCAGACACCACACCAGGGTAGACCCTGATCAGAGGTGCTGGCTCCGCGAGCGCGGTGGGCTTATTCCGTCCGGGGTCTCTGGTGCACTCCGAGATGTCCGATCACACCGCACGCCCACCCTGTCCACGATTGGAGAGACGATGACCACCACCCTGGCCGACCCCGTCACCACCGCCCCCACGCCCTCCCTGGCAGCCGCTGCCCCGGCACCGGTGGAGGAGCTGTTGCAGTACATGTCCCAGTGGGAGACGGGTACCGCACGTCTGCCGTGGGTGGATCCGCTGACCGAGAGTGAACCGGAGCCGCAGCACCTCTACGTCACCGAGGAGATGGCCGGGCCGGCGGTGCTGCAGTCCTGGGTGCAGTTCCGCCATCTGCTCGAGGAGGTGATCGCCCGGGCGGATGCCGATCCGGATGCTTTCCAGTACCTGACCCTGATCCACGGGGAGCACACCTCGATCTGGACGCAGATGACTCCGCTGGGCCCGGACCAGCACTATGTGGAGCTCTCTGACGGCGCCGGCTGGGTGGACGAGCTGGTCCCCGCTGACCCGGAGAAGCCGTGGAGCACCGATCAGACTGAGGCGATCATGCGGCTCTGGGTGACACAGCGGTTCCAGCGGGCCGACTCTCAGCGCTCTGCCGTCCCCCGGTGACGCTGGCGGCCTGGCCTGGCCAGGAGAGCTTGTCGGTCCGTGTCAGCGGCGCCGGCGCCGGGACTCCTTCTCGCGGATCAGGTCCAGGGCGATCACGCCGCCGATCACCGCATAGCGCACCAGCTCGGGCATCCCCGGGTCCAGGCGCAGCACATAGGTGCTGTGCCCCATCAGGGCGCGGCCCAGGCCCGACCACTGCCGGCTGACCGCGGCCACCTGCGTGGATCCGGCCACGATCTGGAAGTCGTACTCGAACAGGCTGCCGCGCAGGGTGAGCACCGTGCCGTCGGCGACCTCCAGGTCCACCTGCTTGGAGAAGAACGTGAAGCGCTGGATGATCCGGGCGATCGGACCGCCGGCGGCGTCCAGCACCTGGTACCGGTCTCGTCCCAGGGTGGCCAGGTCCTGCACGTGGAACAGGGTGGCACCGTTCAGATCGGTGATCTCGAACTGCCGGCTGCCCAAGAACATCCGCCCCAGTCCCGAACCGCGCGTGTGCACCTGGGCGATCGGCCGGCCCTGGGCGTCCTCGATCGCGAAGTCGTTGGAGAGCATCCCGGTGGTCTGCTGCAGCACCAGGACGTGCGCCTGGCCGGGGTCTGGTGCGGATCGCTCGGACGGAGGCTGGGCGGGTGGCGTGGGACGCGGGCTCATGCACCTCAGTCTGGGCGGAGCGGACCGCGACGTCCACCGAGACAGAGATCACCGCGCGTGGAGGGTGGAGCGTTTCAAAAGTGAGGGAATACTCTCGAGGTAGGCGTCGTTGTGCCAGGTGATTCAAATTTCAACGACTAGGATCCTGATTCGGACCCGCGCATCGCCAAGGAGCATCCCATGCAGTTCGGTATCTTCACCATCGGTGACATCACCACCGACCCCACCACCGGCACGACTCCCACCGAGAACCAGCGCATCAAGGACACCGTCCGAATCGCCCAGCACGCCGAACAGGCCGGCTTCGAGGTCTTCGCCACCGGTCAGCACCACAACCCCCCGTTCGTGGCTCCGGGCAATCCGCCCACCCTGCTCGCCTACCTGGCGGCCACCACGGAGAAGCTCACCCTCTCCACCGCCACCACACTGATCACCACCATGGACCCGGTGCGCCTGGCCGAGGACTACTCCTACCTGCAGCACCTGGCCGACGGCCGAGTGGACCTGACCATGGGCCGCGGCAACACCGGCCCGGTCTACCCCTGGTTCGGCAAGGACATCCGCCAGGGCATCAACCTGGCCGTGGAGAACTACAACCTGCTCTACCGCCTGTGGCACGAGGAGACCGTGGACTGGCAGGGCCGGTTCCGCACCCCCCTGCAGGACTTCACCCTGACCCCGCAGCCGCTGGACGGTGTGGCCCCCTTCGTGTGGCACGGCTCCATCCGCTCTCCCGAGATCGCCGAGCAGGCCGCGTACTACGGTGACGGGTTCTTCCACAACAACATCTTCTGGAACAGGGAGCACATCATCCAGATGGTGCAGCTCTACCGCCAGCGCTACGAGTACTACGGCCACGGCAAGGCCCACCAGGCCTATGTCGGCCTGGGCGGACAGGCCTTCATGCGCAAGAACTCCCAGGACGCCGTCAAGGAGTTCCGTCCGTACTTCGACAACGCCCCGGTCTACGGCCACGGCCCGTCCCTGGAGCAGTTCTCCCGGATGACCCCGCTGACCGTGGGCTCCCCGCAGCAGGTCATCGAGCGCACCCTGGAGTTCCGCGACTGGGTGGGCGACTACCAGCGTCAGATGTTCCTGATCGACCATGCCGGCCTGCCCACCGAGACCGTGCTGGAGCAGATCGACATCTTCGGCGAGGAGGTCCTGCCGGTGCTGCGCCAGGAGTTTGCGGCCCTCAAGCCGGCCGATGTCCCCGAGGCGCCCACCCATGAGTTCCTGGTGGAGCGTCACCGCCGCGGCGAGGATCCGGTGCCCGGCGGCGCCGAGGGATCCCAGGCCTACGCCGACCGCCAGCAGGCCCTGGCCGAGGCCGAGCAGCAGAGCGCGAAGGAGCAGAAGTGAGCCAGAACGCGTTCGACTCAGGCTTCGAGTCCGCCTTCGAGTCCACGCATCCGTTCACCCCGCAGGCCCGGCACATCGCCGTGGTCTCGGGTGGGCTGAGCGACCCCTCCTCCACCCGCAAGCTGGCCGATCGGCTGGCCGAGGCCGCCACGTCCTACCTCTCGGATCGCGGCATCGTCCCGGAGGTGCACGTGATCGAGCTGCGTCTGCTGGCCACCGACCTCGCCGAGGCCATGGTCAACCCCGCCCGCTCGGAGGCCTTGACCCAGGCCCTGTCCCAGGTGGAGCAGGCCGATGGCATCATCACCGTCTCCCCCACCTTCAAGGCCTCCTACTCGGGGCTGTTCAAGTCCTTCTGGGACCTGGTGGAGGACGGCTCGGTCACGAACGTGCCGGTGCTGCTCGGCGCCACCGGCGGCACCGCCCGGCATTCCCTGATGATCGACACCGCCCTGCGCCCGCTCTTCAGCTACCTGCGCACCAAGGTCATGCCCACCGCGGTGTTCGCTGCCTCGGACGACTGGGGCGAGGTGGAGGGCGGCACGGAGTCCACCCGCACCGCTCCCCTGCAGTCCCGGGTGCGCGCGGCCGGTGTGGACTTCGCCGAGGTCGTCGGGCGGCTGCCTGCTCGGCCGCGCCGCAGCACGGGCGAGTCCAAGCCCTTGGAGGTGATCCCCTTTGACCAGCTCCTCCGCGAGAACTGAGGTTCCACAGACAGATCTCCCGACGACGGCAGAAGACGCCCCTGCCCAGCGGCAGGAGGGCGCCTGGTCACGGTCCGCCACGCCGGAACACCGGGAGAAGGACGCGGCCCTGCAGGCCTGGCGGGCCTACTTCGAGGCCACGGCCCTGCTGCAGGACCGCGCTGAACGGCATCTGAAGGATCAGGTGAACCTGTCCCTGGGCGACTACAACGTGCTGCTGCTGCTCAGCGAGGCTCCGGGCCACCGACTGCGCATGGGACAGCTGGCCAGCCAGATGGTGTTCTCCCCCTCCCGTCTGACCTACCAGGTCAAGACGCTGGAGGCTCGGGGGCTGGTCACCCGTCAGCCCTGTTCGGACGATCGACGCGGCTCTGAGGCGGAGCTGACCGACGCTGGCCGCCGGGTCTTCCGCAAGGCGGCCGCCGTGCACACGCGGCAGGTCCGGCGGGACTTCCTGGATCAGCTGGACGAGCGGGAGATCGAGACCCTGCTGCAGGTCTTCTCCCGGCTGGGCCGATCCCTGGAGGACACGGGATCCTGACCGCCACCGACGGCGATGTGACCAGCTGGACCCGGCACCAGCGTGGAGGACACCGTCTCAGCCCGTCTGGACGGTGATCTCCACGGAGTCGGCCCGTTCGGCCAGAGTGGGGATCTCTCCCAGCAGCTGCTGCAGGGTGGCTGCCATCAGCCGCAGGCCGGCCTCGTCCATGCCGGGTTCGGGGAAGGCCACGATCTTGAGTTCCGGGCCCGCTCCGCCTCCGGGCAGCACCTGTCCGGACGCGGTCTGGGTGGCCACCCCGGCTCCGGGGGCGAGTCCGATCCGCTCCAGCCCCGGCACCAGGTCCACCACGGATCCCACAGCGCGGGCCAGGGACGGATCCTGATAGGACGGCGTCCAGTCCTGCTGCTGGCCCAGAGCCCACACGGCAGGGCGGCGCACCACGAATGTGGTCTCCGCACCGGGGTCCACCACCACGAGCTCGTTGCCCTCGTCCACCGCCGAGAGGCAGGCTCGGGGCATCCAGGCGGCCACCGGCCGGGCCTGCGGGTTCCAGCTGGTCAGTGCCGGCACCGAGCTGAACACCGGCAGGGCACGGCGTCCGTCCCGGGACTGCAGGGAGACCAGAGCGACGTCCGCCGCCTTGTCCCCGTGCAGGGTCTCGCCGTGCTCATGATCGTGTCCGGAGTGCTCGTGCTCCGAGGTCTCAGCCACCGTCGGGACCACAGCGGCGAACACCCGCATCCGGGAGAGCGTGCGGACCACATCGGCTTCGTCGGCCTCGCCCTGAGCCAGCCGGCCGAGCACCGCTGCCCATGCTGGGTCTGTCGTGCCGTCGTCGTGGTCGAAGGCGTGCAGCGGATTCGCTGAGCCCTCGATGCCCGGCCCACTCAGGTCACGCCCCTCCCACGCCACGCCAGCGGAGTCTGCGGGACGGCCCTGGTCGTCGCGGTGCTGGCGGGCCAGGTTGCGGTCGATCGCGGCCTGGATGTGCCCGGGCAGGTGCCGCTCGGCGCCGGAGTGGTTCGAGGACTCTGAGGGCACGGTCACTCAGCGGCAGGGGTGGGCGACTGCCGCACGGCATCTTCCACGGACACACCGCGCGAGACCAGCAGCGCCTGCTCCAGGGTGAAGCGTCCGGCGTAGAGGGCCTTGCCCATGATGGCCCCCTCCACCCCGGTGCCGACCATGGCGTACAGCGCCGCCACGTCCTCCAGAGAGGAGATGCCCCCGGAGGCCACCACGGGCTTGCGCGTTTTCTGGCAGACCTCAGCCAGCAGCTCGGTGTTGGGGCCGCGCAGGGTGCCGTCCTTGGTGACGTCGGTGACCACGTAGCGGGCGCAGCCGGCCTGCTCCAGGCGGGCCAGCACCTCCCAGAGGTCCCCGCCCTCCTTGGTCCAGCCGCGGGCGGCCAGGGTGGTGCCCCGGACATCGAGCCCGACGGCGATCTGGTCACCGAAGCGCTCGATCACCCGGGCCGTCCATTCCGGGTCCTCCAGGGCGGCGGTGCCCAGGTTCACGCGGGTGGCGCCCATGGCCAGGGCGTTCTCCAGGGACTGATCGTCCCGGATGCCGCCGGAGAGCTCCACCTTCACGCCCAGCTCGTCCACCACGCGGGCCATGACATCGCGGTTGTCCCCGCGGCCGAAGGCGGCGTCCAGGTCCACCAGGTGGATCCATTCGGCACCGGCGTTCTGCCAGGCCAGGGCGGCCTCCAACGGGTCGCCGTAGGAGGTGGCCGAACCGGCCTCGCCCTGGACCAGGCGCACGGCCTGGCCGTCCTGCACGTCCACGGCAGGCAGCAGCTCGAGCGCGGGTCCGGTGGTGGGAGTGGTCTGGGTCATGGTGGGGTCCTCTCGGGGATGGGGACGGGTGGAAGGTGTCAGGCGTCGCCGGGCAGGGCCAGCAGGATGCCGGCGATCACGGCCATCACGGCGCAGATCGCCACGGCGACCCACAGCCAGGTGGGGGCCTTCTGCTGGCGCAGCGACCAGGCCCCGCCCAGCAGCAGTCCGCCGAAGGCGATCATCAGGGTGGTCCACCAGGGCATCAGAGGGTCTCCAGCCAGTTGGAGAGCAGCTGCATCCCGGCGTCCCCGGACTTCTCCGGGTGGAACTGGGTGGCTGAGAGCGGCCCGTTCTCCACCGCGGCGATGAAGTCCGCACCGTGGTGGGCCCAGGTGACCTGCGGGGGGCGGATGTGCTGGATCGTCTGATCGAAGTCCCAGTTCAGCACGCCATAGGAGTGGACGAAGTAGAACCGTTCGTCTTCGATCCCCCGGAACAGCTGCGAGCCTTCCGGAGGCCGGACCGTGTTCCAGCCCATGTGCGGGACGATCGGCGCCGGCAGGGCCTCGACCACACCGGGCCACTCCCCCATGCCCTCCGTCCGTTCGCCGTGCTCCACACCGGCCTCGAAGAGGATCTGATGCCCCACGCAGATGCCCAGGACGGGGCGGCCTCCGGCGACGCGCCGCCCGATCCAGCGGGTGGCGCCGACCTGCTGCAGTGCCTGCATGACCGAGGCGAAGGCGCCCACTCCGGGCACCACCAGGCCAGCGGCGTTCATCACGGTGTCCGGGTCGGCGGTGAGGCTCACCTCAGCACCGGCGCGCTCCAGGGCGCGCACGGCGGAGTGGATGTTCCCGGAGCCGTAGTCCAGCACGGCCACGGACGGACGGGCACCGGCCATCAGAGGGCACCCTTGGTGGAGGGGATGCCCTGCACGCGGGGGTCATCCTCCACTGCGGCACGCAGGGCACGGGCGAACGCCTTGAACTGCGCCTCGACGATGTGGTGGGGGTCCCGACCCCGAACCACGTCCATGTGCAGGCAGATCGAGGCGTGGTAGGTGATGGACTCGAAGACATGGCGGGTCATCGACCCGGTGAAGTGGCCGCCGATCAGGTGGTACTGCTGGCCCTCCGGCTCACCGGTGTGCACCAGGTAGGGACGGCCGGAGACGTCGACGACGGCACGGGCCAGGGCTTCATCCAACGGCACGCTGGCCTCGCCGAAGCGGCGGATGCCACTCTTGTCCCCCAGGGCGGCCTTGAGGACCTCACCCAGGGTGATGGCCACGTCCTCCACCGTGTGGTGGACGTCGATGTGGGTGTCTCCCGTGGCCTGGACGGTCAGGTCGATCTGGGAGTGCTTGGCCAGCGCGGTGAGCATGTGGTCGTAGAACGGCACGGTGGTGGAGATCGTGGCCTGTCCGGTCCCGTCCAGGTCCATCTCCACCAGCACGTCCGACTCACTGGTGGTCCGCTGCATGCGTGCCTTGCGGCCTTCGAGGCGCTCCGCGCTCATCACACTGTGTCCATTCTTGATCGGGAGGAGAGACTGTCGTGCCCGCCCTCCCGCTGGAAGGTGGATTCGACCACTCGAGTCTACTGGCCGTCGTCGGGCCTCGGCGGGGTGCTACGCCCCCAGGACTACCGGTCCAGGACCTGGCGCAGCGCCGTCAGGAAGGCCGTGGTCTCCGCCTCCGTGCCCGCCGTGACGCGCAGGTGGCCGGGGATGCCGACGTCGCGGACCAGCACACCGTGGTCCAGCAGCCCCTGCCAGGTGGCGTGCGCGTCCTCCAGCCCGCCGAAGAAGACGAAGTTGGAGTCGGACACCGCTGGGGACAGCCCGAGGGCGCGCAGCTCGTCGACGATCCGGTCCCGCTGGGCCTTGATGTCCTCCACGTTCTGCAGGAGGACCTCGACGTGCTGCAGTGCGGCATCGGCCGTGGCCTGCGAGACGGCAGAGAGGTGATAGGGCAGGCGGACCAGTCGCAGGGCATCGGTGACCTCCGGTGCGGCGGCCAGGTAGCCCAGACGTGCACCGGCCAGGGCGAACGCCTTGGACATGGTCCGAGTGACGATCAGACGGGGGCGCCCCGGAAGCAGGGAGAGGGCGGACTCGGTGCCTGCCAGCGCGAACTCGGCGTAGGCCTCGTCCACGATCACCATGCCGTGGGACTCTGAGGCGGCCTCATAGACCGCTTCCACGACGTCCAGGCCCAGTGCGGTGCCGGTGGGGTTGTTCGGGGAGCACAGGATGGTCAGATTCGGCCGATGCTCGCGCACCTGAGCGGCGGCCGACTCGGCGGTCAGGGAGAAGTCCTCTGCACGCTGTCCGGCCAGGTACTCGGTGTCCGTGCCGGAGGCCAGCAGCGGGTACATGGAGTAGGTGGGCGGGAAGCTGAGCACGGTACGGTCGGGGCCGCCGAAGGCCTGCAGGATCTGCTGCAGGACCTCGTTGGATCCGTTGGCCGCCCAGAGGTTCGTCTCCGAGAGACCGTGTCCCAGGTACTTGGCCAGGCGCTGGCGCAGCACCGTGAACTCCCGGTCCGGGTAGCGGTTGAGGGTGGCGGCGGCCTCGGCCACGGAGGCGGTGACGGCTGCGACGACCTCTTCCGGGACCGGATGGGTGTTCTCGTTGGTGTTGAGCATCACCGGAACATCCAGCTGCGGTGCACCATAGGGGGTCAGTCCGCGGAGGTTCTCGCGCAGCGGCAAGGCCTCCAGGGCGTGTTGGGTCGAAGTTCTGTCCTGCTCACTCACCCGGACAGCCTAGGCGGTGCCGTGCGCCGCGGCCTTCCGGTGACGTGCCTGCTCAGCACATCACCGGGCGCTGGGCGGGACCGGCCTACGGCCAGGGGCCGTAGATGACGTTGGACTCGACGCCGTGTTCCTTCATGCGGAGGCGGAAGTCGCTATGGCCGTCATGGAGGATGCAGAACCTGGGGACACCCGAGTAGGTGCCGTCCGCACCAATCGTGACAGTGCCGGTCGCGTACTCGTAGAGCTCGCCGGCTCGATGCGAGCCCTCGGCTCCCCGCGGCGTGCAGGTCACGGCGAGCTCACCCGGCGGGAATCCGATGAAGTCCATCTGGGTGTCCCAGCAGTTCGAGTACTCCGTGCCGCCGTTCTCGGTGCACGTGGAGATCGAGGACTTCGGACCCACGCTCAGACGCGCCGTGGGGTCCGGGATCGGCTCGGAACGCGCCGACTGGCCGGCCACCTGACAGTCCGCCCCGCCGGCGGCGCAGACCTGGATCTGGATCCGATAGTCCGTTGCCGTCTTGGTCTGCGGGGACTCATAGGAGCCGGAGTTGGGAACGCTGGAGCCGTTCACCGTGACGGCGAACGTCACCGAACGGCCGTTGCCCGCGCGGACCGTGTCCGGGTTCCAGCTGAACTTCACGCCGCCCTGGTGAGACGAGGCGGCGATCTGCGGCATGGCGTACGGCCCGTAGGCGGCCACTGTGGTGGCGGAAGCCGTCGGGCCGGAGCCGGCCTCATTCACCGCGCGCACCGAGACGGTGTAGGTGGACCCGTTGGCCGGAACCCGAATGGTGTCCGAGGTGGCCGCACCGAGACTCGTCCACCCGCCGCCGAGGGAGTACTCGTACCGGACCGGCGAGCCGTTGGCGGCGGCACCGGAGAAGGACAGGCTCAGGGTGTTGTCCTGACCGGTCGCCGACGTGCGCACACTGCTCACGGCACCCGGCAGTCCGAACGGCGTCACTGCCGAGGACTGCCCCGACGAGGGGGAATCACCCTTGCTGTTGGTGGCGGTCACCGAGAAGCGGTAGGCCGTGGACTTCTCCAGCCCGGACCAGGACAGCGAGGTGGCCCCGGCCCCGACCTGCCGAGTGCCGGCCACGGAGTTCCCGGCGTAGGCGGTCACCGTGTACCCGCTCAAGGGGGCGCCGTTGTCATCGGCCGCCGACCACGCCACCCGGACCACACCGCCATCGACGACGGACTGATCTCGGGCGGCCGTGGGCGTGCCCGGCGCGAACGGCTTGCCCGCAGGGGTGACGTCCACCGACCACGGAGACCATTCCGAGGGTTCGTCCGCCTGGTTCAGTGCCTGGATCCGGAACCGGTAGGGCACGCCGTTGCCCAGACCGTCCCACCGCAGCGACGTGGTGGCCCCGGTGCTGCGGGTCGCGCCCCCGGAGAGCGCCGGTGAGATCTGCACACGGTACTCGGTGATCGCCGATCCGCGATTCGCCGGCGGCGTCCAGGTCAGGTCGACCCGTCCGTCCTCGGCCGTCGCAGACGGGGCGGCGGGCATCTCCGGTCGCACATCCGGGACAGCCGGGGCAGAGGCTCCCGAAGGATCGGATTCACCGACCTCGTTCGTCGCCGTCACCGTGAACCGGTGCTCCACCGCGTTCTCCAGTCCCGTGATGGTGCAGGTGGTGGAGCTGCAGGCCTGTGTCCTGCCGGTGGTGGTGTCGGTGACGGTGTATCCCGTGATCGGCGCGCCGTTGTCGGGCGGAGCAGCCCAGGACAGGGAGACCTGGCCGTCGTCGATCCCCTCGATGCGAGGCACCCCGGGGGCGCCGGGCGCACCCTTGACGACCACCGTGATCTCACCACGGGCCTGCCGCGCCTGGTCCTGGGTCATGTCCTGGATGGTGTAGGTGACCCTCATGCGCCCGGACCAGCTCGCGCCAGGCGTCACCGTCACCGTGGTGCCATCAGTGGTTGCAGTGCCCTCGCCGACCACGACCTGGGTGTCGACGATGGTCAACGGGGCCTCGCCCTGGAACGGATTGACGTCGTTCTCCAGCGCGGGCACCACCACCGGATCGCCGGACCGGGCGTCCTGGACGAGATCGGCGATGGCACGGGGCAGCTCGCGTGAGGTCCCGACGACGGCGACCGACACCCTGGCCGCCACCGGGTCCGAGTTCCCATCCGTGACCGTGAAGTCCACGGATCCGGCCCCGCCTCTCCGTGCATTGGCGGCCGGAGTCACCGTCAGCACGGTCCCCTCCAGCGTGGCCGCCAGATCCCCAGAGCGCTCCCCCAGCGCGAAGCTCAGGTCATCCCCGTCCGGATCGCTGGCCAGCGGTGCCAGGTCCAGGGTCACCGGATCCCCGCCCTGTTCGATCTGCATCTGGGTGGACTGCACCCTGGGCGGGTTGTTCTGTTCGGGCCGGGGAAGCACCGTCACCGGGATCGAGAGCGTGGAGACCAGGCCGTTCGGATCCGTGCCGTTCTCGCCGTCGGTGACGGTGACGTTCACCGAGGCGTTCCCGGAGAAGTCCTCGGCCGCGGTGAACGCCATCGTCGTGGCAGACCGCACCTCCAGCGAGGCACTGGTGGGAGCCGCAGTGGCGGAGGAGTCCTCGGTCAGCCGGGGACGACGGCCGTCTCGGACGCCGACATGGTCCTCGAGGTCCACGTCGAGGGACTCCCCTGCCATGACCTGCAGCGGTTCCCCCGTCACCAGCCACGGCGGCCTGTTGTCGTTGCCGGGGACCAGGATGAAGGCGTGGCCGACATTCCCGTCGATGTCGGTGACCGTGTACTTCACCGTCTGGGCTCCGGAGCCGACGGGGACCACGACGTCCTGGCCGTCGACCTGCACCCCGGCCTCCGCCGCAGCATCGTCCACGGTCACGGTGAGGTCCCCGACGGCACCGTCGGGATCCTCGTCATTGGTCAGGACCGAGACGACGACCTGGTCCTCATCGGCGATCTGTTCGTGTCCCAGGACATCATCCCGAGCGATCGGCGACAGCAGAGGTGCCTCCGGGCTGACGGTCACAGCCAGGTTGCCCGTGTCCTGGGCTCCTGCCGGGTCGGCGATCGTGTAGGTGATGTTGAGGAAGCCCGGTTCCTCGGGCGCCGTGACCTGGACCCGGCCTTCGATGATCTCGATGGAGGTCTCCGGGATGCTGGGGGTGAATCCGTCACGCACCAGCGCCACCTGGTCTCCGTCCGGGTCGGCGTCGTTGGCCAGCACGTTGGTGGTGAAGGTGCGCCCGGGTCTGACCTCGACGGAGTCGTCCAGGGCGACGGGCGGATGGTTGACCTCCAGGGACCGGGCGATGCCGATCGAGACCGTTCCGACCGCAGTGGCACCGAGACGATCGGTCACCAGGTAGGTGAAGGTGTCGGTGCCGGCGGAGTCGTCCGCCGCGCGGTAGACCAGGCGGCCCTGCTCCATGCGCACCGAGCCCTGCTTCGGGGGCGAGTCCACGCCGACCAGGGTGACCGAGTCGCCGTCCGGATCAGATCCTTCGAGGGCGATGGGGATGGACACGGACTCGCCTGCCAACACCCGAGACCGCACCGTGGGCGGAACAGGGGCAGAGTTGTTCGCACGGTCCATGGCGACCATGGTGATGTCCACGACTGCCGAGGCCCTCTGGCCGTCCGGACCACGGACGGTGTAGGAGACCTGGGTCCTTCCGGGGTCGTTCCCGGCTTGGACTCGCAGCTTCCCTTCGGAGGTGAAGGCGTCGAGACGCTCCGGAGACGGCGCCTCGGCCAGCTCCGGCTCAAGGATGAGGTCCTCCTGGTTGGGGTGCACATCATTGGCCAGGACGTCGATCGTGGCCACGTCGCCCACCCGGACCACCGCGGTGTCCGGGACAGCCACTGGGGGCTCCAGCACCTCTGGCTGGGGAAGCGGGACGACGGTGACCTCGCCCAGAGAGGTGCCCTGGGCGTTGGAGACCTCGTAGGTGAAGATGATGGGGCGGGCCAGCCCACCGGTGTCCACCACCCGAATGTGGTTGAAGTCTTCGACGGCGACCTTGATGGGTGCGGCTCCACCGGAGTCGCCGGTGACCGGTCGGACGCCCTGGACGACCAGGATCCCGCCCGACGGATCGGTGTCATTGCCCAGGACGTTCACCAGCACGTCCCCTCCTGCCGGCAGCAGGGCGGTGTCACGTACGGCCACGGGGAGTCCGCTGTCCTCGTCGCTGTCCACCACGTCCACCCGGATCAGGCCCGGGGCAGAGTCCAGCTCATTGGCGGCGATGTACTCCAGGTAGTGGGTGCCCGGGGAATCCCCGGAGATCTGGACGGTCCCCCCGGACGCCGAGTAGGCGATGTCCAATGCCGGCACCTGCTGGACGAACGCCAGACGCAGCGATCCGCCGAGGGGATCCTGGTCGTTGGCCAAGGGAGTCACCGTGGCGACCTGTCCGACCTGGACGGTCACGTGGTCGGCCAAGGTGACCGGCGGCTCGACACTACCCCGTTCCAGGACCTCGATCTGCACCTTGCCGGTCGCCGTCTCCCTCCCGTCCGAGACCGTGAGCTCGACCTCACGCAGTCCAGCCTCACCGGAGTTGTCCTGGAAGGTGAACTGGCCGTCTGGGCGAGTGCGGACGGCGTCATCGTCCGGCGCTGTGGCACCGACCAGCTGCAGGTCGTCTCCGTCGGGATCGATCCAGTCCGGCAGCACCTGAGCCGAGACGGATTCTCCGGCGGGGACCCGCAGCACCGGCACCCGCTCCTGGGTCGGTGCGGAGTTCTCCGACTCTGGAACCACACGCAGCCTGACCTCGGCATCATCCACGCCGTCAGCACGACCGTCCCGAGCCTCATAGCGGATCGTCGCCGTCCCGGTCGCGTCCTCGGGCACCACGATCTGCAGTCCGACGCCGTCCAGGATGCGCTGCACGGTTCCGATGCCAGGCTGTTCGCCCACCATCCGGGCGACCAGGACATCCCCATCCGGGTCGGAGTCGTTGAAGAGCACCGGCAGCTGGGTGGTCCGCCCCGCCCGCACACCGAAGCTGTCATCGACGGCCACGGGGGGCCGGTTCTCCTCCTGGCGCTCCGGCAGAGCCGTCTGCTGGGTGACCTCGTCGGACTCCTCCTCGGTGTCCTCGCCCTTCCCCTTCGGGGGCTCCAGGTCGTCCCAGTTCGAGACCACCTTCATCTGGTCCAACACCATCCAGGTGGTTCCCTCGCCGGTGTCGTTCAGCACCACCTGGTCACGATTGACGCGAAAGACCAGGGAGCCGGATCCTGAGAGTTCTGGAATGGGAACGATCTCATCATCATGGTCGCCCGCGCAGTCCCGCAGGTAGTAGCCGGTGGACCGTGATGCCGCATGGAGACAGCCGGCGGCGAAGACCGGTGCGGTGATCGTGCGTTCGTCTGCGGATCCGCCCGGCTGAAGGGCCCCGGCGGCAGCGTCGTCCGGCGCGGACAGGGGCACCGAGGTGACCGATCCGTTCTCCAGTCGCACACTCAGCAGCTCGGCAGACGTGGCCAGTCCCACGACACCGGAGTTCGGTCCGGCCGGCTGGGGAACGGCCCCGACCAGGCGGTCGTCCTGGACCTGACCCCCAGGCCAGACCACCGTCCCGGAGTCGGCATCCACGACGACGCCGGTGTCTCCAACGGCTGTGACGACCGGGGAGGTCATCGAGGCGAGCGCTGTCAGCGACTCGCGAGAGGACTCCTCCCAGGCGTTGTCGTCCTCGGAGGCGACGAAGCTGATCAGCTCTGCGGAGGCGAGGTCAGCGACAAGCACGGTCCCCGTGGTCGTCGTCGTGCTGGCCACGGCGCCGTCGGCCTCATACAGCGGGTCCTCCGAGGACAGGACGGGAGCTGGCGTGAAGGTCCCCGCGAAGACGGTCCCGTCCTCGGCCGAGTTGGCTGAGAAGGACCCCCCGCCGAGTGCGAAGTGCTCGGTGGCCGGGAGCATGGTCTGGTCGCCTGAGGACATCAGTGAGGCGTCGATGGAGACCAGGGCACCGCTGGCCGGATCGACCATGACGGCGTGGTCGTCCTGCTGGTGCAGCGAGTAGTTCTCGAAGGGGGCGCGGAATCCTCCGTCCAGGATGTGGGAGGAATGATTCAGATGCCCAATGAACCCGTTGTCCTCCTTGGTGACCCAGATGGCTCCATCGTGGAGGTCGAGATCCGCCGTCTCCATGCCGGGATACAGGACAGATCCGGCGATGACCAGGGCTCCGACCGCTGAGAAGGCCGCCGGCTTCGATGCTCCCCGCCAGCCCCGGCCCCATGCTCCCATCGGTGTCGGTCCTCCCCCATCAGACTGATGACATACCGCACCCACGGTCGCCTCATCCAGTGTAGGTGAGTGGGGCCCCCGCCTGATCCGACCCGGATCCGCCCTCGGAGATCAGCCGAACTGCGGAACGTAGAGCAGCTGACCGGGCTGCAGCTCGCTGTCCGTCAGAGAGTTCATGGCGCCGATCTGCTCGATGGTGGTCGTCCTATCACGCTCCGGAGCGATCTCACCGGCGATCGACCACAGCGTCTCTCCGTAGCCGACGAGATGGGTCTCCACGGCAGCCGGAGCCTGATCGCCGGAGGCGGCGGCCGGGGTCAGGGCCGTGGATCCGAAGAAGACCGCGGCTGCGGTGATCAGGACGGCAAGGATCATCACCGGGAGTCCGTGCAGGAAGAAGCGGCCTCGACGGTTCAGACGGATGTCGGTCGCGGTACGGGTGGTGCTCATGGTGATCAGCCTTTCTGCCCGGAAGGTCCGGACGCATCGAACGCATGTTCGGATGACGTGTTCCTGTTCTAGCACATCCGTTCGAACGCGGACAAGACACGTTCGAACATATCTTTGAATCTGGGGCCACGCTCACGTAGCGTCAGATCCAACGGTCAGGCAGCAGTGGAACCACCGCTGGCCGACCGAGAAGCACATCACCAGGCAGCACGGACGAGATAAGGACGATCCCTATGGCAGGCCGGACCAGCGCCGAGGCACAGACCGATGGACAGGGGCCGCACCCCCTGACGGAGCGCCAGCGGGCGATCCTGGAATCGATCCGCACGGCGATCGCCCACCAGGGTTATCCACCGTCCATGCGCGAGATCGGCGACGCCGCTGGACTGGCGTCCCTGTCTTCGGTGACCCACCAGCTCTCCCAGCTCGAGAAGTGGGGCTACATCCGTCGCCACCCCGGCCGACCCCGGGCCATGGAGGTGCTGTTGGATGCCGACGGCGCACCCGTGCAGCATGGATCCACGCCTCTGGGATCCGGCTCCGTCCAGCCGGGCGATTCGACCACCGAGCACCGTGGGGCCACGGTGACCGCTCTGCACACGGCCGCCGTCGAGGGCTCGGCCGTGCCGGTCCCGTTGGTCGGCCGGATCGCCGCAGGTGGTCCGATCCTGGCCGACCAGCAGGTCGAGGACGTCATGACGCTGCCGCGTCAGCTCACCGGTGAAGGCGAGCTGTTCATGTTGAAGGTCTCGGGAGACTCCATGGTGGACGCGGCCATCTGTGATGGCGACTGGGTCGTGGTGCGGCGTCAGAGCTCAGCACAGAACGGTGAGATCGTGGCGGCCCTGCTGGACGACGAGGCCACGGTGAAGACCTTCCGCCAGAGGGACGGACACACCTGGCTGCTGCCGCAGAACAGCAGTTACGAACCCATCCTGGGCGACCACGCCACCGTGATGGGCAAGGTCGTCACGGTGCTGCGGGCCCTCTGAGCCGCTCCAGGACGCCCTTGACCACCTGAGGGTCGGTGGTCCCCCAGAAGTCGGGCAGCGTGGAGCGGAGGTAGCCGCCGTAGCGCTCGGTCGCGAGCCGGGGGTCCAGGACGGCCACCACGCCGCGGTCCTCCTGGGTGCGGATCAGACGTCCCACCCCCTGGGCCAGACGGATGGCCGCGTGCGTGGCGGACACCGCCATGAAACCGTTGCCGCCATGACGGGCGATGTCCCGCGAGCGGGCCGTGGCCAACGGATCGTCCGGGCGCGGGAACGGAATCCGGTCGATCACCACCAGTCGGCAGGCCTCACCGGGCACGTCCACGCCCTGCCACAGGCTGAGCGTGCCGAACAGGGAGGTGTCCGGTTCCGCAGCGAATTGGCGGACCAGCGCGGACAGCGTCGCGTCCCCCTGGCACAGGATCTGCGGTGATGGCCCCAGCCGGGTGCGCATCGCCTCAGCGGCATCCTCGGCGGCCCTCTTGGAGGAGAACAGGCACAGGGCCCCGCCGCGGGATGCCCGCAGCAGGGATTCGAGCTCGTCCCATGACTCCGGACTGGCGGTGCGACCGGGACGGGGCAGGTGCCGAGCCACGTAGAGCACCCCCTGACGTGGATAGTCGAAGGGGCTGCCGACATCGATTCCGGTCCACCGAGGTGCTCCCTGCCCCATCAGTCCGAGCGATCCGGCGACCGGGTCGAAGGAGGACCCCACCGCGAGTGTGGCCGAGGTCAGCACACCCGTCGCCTGTCCGAACAGTCCCTCACGCAGCTTCCCGGCCACGGACAGGGGTGCCACGTACAGCACGGGAGGCGCGGTCTCGTCCCCGGGCACCCATCCCACGCCCGGTTCGAAGTGACCGGGCCGACTGGCCCACACCACTTCAGGGTGCTCGGTGTCCGGCACCGCGGCCAGGATGCGGTCGGCAACCTCCAGGACGGTGAGCAGGCGGGCCCGGGCCATCTGTCGGCCGCTGTCCGCTCCCCCGGGGGACTCCCCGCTTCCCGACGACGCCCCTCCAGTGGGCTTGGAGTCGCTCAGTGCCTGCCGGGCGGCGTGGCTGACGGCGCGCAGGGCGTTCTGCTGCAGTTCGTTGGGCCCCTGCGGCAGCAGCCCGGTGGGCGTGGCGGCGAAGGCCGCATCCAGCGCGGCTCCGGCCTGGGACAGGTCCTCCACGGCCGCAGCCGTGTGCCGGCGCACGGAGGAGACAGCGGCCTGCACGATGGTTCCGGAGAGCTGTCCGGTCACCGCTCCGGTGACTCGGTCCTGCAGTTCGTGCGCCTCGTCCACGATCACCGCATCGAATTCAGGGAGCACCGCGAGCCCTTCGAAGGCGCTGATCGCCAGCATGGCGTGGTTGGTGACCACCACGTCGGCGTCAGCGGCCTGGGACCGCGCCCGTTCGGAGAAGCACTCCTCGGCCATCGGGCACCGTTGAGGTCCGATGCAGTCCACTGCCGAGACGGAGACCTGCCGCCAGGCCCGGTCGGAGACTCCCGGGTCCAGGTCATCCCGGTCACCCGTCTCGGTCTCCTCGGCCCATTCGCGCAGGCGCCGAACCTCACGCCCCAGCGGGGTCGTGGGATCCGTGCTCGCGGCCGCCATCCCAGTCATGGCCTCACCGTCGTCGGCCATCCCGAACAGCGTCTGACCGTCCTCGTCCGGGAATCCTCCCTCGATCTTGTGCTTGCACAGATAGTTGGCCCGCCCCTTGACCAGGGCGACGTCCAGTGGCCGCGGCAGCTCGCCCTGAAGCGCCTCCAGCAGCGCCGGCGCGTCCCGGTGCATGATCTGTGCCTGCAGCGCGAGCGTGGCGGTGGCCACCACCACCGGTTTCTCTGCGTCGACGGCATGCCGCAGGGCGGGCACCAGGTAGGCCAGCGACTTGCCGGTGCCGGTGCCGGCCTGGACCAGCAGGTGGGTGCCCGTCTCCAGGGCCCGGGCCACCTCGACCACCATGCGCCGCTGCCCG
Organism: Micrococcus sp. IITD107; assembly: GCF_041927415.1. NCBI lineage: Bacteria > Bacillati > Actinomycetota > Actinomycetes > Micrococcales > Micrococcaceae > Micrococcus > Micrococcus sp. IITD107. Next base: position 106,972 of record NZ_JBHFFN010000001.1, on the reverse strand, counting down.
TCCCGCCGTTGCCCGCCCAGGGCCTCCACAGCGGCGTCCAACAGGCGCAGCGCCTCGCGTTCGGCGTCCGTACGGGGCTCGGTCTCCGGCGGCTGATGCGCCTCTGTGCCCTGCTGGGTCCTGCTCGAGGTCATGCGGCGGGGCCACTGCCCTGGATGTAGGGACGCAGCTCGTCGGCGATGTCCTCCCGCACCAGCACGCGCAGCCGGGTCCCCTCGGCCTCGTAGGTCTCGGAGATGATCTCCGCCTCGGGTGAGTGCAGTCGTGAGACCACCTCTCCGTGGGTGAACGGGATCAGCAGGTCCAAGGCGACGTTCGGCCGCGGGATGGCCTCGGAGATCATCTGCTCCAGCTGGTCGATCCCCTCACCGGTGCGCGCCGAGACCACCACGGAGCGCGGCTCACGCTGACGCAGGCGGGCGATCACGAACGGGTCCGCGGCATCGGCCTTGTTCAGCACGATGATCTCCGGGATCCGGCGGGCATCCACATCGGTGAACACCTGACGCACGGCGGCGATCTGGCCCTCCGGATCCGGATGGGACGCGTCCACCACGTGCAGGATGACATCCGCGTCGGCCACCTCCTCCAGAGTGGAGCGGAAAGCCTCCACCAGCTGGGTGGGCAGTGACCGGACGAAGCCGACCGTGTCCGAGAGCGTGTAGCCGATGCCGTCCGGGGTGACCGCCTTGCGGACGGTGGGGTCCAGGGTCGCGAACAGGGCGTTCTCCACCAGCACGCCAGCGTGGGTGAGGCGGTTGAGCAGAGAGGACTTGCCGGCGTTGGTGTATCCGGCGATCGCCACGGACGGCACCCGGTTGCGCCTGCGGTTGGCCCGCTTGGTCTCGCGGGCCGGCTTCATGGCGGCGATGTCCTTGCGCAGCTTGGCCATCCGGGTGCGGATCCGGCGACGGTCCAGCTCGATCTTGGTCTCACCGGGGCCACGAGAGCCGATGCCCTCACCGCCGGCGGCACGGCCACCGGCCTGACGGGACATGGACTCGCCCCAGCCGCGCAGGCGTGGCAGCAGGTACTCGAGCTGTGCCAGCTCCACCTGTGCCTTGCCCTCACGAGACTTGGCGTGCTGGGCGAAGATGTCCAGGATCAGGGCGGTCCGATCGATCACCTTGACACGGACCACATCCTCCAGAGCGCGGCGCTGGGAGGGGGCCAGCTCGGAATCGACCACCACGGTGTCCGCACCGGTCATGGCCACGATCTCACGCAGCTCCTCGGCCTTGCCCTTGCCCAGGAACGTGGCCGGGTCCGGGGTGTGGCGCCGCTGGATGACGCCGTCCAGCACCTCGGAGCCGGCGGTCTCGGCCAGGGCGGCGAGCTCGCGCAGGGAGTTCTCGGCGTCCTCGGCTGTGCCCTCGGTCCAGATGCCAGCGAGCACCACGCGCTCCAGGCGCAGCTGGCGGTACTCGACCTCGGTGACGTCCTCGAGTTCGGTGGAGAGTCCTCCCACACGGCGCAGGGCCTGGCGTGCGGCCAGGTCGTACTGTTCACCGTCCTCGGTGGTGTGTCCGTGTCCGCCCTCGGACAGGGCCAGCGCGCGGCCGGAGAGCAGTCCCTCGCTCTGGTCGGCCTCCGGCTGACGGGCGTCGGTGCTGTGTGAGGAGGCCCGGGCCGCGTCAGCGGCGAGGATCCGGTCGATCACGTCCTGGATCTGGGACTCGTTCTGGGGGTCGGATGCGTGGGTCATGGTCTCCTGGTCTGCAGTGTGCTGTTCAGCGTAGTCGGTGGGCCGGACGCGGTAGGCGTCTGGGCCATCGTCGTGGTGGTCTGGGGTGGGGTCTCGTGGGCTCACGTGATCCTCCGAAGGAATCGGCCGCAGCGGTGGACCCTGCGGAAGGTGGAACGCCAGTGGTCCTCATCGGCGAGGTCGGCGTGGAAGAAGGCGGTGACCGGACCGCGCAACCCGGTGGGGGCGGTCAGTCCAGGAGTGGTCTCATCCCAGGACTGGTAGACGTGGAGGTACTCCTGATCCAGCTCGAACCCCCGGGAGCGGTACCAGGACCGGGCCGCGGCGTCCTCTCGGGTCCAGGCGTCCAGCTCGGTCACCTGAGACGGCAGCAGCAGCATCACCTGGTCCAACAACGCGGAGGCGATCCCGTGTTCCCGCCAGTCCGGGTGGACGGCCACGGTGTCGATGGTGGCCAGGTGGGACTCGTCGGTCCCCTCCTGCCCCACCTCGACCTCCAGGATCCCGACGACGTCACTCGCCTGAGCATCCACGGCCACCCAGGAGACCGTCTCCCCCTGCTCAGGCGACGGCGCAGGATGTGCCGTGCGGACGTCGTCGTAGTACTGGGAGTCCAGGAAGGACAGGGCACGGCAGCGCAGCCAGGAGCGTTCATCCTGCGGCTCGTAGGGCCGCAGGCGCACGGCGGTGCGGTGCAGAGAAGAGGGCATGTGGATCCTCAGGTCATGATGGACGGGTGCGGGCGATCACGGACCGCTCATCAGGAGCAGGGTCCGGAGCCGTCACGGGCGGGCCAGCGAGGGCTCAGCGCAGGAAGATCCACATGGCGACCATCCTACGGCCCGTGTCAAGCCGGTAGGCTCGGGCGGTGATGGATGGCGCACACTACTTCTCGGCCGAGCCCGGGACAGAGGAACGACGACGGACGCTCACCGTGGAGCTGGCCGGTCGCCGCGTGGAGGTGGAGACCTCCAACGGCATCTTCTCCCCCGACGGGATCGACAAGGGCACCGCGGCGATGCTCTCGGTGGTGCCCGATCCTCCGCAGTCCGGACGGTTCCTGGACATCGGGTGCGGCTGGGGTCCGCTGGCGCTGACCCTGGCTCTGCGCAGTCCGGAGGCCCAGGTGCTGGGCGTGGAGGTCAACGACCGCGCCGCCCGACTGTGCCGGGACAATGCCGCCGCCCTGGGCCTGGAGAATGTGAGCGTTCAGCGCCCGGACGAGGTCCCGGACGAGCAGACCTACGATCTGATCTGGTCCAACCCGCCCATCCGGATCGGCAAGCAGGCCCTGCACGAGCTGCTGCTGCTGTGGCTGCCGCGACTGGCCCCCGGAGGGACGGCCTGGCTGGTGGTGCAGAAGAACCTCGGCGCGGATTCGCTGCTGCCGTGGATGCGCGGCGCGCTGGAGGAGATCGCCCCCGGTGAGTTCACTGCCGAGCGGGCGGACACCGTCAAGGGCTTCCGCATCCTGACTGTGACCCGTCGACCACAGAGCTGAGCCTGACAGTCCGGACCCGCCTCAGGGCATCTGGCCGTCGAACACCAGCTCGGCCGGGCCGGAGAGCACCACGTGCTCAGCGCCGTCCGGGCCGGGCACGAACTCCACGCCCACCGCGCCACCGGGAACATCAACGATCCACTGATCCGAGCCGGCGTCTCCTGCCCAGGCGCGCACGGCGGCCGCAGCCGCGCACGCACCGGTCCCGCAGGACTGGGTCTCCCCCACGCCCCGCTCGTGGACCCGCATCCGCAACCGGCCCACTCCGTCCTGCACCAGGGGTTCGGCGGGCACCACGAACTCCACGTTCGTCCCGTGCGGCGGTGCCGGATCCACGTTGGGCACCTGGTGCAGATCCAGCCCGTCCAGTTCCATGTCCTCGGCCAGAGCCACCACGGTGTGCGGGTTGCCCATGGAGATGCTCAGCGCCGGACGTGGATCCTGCAGACCGGCGGCCAGCACCAGGGAGTCAGCCGCGCGCTCCAGGGCGAGCTCCTCGTCGATGTAGGACCAGGGACCCATGTCGATCGCATAGCCGTGGGCCGTTCGCCGCACCGTGCGAGCACCGGCACGCGTGCCGATGGTGACTGCTCCGCCCTCGGCCAGCTGCACCAGCCCACGTTGGGCCAGGTAGTGCACGAACACCCGCACCCCGTTGCCACACATCTCCGCGATGGACCCGTCCCCATTGCGGTAGTCCATGAACCATTCGGCGTCAGGGGCGGTCTCGAGCAGATCGCGCCCTTCCAGCAGCTCCTGGGAGCGCACCACCCGGATCAGGCCGTCGCCGCCGATCCCCAGGTGGCGGTCGGTCAGCACGCGCACATGGTCCGGAGTCAGCTCGATGTCCCCTCGCTGGTCCTCCACGAGCACGAAGTCGTTGCCGGTGCCGTGGCCCTTGGTGAAGCGCAGCCCGGAGAGCTGCTGCTGGGCGGCGCTCTGGCGCTCGGAATCCAGGTGAGGAGAGGTCATGGCTCCAGTCTAGGTGTGCCGGAAGCCCGCTCCTCCGCCGCGGCGTGCACCACGGCCACGGCCTGGTCCACCAGGTCTGGGGCGTCCCAGTCCAGCCAGAGAACCCGCGGATCGGCCCGGAACCAGGTCTCCTGCCGCCGGGCGAACCGACGCGTGGCCACCACGGTCTCCTCGACCGCCTGCCTCAGGGTGCACCGGCCGTCCAGCACGTCCAGCATCTGCTGGTACCCGATCGCCCGCGCGGCCGTCGGCCCCTCTCGCAGCCCACGGGCGTCCAGTGCGCGGACCTCCTCCAGCAGTCCGCGCTCCACCATCAGCTCCACGCGACGCTGGATGCGCTCGTGCAGCACCTCGCGCGGGATGCGCAGCCCGATCTGCACCACGGGGCCCACGTCATGGTGATACCTGCGTTCGGGCATGAAGGAGGAGAACGGACGGCCGGTGATCCGGTGGACCTCCAGCGCCCGGATGACCCGGCGGTCATCACCCACCCGCTCCGCAGACGCCGGGTCGACGACGGCCAGTTCCGCCCGCAGGGCAGCGGTCCCCTCCTGCTGGGCGCGGGTCTCCAGCTCCTCTCGGACCTGCGGGTCGGTGGGCGGGAACTCCAGAGTGTCCACGGCCGCGCGGACGTACAGTCCTGAACCGCCGGCCAGCACGGGGAGGTGTCCGCGCGCGCGGATCTGGGCGAGGGCCTCCCGAGCCCACCCCTGGAAGTCCGCCACCGAGGCGGCCTGGTCGATCTCCAGCACGTCCAGCAGATGGTGCGGAACTCCCCCGCGCTCGTCCTCGCTGGCCTTGGCCGTGCCGATGTCCATGCCACGGTAGAACTGCAGCGCGTCGGCATTGACCACCTCACCCCTCAGCCGCTGGGCCACGGCGACGCCCAAGGCCGTCTTGCCGGACGCCGTCGGGCCCACCAGGGCGACGACGGGCAGTGCTGACGCAGACCTCTGCCGCATGGGGGGCGTCAGCTGCGCGGGCGCAGGGTGGGCATGCCGAGCAGGGTCGCTCCGCCCGGGGCGGTGCCAGCAGTGGGGACACCGCAGGAGTCGGCCTGGGCCCGATCCCAGGCGTCTCCGGCGCGGGAGCGTCGCAGCGTGTACCCGGTGCCGGTGGGGTCCAGCTCCGGGTCGGCCACCAGATGGTACGGGTGGGCCTCGGTGATGGCCACGGTCACGAAGTCCCCGGGACGGGGCTGCTCTGCGCCGGCGGGCACCGAGAAGTGCACCAGGCGGTTGTCCGGCGCCCGGCCGGAGAGCCGGCCGGTCTCGGCGCCCTTCGTACCGGCGTGGGCGGTGACCAGCAGCTCCTGGCAGGTGCCGACCAGCTTCTGGGTCTCTTCGGCGCTGATCCGGTCCTGCAGGGCGGTCAGACGCTCGAAGCGCTCCTGCACGATCGCCTTGGGCACCTGGTTCTGCATCTCTCCGGCCGGAGTGCCCGGTCGGATGGAGTACTGGAAGGTGAAGGCTGAGGAGAAGCGCGAGGCCTCCACCACGTCCAGGGTGTCCTGGAAGTCCTTCTCGGTCTCTCCCGGGAAGCCGACGATGATGTCGGTGGTGATGGCCGCGTGCGGCATCCGCTCACGCACCGAGTCCAGGATGCGCAGGAACTTGGCCGAACGGTAGGAGCGGCGCATGTCCTTGAGGATCCGGTCCGATCCGGACTGCAGCGGCATGTGCAGCTGGGGCATCACGTTGGGGGTCTCCGCCATGGCCTCGATGACGTCCTCGGTGAAAGAGGCCGGGTGCGGACTGGTGAACCGGACGCGCTCCAGCCCCTCGATCTGCCCGCAGGCGCGCAGCAGCTTGGCGAAGGCTCCCCGGTCTCCGAACTCCACTCCGTAGGTGTTCACGTTCTGACCGAGCAGGGTGACCTCCACAGCACCGCCGTCCACCAGGGCCTGGACCTCGGCCAGGATCTCCCCGGGACGACGGTCCTTCTCCTTGCCGCGCAGGGAGGGGACGATGCAGAACGTGCAGGTGTTGTTGCAGCCCACGGAGATGGAGACCCACCCGGAGTAGGTCGAGTCGCGCTTGGTGGGCAGCGTGGAGGGGAAGACCTCCAGCGCCTCGAGGATCTCCAGCTCGGCCTGCTGGTTGTGGCGGGAGCGTTCCAACAGAGCCGGCAGGGACCCGATGTTGTGGGTGCCGAAGACCACATCCACCCAGGGGGCCTTGGAGATGATCGTCTGCTGGTCCTTCTGAGCCAGGCAACCGCCCACGGCGATCTGCATGCCGGGGTGGTTGTCCTTGACCGAACGCAGATTGCCCAGGTTGCCGTAGAGACGGTTGTCGGCGTTCTCTCGGACCGCGCAGGTGTTGAACACCACCAGGTCCGGTTCCACGCCCTCCCCGGCGGGTGCATACCCTGAGGACTCGAGCAGTCCGGAGATGCGTTCGGAGTCATGGACGTTCATCTGGCAGCCGAAGGTGCGCACCAGATAGGTGCGTTCGGCACGGGGATCGGCGGTGAGAGTCACCGGACCATTCTAGTGGCCGTGCGCCGGGGCCACCGGGGAGGCGAGATCAGAGATCGCCCCGGGCCACCAGGTCGGTGTCGTCCTCACCCTGCGCGTCCAGGACCTCGCGCACCAGCCCCAGGGCCATGCCCGGGGCGTATCCCTTGCGGGCCAGCATGCCCGCCAGTCGGCGCACCTGCTTGTCCCGGTCAGCGCGGTCCTGAGATGAGGAGCCGGCCGGGACGGTGCGCCCCCGCAGCTTCTTGTGGATCAGCTCCAGGGCGGCCTGACGCTCCTGGTCCTCGGAGACCTCGTCCAGCGCCTCCTCGGCCTGGTCGCCGGTGATCCCCTTCTGCTGCAGTTCACGGCGCAGGGCGCCCCGGGCCAGTCCACGACTGCGCTGGCGGGAACGGACCCACATCTGGGCGAAGGCGGCGTCGTCCACCAGCTGGACCTCTTCGAACCGGTCCAGCACGGAGGCGGCCACCTCGTCCGGGACGTTGCGCGCGGCCAGCTTCTCCTCGAGCTGGCGGCGAGACTTGGGCGAGGCGGTGAGCTGACGCAGGACGATCGCCCGCGCCACCTCCTCCGCATCCGGCTCGGGGTCCTCCGCCAGGTGCTCGGGGACCTCGGGATCCGAGGTCCCCCTCCCCCGGGAGCGCATCAGGCTGTGGCGTTGCCGGGCACAGCGCGCAGGGTGGGCTCCCCCTCTGCGTCCTCGGCCTTGACGCCGATGCCCAGCTTCTCCAGGATCCGCCGCTCGATCTCGAAGGCCAGGTCCGGGTTGTCCTTGAGGAATCGCCGGGCGTTCTCCTTGCCCTGCCCCAGCTGATCGCCGTCATAGGTGAACCAGGCACCGGACTTCTTGACGATCCCCTCTTCCACGCCCATGTCGATCAGGCTGCCCTCACGGGAGATGCCCTCCCCGTAGAGGATGTCGAACTCGGCCTGCTTGAAGGGCGGGGCCATCTTGTTCTTGACGATCTTGGCGCGGGTGCGGTTGCCGACGGGGTTGCCGGCCTCCTTGAGCGTCTCGATCCGGCGGACGTCCACGCGCACGGAGGCGTAGAACTTCAGGGCCTTGCCGCCGGTGGTGGTCTCCGGGCTGCCGAAGAACACGCCGATCTTCTCGCGCAGCTGGTTGATGAAGATGGCGGTGGTCTTGGTCTGGGCCAGCCGACCGGTGACCTTGCGCAGGGCCTGGGACATCAGGCGGGCCTGCAGACCGACGTGGCTGTCACCCATCTCGCCCTCGATCTCCGCACGCGGAACCAGGGCGGCCACCGAGTCGATCACGATGATGTCCAGCGAGCCCGAGCCCACCAGCATGTCCATGATCTCCAGGGCCTGCTCGCCGGTGTCCGGCTGGGAGACCAGCAACGCATCGGTGTCCACGCCCAGCTTCTTGGCGTACTCCGGGTCCAGGGCGTGCTCAGCGTCGATGAACGCGGCGATGCCGCCGTTGCGCTGGGCATTGGCGACCGCATGCAGGGCCACGGTGGTCTTGCCGGAGGACTCCGGACCGTAGATCTCCACGACACGGCCGCGGGGGAATCCGCCGATGCCCAGGGCCACGTCCAGTCCGACCGAGCCGGAGGAGATGGTCTCGATGGGGGCTCGCGCGTCATCACCCAGACGCATCACCGATCCCTTGCCGTACTGCTTGTCGATCTGGGCCAGGGCGGCCTCGAGAGCCTTCTCGCGATCAGTGGCTGTCGCCATGGTTCACCTCGTGTTGCTCGTGTTGCTCGATGGGAAGGACAGTCCGGGAGATGTTCTCCCGGTGCTGGTGATGAATCTACTGGGGCGCTCGGACACGTTAGCGTCGACCGGCTCTGCGGGCCGCAGCGCTGGGGAGAACCTCGGCGGCACGGACACCTGTGCAGGAGCCGACCGGGAGGCTCCGTGGATCGAGGCCATCGCTGAGCACTCTACCGATCTTCGAACATGCTTTCGAACAGGTACGGAGGCGTGTCGTCATTCCACGCCGGTGTCACGCACGGGCCGGTCCACGCCCAGCTGGCGCTCGGGGGGCACCCCCTGCAGGCGGCAGACATCCAGCCACACCTCGCGGGGCCGTCGTCCTGACGCCAGGGCGGCGTCAGCGGTCTGGTCCAGGGTCGGCAGCACCAGGGTGGAGGCGATCACGGCAGCGTTGGCCGAGCCGAACTCGTCCTCCATCATGCGTCGGAAGTCACTGTGCTTCATCGGCATCCATCCTCTCATCGGTCCAGGCCACTCGCCGATCTCGGCGGCGAACGACGACGGCCCCCGCACCAGGGGTGCGAGGGCCGTGGAGTCGGTGGGTCGCGGAGGCGATCCGGGTCAGTGGCTGCCGGCCAGCTGATCCATCCCGTCCTGCAGCTCGAAGGAGCCGTGGCCGAAGGCGTCGGCCATCTCGGCGGGCACGGTGTCCGGGATGTGCACGCCCTCCTGCAGGGCGATGCGGTCCGAGACCTCGCGCAGCATCAGCGACAGCGGCACGTTCAGCGCCGAGCAGATGGAGGAGAGCAGCTCCGAGGAGGCCTCCTTCTGACCGCGTTCGACCTCGGAGAGGTACCCCAGGGAGACCCGGGCGTTGTGCGAGACCTCGCGCAGGGTGCGTCCCTGACGCTGGCGCACATCACGCAGCACGTCTCCGATCTCCTGACGAAGGACTGGCATGGCGTGCTCCTTGGGCTCGGCGGGGGCGGTCGGTTCTGTGTGACCGGCGTCCGTCCAGCGGGTGATGCCGTTGACGGTGACCGGTTGCCTCATCATGTCTACTACGCACTCCTGTATGGATCCTGGGGGCGGCGGGACCGGTGTGTCCGATCCGCCGGGTCCGGGCTGAGGTGGGACAGGTTCCTGTGCCACTGTTCCTTACAACCCGCCTCCTGCCTCCATTGTTCCCGCCGCCAGGGGGTCCGCACCAGTCTCTCAGCGGATTCCCAGGCTCAGGACCGTCCCTCGGAGGTCTGGGAGGTCCCCGGCGCGGTCAGATGTCCGGCGTTCTCACCGTCGGCCGTTCCGGCCGTCCCCAGGCGCCGACCATGCCGGTCGACCTCGTCCACGGGAGGCGGCTCATTGCCCTGCTCATCGGCTTCCTTCTGCTCCTGCTTGAACTGGGATCGCCGTTCGGACTCGCGCAGGGAGTAGGTCGCGTCCCGAATGGCGTCGTCGTCGTCGAAGCTGGAGCCCACCGCACCGGCCATGATCCCCATGCTGGTGGCCAGCCAGGTCAGGTCCAGGTAGTCCACCCAGCTGACCTCGTGTTCCAGCTCGCCGGCCAGATAGTGCTCCGGGATCAGGATCAGGGCTGCCACGAAGAGCATCAGGAACAGGGTGGCGTACATCATCACGGCCGCCGTCACCACGGTGACCACGGTGGCGGTGTTGTCCATGGCGGCCCAGCGCCGCCCGCCCTCACGCTTCTTGGCCCGGGTCCAGAGGCCGTTGGTGGCGATCAGCCAGGCGGTCATCAGGGCGATGGCCAGCACGGTCACGAAGATCTGCCGCGGCAGCACGATCACGTCCGAGAGCACCCAGATGGACCCGTAGAAGACACCGTAGGCACCTGCGGCAGCCGCTGCCGCACCGGACTTGGTCATGGCCAGCGGGAGCCGTCCCGGTCGGTTGGACAGCACCATGCCGGTCAGCAGCCGCAGCTTGCTCAGCGCGGTGGGCGAGTAGATCTGCTCGACCTGGGCGTGGGTGTCGCCGGCCTGCGGCTCGGCCAGCTCCTCCCGGATGGTTCCGGAGGTGGTGCCCTCCAGCGGGGTCAGCTCCTTGAGCGCATCCGGGTCATCACGATCCGAGGTGACGGTGGGGATGGCGCCGGTGGTGGCGATCTGTCCGGCGTGCAGATGTCCGACCATCCGCGCCAGGGTCTCGGTGACCCGCTTCTTCAGGTTCAGCACGCCCAGGGTGGGCAGGGAGAGCGCAGCCGCACGCTGGGCGGGGGCCACCTCGGCCACCACGGGGACGTTGTCCTCGAAGCGGGGCAGGTCGGTGATGTACAGGACCATGTCCCAGCCGTGGGAGCGCAGCAGACCCGGGGCCCGGTTGGGCAGGTCCACGTCCCCGTCCTCGTTCAGGGACAGCGCCTCGTCCACCACGTCCACCACCCAGTGGACTTCGCTGTCCACGCGTTGGGGCAGCAGATCGGGCAGGGACCGGTTGACCTTCCGCGCCATCTCGGCGGGCAGTCCGGGATCGGCCATCAGCCCGACGGTGATGGTCTGACGTTCCCCGCTCATCGGCGCTCACCTTCGGCGAGGTGATCGCCGGACAGGTCGAGGCCACGGGAGTCGGCAGGGGGGATGTGCCTGCTGAGCAGGTCCTGCAGGTGTTCGAGCATGAGCTTCACCGTAGCCCTCCGGATGGTGGGCCTGTCACCTTCCAGCCGCAGCAGCAGGGACCGGTCCTCCCCCAGCGCGCTGATCCCCAGGTGCACGGTGCCCACAGGCTTCCCCTGGTGCGGCTCCGGTCCGGCCACCCCGGTGGTGGCCAATCCCACATCGGCACCGAGCACTCGGCGGGCGCCCTGTGCCATCTGCACCGCGACGCCCCCGTCCACTGCCCCACGGCGGGCCAAGAGGTCGCCGTCCACGCCGAGCACCTGCTCCTTGACGTGGTTCTGGTATGCGACCACGCCGCCCTGCAGGGTCCCGGAGGCTCCCGGGACATCGGCCAGCGTGGCGGCCAACAGCCCGGCGGTGAGGGATTCAGCGGTCGCCACGGTCAGTCCCCGCTCCAGCAGGGCCTGCACGACGACGGCCGGCAGCTCAGCGGGCACGATCGGCCATCGCGGTGGCTCGCAGGGCGATGGCCTGACGGACGTAGTCCAGTCCGGTCACCACAGTGACCACCAGGGCCGCACCCATGGCGATCCAGCCGGCCCACGGCCACCAGTCCCCCACCACGGACCCCAGCGGCATCAGCAGCAGGCCCAGGGCCAGGGTCTGCAGCACGGTCTTGAGCTTGCCGCCACGTGAGGCCGGCATGACGCCGTAGCGCAGGACCACGAACCGCATCAGGGTGATGCCCCACTCGCGGACCAGGATGACGATGGTCACCCACCACCACAGCTCGTTCAGCAGGGAGAGCACCACCAGCGCGGAGCCGGTGAGCAGCTTGTCCGCAATGGGGTCGGCGATCTTGCCGAAGTCGGTGATCAGGCCGCGGGCCCGGGCGATGTCCCCGTCCAGCTTGTCCGTGTACATGGCCACGGCGAACACGGCGAAGGCCGCCCACCGCATGGCCAGGGAGTCCTGCCCGAAGGTCCCGCCGGCCCAGAGGAACCAGACGAAGAGCGGGACCAGCAGGATCCGCACCGAGGTGAGGATGTTGGGCAGGTTCCAGTTGGAGACCCGCTCGGGACTCACCGGCCGGTCAGCTGCCACGCGTCCTCACCGTCTTCCTCATCGCCGTAGCCGTCGTCGTACCAGTCCTGGGCCGGTCCGGCCGCCGCGGCGCGGCGGTCCAGGTCCTCGGCCACCAGGTCCCGGGGCAGGGACTGGGCCACCAGCTCCTGGTCGGTGGGCCGATGCCCACCGGCGCTGACCGGCCGAGGCGGCCGGCCGTCGTCGTGCTGGGCCTGTCCGGTGTGCCCTGCAGGGTCCGGCGTGTCCGCATCGCGGTGGACCACATCCTCCTCGTACGCCTCCGGGGCGGCCTCACTGGGCGCGGCGGCCGGCGGGGTCTCTCCCTTGATGGTGGCGAGCACTCCGGCCAGGTCGTCCGGCTTGACCAGGACGTCGCGGGCCTTGGAGCCCTCCGAGGGGCCCACCACGCCGCGGGACTCCATCAGGTCCATCAGGCGCCCGGCCTTGGCGAAGCCGACCCGCAGCTTACGCTGGAGCATGGAGGTGGAGCCGAACTGGGTGGTGACCACCAGCTCGGTGGCCTGCAGCAGCAGGTCCAGATCGTCCCCGATGTCCTCGTCGATGACCTTCTCGGTCTTCTCCGGGACCACGTCCTGGCGGTACTGCGCGGTCATCTGGGACTTCACATGCTCCACCACGGCGTGGATCTCGGACTCGTTGACCCAGGCGCCCTGGACGCGCATCGGCTTGGACTTGCCCATGGGCAGGAACAGGGCGTCACCCTGACCCAGCAGCTTCTCCGCGCCGGGCTGGTCCAGCACCACGCGGGAGTCGGTGACCGAGGAGGTGGCGAAGGCCATGCGCGAGGGCACGTTGGCCTTGATCAGACCGGTCACCACGTCCACCGAGGGACGCTGGGTGGCCAGCACCAGGTGGATGCCGGCGGCACGGGCCAGCTGGGTGATGCGCACGATCGCATCCTCCACGTCCCGCGGGGCCACCATCATCAGGTCGGCCAGCTCGTCCACGATGACCAGCAGGTACGGGTAGGGCTTGAGCACGCGCTTGGAGTCCGGCGGCAGGGTGACCTTGCCGGCCCGGACGGCCTTGTTGAAGTCGTCCACATGCTTGTACCCGAACGCGGCGAGATCGTCATACCGGGTGTCCATCTCCCGCACCACCCACTGCAGGGCCTCGGCGGCCTTCTTGGGGCTGGTGATGATGGGGGTGACCAGGTGCGGCACGCCCTCATAGGCGGTGAGCTCCACGCGCTTGGGGTCCACCATGACCATGCGCACCTCGTCCGGGGTGGAGCGCATCAGGATGGAGGTGATCATCGAGTTCACGAAGCTGGACTTGCCCGCGCCGGTGGCGCCGGCCACCAGCATGTGCGGCATCTTGGCCAGGTTGGCCACCACGTAGCCGCCCTCCACGTCCTTGCCCACGCCCATCACCATGGGGTGATCGGTCTTGCGGGCGGCGTTGGAGCGCAGCACATCACCCAGGGCCACGACCTCCTTGTCCGCATTCGGGATCTCGATGCCGATCGCGGACTTGCCCGGGATGGGCGAGAGGATGCGCACGTCCGAGGACGCCACCGCATAGGAGATGTTCTTGGACAGGGCGGTGACCTTCTCCACCTTGGTGCCCGGAGCCAGCTCGATCTCGTACCGGGTGACCGTGGGTCCTCGGGAGAACCCGGTGACCTCGGCGTCCACCTTGAACTGCTGCAGGGTCTCGCTGAGCGCCTGGACCACCTGGTCGTTGGCCTCAGAGCGCTCCTTGGGCGGAGGACCGGCCGGCAGCAGAGCCGAATCCGGCAGGGTGTAGGTGACGTCCCCGTCCAGATGCAGCTGCTCCGAGCGGGCCGGCATGGGCGGGATCCCGGCCGGGCGGGAGACCGCAGCGGCCTTCACCGCAGGTGACGGTGCCGGCACGGTGGACAGCGCCTGGGTCTCCGGTCCGGTGGGCTGGCCGGAGTCGTTCCCGGCCTCGGCCCCCTCCTGGGTGCCCAGCCCCGCCTTCTCCTTGGCCCGGGCGATCGCCAGTTCCGAGGCGGTGGGGCGGCGCACGCCGGCCGGCACCGCCGGAGCGGCAGGCGCGGCGTGCTCGGCATCGTCCTCACGCTGCTCGGCCGCGGAGGAGCCGCGTCCGGAGGAGAGGTTCGGGATGGCCTCGGTGGCCGAGCCGTGCCGGTCCTGCCCGGCGTGGTCGGTCTCGTCGATCACCGCGGTCTCGTAGGCGTCACTGTGCTCGCCGTGCTGGCCGTCCGACCGGACGGAGGCGTCCTGGGGAGCGTCCTCGGCGGCTCCGCCCAGGCCGAACAGACCCTTGCGCTTCCGGCGCTGGGGGGTGGAGGAGCCGGAGCCCCGGGAACCCGTGCTGGCCCGGGCGCCCTTCTCGTCGTCGAGGTAGGACTGGTCGTGTGGGTCCTGTCCATCCCGGTCCGCCCGGGAGCCGTCCGCGTCCTGCGAGCCGGCCCCCTGCTTCCTCGCCGCCTTGCGCTCGCGGTGGGCGTCGTCGTCGTAGTCCTGTCCCATCAGCCACGCGTAGGCCCCGCGCAGGCGGGAGCCGATCTGGGTGACGGGGGTGGCGGTGATGATCAGCACGGAGAAGAAGGCCAGGGCGATCATCAGGGCCCAGACCGGCCACGGAGTGACCAGGGTGGCCAGCGGGCTGGTGGCCAGGTAGCCCACCATGCCTCCGCTGGCGAGCATGCTCTGGAAGGACTCGTTCACACTGGGCACGCCCGCGGCCAGGTGGGCGATGCCGGCCACGGCCACGGTCAGCACGACCAGGCCGATCGAGATCCGCCCGTTGTCCCGATGCTCCGGGGCATGACGGAAGCAGCGGACCGCGCCGATCAGCAGCACGACCGGCAGGATCAGCGCGGCCCAGCCAAGGGTGCCAGCACCGATGTGGTGGACCACGGTGCCGTAGCCGGGGGTGCCGCGCAGGCCCCACCACTCCACCGAGCCGATCACCAGGGCCAGGACCACCAGCAGCAGACCGGTGCCGTCGCGTCGGTCCTCCGGGGCGATCCGGACATCGCGGCCGATCTTGCGCACACCAGCGCCGACCGGGGTTGCGAAGGTCATCCAGAACGCGCGCAGGGCGCGGACCAGGAAGGGCTGTTGAGGCGCCTCTGGCTCCACGGTCTCCTGCCGCCGCGTGCGCGGCGTGCTGCTGGAGGACCGGGAGCTGCGGGCGCCCTGCGCCGAGGAGCTCTTCGAGGCACGGGTGGGCTTCGACTCGCTCTGGCGCGCGGGGGAAGTACGGGTCGCCATGCTAGGTACCGTATCGCGGCGTGGCGTCGATCCCCCGGAGCAACACAGGACCGCCCTGGCCAGAGAGGCCGATCTCACGGTCCCCGCGCTGCGGGGCTCAGGCCTCCAGCACCACCGGGACGATCATCGGACGGCGGCGCAGCTTCCGGTTGACCCAGGTGCCGATGGTGCGGCGCACCACCTGTTGGAGCTGGTGCGTGGTGTGCTCGGCATTGGCCTGCACCGCCTCCTCCAGGGCCCGGGCGATCTTGGGCTTGACGTCCTCGAACACGGAGTCGTCCTCAGCCACCCCGCGGGCGTGGATGTCCGGGCCGGAGACGATGGTCCCGGTCTGGCGGTTCACCACGGTGATCACCGAGATGAAGCCCTCCTCCCCCAGGATCCGGCGGTCCTTCAGATCCGAGTCGGTGATGGCGCCGACCGAGGAGCCGTCCACGTAGACGTAGCCGCACTCGACCTCGCCGACCACGCGCGCGCGGCCGGCCGTGAGGTCCACCACGGAGCCGTTCTCGGTCAGCAGCACGTTCTCCGTGGGGATCCCGGTGGACTCGGCGATGCGTCCGTTGGCGATCAGGTGCCGGGTCTCGCCGTGGACCGGCATGACCTGCACGGGCCGGACGATGTTGTAGCAGTAGAGCAGTTCGCCCTGGGAGGCGTGCCCGGAGACGTGCACCTTGGCCATGCCCTTGTGCACCACATCAGCCCCGAGCTTCATCAGGCCGTTGATCACGCGGAAGACGGAGTTCTCGTTGCCCGGGATCAGGGAGGAGGCCAGCACCACCAGGTCCCCGGGGGCGATCTGGATCCGGTGGTCGCCGTTGGCCATCCGGGCCAAGGCGGCCATCGGCTCGCCCTGGGAGCCGGTGGACATCAGCACCACCTGGTCGTCCGGCAGCTGGTCCACCTGCTTCAGGTCCACCAGGATGCCCTCGGGCACGTCCAGGTAGCCCAGCCGGGCGGCGATCCCCATGTTGCGCACCATGGACCGGCCCACGAAGCAGACCTTGCGGCCGTGCATCCGAGCGGCGTCCAGCACCTGCTGCACCCGGTGGATGTGGGAGGAGAAGGAGGCCACGATGATCCGCCGCTGGGCCCGGGCGAAGAAGCCCTCCAGGACCGGGCCGATCTCCTTCTCCGTGGTGGTGAACCCGGGGACCTCGGCGTTGGTGGAGTCGGTGAGGAACAGGTCCACGCCCTCCTCGCCCAGCCGGGCGAAGGCACGCAGGTCGGTGATGCGACCGTCGAGGGGCAGCTGGTCCATCTTGAAGTCGCCCGTGTGCAGGATGGTTCCGGCCTCGGTGCGGATGGCCACGGCCAGGGCGTCCGGAATGGAGTGGTTGACGGCCACGAACTCGCACTCGAACGGTCCCAGCCGTTCGGTGTCCCCCTCTTTCACCGCGAGGGTGAGCGGGCGGATCCGGTGCTCCTCCAGCTTGGCCTCGATCAGCGCCAGGGTCAGGGTGGAGCCGATCAGCGGGATGTCCGGCTTCAGGCGCAGCAGGTAGGGCACGGCCCCGATGTGGTCCTCGTGACCGTGGGTCAGCACGATCCCGACGATGTCCTCGAGCCGGTCGCGGATGTAGTCCAGGTCCGGCAGGATCAGGTCCACGCCGGGCTGGTGCTCCTCCGGGAAGAGCACGCCACAGTCGACGATCAGGATCTTCCCGTCGATCTCGAACGTGGTCATATTCCGGCCGACCTCGCCGATCCCGCCCAGCGGGACGATCCGGCAGGTCCCCGGCTGCAGCGCCGGAGGGGTGGACAGGCCTGTGCCTGAGGACATGGGCGGTGTCCCCTTTCTGGAGTGCGGTCAGAAGGTGATGCCGGCCTCCGCCAGGTCGGCCTTGATCAGGTTCTCCTCCTCGGTGGTGGCCGCCGTCAGCGGCAGGCGCACTGTGGAGGTGGGCAGGATCCCCTGCCAGTGCAGGACGGTCTTGGCCGAGACGGCGCCCTGGATGTGGCCCATCACAGCACGTTGGATCGGATCCAGGGCAAAGTGCTTCTCCCGGGCGGTGGCCAGGTCTCCGGCCAGGGCCGCGTCCACGAGCTCGCGATACAGCCCCGGGGCCACGTGGGCGCTCACCGAGACCACACCGACGGCGCCGAGCGACATCAGGGGCAGGGTCAGTCCGTCGTCCCCGGAGTACACCGCCAGGTCGGTCTGGGCCAGCACCCGTGTGGTGGAGTCGAAGTCGGCCTTGGCGTCCTTCAGTCCCTGGATGTTCGGGTGCTCGGCCAGGGCGATCAGGGTCTGCGGGTGGATGGGCATCACAGAGCGGCCCGGGATGTCGTAGAGCATCACGGGCAGGTCCGTGGACGAGGCGATGGTCTCGAAGTGACGCCGGATGCCCTCCTGGGAGGGCTTGTTGTAGTACGGGGTGACCAGCAGCAGTCCGTCCACACCGGCCTGCTGGGCCTGCCGGGAGAGGTGCACCGAGTGCGCGGTGTCATTGGTGCCGGTGCCCGCGATGACCTGGGCCCGGTCCCCCACGGCCTCGACGACCGCGCGGAACATCTGCACGTTCTCCTCGTCGGTCAGGGTGGAGGTCTCACCGGTGGTGCCGGTGACGACCAGTCCGTCAGCGCCCTGGTCCACCAGGTGGGCGGCCAGCGCCTGCGCGGTGTCCAGGTCCAGTGCGCCCTCCTGGGTGAAGGGGGTGACCATGGCCGGGACCACGGTGCCGAAGGTGTGCTCCGAGCGAGCCGATGCCGAGGACGAAGAGGGTGCAGACATACCGAATACGTTACACGCGGGGCGCCCACTACCGTGGAGCCATGACACCTGCCGCCGCCCGCCCCCGCACCTCCTCCACCGGTGCAGCGCGGGCCCTGCGCGGGACCCGGCTGCGGGGTGTCGACGCCGCCCGGGGGATCGCCCTGCTGGGGATGATCGCCACGCACATCATGGCGCTGACGCGGGTCTCCGAGACGTCGGGGGGATTCTCGGTGGAGCCCACCTGGGTGGGGCTGCTCTTCGCCGGGAAGTCCTCAGCGCTGTTCGCCGTGGTCGCCGGCGTCGGACTGGCGCTGATGAGTTCCGCGCGCGGTGCGCCCGAGCGGGCCGGGCGTCCGCACCGGGGCCCTCGCCTGGCCTGGGACCGGCGCTATGTGGCCGTGCGCGCGGTCCTGCTGGCCGTCGTCGGGATGGCCTGTGGCCTGCTGGAGATGAACGTGGCCGTCATCCTGGTCCACTACGCCCTGCTGTTCCTGTGCGCCCTGCCGTTCCTCGGCCTGGGCGTGCGGGCGCTGGCCGGCTGGACCGTGGGCTGGGTGCTGCTCTCCCCCGTGCTGGCCGGGCTGATCGCGGTGGGAATGCGCTCGGCCGTGGGGGCAGAGGAGTACACACAGGGCTGGCGACTGTGGTCCAATCCGACCTTCACCGATCTCCTCTCCCAGCCGGCCCTGCTGGTCTGGGACGTGCTGCTGACCGGGTACTACCCGGTGCTGCAGTGGGTGGGATACGTGCTGTTCGGCCTGAGCCTGGGGCGCCTGCCCCTGGGCCGATGGGCGACCGGACTGGCCCTGGCGGTCGGCGGTGCGGTGGTGGCCGCCGGCGCGTTCGGACTCTCCTGGATGCTGCTGGCCCAGGAGGGCGTGCGTGCCGAGCTGGCCGAGCGGACCGGAGTGGCCGAGGACCAGCTCGACGCCCAGCTGCTGACCGGATCCCATCTGTCCGCCGAGGCGGTCCAGGGCGAGCCGCTGTGGTTCATGCTCGCCGCGCCGCACACCGGCACGCCGTTGGATCTGCTGCTCACGTGCGGCACCTCCGCCCTGGTGCTGGGGGTGTGCCTGGTGGTGGTGCGGGCCCTGGATGCGATGCCGGGCGGTGTGCTGAGCTGGGTGGTCCTGCCGCTGGCCGGTGCCGGTGCCCTGCCGCTGACCCTGTACGTGGGCCATCTGATCGCCCTGGACCTCTTCGAGGAGCCCACCTTCGATTGGCCTCGGGTCTCCCTGACGATCGTCTACTGGACGGCGTGCCTGGTGATCGGCGCACTGGTCCGAGGGTTCGGCCGCCGTGGGCCTCTGGAGTGGGGCATGGGCCGGGTGGCCGGGACACTGGCCGGCCCGCGCCCGTAGGTCAGACCAATCGGGGCGGCTCAGCTCGGCTCAGCCGTGGAACATCCCGGCGGCGCGGCGCATGGTGCCCCGGGCGCGGGTGCGGTCTCCGGAGGCGTCGTAGGCCAGGGCCAGGCGGTACCAGGACCGCCAGTCCTGCGGTGCGGCCTCGGCCTCGGTGCGGTAGATCTCGAACTGGGCATCGGCCGCTGCCCGGTCCACTCGCCCGCCCGGCGAGCGCGGCAGGTCATCGGCAGGCAGTGCGCCCTCGGACTCCAGGGTGCGGCCCATCCGCTCCATGGAGATCCCGAATCGGATCTCGCGGTAGAGGGTCCACAGTCCCACCGCCACGACCATGAGCACCGCCACGCCCAGGGCCTTGGCCACCGGCTGGGGCGCCTGGATGAAGCTGATCGCGGAGAGGACGGCCACCACGCTGAACAGCAGCATCAGGGCGATCACCCCGGCCACCCAGAGTTTGGTCTTCATCTCGTCCTCCCTCAGCCCAGGTCCAGGTAGCCGTCGAGCCCATAGGTCAGTCCGGGGCGTGAGGCCACCGTGCGCAGGCCCAGCAGCACACCGGGCATGTAGGCCCCGCGGTCGAAGGCGTCGTGGCGGATGACCAGCTGCTCACCGGGACCGCCGAGCATGACCTCCTGATGGGCCACCAGTCCGCGCAGCCGCACCGCGTGCACCCGCACACCGTCCACCAGCGCTCCGCGCGCGCCGTCCGGGTCATGCGTGGTGGCGTCCGGGGAGGACCCGAGACCGGCCTGCGCTCGGGAGTCGGCGATCAGTCCTGCCGTGCGCACCGCCGTGCCGGACGGGGCGTCCACCTTGTCCGGGTGGTGCATCTCCACGATCTCCACCGACTCGAAGTACCGGGCGGCCTGCGCGGCGAAGGCGCTGGCCAGCACCGACCCGACGGAGAAGTTCGGGGCGATCAGCACCCCCACCTGCGGGTGGGAGTCCAGCTGCCGGCTCAGCACGGCGCGCCGGTCATCACTCCAGCCGGAGGTCCCGACGACGACGTGCAGCCCGTGCTCGACGGCGAAGGCCACATTGTGGGGTGAGGCATCCGGGACGGTCAGGTCCAGCACATGGGTGGCCCCGGCCTCCAGGACGGTCTCCAGGGGATCGGAGGATCCGAGCTGGGCCACCAGCTCCAGATCCGCGGCGCTCTCCACCGCCTCCACTGCCGGGCGGCCCATCTTCCCGGAGGCTCCGAGGATGGCCACGCGCGGACGGGAGGGGGTCTCAGCCGAAAAGGTCATGCCCTCCAGGATAGTTCTCCTGGAGGGCATGACCTGACGTGTTCAGCGGCGCGGTCCCGGCCTGGGGACCGTCACCGGGTCAGTCGTCGTAGGGGTTGCCGGGATGGTCGTGATGACGGTCCACATGCGTGGAGTGCTTCGGGTGGTGCTGGGCCTGCTGATCGGCCTGCACGGCGGACATGCGTCCGGTGTGCGTGAGCGAGGAGCCCACCACGTTGCCGGACTTCCAGTCCTCCCAGCCCTCACGACCGCGCATGAACTCCTCGACCTCGGCCTCGGTGGCGGTCAGCTTCGGATCGTGCTTGAGGTAATGACGCGTCTCGCGGGCGATCAGCCCGGAGAGGATGATCAGGCCCAGCAGGTTCGGCAGGGCCATCAGACCGTTCATCACGTCGGAGAAGTTCCAGACCACGGCCAGCGGGACGGTGCACCCCACGAAGACGATCAGCGAGAAGATCACCCGGTAGGGCATCACCCCGCCGCGGCCGAAGAGGCGCTCGACGTTGCGCTCGCCGTAGTAGGCCCAGCCCAGGATGGTGGAGAAGGCGAACATGACCAGGCCCAGGGTGACGATCCAGTGGCCCCACTCCCCCGGCAGTCCGTGGGTGAAGGCCTCGCCGGTCATCGTCGCGGAGGCGTCCTTGCCCTGCTGCCACACACCGGTGGTGACGATGACCAGGCCGGTGCAGGTGACCACGATGATGGTGTCGATGAAGGTCTGGGTCATCGAGACCAGGCCCTGACGCACCGGGTGGGTGGTCTGGGCGGCCGCTGCGGCGATGGCGGCCGAGCCCATGCCGGACTCATTGGAGAAGATGCCTCGAGCCACGCCGTACTGGATGGCGATGATCAGCACCGAGCCGGTGAAGCCGCCCACCGCCGCCGTGCCGGTGAAGGCGTCGGTGAAGATCAGGCCCAGCGCGGCCGGGATCTCGGTGACGTTGGCCAGCAGGATGTACAGGGCGCCCAGGACGTAGAGGACGATCATGATCGGCACGAAGCCGGCGGTGACCTTGCCGATCGAGCGGATGCCGCCCACCAGCACGATCATGGTGAACACGGTCAGCACCAGGCCGGTGATCCACGGAGTGATGTTGAACGAGTTCTGCAGGTTCAGCGCGATCGCGTTGCCCTGGGTCATGTTGCCGATGCCGAACGAGGCCAGGAAGGCGAACACGGCGAAGGTCAGCGCCAGGATCTTGCCCAGCGGCCCCTTGATGCCCTTCTGCAGGTAGTACTGCGGACCGCCGGACTTCTCGCCGGCGGCGTCGGTGGTGCGGAACCGCACGCCCAGATAGGCCTCGGAGTACTTCGAGGCCATGCCGAACACGCCGGTCACCCACATCCAGAACAGGGCGCCCGGTCCACCGATGCCGATGGCCGTGGCCACGCCCACGATGTTGCCCACGCCGACCGTGGCGGCCAAGGCGGTGGTCAGCGCCTGGAACTGGGAGATGTCTCCCTCAGCGGTGTCGTCCCTGCGGCGCAGCAGACCCAGCTTCAGGGCCGGGCCGAGCTTGATCAGCTGCAGGAACCCCAGGCGGATGGTCAGGTAGATGCCGGTGCCCAGCAGCAGCGGGATCAGCAGGAAGGGACCCCAGACGAAGGAGCCGATGTCCCCCAGGGTCTTCTCTAGATTCTCCAGGAACAGGTCCATGGATGCCCTCATTCTCGAAGCCGCCGGAGATCTTCCCTCTGCCGGCGGCGTGGACGCTACGGTCCAGTGCGGAGTGGATGGGCGACAGCATAACCCGCGTCACATCTGCGGACCGACGATGACCGTGGCGCGTCGTGATGCGGCGAGCCGGCCGGCCACGTCACGCACCTGGTCCGAGGTGACGGCACGGATCCGCGCCAGGGACCCGTCCAGGTCGGTGAACTCACCGGTGACCAGCTCGGCCCGGCCCAGCCGAGCCATCCGGGAACCGGTGTCCTCCAAGGCCAGGACGGTGCCGCCGGAGAGCTGACCCCGCGCCCGGTCCAGCTCCTCCGGGGTGATCCCGTCCTGGGCGATCCGCTCCAGCTCGTCGGTCATCATGGCGGCCACCTGCTCGGCCCGGTCCGGGGTGCAGCCGGCGAACAGACCGAAGTAGCCCACATCAGAGTGCGCCGCGGAGAAGGAGTAGGTGGCGTAGGCCAGTCCACGCTTCTCCCGGATCTCCTGGAACAGCCGGGAGCTCATGCCCCCGCCCAACACGGTGTTCATCACCGAGAGGGCGAACCGGTCCGGATCCATGCTGTTCAGCGAGCGTCCGCCGACCAGCACCGAGGCCTGTTCCACCGGTCGGACCAGGTGGTGGACGCCCTCCAGCACCTCTGCCCGGGCAGGAAGGTGACTGCGCCGCTGCACCGGTGCGGCGTCGTCGGGAAGCTCCCATCCTGAGCGCTGGAGGGCCTCCAGGACCAGACGGCAGACCTCGTCATGGTCCAGGCCGCCGGCCGCCGTGATGACCAGCTCATCCGGCCGGTACCAGCGGCGGTAGTGCTCCAGGACCTGCTCACGGGTGACGGCACGGATGGTCTCCGGGGTGCCGCCGATGGGCCGGCTCAGCGCATGCCCGTCCAACACCTTCGCCGCCAGCGCCTCATGGGCCACGTCTGAGGGGTCGTCGGCGGCCATGGCCAGCTCCTCCAGGATGACTCCGCGCTCGACCTCCATCTCCGTCTCGTCCAGCAGTGCGGAGGTGACCATGTCCGTGATGACCTCGATCGCCATGGGCAGGTCCGTGTCCAGGATGTGGGCGTGGTAGCAGGTGGACTCCTTGGCGGTGGCCGCATTGGACTCCCCGCCCACCCGGTCGAAGGCCGTGGCGATGTCCATGGCGCTGCGCTGATCGGTGCCCTTGAAGAGCAGATGCTCCAGGAAGTGGGTGGAGCCGTACCCTTCGGGCGACTCGTCCCGGGAGCCCACGGCGATCCAGAAGCCGATGGTCACCGAGCGCTGCTCCGGCATGGACTCGGTCAGCACCCGCACGCCGCCGGGAAGGACGGAGCGCCGGACCTGGCCGGCACCTCCCTGGCCTGTCAGAGTGCCGGTGAAGTCTGTGGGGATGGGGATCGTCGGGCTCACCCGGGCATTCTGTCAGGGCCGACGACGCGGAGGGAAACCGAGCCTCGGAGCCCTCCGCCAGGAACGCCGAAGGGCCGGTCCCCGCAGTGCGGTGGACCGGCCCTTCGTGGTGATCAGCGGATCACCGTGCGGATCAGGCGTCCTGCTCGGTGGCGGAGCCCTCAGCGGACTCGTTGCCCTCGCCGGACTCGGTCTCCTCGACCACGGGGGCCAGGGAGAGCTTGCCGCGGTCGTCCACCTTGGTGATCTCCACCTGGATCTTCTGGCCCACGCCGACGACGTCCTCGACGTCCTCCACGCGCTTGCCGTCATTGATCTTGCGCAGCTCGGAGATGTGCAGCAGACCGTCCTTGCCCGGCGTCAGGGAGACGAAGGCGCCGAAGGTGGTCAGCTTCACCACGGTGCCGAGGTAGCGCTCGCCGACCTCGGGGACCTGCGGGTTGGCGATGGCGTTGATCGCCGAGCGGGCGGCCTCGGCGGCGGTGCCCTCGGTGGCGCCGATCAGCACGGTGCCGTCGTCCTCGATGGAGATGTCCGCGCCGGTGTCCTCCTGGATCTGGTTGATCATCTTGCCCTTGGGGCCGATGACCTCGCCGATCTTGTCCACGGGGATCTTCACCGAGATGATCCGCGGGGCGAACGGGCTCATCTCGTCCGGTCCGTCGATCGCGGCGTTGATGACGCCCAGGATGTGCAGGCGGGCCTCACGGGCCTGGGTCAGCGCGGCGGCCAGCACGGAGGCCGGGATGCCGTCCAGCTTGGTGTCCAGCTGGATGGCGGTGACGAACTCGGAGGTGCCGGCGACCTTGAAGTCCATGTCGCCGAAGGCATCCTCGGCGCCCAGGATGTCGGTCAGGGCCGCGTATCGGGTCTGACCGTCCACGGTGTCCGAGACCAGGCCCATGGCGATGCCCGCCACCGGGGCGCGCAACGGCACACCGGCGTTGAACAGCGAGAGGGTCGAGGCGCAGACCGAGCCCATGGAGGTCGAGCCGTTGGAGCCCAGGGCCTCCGAGACCTGACGGATGGCGTAGGGGAACTCCTCGCGGGAGGGCAGCACCGGCACGATGGCGCGCTCGGCGAGGGCGCCGTGGCCGATCTCGCGGCGCTTGGGCGAGCCCACGCGGCCGGTCTCGCCGGTGGAGTACGGCGGGAAGTTGTAGTGATGCAGGTACCGCTTGGAGGTCTCCGGTGCCAGCGAGTCGATCTGCTGCTCCATCTTGAGCATGTTCAGGGTGGTGACACCCATGATCTGGGTCTCGCCACGCTCGAAGATGGCCGAACCGTGCACGCGCGGCAGGACCTCGACCTCGGCGGTCAGCTTGCGGATGTCCGTCAGACCACGGCCGTCGATGCGGACCTGCTCGGTGAGGATGCGCTGGCGCACGACCTTCTTGGTCACGGCGCCGTAGGCCTTGGCGACCTCGCCGCGACGGTCCTCGAACTGGGTGCCTTCGCCGGCCAGTGCCTCCAGGACCTCCTGGTGGTAGGCGTCCGAAGCGGTCTCGCGCTCCTGCTTGTCCCCGATCGAGAAGATCTCGGTCAGGCGGGCGGTGGCGTGCTGCTCGACGGCCTGGAAGACATCGTCCTCGTAGTCGTTGAAGCGGGGCACGTCCACCGGTGCCTTGGCGGTGCGCTGGGCCAGGTCTGCCTGGGCCTCGCACAGGGCCTTGATGAAGGGCTTGGCGGCCTCCAGGCCCTCGGCCACGACCTCTTCGGTGGGAGCCGAGGCGCCCTGCTCCTTGACCAGGGTCCACACGTCCGGAGTGGCCTCGGCCTCGACCATCATCACGGCGATGTCATCCCCGGCGACCCGGCCGGCGACGGCCATGTTGAACACGGCGTCCTTGAGCTGGGAGTGCTTGGGGAAGGCCACCCACTGACGGTTGCCGGCGCCGTCGTCGATCAGGGCCATGCGCACGCCGCCGATCGGGCCGGAGAACGGCAGACCGGAGAGCTGGGTGGACATGGACGCGGCGTTGATGGCCACGGTGTCGTAGATCTCGTCCGGGGCGATCGAGGTCACGGTCACCACGACCTGGACCTCGTTGCGGATGCCCTTGGCGAAGGCCGGGCGCAGCGGACGGTCGATCAGGCGGCAGGTGAGGATGGCGTCCGTGGAGGGACGACCCTCACGGCGGAAGAAGGAGCCGGGGATGCGGCCGGCGGCGTACATCCGCTCCTCCACGTCCACGGTCAGGGGGAAGAAGTCGAAGCCTTCACGCGGGGACTTGCCCACCGTGGTGGCGGACAGCATCGACGTCTCCTCGTCGATGTAGACCATGGCCGCGCCGGCGGCCTGCTGGGCCAGGCGGCCCGTCTCGAAGCGGACAGTGCGCTTGCCGTAGGAGCCGTTGTCGATGACGGCTTCGGCGAACTTGATCTCGGGACCCTCCATGGGTGGGTGTCCTTTCATCCGGCCCGCCGCAGCCACCACCCGGTCTTCGATCGAAGCCCCCGGACCTCGGGCCGGACCGACTCGAGGGTCGGCGCGGCGCGGAGTTCCGGAAGCCACTGTCGAGGACCGCGAATGGAACGGCTCCTGGCGGGCATCTGTGGTTGTTTCAGGTGATCCTGAGGTGGTCCTCAGGCGGGCAGAACCGATGCGGTCCTCCCCTGACAAGAGTAGAGGCGGCGGCCCATCGGGGGAAAACCCGGGGACACGCCGCCTCTGCTGCGTCAGCGGCGCAGGCCGAGACGCTCGATCAGCGAGCGGTAGCGCTCGATGTCGGTGTTCTGCAGGTAGCCCAGCATGCGCCGACGACGACCGACCAGGGCCATCAGGCCGCGGCGGGTGTGGTGGTCATGCTTGTGCATCTTCAGGTGCTCGGTCAGATCGGAGATCCGACGGGAGAGCACTGCGATCTGCACCTCGGGGGAACCGGTGTCGCCCTCGTGAGTGGCGTACTCCTTGATGATGTCCTGCTTGACGGCGGGGTCCAGTGCCACGCTTAACTCCTTGCGAGTTGTACCGCGATCAGGGTGATCGGCCAGAGCCGACCGGCGCCCTGCCACCGCGGACTGCAGCGGGCGCCAACCCTCCACTGTATCAGGACCGCTCCATGCGCCAGGCACTGGTGATGTAGGGCAGTTCGATCACCGCATCCTGGGCATGTCCCAGGTGCTCGTGCAGGTACCAGTCCAGATTGGCCCGCATCCGCTCGCGCACGGCCGCGGACGCCCGCAGATGGTAGGACCGGGAGGCCATCAGCTCGTGCATGCCGGAGGGCGTCATCGGCTGGGTCCACTGCCACCACTGGCCCTCGGAATCCCCGAATCCGTCACCGAGCAGCGGAGGCCGCTGGGGTGGATGCACGTCTCCGGCATGCATGATCCGGGTCAGCCGGTGCACCCAGGGCACCGAGGTGTCCAACTGGTTGGCCACGATCCCCAGCACTCCCCTGTCCCGGCGCAGCAGGCGCCGCGCCTCAGCGGTCCCGGCCATCGGATCGATCCAGTGCCAGGCCTGAGCCACGGTCACCAGGTCCGCACAGCCCTCCGGCAGACCGGTCGACTCCCCCGTGCCCTCCACCACGCGCACCGCAGGCAGCGCTCGCGCCAGCACCTCGAGCATGCTCACGGAGGGGTCCACCGCCGTGACCTGCAGCCCGTGGTCCACCAGCATCCGGGTGAACAGCCCGGTGCCGGCTCCCACGTCCACGGCGGTCCGTGCCCCGTCAGGACACAGGAAGGGCACGACGGCGGCCGGATAGGAGGGCCTGATCGCGTCGTAGCGCTGGCCGGAGGTCCGGAACGCCTCAGCGAGCCGGCGGCGGGAGTCCGCGGTGAGTCGGGGACCGCCCTGTGGCCGGGGCGGCACCGCAGGGTGCGCGGTGCTGGGAGCCGCGGGGCCGTCGTCGTGCTCTGGCCTGTCCACCGGGGCTCAGCCCCGGCTGGCCGGATCCGCCTGGACTGCGGACTCGGCGCCCAGAAGGATCTGACGGGTACGCGCCACGTCATCGTCCATCTGCTCGATCAGCTTGGCGATCCCCTCGAAGGCCACCATGCCGCGCAGGCGCTGGACGAACTCCACAGCGACCTGCTGGCCGTAGAGGTCGAAGTCCTCGACCTGCTCCTGCGGACGGTCGATCACGTGGGCCTCCACCACACGGGCCACCCCCTCGAAGGTGGGGTTGGAGCCGACCGACACCGCTGCGGGCCAGCGCCGACCGGACTCGTCATGCAGCCACCCGGCGTACACGCCGTCGGCAGGGACCATGCCCTGGACCTCGTCGGAGAGGTTGGCCGTGGGGAAGCCCAGTTCACGCCCCCGGGCGAAGCCGTGGACCACCTCCCCGTGGACCTGGTGGTTCCGCCCCAGCACCTGAGCGGCCTCGGCCACGTCGCCGGCGCGCAGGGCATCGCGGATCCAGGTCGAGGAGCACCTCCGGTCCTCACCGAAGTCCTCGACGGCGATCACCTCGAAGCCGTATTCGGCGCCCAGCCGCTGCATGGTGGCGAAGTCTCCGGAGTTGTGCCGGCCGAAGCGGACGTCGTGGCCCACCACCACCACCGCCGCATGCAGAGCGTCCACGATCACCGAGCGCACGAACTCCTCCGGAGTCGCCTGGGCGAACTCCAGGGTGTAGTGGAGGACGACCAGCCCGTCGAGGCCGGTGTCGGCCAGCAGACGCGACTTCTCCCCGAAGGCCGTGATGGACTCGTGCCGCTCGAGCGGACGGTGCACCACGGCGGGGTGGGGATCGAAGGTGATGGCGACCGAGGTCAGCTCACGGGAGCGGGCGGCCGCGACGACCTGGTCCAGGACGTGCCGGTGCCCGCGGTGCACACCGTCGAAGTTGCCGATGGTCACCACCGTGGGACCCAGGTCCTGCGGCACGGCGGCCAGTCCATCCCAGTAGTGCACGGAGGTCCTTCTTCGTCTCGAGGTCGCCGGCCGGTGGGGCCGGTCACTGCCACCGACCATTATCCACTCTCGCGGACACTCACTCATCCGCGGTCTGTCCAGGGACCCGTTCCTGGGTGTGCGGCCTGCTGTGCATCTCCGTGGCGAGAGCCTACTCTGGTGCCAGCCCGGCCCACCGGCCGGTTCCGACCGCCGCTGCACAGGAGGCACTCATGGCGAACCCGCAGATCAACGACCTCATCTCCCGCCTGCCGATCGATCAGATCGCCCAGCGCCTGGGGACGGACCAGCAGTCCGCTCTGGCAGCCGTCCAGGCCGCAGTGCCCTCCCTGGTGGCCGGCATGCAGTCCAATGCGAGCTCCCCTCAGGGCGCGCAGTCTCTGCTCGGGGCTCTCGGGCAGCACCAGGGCCAGTTCGGTGACGTCCCGGACCTGCAGCGCGTGGACGAGGCCGATGGTCAGAAGATCGTCCAGCATGCCCTCGGACAGAACACCGAGCCGCTGGCCCAGCAGCTCAGCGCCGCCGGGCCGGCCGGCATCGATCTGGGCGCCCTGGTGAAGAAGGTCCTGCCGATCGTGGCGCCCTTCGTGCTGGCCTGGCTGGCCGATCAGGTGATGAACCGCGGTGGCGCGGGTGCACCGGGCCAGAGCGCCCCCTCCGATCAGGGGCAGGCATCCGGTGGTCTCGGCGGGCTCGTGGAGGACCTGATCAAGGGGGCCCAGCCGGGTGGAGCCGCGGGTGGCCCGGCTCAGTCGCCGGCGCCCGGCGGTCTGGGCGGGTTGGCCGGCGGCGGTCTCGGTGATCTGCTCGGGGGCATCCTGGGCGGCGGAGCGAAGGATGTCCCGCCGGTGCAGGCGCCCCAGGGCGGTCAGCTGGACCTGGGCTCCATCCTGGGCGGTCTGCTGGGTGGCCGCCGCTGAGCGGAGCGGTGCGGCCTGAGCCGGTGGTCGGCTGGTGGCCTGCGCCCGCTACGGCCCCGTCGCCCCTCAGCGCGTGGGGGCGGGGCGGTGCGTGAGCAGCCAGGCCAGGCCGATCACCGGCAGCACGGCCGGGACGTAGCCGTAGCCTGCACCGAAGTGACCCCACACGGTCTCCTCCGCGAACAGACCCGGGTCCAGCACCGTCCACAGCCCGACGCCCAGGACGCCGACCAGTTCGATCAGCACCGCCACCAGGGACACGTGCCAGGCGGTGCGTCCAGAGCGGGCCAGGGAGAACGTGGCCACGATGTAGACGGCCGCGGCGAAGGCCGAGAGCAGGTAGGCCAGGGGCGCGCTGGAGAAGTCGGTCAGGATCTGGAACAGAGACCGGGCGAACGCCGAGAGGGCGAACACCGCGTAGACCATCACCAGGATCCGTCCCAGTCCCTGATTGCGCTTCACGGGTTCAGCCATGGAACAGCACCTGCATTCTGTGGAGCATCACGAACACCGTGGGTCCCACGGCGCCCATGACGAGGTTGGACCAGCGGGTCTTGTCCGTCACCGCCCAGAAGAAGGCGATCGGCGCGATGATCAGTGCCGTGGCCACGTACCCCCAGAACTCCCAGACGGGGCCGGACATGGTCTCGCCCCCGGCGGTGCGCACCGCAGCGCTGATCCCGTAGACCACCAGGAAGAGCTCGACGGCGACCAGCGAGAGGATCGAGGCATCGTCCGGGAAGGTGCGGATCACGGTCATGACCACGCAGATGATCAGCGAGAGGGCGCAGATGACGGTTCCGGCCCAGAACCAGCCGTCCAGGATCATCAGCGGGCTCCTTCCGGTGAGGTGTCGGCTCGAGATCCGGGCCCGGTGGAGGGGGCGAAGACGATCTGCGGACGGGCCACCGGCTCCCCGGCCCGCACACCGTCCTGGATGAGCGCGATGACGGCTCCCTCCGGTGTCTGCGCGGCCACCAGGGGGGCCTCGGCCTCGCCCGGAGCGACAGACCAGTCAGTGCGCTCTGCGGTGGGACCGATCGCGCGGCCGAAGGAGAGTTCGACGGCCTCCTCATGGCTGAGGTTGCGGACCGGGAACAGACCGGCGGCCGCAGCGGAGAGCTCCGTGGCGGTGAACCGCTCGGTCAGCTGATCCACGGTCACTGCATCGGCGATCTGGAACGGGCCCACGGCGGTGCGCCGCAGCGCCGTCAGGTGGGCTCCGGTGTCCAGGGCCTCGCCCAGATCCCGGGCCAGCGCCCGAATGTAGGTGCCGGACGAGCACTCCACGGTGACGTCCAGGTCCACGATCCGACCGTCCTCGGAGCGCCGGAAGTCGGTGAGCTCGAAGCGGTGGATCGTGACGGGACGAGAGGGCAGGACCACGTCCTCGCCGGAGCGCACGCGGTCGTAGGCTCGGCGCCCCTCCACCTTGATGGCGGAGACGGCCGAGGGCACCTGCTGGATGTGGCCGGTCAGATCGGCGATGGCGTCGAGCACGCGCTGTTCGGTCACCGCATTGGCCAGGCGCTCCACGAGGATCTCGCCGTCGGCGTCCTCCGTGGTGGTGGTCTGGCCCAGCCGGACCGTGGCCAGGTAGGTCTTGGCCGTACCGGTGATGGACGTCAGCAGACGGGTGGCCTTGTTGAATCCCACCACCAGCAGGCCGGTGGCCATGGGGTCCAGGGTTCCGGCGTGGCCGACCTTGCGGGTGCCGGCCAGCCGGCGGACCTTCCCGACGACGTCGTGGGAGGTCCAGCCGGCCGGCTTGTCCACCAGGACCAGCCCGGAGGACTCGGTGCCGGGAGCGCCAGGGGGCAGCTCCCGGCTCACCGGGGCAGGTCCTCGTCCCAGCTGTCGTCGCCTGCGCGCTCCCAGGTGGGCTCGGCATGGGCGTCGCGCTGGTCGGCGCCGGCGGACCGCTGCCGCTCGTCGCCGTCGGACCAATGGGTGTCCGTCCCGGCCGCCGACGGAGCGGACGGGATCCCCGCGGCCTCCTCGGACGTCCGGTACGGGTCGGCCTCGCCGGCGAAGGCGGCGCCTTCGCGCAGTCGAGCGACCTCGGCGTCCCGCTCCTTGGTCTGGCGCAGGACCTCCTCCAGATGCGAGGCGGTCTCCGGAACGGTGTCCGGCACGAACTCGAGGGTGGGGACCAACCGGATGGTCAGGTTCCGACCGACCTCGTGGCGGATGGCGCCGCGGTTGGCCTCCAGGGCCTCCCGGGCGCCGTCCACCGCGGCGTCGTCACCGAACACGGTGTAGTACACAGTGGCGTGCTGGAGGTCGTTGGTGACCCGCACCTCGGTGACGGTCACGGCCTCCACCCGGTCGTCCTTGACCCGCTTGCGCAGGGCTTCGGCGACCAGCACCTTGATCCGCTGCGCGAGCCGGGCCGCGCGTGCCGGATCTGCCATGGTGCACCTTCCTTTCGTCGATGGGGTGATGTGTGCTGATGCTCCAGCGGGTCAGACCCGCGGCTTCTCCTGCATCTCGAAGGTCTCGATGACGTCGCCTTCCTTGATGTCGTTGAAGGAGCCCAGGCCGATGCCACACTCGTAGCCCTCGCGGACCTCGGTGGCGTCGTCCTTGAAGCGGCGCAGCGACTCGATCTTGAGGTTCTCGGCCACCACGTTGCCGTCCCGCACCAGACGGGCGGAGGCATTGCGGCGGATGAGACCGGTGCGCACCAGCGAACCGGCGATGCTGCCCCACTTGGAGGAGCGGAAGACCTCGCGGACCTCGGCCGAACCCAGCTGGACCTCTTCGTACTCGGGCTTGAGCATGCCCTTCAGAGCGGCCTCGATGTCGTCGATCGCGGCATAGATGACCGAGTAGAAGCGCATGTCCACGCCCTCCTTGTCGGCCAGATCTGCCACGCGCTCAGCCGGGCGGACGTTGAAGCCGATGATGATGGCGTTGTCCACGGTGGCGAGGTTGACGTCGTTCTGGGTGATGGCGCCGACACCGCGGTGGATGACGCGCAGCTGCACGTCGTCGCCGACCTCGATCTTCAGCAGCGAGTCCTCCAGTGCCTCCACGGCACCGGACACATCGCCCTTGATGATGAGGTTGAGGGTGTCGATCTTGCCCTCGGCCACAGCCTGGTCGAAGTCCTCCAGGGTGATCCGCTTGCGGCGCTTGGCCAGGGTGGCGTTGCGCTCGGCGGCCTCACGCTTCTCAGCGATCTGGCGAGCCGTGCGGTCATCCTCGGTGACCAGGAAGGTGTCGCCGGCCCGCGGGACGCTGGACAGGCCCAGGACCTGCACCGGACGAGACGGGGTCGCCTCCTCCACGGCATCACCGTTCTCATCGAACATGGCGCGCACACGGCCGTAGGCGGTGCCGGCGACCATGTTGTCACCGATCCGCAGGGTGCCGGACTGCACCAGGACGGTGGCCACGGCGCCGCGGCCCTTGTCCAGGTTGGCCTCGATGGCCACACCGCGTGCGTCCTTGTCCGGGTTCGCCGTCAGCTCCAGGGCGGCGTCCGCGGTCAGCAGGACGGCCTCCAGCAGCTGATCGATGTTCAGGTTGTTGCGGGCCGAGACGTCCACGAACATGGTGTCGCCGCCATACTCCTCGGGCACCAGACCGTACTCGGTGAGCTGTCCACGGATCTTGTCCGGGGACGCCTCGTCCTTGTCGATCTTGTTCACGGCCACCACGATCGGCACATTGGCCGCCTGGGCGTGGTTCAGCGCCTCGACGGTCTGCGGCATGACGCCGTCGTCCGCGGCGACCACCAGCACGGCGATGTCCGTCACCTTGGCACCACGGGCACGCATGGCGGTGAACGCCTCGTGACCCGGGGTGTCGATGAAGGTGAGGCGACGCTCACGGCCGTCATGCTCGAACGGCACCTGGTAGGCACCGATGTGCTGGGTGATGCCGCCGGCCTCGCCCTCGATCACGTTGGTGGAGCGGATGGCATCCAGCAGACGGGTCTTGCCGTGGTCGACGTGACCCATCACGGTCACGACGGCCGGACGCTTCTCGAGGTCCTCGCTCGACTCGTCGGCCAGCTCGGCCTCCAGGTCGATGTCGAAGGTCTCCAGCAGCTCCTTGTCCTCGTCCTCCGGGGACACGATCTCGATCTTGTAGCCGAGCTCCTCGGCGAGCACCGCGAAGGTGTCCTCGTCCAGGGACTGGTTGGCGTTGGCCATCTCACCGAGCTGGAACAGCACGGTCACCAGCGCAGCCGCGTTGGCATTGATCTTCTCGGCCAGGTCGGAGAGCGAGGAGCCACGGCGCAGACGCACCACGGTGCCGTCGCCCTTGGGGACCTTGACGCCGCCGATCTCGCGTGTCTGCTGCTCCAGCTCCTGGCGCTTGGCGCGCTTGGACTTGCGCTGCTTGCCACGCGGTCCGCCGCCACGACCGAAGGCACCCTGGGTGCCGCCGCGGCCGCCACGACCGCCACGAGGGCCGCCGCCGGCAGGCCCACCGGTCCCTGCACCGGGTCCGCCACCGGGACGGCCACGGCCGCCTCCGGGACGAGCACCGGCCGGGGCCGGCCGGGTGATGTGTCCCGGCATCATGTTCGGGCTGGGGCGGGCACCGCCGGGAGTGGGTGCTCCCGCACCGGCGGGACGAGGTGCACCAGGACGAGGGGCACCGGGACGCGGTCCTCCGGGACGCTCGTCAGGACGGCCCGAGCGCATGCCCTGCTTGGGTGCGAACGGGTTGTTGCCCGGACGGGGGCCGCCGGGGCGTGGTCCACCCGGGCGAGGTCCCCCCGGACGCTCGTCCCGTGCAGACTGCTTCGAGGTGAAGGGGTTGTTCCCGGGGCGCGGGGCACCGGGGCGTGCGGTCGGCGCCTTGGGTGCGGCCGGGCCGGGCGTGGGCGCCTGGGAGGCAGGGGCCTGCGGGGCCGCCGGTTTCTCGGGCTGGGGCGCAGGGGCGGACTGCTCCGGGGCCGGAGCCGCCTCAGCGGCAGGCGTCTGCTTCTTCTCGGCAGTCGGCTGGGGGCCGGGCACCGGTGCTCCGGGCTTGGCCGGGCTGGCCGGTGCGGGCTTCTTCGGGGCCGGTGCCGCGGTGCTGGACTCTGCAGACTTCTTCGGGGCTGCGTCCGCATAGGCGGAGCGCAGCTTCTTGACCACCGGGGGCTCGATGGTGGATGAGGCGGAGCGAACGAATTCGCCCATCTCCTGAAGCTTGTTCAGGGCCTCTTTGGAGGTGATGCCGAGCTCCTTGGCGAGCTCATGGACGCGGACCTTGGCCACGGTTCTCCTGTTCTGGTCCGAACCGGGGCCGTGGCTGGAGCGTCTAGCTCCTGCCGACCGCGGCGGTGGACCGTTGGGTGTGTGCTCCGGTCGCCAGCAGGCCCCTGACGGGCTGCACTGCGCGACCGATGGTCGAGCTGGGGGTGATGTTCATCGTCTGGCACTCATCGCTTGGTGCTCATCGGGTTTCCATCAGATCTCTGACCCGCTTTCGTTGTCGGTCGTCAACGCCGGTGTGTCCTGCTCCTCGGCGGTCATGGGCGGTGCACTCGTCACCGTCTGCTCGAACAGGTCGGTCAGGGAGTCGGTCTCCACGGGACCTCGGAAGGCCCGGTGGAAGGCTCGACGCCTCAACGCGACCTGCAGGCAGTCAGTGGCAGGGTGCAGCCAGGCACCACGGCCAGGGAGTCGACGGCGCAGGTCCACGGTCACGGATCGGGTCTCCGTGCTCGGGTCCAGCGCCAGACGCACCAGCAGGTTCTGATCCTCGCGGCGACGGCATCCGATGCAGGTGCGGAGGGGTGCTGACCCTTCAGTCGGAACTGAATGAGTCGGCATGGACCGTCCTGTGCAGGGGATGTGTCGTGCAGGGATCCACAGCAGTCTAGCCGCTTCCAC
Organism: Micrococcus sp. IITD107; assembly: GCF_041927415.1. Lineage (NCBI taxonomy): Bacteria > Bacillati > Actinomycetota > Actinomycetes > Micrococcales > Micrococcaceae > Micrococcus > Micrococcus sp. IITD107. The sequence continues at coordinate 71,713 of NZ_JBHFFN010000001.1, read as the reverse complement.
GCCGAGTCGTCGCTTCTCGGCCCTGTGGAGGGGGCTCAACCCCTCACTGGGCAGACGCGCCGTCTCCGGTGATGTCGATGCGCCAGCCGGTCAGCTTGGCGGCCAGGCGGGCGTTCTGCCCCTCCTTGCCGATGGCCAGCGAGAGCTGATGCTCGGGCACGACCACGCGGGCCGAACGAGTGGCCTCGTCCACCACGGTGACGCTCGACACCTTGGAGGGGGACAGCGCGTGTCCGATGAAGGCGGCAGGGTCCTCAGAGTGCTCGACGATGTCGATCTTCTCGTCGTTCAGCTCGCTCATCACGGCCCGGACACGGGAGCCCATCTCGCCGATGCAGGCACCCTTGGCGTTCACGCCGGACCGCGTGGCACGCACCGCCATCTTGGTGCGATGCCCGGCCTCACGGGCCAGGGAGACGATCTCGACCGAGCCGTCGGCGATCTCCGGGACCTCCAGCTCGAACAGCTTGCGGACGAGACCGGGGTGGGAGCGGGACAGGGTGATAGAGGGGCCCTTGAGCCCGCGGTGGACATCGGTGACGTACGCGCGCAGTCGGCGGCCGTGCCCGTAGTCCTCACCGGGGACCTGCTCCGGCGGCGGCAGCACCGCCTCCACCGATCCCAGGTTGACCTGGATCATGTACGGGTTGGTGCCCTGCTGGATGACGCCGGAGATCAGCTCGCCCTCCTTGCCCTTGAACTCGCCCAGGATCTGGTCGTCCTCGGCGTCGCGCAGGCGCTGGAGGATGATCTGACGCGCGGTCGAGGCCGCGATCCGGCCGAAGCCGTTGGGCGTGTCGTCGAACTCACCGATGGCCTGGCCGTCCTCATCGGTCTCCGTGGCCCAGATGGTCACGTGTCCACTCTTGCGGTCCAGCTCGGCGCGCGCCTGGGGCAGGGCGCCCGGAGACTTGTGGTAGGCCACCACCAGGGCCTGCTCGATGGTGGGGATGAGCTTCTCGAGAGGGATCTCGCGCTCCTTCTCCAGCATCCGCAGGGCGCTCATGTCGATGTCCAACTCAGGCCTCCGTGTCCGAAACGTCGTCAGCGGCATCCTGCGGATGCCGCCCATGCTGCGCGTCCCCGTCCTGGTGGGCGGGCGCGCCGTGGGTCAACTCTACCTGGATCGTCCCTGCCCCCAGTCGGGAGAAGGGCAGGCGCTCGGGGGCGCCCTCCTTGGCCGGCATGCCCTTCTTGGCGCCGGGGCGCACCGGAGCCAGCACCACGGAGTCCGCATCGGCCTCGACCACCCGTGCGGTGATCGGGTCCGCTCCGTCCACGGAGACACTCACCGTCCGGCCCACGTTGCGCCGCCAGTGGCGCGGATCGGTGAGCGGACGCGAGACGCCCGGGGACGATACCTCCAGCTGGTAGGGAGACCTGCCCAGCTCCGGCAGGTCGTCGCCGGCCGCATCGAGCGCGGACGAGACCGCTGTGGCCACGGCGGAGACCGTGTCCAGGTCCAGCCCCTCGGTCCCCTCCGACCGGTCCACCACCACGTGCAGGGTCCGATGGTCGCCCTCGCCGGTCAGTCCACACTCCTCGAGCACCAGGCCCGAGCTCTCGACCGCGGGCGCGATGATCTCCTGCAGGCTGGACGGGGTGGTGGTCATCGTGGTCCTCCGAGACGAGTGGGCGATCAGGCTGATCCAGCCTAGTGGGTCAGGGCCCGACTCAGGCGGTCCACTCGACGAACAGGTCCCAGCCCAGCTTGGCGATCAGCACCGAGACCACGCAGAGGAACACGATCCGGATGAATCCGGCTCCCTGCCGGACCGCCATCCGGGCTCCCAGGTACCCGCCGACCATGTTGGACAGGCCCAGGATGAGCCCCAGCCCCACGAGGATGTGTCCGGAGGGCAGGAAGAAGGCGATGGCTCCCAGGTTCGTGGCCAGGTTGACGATCTTGGCCTTGGCCGAGGCCTGCAGGAAGTCGTAGCCGAGCATGGCCACCAGGCTGATCACCAGGAACGTGCCCGTGCCCGGTCCCAGCACACCGTCATAGAAGCCGATGATCAGACCGATCGCCAGGGCCGTGAGCAGGTGCCGCTGACCGGTGAAGCGCAGGGCCGCCGCACGGCCGAGCTGGGGCCGCGCGGCAGTGAACACAGCCACCCCGATCAGTGCCAGCACGATCACGGGCTTGATCACGGCGGCGGGCAGCAGCGTGGCCACGATCGCCCCGCCGAAGCTGCCGCAGAGAGCCACCACCGCCATGGGGATGGCCGTCCTCAGATCCGGACCGACCCGCCGGTAGTACGTGATGGTGCTGGTGGCCGTGCCGAAGACGGATCCCATCTTGTTGGTGGCCAGCGCCTGCACCGGGGTGATGCCGGGCACCATGAGCAGCACCGGCAGCTGCAGCAGTCCCCCGCCGCCGACCACGGCATCCACCCAGCCGGCCGCCAGGCCCGCCAGCACGACCATGACGATGGTCGCGACGGCGATGTCCTCGAGGCCGGTCACCTCAGCCGCGCACCGCGGTGAGCAGGTGGTCCACGGCCTCGTTCAGGGCGATCTCCTCGGCCTGGCCGGTGGCCCGGTCCTTGACCTCGATCTTCCCCTCCGCAAGCCCTCGACCGACCACCACGATGGTGGGTGCGCCGATCAGCTCCGCATCGGAGAACTTCACTCCGGCCGAGACCTTGGGACGGTCGTCCAGGAGCACGCTCAGGCCGCGGGCCTCGAGGTCCTCAGCCAGCTGGGCGGCTGCGGCCAGGATCTCCTCGCCCTTGCCGGTGGCGACCAGGTGGAGGTCCACCGGTGCCAGGGCCCGCGGCCAGACCAGGCCACGGTCGTCGTGGTAGGCCTCAGCCACGGCGGCCACCGCACGCGTGACGCCGATGCCATAGGAGCCCATGGTCACCACGACCTGCTTGCCGTTCTCGTTCAGCACCTTCAGGTCCAGCGCTTGAGCGTACTTGCGGCCCAACTGGAAGATGTGGCCCATCTCGATGCCGCGGCGGGCATGCAGCGGACCGGAACCGTCCGGTGCGGGGTCGCCCTCGCGCACCACGGTGGCCTCGACCACGCCGTCCCAGCTGAAGTCGCGTCCGGCCACCAGTCCGAAGACGTGACGCTGGGGCTCGTTCGCCCCGGTGATCCAGGCCGTGCCGGGGGCGATGCGGGGGTCCACGAAGAAGGGGAGCCCGGTGGCCGACTCCGTGCCGAGCACCGGCTGGCCGCCCAGTTCTCCGGGGCCGATGTAGCCCTTGACCAGGCCCGGGTGACGCTTCAGGTCCGCCTCGGTGGCCTGCTCCACCGTCGGCTCGCCGACCACGCCCAGTGCCTCTCCGATCGAGGCCTCCAGGCGCTTGAGGTCCACGTCCCGGTCCCCCGGCACGGCCACCACGAACTGCTGCCGCTCGTCGCCGTCGAGCACCGCGGTGAGCACCACGCACTTGAGCGTGTCGGCGGCCGTCCACTCCCCCTCGGTCCGAGGGGCCAGCGAGTTCGCCACCTCCACCAGAGTGGCGATCGTGGTGGAGTCCGGGGTGTCCTTGACCTCGGCTGCCGGCAGAGCGGCCATGGCCGCCTCGTCCAGGGCGGCCGGGGGCACCGTGGTGACGGCCTCCACATTGGCGCGGAAGCCGCCGTCGGACTCCACGAAGGTGTCCTCACCGATCGGTGAGGGGTGCAGGAACTCCTCGGACTTCGACCCGCCCATGGCACCGGCCTGGGCCTGCACCGGCACGACCTCCAGGCTGAGCCGCTCGAAGATGCGCAGATAGGCCTCTCGGTGGTCGGCATAGGCCTGGTCCAGTCCGGCGTCGTCCACCGAGAAGGAGTAGGAGTCCTTCATCACGAACTCGCGCCCGCGCAGCAGGCCGGCCCGGGGCCGTGCCTCGTCCCGGTACTTGGTCTGGATCTGGTAGAGCGTGGTGGGCAGGTCCTTGTAGGAGGTGTAGTGCTCCTTGACCAGCAGGGTGAACATCTCCTCGTGCGTGGGGGCCAGCAGGTAGTCGGCCTCCTTGCGGTCCTGAAGGGTGAAGAGGGTGTCTCCATACTCCTCCCAGCGGCCGGTGGCCTCGTAGGGCTCACGCGGCAGCAGTGCCGGGAAGTAGACCTCCTGGCCGCCGATCCGGTCCATCTCCTCACGCACGATCTGCTCGACCTTGGCCTTCACCCGCAGGCCCAGCGGCAGCCAGGTGTAGATGCCCGGCGCGGCCCGGCGGATGTAGCCGGCGCGCAGCAGGAGCCGGTGGCTGGCGACCTCGGCCTCGGCGGGGTCGTCTCGGAGGGTGCGGAGGAAGAGGGTGGACATGCGCAGGGGCACGGGGACTCCGTTTCGGGTGGTTCTGGTACTGGGGTGGAGGGAGATGAGAGGTGCCGCCGGTGCCGACGGCTGCAGGTCAGCGTCCCAGTTCGGCGCGCAGCTCCGCGATGGTGGTCTGCCCCTCGGTCAGGACCTCGGCGCTGTCGGCCTGGCCGGCGTGCACGTACTGGTACAGGGTGTCGTCCTTCAGGACGTAGACCGTGGTGGTGGTGCTCTGGGTGGCGCCCGGCGGCAGCGTGGCCTCCTCCATCTCCACCTCGATCGTGCTGGTGTGGGCCAGCGCGTCGTCGGCGTCCTCCGCAGTGACCTCCTCGAGGGTGACCTCCGAGGTGGCCTTGAGGCCCTGGCCCATCTCCACGGTGAAGGTGGAGCAGGTCTGGGCGAAGTCACGGGCCTGGTCCAGCAGCTCCTGCCCCTGGGCGGCGTCAGTGAAGGTGACCGTGGAGAGGACCTGGCTGGACGGGGCCGCGGGATCCGTGGTGTCGGTGACCACGCCGCCGATCATCTCCGCGTCCTCCGGGAAGGACATCCCGGACTGGTCGGTGCCGCATTCGGCAGGGGTGATGGTCACGTTCTCCGTGAGGCCCTGCATCTGCTCGTTGGCCTGGCGCAGCTGCGCGGACGTGAGGATGTCGGCGTCCTCACCCATCACCGTCTGGATGGCCTGCTCGATCTCCTCGGCACCGGATGCCGATGCCGACTGCGACGCCGGTGCGGACTCCGATGTCGATTCCGTGGGGCTGGCGCTCTCGGTGGCCGACGGAGCGGCGGAGGTGGCGGCCGGCGAGGTCCGCTCCGGGGTGGGCGAGGCAGACTCGCCTCCGTCCCCGTTCCCGCCGCAGGCGGTCAGTCCAAGGGTGAGCACGCCGATCGAGGCTGCGGCGGACAGGGACCGAGTGAAGGTGCGAGGCATGGTGCCGTTCTTTCTCGTGGCGGGAATCGACGCTGGCGCCGGACAGTGGCGGGGTGCCGCCCCTCCGGTGACTACCACGAGCATAGTGGCGTGGACCTCGCTCCGGCGCAGGTGCGGCCGATCCGGATCCGTGCCAGCTACATCAGGATCGTGGAGAAGGTGCCGACGCGGGTGAAGCCCACTCGCTCGTAGGTCCGCACTGCGGGCGTGTTGTAGGCGTTGACATACAGGCTCACCCGGGGTGCCACGGTCCGGGCATGATGCACGACGGCGGCCATCGCCGGGGCGGCCAGCCCCCGTCCTCGTTCGGCCGGGTGGACCCAGACCCCCTGGATCTGGGTGCAGTCCCGGGAGACCACGCCCAGGTCCGCCTTGAAGCGGATCCGTCCGTCCGGGGCGGTGAGCACCACGGAGTGCCCGCGCTGGATCAGCTCCTCGAGCCGCAGCCGGTACTGGACCGCGCCGTTGAGCAGGGGTGAGAACCCCAGCTCCTCCTCGAACATGGCCGCGGCGGCCGGCAGCAGGGCGGAGAACTCCTCCGGGCGGGTGGGACGCACCTCGGGGTGAGGTGGGACCTGGGGGTCGCCCTCGATCACCATCAGGGGCTGCTCGTCCCGCACGTCCCGGGCACGCTGATGGCCGGCGGACAGCTCCGACCAGATCCCCCGCACAGCCTCCTGGGGACCGTACACGGAGGCGAAGCGGCGTCGCAGCGGCAACAGGGCCTGTCCGAACAAGGCCCCGATCCCCCGGTCCGCTCCGACCGGCACCACATTGGAGCCGGCCCAACAGGCCGCGGTGAGGCTCCCGCCGGAGCCTCCGGCCGTCGTCGGGCCCGCCTGTCCGTGGGGCGCGTCCACACCCAGGAAGAGAGAACCGGACTGCCGGGTCCCGGCCAGGCGACCGCCCTGCAGCAGGGACTCGACGAAGCAGTTGGCCACCGGGTCCTGCGCGGCGAGCGCCTGGAGCGCGGGGGTGTCCTCGTCTGTCAGGATGCGGACGAGGCCGCCCGTGGCGCGGCGGACGGAGTCGTCAGCTGACCGTGACCACGGGAGACCCCTGGGCAGGATCCTGTCCATCAGCGCCCTCCTCGATGCCGGACTCGGCGGCGATCCGCCGTGCCTCCTGCAGGAGAGTCTCCACGATCTGGTCCTCGGGGACCGTCTTGATGACCTCGCCCTTCACGAAGATCTGACCCTTGCCGTTGCCGGAGGCCACCCCGAGGTCGGCCTCGCGGGCCTCGCCGGGCCCGTTGACCACACAGCCCATCACGGCCACGCGCAGCGGCACGGTCAGGTCCTTGAGCCCCTCGGTGACCTCCTCGGCCAGGGTGTACACGTCCACCTGGGCGCGGCCACAGGAGGGGCAGGAGACGATCTCGAGCTTGCGCTCACGCAGGTTCAGCGACTGCAGGATCTGCAGACCGACCTTGACCTCCTCCACGGGGGGCGCGGACAGGGAGACCCGGATGGTGTCGCCGATCCCCTGGGAGAGCAGGGCGCCGAAGGCCGTGGCGGACTTGATGGTGCCCTGGAACGCCGGTCCGGCCTCGGTGACGCCCAGGTGCAGGGGCCAGTCGCCGCGTTCGGCCAGCAGCTCGTAGGCGCGGACCATGACCACGGGGTCGTTGTGCTTGACGGAGATCTTGAAGTCCCGGAAGCCGTGCTCCTCGAACAGGGAGGCCTCCCAGACCGCGGACTCCACCAGGGCCTCCGGGGTGGCCTTGCCGTACTTCTCCAGCAGGCGGCGGTCCAGCGAGCCGGCGTTGACGCCGATCCGGATGGAGGTGCCGGCGTCGTTGGCGGCGCGGGCGATCTCGGCGACCTTGTCGTCGAACTTCTTGATGTTGCCCGGGTTCACGCGCACGGCGGCACAGCCGGCGTCGATGGCCGCGAAGACGTACTTGGGCTGGAAGTGGATGTCCGCGATCACCGGGATCTGGGACTTCTTGGCGATGATCGGCAGTGCGTCGGCATCGTCCTGGGTGGGGCAGGCCACGCGCACGATGTCACAGCCGGCGGCGGTGAGCTCGGCGATCTGCTGCAGCGTGGAATTGATGTCCGTGGTCTGCGTGGTGGTCATGGACTGCACCGAGACCTGGTGGTCCGAGCCCACGCCGACACTTCCCACCTTGATCTGCCGGGTCTTGCGGCGCGGGGCCAACACGGGCGGCGGGGCGGCGGGCATGCCGAGGCTGACGGGCACAGAGATCTCCTGACCTGATCGGGACTGGGTCGCCGTCCATCCTACGCGTGGACGGCGGACCGGAGTGGGGGTGGTGCGGCTTCGGTTCGCCCTCGGCTCACTGGTAGGACACGAACCAGGGCGTCGGGGTGACCTCGGTCATGGTCTGCTCCGGGGTGAAGGTGGGGCTGTCCTCGTCGATGAAGTTCTTCCAGCCCAGCCGCCACCCGCGCGGCAGGTCCTGCTTGAGCACGCGCCAGGTGTCCTGCTTCTGCTCCGGCGTGCCGTTGCCGTCCGCGTGCACCATGACCACCAGTCCGTCCGGGGAGGTGATCTCCTCTCGGTCCGGCAGCATCATCAGCTTGAACTGGTGCAGGATGACCAGCTTCTCCGGCAGGCGGTGCTCCTCCACCAGCCCGGCCAGCCACGCGGTGACCTGGTTGACCTCGGCGGCGCTGACCGAGCCGATCTGGCGCATGTGCCGTTGCCCGGGCTTCAACCGCCACTCCGGGTCCAGGGCCAGTCCCACATGCGGCATCACCAGCAGGTCTTCGAACATCTGCGCCTGGGTGAGGAAGTCCTGGGTGCCCGGCTGCAGGTCCAGCACCACGTAGGTGTCCGCCTCACCGGCCTTGACCACCCACTCGGTGAGCCGTTCTCGCTCCACCGGCGTGGTGTAGTCCCCCGTGGGTCCGGGGGCCGCGGTGGCGATGGTGGAGATGATCTCGAAGGCCGGAATCACCGGCTCCTCGCTGAACGGCTGGTACTCGGCGGCCAGATCGGCGGCCCGCTCCAACGCGGCGTCGATGTCCTGCTCCCCGAGCAGACCCAGGGAGGAGGTCCCCGGCGAGCCGTAGAGCGCGATCATCCGGCGCCCGGGGAACAGGGTGGTCCCTCCCCCGGGCAGCTCCGGAACGGGTTCAGGAGTGGGGCTGGGGCTCGGTGTGGGAGAGGCGCTTCCCGACGACGGCCCCTCACCCGAGCCGGCCCGCTCACCGGAGGTGGGGCCAGGGGTGCAGGCGGCCAGCAGGGCGGCCACCGAGGTGGCGCCGAGCCCGCCGAGCAGGGTGCGGCGGTCGGGGCGGGAGGAGGACGAGGGTTCGCGGCCGCTGGTCAGGACTGCTCACCACGCAGGGCTGCCGCAGCGGTGCCGATGGCGCAGCTCCATTCGTGGATGTGCGCCTCGGTGAGGATGCCGTGGACGGCGAAGGGATCCTGGGCCAGTCGCGTGCGCACGTCCTCAGCGGAGGTGCCGCGCACCAGCAGCAGGGCCTGCTCGGGGTCGTCCACGTAGGCACCGGCGGCCACCATGTCCGCACCGAGCCCCAGCAGGAACTCGCGATGGGCCGGACGGTGCTCGTCACGCGCCGCGGCGGTGTCCGGACCGTAGACGTAGAGGACGGAGTAGATCTTCTGGGCAGGCTGCTGGCTCATGCCTCCACCGTAGACCTCACCTCGCAGCCATCCCGCCGATTGTCGCCGCCGTGTCGGGCTGCGGGCGTCGGGCGCAGCTCAAAGCGACAGCATGGCGACAATCGGTTGCTGCACCACTGCACCGATCAGAACAGGCTGACCGGCTTGACGATGTCCGCGAAGATCAGCAGCACGCCCATCACCAGCAGCAGTCCGGCCACCACGTAGGTCAACGGCAGCGCCTTGGAGATGTCCGCAGGACGGGGCGTCGGCCGGCCCCGGACCGTGGCCCAGGCCCGCTTGAGCCCGTCCCACAGGGCGCCGACCACGTGCCCTCCGTCCAGCGGCAGCAGCGGGATGAGGTTGAAGACGAACAGGGCGATGTTCAGTCCGCCCACCAGGCTGATCAGCGAGGCGACCTTGGACTGGAACGGGATCTCCTCGTGCACCGAGATCTCTCCGGCCAGCCGTCCCACACCCACCACGGAGATGGGTCCGTTGGGATCGCGCGGCGCATCCGAGAACGCCGCGTTGACCACCGCCACCATGCGGGCAGGCAGATCCAGGACCACGCGGGCCACGGCCCCGACCTGCTGGCCGACCTGACCGGGGACCTCGGTGACGGGCAGGGTCATGAACCTCTGCTGGGAGCCCATGCCGATGAACCCGACCTCGGTCATCTTCAGCTGCCCGGAGATGTCCCGCACCGGCAGCCCCAGCTCGTCCACCTCGGGACGCTGGGTGAGCAACGGGGTGATCTGCGTGGTCTGCTCCTGACCGTCCCGGACGAAGGTGAGCGAGGACTCCTGGCCGGCGGTGGCCCGGATCAGACCGGTCAGCTTCAGCCAGTCCCGTTCGGCCAGCGGGGTGCCGCTGAAGGAGGTCACCACGTCCCCGGGGCGCAGACCGGCGGCGTAGGCCGGGGCCTGTGGGTCCTCGGGTTCGCACTCCTGCTGCTCGGCCGAGCCGGCCCGCTGCTGCTCCTCGGCCGCCGAGATCACGCACTGGTTCACGCTGGCCACGGTGGTGGTGGCCTGGGTGGTGCCGAACATCGTCAGCACCACCCCGATCAGCAGCGTGCCCAGGATCAGGTTCATCAGCGGGCCGCCGAGCATGATGGTGATCCGCTTCCACACGGGCAACCGATAGAACAGCCGGTCCTCGTCGCCGGGCTGGAGCCGTTCGGCCTCGGCGGCCTTGGCCTCATCGGCCAGCTGCTGGAACATGCCGGTGCGGTTGGAGCGGACGGAGCCGTCCTCGGCCGGCGGGTACATCCCGATCATCGAGATGTAGCCGCCCAGGGGGACGGCCTTGAACCCGTACTCGGTCTCGCCACGGCGCCGAGACCAGATGGTGGGTCCGAAGCCGATCATGTACTGCGGCACGCGCACACCGAACAGCTTGGCCGGCACCAGGTGGCCGACCTCGTGCAGGGCGATCGAGACGGCGATCCCCACCGCCACCACGATCACCCCCAGGACGAAGAGCAGGATCTCCATCAGGCTGCTCCCCCGGTCCACCGGGCACGGGCGGCCTGCCGTGCCCAGTCCTCAGCGGCCAGCACCGCCTCCACGGTCAGCTCACCGGAGCGGTCCATCACCTCGGCCAGCACGTGCGCGGGCTCGTAATCCTCCACCACGGCGGCCACAGTGTCCACGATCTGCAGGAATCCGATCCGCCCGTCATGGAACGCCTCCACCGCCTCCTCATTGGCCGCGTTGAACACGGCCATGTGGGTGTCCGAGGCCGCACTGGCCGCCTTGGCCAGCCGGACGGCGGGGAACGCCTCCTCATCCAGCGGCTCGAAGGTCCAGGTGGCGGCCTGGGTCCAGTCGCACGGCGCGGTGGCCCCGGGCACCCGGTGCGGCCAGCCGATGCCCAGCGCGATCGGCAGGCGCATGTCCGGCGGGGAGGCCTGGGCCAGGGTGGAGCCGTCCACGAACTCCACCATGGAGTGCACCACCGACTGCGGGTGCACCACGGGAATGATCCGCTCCAGCGGGATGTCGAAGAGCAGATGCGCCTCGATCACCTCCAGGGCCTTGTTGACCAGGGTGGCCGAGTTGGTGGTGACCACCTTGCCCATGTCCCAGGTGGGGTGGGCCAACGCCTGCTCGGGAGTGACCTCGGCCAGCTCGGACCGCGAGCGCCCGCGGAAGGGCCCTCCGGAGGCTGTGACGATCAGCCGGGCGACCTCGGCGTGGGTTCCGCCGGCCAGCGCCTGGGCCAGGGCGGAGTGCTCGGAGTCCACGGGCACCAGCTGTCCGGGCACAGCGGCATCCTTGACCAGGGCGCCGCCCACGATCAGCGACTCCTTGTTGGCCAGCGCGAGCACGTGTCCGGCGTTCAGGGCGGCCAGGGTGGGCTCCAGGCCGATCGACCCGGTGATCCCGTTGAGCACGACGTCGGCGTCCTCCCAGGCGGCGATCCTCGCCGCGGCGTCCGGTCCGGTGAAGACCTCGGAGCGTGGCGCGGGGACACCGGCCTGGTCGGCGGCGTGCACGATGGCCGCCTGAAGCTCCTCGCGTGTGCCGACGGCAGCTCCCACCGCCTGGGCTCCGGTCGCCACAGCCTGGCGGGCCAACAGCTCCAGGTTCGACCCTCCGGCCAGGGCGGCCACCGTGAATCGGTCCGGCACACCGGCGATCACGTCTAGCCCCTGGGTGCCGATCGACCCGGTGGAGCCGATCAGGGTGACGCGGCGTGGGGAGGTGCCGGAGCCGTCGTCGGGCTGATGGTGCGGTGCAGAGGGGGCAGAGAAGCTCACCGGACCATTATGTCGGAGCCTCCTCGACGGTCCCTGGGGGCGCCCTCGGCGCTCGCGCCACCGTGCCAGACATGGCGGAGGCTGGAGGTCGACGGCCCGGACGGGCGCGGCGTCGACCTCCAGCCTCTGCCTGAGGACCGGGTCAGCCGGTCAGTGCTCCACAGCCTTCTCGGCGCCCACGCCGGTCAGCGAGCGCACCTCCATCTCGGCCTGCTTGGCGGGGTCCTCCCGGCGCCGGTCCAGCACGGAACCGAGCCAGCCCAGGAAGAACGCCAGCGGGATGGAGATCAGCCCCGGGTTCTTCAGCGGGAACAGGGCGAAGTCCGCCCCCGGGATCATGGAGGTCTCGGTGCCGGACATCACCGGGGAGAACACGATGAGGATCAGCGCGGAGGCCAGGCCCCCGTACATGGACCACAGCGCGCCCTGGGTGGTGAAGCCGCGCCAGAACAGGGAGTAGAGGATGGTGGGCAGGTTGGCCGAGGCCGCCACGGCGAAGGCCAGGGCCACCAGGAACGCCACGTTCTGGCCCTGCGCGCCGATACCGCCCAGGATCGCCAGGATGCCGATCACCACCACGGTGCGGCGGGCGATCTTCACCTCCTTCTCCGGGGAAGGCTTCTCCTTGGCCAGCACGGAGGCGTAGACGTCGTGCGCGAACGAGGCCGCCGCCGTGATGGTCAGTCCGGCCACCACCGCAAGGATGGTGGCGAACGCCACAGCGGAGATCAGTCCCAGCAGCAACGAGCCGCCGAGCTCGAAGGCCAGCAACGGCGCAGCCGAGTTCACCCCGCCCGGGGCGGCCTGGATCCGTTCGGGACCGATCAGGGCGCCGGCGCCGTAGCCGAGCACCAGGGTGAACAGGTAGAACGCACCGATCAGCCAGATCGCCCACACCACGGACCGGCGAGCCTCCTTCGCGGTGGGCACCGTGTAGAACCGCATCAGCACGTGCGGCAGGCCGGCGGTCCCCAGCACCAGGGCCAGGCCCAGGGAGAGGAAATCCAGCTTGGTGGTGGCGTTGATGCCGTACTGCAGGCCCGGGTTCAGCAGGGCCTCGTTGCCGCCGGCGGTCGTCACGGCGTCCCCGAGCAGGGCGGAGAAGTTGAACCCGTAGAGGGCCAGCACCCAGACGGTCATGACGGCGGCTCCGGCGATCAGCAGGATGGCCTTGATGATCTGAACCCAGGTGGTGCCCTTCATGCCGCCGACCAGCACGTAGAGGATCATCAGGGCGCCGACGATCGCGATCACGATCGACTGTCCCAAGCGCTCGTCGATGCCCAGCAGCAGAGAGACCAGGGCGCCGGCGCCGGCCATCTGGGCCAGCAGGTAGAACAGGCAGACGGCCAGGGTGGCGATCGCCGCGGCGATCCGGACCGGGCGCTGCCGCAGGCGGAAGGAGAGCACGTCCGCCATGGTGAACTTGCCGGTGTTGCGCAGCAGCTCGGCCACGAGCAGCAGGGCCACGAGCCAGGCCACCAGGAACCCGATCGAGTACAGGAAGCCGTCGTAGCCGTTGATCGCGATCGCGCCCACAATCCCCAGGAAGGACGCAGCGGAGAGGTAGTCGCCGGCGATCGCGGTGCCATTCTGGGTGCCGGAGAAGGACCGGCCGCCGGCGTAGTAGTCCGCAGCGGTCTTGGTGTTCTTGGAGGCCCGCAGCACGATCACCAGGGTGACGGCCACGAACAGCCCGAAGATCAGCATGTTCAGCCACGGCTCGCCCACATTGGTCCCGGCGGCGGCGGTCAGGAGGGTCGTGGTGCTCACCGGACCTCCCCCTCTCGGCTGCTCGCGCCCTGGGCCAGACGGTCCTCGAGGTCCTCCCGGATGGCCACGGCCTGGGGGTCCAGGCGGCGGTTGCTGAAGGAGACGTAGGCGGCGGTGATGGCGAAGGTGGAGACGAACTGGAGCAGCCCCAACACGATCCCGACGTTGATGTTGCCCCAGACCTTGATCGCCATGAACTCCGGCGCGTAGGCGGCTAGCAGGACGTAGACGAAGTACCAGACCAGGAAGACCACGGCCATCGGGAAGGCGAAGCTGCGCTGGGTCCGGCGCAGTCGGCTGAACTCCGGCGAGGCCTGGACCTGCTGGAAGTCGATCCCCGGCGGCGGGCCGGTCTGGGCAGAGTGGGTGGATGTCATGGCTTCCCTCCTGGAACCCGGGGACTCCCAGGCGTTCGATGATGTGACGCAGATCATAGTCTCACGCGATGTGCCTCAGTCCCGGCACATCGGCGCCTCACTCCCGTGTCGGCTCCTCAGCGGCGGCCGCGTGTCGGCGCTGGATGATCCGGGCCTGCTGCAGGACCACCTCGTCCACCATCCGCCCGTCCAGCGAGAACGCCCCTGCTGCGCCCTGGGAGGCGGCCGCCTCCAGGACCCGGGTGGCCCAGTCCACCTGGCCCGACGACGGCCGGTAGGCCTGGCGGATCACCGGCACCTGAGCCGGGTGGAGACAGGCGGTGGCGGAGAACCCGCAGGCCACAGCGTCCTCGGCCTCGGCGCGCAGCCCGTCGTGGTCGGCCAAGTCCAGGTGGACGGCATCCACGGCGGCCTTGCCGGCGGCACCGGCGGCCAGCAGGATCTGGGCACGCGCGGCACGGGTCACATCCCGGTACTGACCGGCCCGGTCATGCTCCTGCGGGAACCGGCTGGAGAGTCCGCCGAGGGAGGCGATCAGGTCCTCGGCGCCCCACATCAGGGCCACCACGGGCTCGGTCTGGGCGATGTCCGCGGCCTCGCGCACTCCCAGTGCGGTCTCACACAGGGCGATCACGCGGTACCCGTGGAGGGAGTCCAGCTGCTGCGCGGACTCGGCCTTGGCCAGCATCACGGTGGTGTACTCGGTGCGGGTCAGGGCCTCGAGGTCCTCGGCGAAGTCCTCGGTCCCCACCGGGTTCACCCGCACGATCGTCCGCGCCGGGTCCAGCGGGGTCTCCACCAGCGCCTGGCGGGCGGCCGGGCGGTCCGCCGGCAGCACGGCGTCCTCGAGGTCGATGATCACCGCATCGGCTCGTTCTGCGGCCTTGGCGTAGCGGTCCGGACGGTCGGCCGGGACGAACATGATCGCCGGGCCCAGCTCGAAGCTCGGGTGAGGGGCGCTCATCAGGTGCGCTCCGTCGTCGGGCCGGACTCCTGGGAGCTCTGCTGACCGTGCTTGCGGTGCGACTCGGCGCTGGTCCACATCAGGCAGGTGCGGCTGGCCTCGGCCACCACGGTCCCGTCCTGGTTGCGGCCGGTGTGGGCCAGGGTGACGATCGACTGGCCGGGCCGGGAGGAGGAGGGCCGGATCTGCACGATCTGCGTCTCGGTGTAGAGGGTGTCCCCGGCGAAGACCGGCGCCGGGAAGCGGATGTCCCCCAAGCCCAGCTGGGCCACCAGGGTGCCCTGGGTCAGCTGGCCCACGGACTGGCCGACCATGGTGGCCAGGGTGTGCATGGAGTTCATCAGCCGCCGGCCGAAGGGCTGCCGCGCGGCCTCGGCCTCGTCCAGGTGCAGGGCCTGGGTGTTCATGGTCAGCGTGGTGAACAGGACGTTGTCCGCCTCGGTCAGGGTGCGCCCGGGGCGGTGGGCGTAGACATCGCCCTCGGTCATCTCCTGCGCGTACAGGCCGCGCTGCTCGATCCGTGCCATCGGTGTGTCTCCCTTCACAGTCCCAGATCGCGGGCGATCAGCATCAGCTGCACCTCAGTGGTGCCCTCGCCGACCTCCAGGATCTTGGAGTCACGGTAGTGGCGGGCCACCAGCGACTCGTTGATGAAGCCGTACCCGCCGAACACCTGGGTGGCGTCGCGGGCGTTGTCCATGGCGGCCTCGCCGGCCACCAGCTTGGCGATCGCCGCCTCGGTCTTGAACGGCTGGCCGGCCAGCATCTTCGCCGCCGCCGCGTAGTACGCCAGGCGGGCGGTGTGCACGCGGGTCTGCATGCGGGCGATCTTGAACTGGATGGCCTGGTAGGAGCCGATGTTCCGGCCGAAGGCCTGACGCTCCTTCGCATACCGCACCGAGGCCTCCACGCAGCCCTGCGCGGCACCGGTGGCCAGGGCGGTGATCGCGATCCTGCCCTCGTCCAGGATGGACAGGAAGTTGGCGTAGCCGCGGCCCCGCTCGCCCAGCAGGTTCTCCTCCGGCACCCGGGCGTCCTGGAAGGAGAGCGGGTGGGTGTCCGAGGCGTTCCAGCCGACCTTGTTGTAGGCCTTCTCGGCACGGAAGCCGGGGGTGTCCGTGGGGACCAGGATGGTGGAGATCTCCGGCTTCATCTGACCGTCGCGGCCCTCGCGCTGGCCGGTGACCGCGGTGACGGTGACCAACCGGGTGATGTCCGTGCCGGAGTTGGTGATGAACTCCTTGGAGCCGTTGATCACCCAGTGACCGTCCTCCAGCCGGGCGGTGGTGCGGGTGCCCCCGGCGTCGGATCCGGCACCGGGCTCGGTCAGGCCGAAGGCGGCGAGCGCCTGGCCGGAGGTGAGCTGGGGCAGCCACTGCTCCTTCTGGGCCTGCGTGCCGAAGCGGTAGACGGGCATGGCCCCGAGGGAGACACCGGCCTCCAGGGTGATGGCCACGGACTGGTCCACCCGGCCCAGCTGCTCCAGAGCCAGGGCCAGGGCGAAGTAGTCCCCGCCCATGCCGCCGTGCTCCTCGGGGAAGGGCAGGCCGAACAGGCCCATCTCCCCCATCTGGCGGATCACCTCGTAGGGGAAGGTGTGGGTCTCGTCGTGGTGGGCGGAGACCGGGGCCACCACCTCGTCGGCGAACTCGCGGACGGTGTCCGAGAGGGCCTGGTAGTCCTCGTCCAGTTCCAGATTCATGGGTGCCTCCTGGGCGGTGGTTCTCAGGGCGAATGCGGGGTGTGCAGTGGGGTGGTGCAGAGAGGTGCGGGGCTCGGTGTCAGACCGAGCCGTCCGCGGGCTGGACGGTGGCCAGGACCTGTCCCTTGCTGACCTGCTCGCCCACGCTGACATGGACGCTGACGGTGCCGTCCACACTGGCGGTCACGGGGTACTCCATCTTCATGGCCTCCACCCCCACCAGGGTCTGGCCGGCGGTGACGGTGTCTCCGTCCGCCACTGCCACGGAGACGACGGTGCCCGGCATCGGGGAGGTGGCCTCGGGACCGCCCGGACCGGCCCCTCCCCCGGCGGTGCCCAGTGCTCGGCGCACTCGGTCCTGACGGGTCAGTGCCGTGGCGGTGAAGCTGTGCCCGCCGTGCGAGACGTGGGCGGCCGGTCTGCCGTCGACGGTCCCCAGGCGGACCTCGGGTTCGGCCGCTGTGCCTGCACCGTCCTGAGCGTCCTGGTCACCCGGCGCACCCTCGTCAGGGACCTGCACGGCCTCGCCGTCGATCTCCAGCCAGCGCTCCGCGGAGACCCGGCCGGTGGCCCGCCAGCCGTCCAGTCGCCACGCGGCGCTCAGGTGACCCGAGGCCGAGCCGAGCCGGGCCTGCGCCGGTGCGTGGCCGTCGTCGGGAGCTGCGTCCTGGGCGGCTCCGCCGAGGGACCGTGCCGCGGACTGCAGGGCTGGACCGGTGGGCTGCGGGGTGATGAACGGGTCGCGCTCGTCCAGGAAGGTGGTGTGCAGGCGACCGGCGGACACGTCCGGGTCCGCGATCAGCTCACGCAGGTACGGGATGTTGGTGGTCAGCCCCAGCACGGCGGTGTGGGCCAGGGCCTGGTCCAGCCGAGCCAGTGCCTCGGCACGGTGGGCGCCATGGGTGATCACCTTGGCGATCATGGGGTCATAGTGTGAGCTGACCTCGCCCGGTCCGTCCAGCGAGCTGTCCACGCGCACGCCCGGGCCGGAGGGAAGCACGACGTCGGCCACGTCACCGACCGCGGGCAGGAATCCCTGGGCAGGGTCCTCGGCATAGACACGGGCCTCGATCGCATGGCCCTCCAGGGTCAGATCAGCGGAGGCGAAGGGCAGGGCCTGGCCGGCGGCGATGCGCACCTGCCATTCCACCAGGTCCAGCGGGTCTCCGTTCCAGCGGATGACCTCCTCGGTCACGGGGTGCTCGACCTGCAGGCGGGTGTTCATCTCCATGAAGAAGAACTCCTGAGGGTTCTCATCTGAGACCAGGAACTCCACCGTCCCCGCTCCCAGATACTGCACCGACCGCGCGGCGTCCACGGCGGCCTGCCCCATGCGCTCGCGCAGCTCCGGACCGTCCGGAAGGTTCTCGAACAGCGGCGCGGGGGCCTCTTCGATCACCTTCTGGTGGCGGCGCTGCAGGGAGCACTCGCGTTCGGCCAGGTGCACCGCGTGCCCCTGGGAGTCGGCCAGGACCTGGGCCTCGATGTGCCGTGGCCGCCGGACCAGACGTTCCAGGAACAGGGTGTCGTCGCCGAAGGCGCTGCGGGCGGTGCGTCGGGCGCTGGCCAGGGCCTCTGGGAGCTGCTCGGCGCTCTCGACGGCGAACATGCCCTTGCCGCCGCCTCCGGCCGAGGGCTTGATCAGCAGCGGGAACCCCACGTCCTGGGCGGCGTCCAGCAGCTGCTGATCGCTCAGTCCCGGCTCGGCGATGCCGGGGACCACCGGGACGCCGTGGGCGGTGACGTGCTGCTTGGAGCGGATCTTGTCCCCCATGGCGTGCAGCGAGTCCACGCTGGGGCCGATGAAGGTGATCCCGGCCTGGTCCAGGGCGCGCGCGAAGTCCACGTTCTCCGAGAGGAAGCCGTAGCCGGGATGGACGGCCTGGGCCCCGGAACGGCGGCAGGCCTCGATGACCGCGTCGATGTCCAGGTAGCTCTGGGCGGCCGGGGCCGGCCCCACCCGCTCGGCGTGATCGGCCTCACGGACGTGGAGTGCCTCGGTGTCCGCATCCGAGTGGATGGCCACCGAGCGGATCCCCAGGCGGCGCAGGGTGCGGATGATGCGGACGGCGATCTCGCCGCGATTGGCCACCAGGACGGTGTCGAAGAGGGGCTGGACGTCGGCGCTCACAGGGCTCACATCACTCACGGGGTCGGCAGGGCTGTTGGGGGTCTGGGTCATCGGAGCTGCACCGGTCACATGCGGAACAGGCCGAAGGAGGTGTCCGGCAATGGTGCCCGGGACACCACGTCCAGGGCCATGCCGAGCACGCGGCGCGTGTCCGCGGGGTCGATGATGCCGTCGTCCCAGAGACGCGCCGTGGAGTAGTAGGGGTTGCCCTGGTGCTCGTACTGCTCACGGATGGGCGCCTTGAACTGCTCCTCCGCCTCGGCGCTCCAGGACTCCCCGCGACCGTCGTACTGGTCGCGCTTGACCGTGGCCAGCACGGAGGACGCCTGGTTGCCGCCCATCACGGAGATGCGCGCGGCCGGCCACATCCACAGGAACCGGGGCGAGTACGCCCGCCCGCACATCGAGTAGTTGCCGGCCCCGAAGGATCCTCCGATCACCACGGTCAGCTTGGGCACCCGGCAGGTGGCCACGGCGGTGACCATCTTGGCCCCGTGCCGGGCGATGCCGCCGGCCTCGGCGTCCCGACCGACCATGAATCCGGAGATGTTCTGCAGGAACAGCAGCGGGATCCCGCGCTGGTCGCAGAGCTCGATGAAGTGAGCCCCCTTCTGAGCCGACTCAGAGAACAGCACGCCGTTGTTGGCCACGATCCCCACCGGGTGGCCGTGGATCGAGGCGAAGCCGGTGACCAGAGTGTCCCCATAGGAGGCCTTGAACTCATGGAAGTCGCTGCCGTCCACCAGTCGGGCGATGACCTCATGGACGTCATAGGAGGCGTTCACATCCGTGGGGACCGCCCCGTAGAGGTGCTCGGGGTCCACCGCCGGTTCGGCGTACTGCTGGGCCACCGCCCATGCGGCCTCCGGGGTGGGCGGGAGCGTGTCCACGATGTCCCGGACGATCTCCAGTGCGTGGTCGTCGTCCTCGGCCAGGTGGTCCACCACGCCCGAGACCTCGGCGTGCAGCTGACCGCCGCCCAGCTCCTCGGCGGTGACGACCTCGCCGATCGCGGCCTTCACCAGCGGCGGTCCGCCCAGGAAGATGGTGCCCTGGTTCCGCACGATCACCGTCTCGTCGCTCATCGCGGGGACGTAGGCGCCACCGGCGGTGCACGAACCCATGACGCAGGCGATCTGAGGGATCTTCGCCGCGGACATCTGGGCCTGGTTGAAGAAGATGCGGCCGAAGTGCTCGCGGTCCGGGAACACCTCGTCCTGCTGCGGCAGGAACGCCCCGCCGGAGTCCACCAGGTACAGGCAGGGCAGCCGGTTCTCCAGGGCGATCTCCTGGGCGCGCAGGTGCTTCTTGACCGTCATCGGGAAGTAGGTGCCGCCCTTGACCGTGGCGTCGTTGCAGACCACCATCACCAGCCGACCGCGCACCACGCCGATGCCCGCGATCACGCCGGCGGCAGGTGCGGCGTCGTCGTACATGCCGTGGGCGGCCAGCGCCCCGATCTCCAGGAACGGCGAGCCCTCATCCAGCACGCGGCGCACCCGGTCACGGGGCAGCAGCTTGCCGCGCTGGACATGCCGGTCGCGGGAGGACTCGGGGCCTCCGAGCGCGGCGGTCTCCAGACGCCGGTGCAGGTCCTCGGCCAGCTCCCGCTGGGCTCGGTCGTTGGACCGGTACTGGTCCGAGGACGGGTCCACCGTGGAGGACAGCACCGTCAGCGTGTTCGTCATGCCTGGTTCCGTCCGTCCCGATTCAGTGAATGATTCTTAACCGAAGTCACGCCGTCAGCGTAGGTGTGTGACATCACAGGTGTCAACGCAATGCCCCGCCAGACAGACCGCAGCCCCGTGATCTCGGACGATCATGGACACCCATCACCCAGAGGACTACCGTGGTTCCAGTTATCCCCCGATAACTGGAACCACAGGAACGAGGTTTGACATGCTCACCGGATCCTTCCGCGACCTGCAGGTCGGGCAGGTCCAGGGCTCACGGTCCAAGATCCTCTCCCAGGACGTGATCGAGGCCTTCGCCGAGATCAGCGAAGACCGCCACCCCCTGCACCTGGATGAGCAGTATGCCGCCGAACATCGCTTCGGCCGCCGGATCGCCCATGGGGCACTGCTGATCTCCACGTTCCTGGGCCTGGTCGAGCTGGATCCGCGTCATTTCGTGGCGTTCTACGGGATCGATCGGCTCCGCTTCATCGGCCCGACCTTCTCCGGGGACACCATCCACGCCGAGACTGAGGTCGTCTCCATCGAGCCGCGTCCCCGTGACGGCGGGGAGCCCGAGTCGGCCGTCGTGACCTACACCGCCACAGTGTTCACCCACCGGGACGAACCGGTCATGGTCGGCCAGTTCAAGATCCTCGCCCACTGAGCCCGCCCGCCCCACCTCGGAGACGCACCATGCCCGCACAGCCTCAGCCCTGGTGGCAGGACCTGGACACCACACCCTTCCACTGGCACATCCCCCAGCAGTTCAACATCGCCACGGCCTGCCTGGAGACCGCCGACCCCGAGGACCTCGCCCTGGTGGTGGCCACCGAGGACGGCCACCGCGAGACCACCTTCGGCCAGCTGCGCACTGAAACGCTGAGGCTGGCCCGGTGGATGCAGCAGGCCGGGCTGGAGCGTGGAGATCGGGTCGCCGTGCTGCTGCCCCAATGCCGCGAACTGGTGACCATGCATCTGGCCGCCTACGCGGTGGGCCTGGTGGTGGTCCCCCTGACCGTGAAATTCGGTCCCGACGCGGTGCGCTTCCGCCTCCAGGACTCCGGCAGCCGGACCGTGGTGCTCAGCGCCGCCGACCTGGACCGGTTCCAGGATGCGCTGGAGTCGTGCCCCGAGCTGGAGACGGTGGTGCTCACCGGCACCGACCTCCCGCATCCTGGACACCTCAGCTATGACCAGCTCGTGGCCGAGCATGAGGAGGCCACCGACTACGGTCGGGCGTCGGCCGAGGATCCGGCGCTGATCATCTACACCTCCGGGACCACCGGCAATCCGAAGGGGGCTCTGCACCCGCACCGTGTGCTCGCCGCCCATCTGCCCGGCGTGCGGATGACCCACGAGGCCTTTCCCCAGCCTGGTGACCGCATGTGGACCCCGGCCGAGTGGGCCTGGATCGGCGGACTGCTGGATGTGCTCTTCCCGAGCCTGGCCTGCGGCGTCCCCGTGGTCGCCTCCACCGTGAAGTTCTCCCCCGAACTGGTCCGGCGACTGGTCGAGGAGCTCGGGGTGCGCAACGCCTTCCTGCCGCCCACCGCCCTGAAGCAGCTGCGGGCCTCCGGACTCTCCCTCGGTGATCGGCGTCCCCGGACGGTGACCTCCGGCGGCGAGGCCCTCGGAGAGGAGCTGCAGGCCTGGGCGCGGGAGCACCTGGGCGTGCACGTCAATGAGTTCTACGGCCAGACGGAGATGAACATGGTCGTCGGCCAGGACCGGTCCAGCTGGGCGCCGGCGCCCGGCAGCATGGGCCGGGCCGTCCCCGGGTTCACGGTGGCCGTGCTGGACCCCCTGGGCGAACCCCAGCCGCCGGGCGAGGTCGGCGAGCTCTGCGTGCAGACACCGAATCCCGGCGAGTTCCTCGGCTACTGGAACCAGCCGGAGAAGACGGCCGAGAAGTACCTGAACGGCCATCTGCGCACCGGGGATCTGGGCAGCATGGACGACGACGGCCACCTCACCTTCCACGGGCGGGTGGACGATGTCATCTCCTCGGCCGGCTATCGGATCGGACCGGGTGAGATCGAGGAGTCCCTGATGTCCCACCCTGCCGTGGTCCAGGCCGCGGTGATCGGCCTTCCCGATCCGGACCGGGGCGAGGTGGTCGCCGCCTACCTGGTCCTGCGCGAGGACACCGAGCCCACGGACGAACTGCGGGAGGAGCTGCGGCAGCACGTCAAGCACCGTCTGGCGTTCTACCAGTACCCTCCCGTTATCGAGTTCCGCGACGAGCTGCCGATGACGCCCACCGGGAAGATCCAGCGTCGGCTCCTGCGTCAGACCTGACCGGCCGACCCGCTTCCGCCGCCCCACCGACGAGACGAGACACCGTGCCCCAGGCCCTGCCCGCCGACGCCTCCACCCCGCGTGCCGCCGCCAAGGCTGACCGACGCCAAGCCCTGCTCGAGGCCGCCGAGCGGCTCTTCGCCGAGCACGGGTATGAGGGGGTGCGCCTGGAGGACCTGGGAGCGGCCTGTGGGATCAGCGGACCGGGGATCTACCGTCATTTCTCCGGCAAGTCCGCCGTGCTGGGCACCCTGCTGGTGCGGGTGAGCCAGGACCTGCTGGACGGCGGGGAGCAGATCGAGCAGGAGGCCGAGCGGCTGGATCTGCCGCCGGAGCAGGTCCTGGCCCGGCTGACCACCTTCCAGACCGACTTCGCGTTGGACCACCGGGACATCATCACGGTCCAGTGGCGCGAGCGCCGCCACCTGGATCCTCCGGACGCCCGCGAGGTGTCCCGCCTGCAGCGGACCTACATCGCCGTCTGGGCCCGTCAGCTGCTGCGTCTGCACCCCCACGAGGATCAGGCCACGGCCGTCTTCCGCGCCCAGGCGGCCTTCGGACTGATCAACTCGACCCCGCACTCGGTCCGCCGCTCCCACACCGACCGGGCCGGTCGTCGTCGTCTGCTGGCCGAACTGGCCCTGGCGGCGCTGGTGCACCCCGGCACCCCGTAGAGTGGCACCAACCACAGTGTCCGATCGGCTTGGCCTGATCGACCACCCCCCGGTAGTGACGAGGAGGTCACCGACCCGTGCAGCTGCGTGAAGTCCGCACCGAGGATCTCGACCGTTTTTTCGAGCATCAGCAGGATCCCGAGGCCAACCTGATGGCCGCCTATGCCGCCCGCAACCCCAGTGATCGCGGTGTCTTCGACTATCACTGGTCCCGTCTGCTGCGTGACGAGGACACGATCGTGCGCACCATCGACCAGGACGGCGAAGTGGCCGGCGCCGTGCTCTGCCAGTTGGTGGACGGCGTCCCGGAGCTCTCCTTCTGGACCGCACGTCCGTTCTGGGGCCAGGGCATCACCACCGCCGCCGTGGACGCGTTCCTGGCCGAGTACCCCCAACGCCCCATCACGGCGCGGGTCCCGGCGGACAACATCGGCTCCCAGAAGGTGCTCACCCGCCGCGGCTTCGCCGTGACCGGCGAGGAGCAGTCCTTCTCCAATGCCCGTGCTGAGGTCGTCACCGAACTGCTGATGCAGCTGAACTGACGCCCAGCCGGCGAAACACCACGGCCGTGCCGCCCACTCCCTCGGGAGTCGGGCGGCACGGCCGTCTGGGTGCCCGGGGTCTAGCGGAGCATGGCCATCGCCGGGTCGCTGAGCAGCTGCCCCACATCGGCCAGGAAGCGTGAGCCCTGCTCCCCATCCACCAGACGGTGGTCGAAGGACAGGCTCAGCGTCATCATCTGCCGCAGGGCGATCTGCCCCTGGTGCTCCCAGGGCTGACGGCGCACCTGGCCCAGCGCCAGGATGCCGGCCTCGCCCGGATTGAGGATCGGTGTCCCGGCGTCCACGCCGAACACTCCCACATTGGTGATCGTGAACGTGCCGCCGGACATCGCCGCCGGAGCGGTCCTGCCGGCGCGAGCCGTCTCCGTCAGCTCCGCCAGCTCCCCGGCCAGCTCCTTCAGGTCCATGGCCTGAGCGTCCTTGACGTTCGGGACCATCAGACCTCGCGGAGTGGCTGCGGCGATCCCCAGGTTCACAAAGTGCTGCCCCACGATCTCCTGGGCCTGCTCGTCCCACCGGGCATTGATCTCCGGTGTCCGTTCCATGGCCAGGCAGACGGCCTTGGCGGCCAGGGTCAGCACCGTCACGCGCACGTCCCGGAACTCCCGGTGGCGCCGGATCCGCTCCAGCAGCTCCATGGTCTCGGTGACGTCCACGGTGAGGAACTCGGTGACGTGCGGTGCCGTGAAGGCGCTGGAGACCATGGCGGCCGCAGTGTGCTTGCGCACGCCCTGGACCGCGGTGCGCACCTCACGCTCGCGTCCGCACAGCGTCCTCACCCCGCCCGACGACGGCCCCTGGCCTGCCGCAGGCGACGTGCCGGCCCCAGCCTGGCTGGGTGACCCGGGCGCTGCAGGAGAGGCTCCCCCGGCAGCTGCTCGCTGGACATCCTCCCGCGTGATGAGCCCATCCCGTCCGGTGCCGGTCAGCGCCGTCATGTCCACGCCGAGGTCCTTGGCCAGCTTGCGCACGGGGGGCGTGGAGCGTGGCCGCTCCCCCGTCCCGTCGGTCGAGGGCGGTGTGCTGGCCGGCAGTGTGCTGACGGGCGGTGCGGGCTGGCTGGGTGCCGTGCCCTGGGGCTGAGGCGGAGCCTGCGTGCCGGCCCCTCCGGCCTTGGCGCGCCGCGCTGGTCGCTTGCCCGTGTCGGCCGCCGCCCCGTAGCCGACCAAGGTCGGAACCCGACCGTCAGGCAGCGCCTGAGTGCCGCCGTCGGGCCTGTCCTGCGCCGAGGCCTCGCCTGCAGGCGGGGACTCGCCACCGGACTCACCGGGCAGCTCGAAGGAGATGATCGGGGCGCCGACCTCCACCACCGTGCCGGGCTCAGCATGCAGACGGGCGATGGCGCCCTCGAAGGGGCTGGAGAGTTCGACGACGGCCTTGGCTGTCTCGACGTCGGCCAGCACCTGGTTCACGGTGACCTGGTCTCCCTCGGCGACCTTCCAGGTGAGGATCTCGGACTCGGTCAGTCCCTCTCCGAGATCCGGCAGGTTGAAGACTTTCAGCATGGGGTCAGGCTCCGTGGGTGTCGGCGGCGGACTGGGAGTTGGGGCGGTCCATCACACGGTCCACACCGTCCAGGATCCGATCCAGGTCGGGCAGATGATGGTGCTCGAGCTTGGCCGGCGGGTACGGGATGTCGAACCCGGTGATCCGCACGGGGGCGTGCTCCAGCCACTCGAAGCAGCGCTCGGTGATCTGGGCGGCGATCTCCGCGCCCACACCGCCGGTCAGCCCGGCCTCGTGTACGAGCAGCAGCCGCCCGGTTCGGCGGACCGAGGACTCGATCACGCCGTAGTCCACCGGGGAGATGCTGCGCAGGTCGATCACCTCCAGCGAGGTGCCCTCATCCGCAGCGGCCTCGGCGGCCTGCAGACACGTGGTCATGGGCGAGCCGTAGCTGACGACTGTGACGTCCGTTCCGGCCGCGGCCACAGCCGCCGCATTCATGGAGGGGCGATCCCGGTCCAGGTCCACCTGACCCTTGGCGTGGTAGCGGCGCTTGGGCTCGAGGTAGACCACCGGATCGTCGCTGGCGATCGCCTCGCGCAGCAGGTCATAGCCGTCCTGGGGAGTGGAGGGCGAGACCACGCGCAGTCCGGCCGTGTGCGTGAAGTAGGCCTCCGGCGACTCCGAATGGTGCTCCGGCGAGCCGATCCCGCCGCCGTAGGGGATGCGGATGGTGATCGGCATCTTCACATCTCCGCGGGTGCGGAAGTGTAGCTTGGCCACCTGGGAGACGATCTGGTCGAAGGAGGGATAGACGAACCCGTCGAACTGGATCTCCACCACCGGCCGGTAGCCGCGATAGGCCAGGCCCACGGCGGTGCCCATGATGCCGGACTCGGCCAGCGGGGTGTCGATCACGCGCTCGGGACCGAACTGCTGCTGCAGTCCGTCCGTGATGCGGAAGACCCCGCCCAGGGTGC
The DNA here is from genome assembly GCF_041927415.1 of Micrococcus sp. IITD107. Classification (NCBI taxonomy): domain Bacteria; kingdom Bacillati; phylum Actinomycetota; class Actinomycetes; order Micrococcales; family Micrococcaceae; genus Micrococcus; species Micrococcus sp. IITD107. The sequence goes on along the minus strand of NZ_JBHFFN010000001.1, from coordinate 45,576 downwards.
CGATGTCCTCACCCATCAGCACGACCTGGGGGTCCTCCTCGAGGGCATCGCGCAGGGCGGAGTTGATGGCCCTGCTGAAGGTCATGGTCTGCGCTCCGGCGGGCTGGCCCTGTCCGGAGGAGCGGTCGGTGGTGGTGGCGGTCATCGGGTCAGTGATCCGTTCCGGAGGCGGTGGACAGGGCAGCGGCGTCCGAACGGGCCGACAGGGAATGGTCCCCGAACTGCTCCAGGTAGAGGCGGTAGTGCTCGCGCTGACGCTCGAGCTCGGAGTGCGGCTCGGCGTAGACGTGGTCGAACAGCTCGGCCGGGCCGGGCTCCGCGGACTGGGCCAGGCCGGAGCGGATCCGGGCGGCCAATGCGTCTGCGGCCTGCTGCGAGGCGTTCTTGACCGCGTCGAGGTCCTCACCGCGACGCTGGATCAGCTTCTCCACCCGATCGATCGGGTCCTTGGCGCGCCAGGCCTCCAGCTCGCCCTCGGGACGGTAGCGCTGGGGGTCGTCGGCGGTGGTGTGCGGGCCCATCCGGTAGGTGACCGCCTCGATGAAGGTCGGGCCGCCGCCGTTGCGGGCGCGCTCGGTGGCACGCCGGGTGGCTGCCAGCACCGCCAGCACGTCATTGCCGTCCACTCGCATGGACGGGATGCCGAAGCCCCAGGGGCGGTCGGCGATGTGTCGGCACGCCTGCAGGCCCACGGGCTCGGAGATGGCCCAGTGGTTGTTCTGGCAGAAGAAGACGACCGGGGCCTGGTAGCTGGCGGCGAAGACCATGGCCTCGTTGACATCGCCCTGGCTGGTGGCGCCGTCGCCGAAGTAGGCCACCGTGGCGCTGGCCTCACCGTCCATGGCCGCCCCCATGGCGTAGCCGACGGCATGGAGGGACTGGGCGCCGATGATGATCTGCTGGGCCCCCACGCGGTGCTCGCTGGGAGCCCAGCCGCAGAAGGTGGAGCCGCGCCACATCCGGATCAGTCCCAGCGGGTCCACACCGCGCAGATACAGGGCACCGTTCTCCCGGTAGGAGGGGAAGATGTAGTCCTTCTCCTGCAGGGCCAGCGCCGAACCCACCTGCGCCGCCTCCTGTCCGAGCAGCGGCGGCCACAGGGCCAGCTCGCCCTGCCGCTGCAGGTGGGTGGCCTCGGTGTCCAGCCGGCGGATCTCCGTCAGATGACAGTGCAGATCGGCCAGCAGTTCTGGAGTGACCTCCACCGCCCACGGGTCGAGGTCGTGCTCGGTGCTCAGCGTGCCCTCCGGGGAGAGCAGCTGCAGCAGGTCCGGCTCCGGCAGCTGTGGCAGTCCGGTCGGCGGGGTGTTCAGGGTGACGGAGCCCATGGCATCCTCCTCGGTCCGGCAGGTCGCTGGGTGCGGCGTCCTGTCCTGGGTCCACGCGGTCCGGGGTCTGGTCCGCAGTTCCTGTGATGCTAGTCACAGTGAGAGTGATGCACAATGTGTGGGAGCGAGATTCAGCATGTTGCTCACTCGTCGCGCGCGACACACCGAACAAGAAGGGCATCATGAGCACCTTGGACACCACCGCCCTGAGGATTTTGGCGGCTCTGGCAGCCGACCCCGATGCCACCACGGTGGCCCTGGCCACTCGGTTGAACCTGTCCCGCAACACCGTGCAGGCCAGACTGGCGGCCCTGGACCGAGACGGGGCCGTCCTGCCCTTCGAACGCCGGATCAGTCTGCACAGCCTGGGACATCCGTTGACGGCCTTCGTCCAGGTGCATGTGCGCCAGCAGCACCTGGGTCAGATCATCCAGGAGATCGCCACCATCCCGGAGGTCGTGGAGGCACACGGGCTGACCGGATCAGCCGATGTGCTGGCTCGTGTGGCCGCCCGTGACGCCGAGGACCTGTTCCGCATCCACACCAGGATCCTGGACATCGAGGGTGTGGAGCGTGCGGACACCTCCCTGGCGATGGCCGAGCTGGTCCCCTGGCGGACGGTGCCCCTGGTGGAGTCGCTCCTGGAGGACGGATCTGCCGGCGGACGCTGACCGAGGTGCTCAGCGGGTCAGGCTGCGGTCTTCACCGGAAAGGTACTCGATCACGGCATCCAGGAATGCATCCACCTGGGCCTCGTCGTAGCCGGGCTCGCCCTCCGCGGCCTCGAAGGTGCACCGGCGCACATCATCCACGGACACGGGGCGGCGCGCGCCACGCTGGACTCCGCCCACCGCCGGCGCAGGGTCGGCATCCAGGGTCAGGCCGATGCGCTCGCACAGGGCATCGACCTCTCGCTGGTCGTAGCTGGCGGCCTTGACCGCAGTCGGGCGTCGGAAGCGCTCCCCGGCTGGCCGGTTCAGCCGCCCCAGAAGCACCTCGCGTTCGGCGCGTCGGGACTCAGCCCAGGCTTGGATGCCCTCGGCGGCGATGCGCTCGTCGCGTTCGGCCTGGGCCAGCGTGTCCTCGAGCCGATCCAGAGCCTCGTCCACGGCCTCAGCCGAGTACCCACCCCGGACGGCGTCGAACACAGCATGACGGACCTCCCGCGCGGTCAGTCCGATCCCCTGCTCGTAGGCCTGGCGGGCACGGGTCATGAACTCCTCGACCTGGCCGCTGTGGTACCCGTAGTCCTTGCCGGAGACGCGGCCGAACGGCAGCTCTGAACTACCGGGTTCCACGGGGTCCGGAACCTGGGACGGGCCTGCGCTGTCCCCGGAGGGGGCCGGCTGAGACCGGGGCGAGAACGCCATCGAGTGCTCCTAGATGAGGGTGCTGGCGGGTCCAGACGGTCCTGCCTCGGACAGAGACCATGCTAGCCAGTCAGGTGAAGGGCAGGGCGAACACCATGTAGGCCACGGGGGCCGAGAAGACGAGGGAGTCCAGTCGGTCCATCGCGCCCCCGTGCCCGGGCAGCATCGAGCCCATGTCCTTGAGGTTGAGCTCACGCTTGACCATGGACTCGGAGAAGTCACCGGCGGTGGCCGAGGCGACGGTCAACGCCCCCAGCAGGGCGCCGATCCACCAGGGGTGGTCCAGCAGCAGCGCCACCGCGACCGATCCGACCAGCACCGAGCCCACGGTGGAGCCCAGGAAACCCTCCCACGACTTCTTCGGGCTGATCTTCGGTGCCATCGGGTGCCGTCCGAAGCGTGCCCCCACCAGGTAGCCGAAGGTGTCGTTGGAGACGACCATCAGCAGCATGCAGGCCACCATCAGGTTCCCGTCCTCCAGGCGCAGCAGCGCGACCGCAAAGGAGAGGAAGAACGGGACCCAGACGGCCACGAACACAGATCCCATGACCGACTCGCCTCGGCCGCCCGCTCCGCGGCTCACTCCCCACCCCAGGATGATCAGGATGGTCACGGCCAGGGCCAGCACCAGTGCCTCGATGCCCCCGAAGTACGCTCCGAGCGGCATCAGCACGGCTCCGATCCACAGGGGCACCACGGGGACCGGCACACCGCGGCTGGACAGCGCGTGGGCGGTCTCATAGACGCCCAGCAGCAGCAGGGCGATCACCAGGGCGGCGAGCACGATCGGCGCCCAGAGAAGCCCCACCAGTGCTCCGCCGAGCAGCAGGACGCCGACCGTGATGGCGGCCGGCAGGTTGCGCCCGGACCGGGATGCCCGGGCGGTGGTGGCTTCGGCCTCCTGCCGTTCCCGGCGTGAAGCGGGGACCTCGCTGGCGTCGGAGGGCATCTGAGGGGACGACGACGGCCCGGCCGGGCTGGGAGCCGCGGCCGGGCCGACAGTCAGGTCAGTGGGTTCAGACATCGATCCGAAGGCTCAGACCTCGAGCAGCTCTGCTTCCTTGCGCTTGGCCATCTCCTCGATGGTCTCGCTGTGCTTGCGGGTCATCGCGTCCAGTTCCTTCTCCGCGCGCATGCCCTCGTCCTCACCGGTCTCGCCGTCCTTGACCATCTTGTCGATGGCCTCCTTGGCCTTGCGGCGGGCGTTGCGCAGGGAGACCTTGTGGCCCTCGGCCTTGGACTTGACGAGCTTGACGTACTCCTTGCGGCGCTCGGCGGTCAGCTCCGGGGTGACCACACGGATGACCTTGCCGTCGTTGGACGGGTTGGCACCGATCTCCGAGTCGGACAGGGCCTTCTCGATGTTCCGCAGCGCGGAGACGTCGAACGGGGTGATCAGCAGGGTGCGGGCGTCCGTGGTGGTGAATGAGGCCAGCTGCTGCAGCGGCGTCATGGAGCCGTAGTAGTCCACCATCACCTTCGAGTACAGTCCGGGGTTGGCTCGCCCGGTGCGCACCGAGGCGAAGTCCTCGCTGGTGGCTTCGATCGTCTTCTCCATCTGCTCGCTGGCAGCCTGCAGGGTCTCCTGGATCACAATGTCTCCTCGGTGTGGTCGTGTCTGCTGTCAATCCTAGACGGTGTCCTCGGCGGTCCGTCTGCCGCGATCAGGCGGTGACGGTGGTGCCGATCCGTTCGCCGAGCAGGGCGCGCGTGACATTGCCCTCGCCCTCCATCCCGAACACCATCATGGGCAGGTCGTTGTCCTTGCACATGGTCATGGCGGTCAGGTCCATCACCCGGATGTTGCGCAGCAGCGCCTCATCGTAGGTCAGGTCGGTGTACTTCTCCGCGGTGGGGTCGGTCTTGGGGTCGGCGGTGTAGACGCCGTCCACGCCGGACTTGGCCATCAGGACCTCATCGGCTCCGATCTCCAGGGCGCGCTGGGCGGCCACGGTGTCCGTGGAGAAGTAGGGCAGTCCGGTGCCGGCTCCGAAGATGACCACGCGCCCCTTCTGCATGTGGCGGATGGCGCGCAACGGGATGTAGGGCTCGGCGACCTGCTCCATGTGGATGGCCGACTGCACGCGGGTGGAGACGCCGGCCTGCTCCAGGAAGTCCTGCAGGGCCAGGCAGTTCATCACGGTGCCCAGCATGCCCATGTAGTCCGCACGGCGGCGATCCATGCCGTTCTCCGACAGCTCGGCACCGCGGAAGAAATTGCCGCCGCCCACCACGATCGCGATCTCGACCTGTCCACGGGCATCGGCGATCTGCTGGCCGATCCCCCGGACGGTGTCCGGGTCCACCCCGATCTTTCCGCCGCCGAAGACCTCGCCGGAGAGCTTCAGGAGCACGCGCCGCTTGCCGGTGCGGCCGGTGTCGCCGTGCGTGTCGCCGGCCTGCGACTGCTGCAGGTCCTGGGCCTCGTGGAAGGAACGGGCGTCGCGGATGTCCGGAGTGTGGGTGGAGTCAGTGGTGGACAAGGCGGCCTCCTGGGGCAGATGAGTGGGAGCGGACAGAGCAAAGGGGGTGGTCACCAGTGATGGTGGCCACCCCCTTCGTCGGACTCGAGGTTCATTCGGGTCCGATCCTACCGGTCACCGGCACCCGCGGATGCCGGAGGGACCGATGGGTGTGATCAGTTGCCGACGCGGAAGCGGGCGAAGCCCACGACCTCGGTGCCGGCGTCGGAGAGGACCTTGCCCACGGTGACCTTGGGGTCCTTGGCGAAGGGCTGGTCCACGAGGACGATCTCCTTGAAGAAGCCGGTCAGGCGTCCCTCGACGATCTTCTCCAGGGCCTTCTCCGGCTTGCCCTCGGCGCGAGCGGTCTCATCGGCGATGCGGCGCTCGTTCTCGACGGTCTCGGCCGGCACCTCCTCACGGGTGAGGTAGGAGGGTGCGTAGGCGGCGGTGTGGACGGCGACGTCGTGCGCGGCGGTCTGGGCCTGCTCGGAGTCGGAGCCCACAGCCATCAGCACGCCCACCTGGGCGGGCAGGTCCTTGGAGGTGCGGTGCAGGTAGGCATCCACGTAGGTGCCCTCGACGCGGGCCAGACGGCGCACGACGACCTTCTCGCCCAGCACTGCGCCCTCTTCGGTGACGTGGTCACCCAGGGTGCGGCCGTTGTACTCGGCGGCCAGCAGGGTCTCCAGGTCGATCACGTCGTTGGCCACGGCGACCTCGAGCACGGTGTTGCCCAGTTCGATGAACTTGTCGGCCTTGGCCACGAAGTCGGTCTCGCAGTTGACCTCGACCATGATGCCGACGCCGTCCTTGACGGAGGCGGCGACCAGGCCCTCGACGGCCGAGCGGCCTTCGCGCTTGGTGGCGCCCTTGAGGCCCTTGACGCGGATGATCTCCATGGCCTTGTCGGCATCGCCGTTGGCCTCGTCCAGTGCCTTCTTGACGTCCATCATGCCGGCGCCGGTGCGCTCGCGCAGGGCCTTGATGTCAGCGGCGGTGTAGTTCGCCATACGTGTACACATCCTTACCTTGTGGGGAGTTCGTCCCGGGTGGTGCTGTGGTCTTGTTGCAGTCAGGCCGGGCCCTCAGGCCCGGTGAGACGGTCGGCCGGCCCACTGGGGGCCGGCCGACCGGTGTGTCACTGGGCGTCAGCCTCGGCGGCAGGAGCCTCAGCAGCAGGTGTCTCTGCGGCGGGAGCCTCAGTCTGCTCTGCCTCGGTGGCCTGCTCGGCGGGGGCCTCAGCGGTCTCGGACTTCTCGGCCTGCTGGGCGTTGTGCTGCTCGAGCAGCTCGCGCTCCCACTCGGCCATGGGCTCCTCCGCGGCGGCGCCGCCGGACTTGCCCTGGTTACGTGCCATCAGGCCCTCGGCCACGGCGTCGGCGACCACGCGGGTCAGCAGGTTGACGGAGCGGATGGCGTCGTCGTTGCCCGGGATCGGGTAGGTGACCTCATCGGGATCGCAGTTGGTGTCCAGGATGGCCACCACGGGGATGCCCAGCTTCTGGGCCTCGTCCACGGCGAGGTGCTCCTTCTTGGTGTCCACGATCCAGACCGCCGAGGGGGTCTTGGTCATGTTGCGGATACCGCCCAGGTTGGACTCGAGCTTGGTCAGCTCCCGACGCAGCAGCAGCAGCTCCTTCTTGGTGTGGCTGGAGCCGGCGACGTCCTCGAAGTCGATCTCCTCGAGCTCCTTCATGCGCTGCACGCGCTTGGCGACGGTCGAGAAGTTGGTCAGCATGCCGCCCAGCCAGCGGTGGTTCACGTAGGGCATGCCCACGCGGGTGGCCTGCTCGGCGATGGCCTCCTGGGCCTGCTTCTTGGTGCCGACGAAGAGGATGGTTCCGCCGTGGGCGACGGTCTCCTTGACGAACTCGTAGGCGCGGTCGATGAACGACAGCGACTGCTGCAGATCGATGATGTAGATGCCGTTGCGCTCGGTGAAGATGAAGCGCTTCATCTTGGGGTTCCAGCGGCGGGTCTGGTGGCCGAAGTGGACACCGGAGTCCAGCAGCTGGCGCATGGTCACGACAGGCATGACTCTCCTTCTGTGGCAGTGGCGGGCTCGACCCTGTCCCACTGCCGATGGTGGTTGGCGGTTGACGGCCTGGTCCTGGCGGACTGGCCCCTGGCATGGGCTGCGGGCGGACCCGGCCTCCCCACCACAACCCGGACCGGTCAGGATCAGAGATCGACCGGAGCGGGACCGACGGAGGGGATCTGCCGTGCTCTGGCGAGCCGGCACAGTCATGCGCGTAGTCAGACGTGGGCTCAAGGCACACACCTGCTGGAGAGATCTTACCCCATGGTGGTCTGCGCTCCTGCACAGTGAGCCGGCCCGCCACGGCGGTCCACATCCCGACGACGGCCGGTCCCCACGGCGTGAAGGGTGTCCGATGCTGGGGGCATGACACGGACGACTGCTCGGCGATGCCTCGCCCTGACGCTGATGTTCGGCATGGCCCTCATGGGCATCGGGTCAGCCTCGGCTGGCGCCTCCCCCGCCCACGGACCCCGGGCCGGTCGTCCTGCGGCCTCGCCGATGCCGACGGGCGCCTGGATCCCACCGGCCGGCACGGGCCCCGAAGACCTGGTGCTCCCCTTCGACCCGCCGCCTCGGCCCTGGTCCACGGGCCACCGTGGCGTGGACCTGTCCACCCTGGACGGTCAGGTCAGGGCACCGGCTCCCGGCGTGGTCCGGTTCGTGGGCATCGTGGTGGATCGGCCCGTCCTCACGCTCGCTCACCCCGGCGGCACGCTGAGCTCCTTCGAGCCGATCGAGACGGAGCTGGCGGTGGGCGACCGGGTGGTCGCCGGAGATCCCCTGGGGACGGTGGACGGTTCCGTCGCCCACTGCGAGGTGCCCTGCATCCACTGGGGCGTCCGCATTCACGACGGATGGACGGTGGGCTCCACGCTGCGTGACCGCTATCTGGATCCGGCGCTGCTGCTGGGCTGGTCTGGCCCGTCGGTGCTGTGGCCGCTGGAGGGAGATCCGCGATCGGGGACCTGACTCAGCGCGACGGTCTCCTGCGGCGCCCCCGGCGCACGGCGATGTCCTCGGCCAGCCTGACCAGCGCCCGGGCTGAGGAGTCCCAGCTGAAGGTGCCGGCCTGGGCCACAGCGGCTGACGAGGCCGCGGCGAACACCGCGGGGTCCTCGAGTTCACGGACCTTCGCGGGCCAGCCCCGCGCCGGATCCCCGTCCAAGCCGACGTAGCGGGCCGCCTGGCGGTCCGAACCTCCGATCTCGCGGAAGATCTCCAGATCCGAGAGGATCACCGGTGTCCCCTGGGACATCGCCTCGGCCACAGGCAGGCCATACCCCTCGGACCGGGAGAGTGTGACCAGGGCCGTGGCCCGGCGCAGCAGCTGCACATAGGTCTCATCCGTGACACCACGGTGGAAGACGACCCTCTGCTGCCCGGCCCCGGCGGCCTGCGCCAGAAACCTCAGCTCGGCCTCCCTGGCCGGAGTGATCCGAGAGAGCAGATGCAGGGTGTAGTCGGGCAGGGACGCCATCCCGCGGACCAGGTCCTCCACGTTCTTGTAGTCCATGAACGAGCCCATGTAGACGAGCGAGCGCTCGGGCACCGTGCGCGGATCGCGCGGCTGATCCACAGACTGTGGGGCGTTGCCGATCACCCGGATCTCCCGCCGGGTCAGCCGGTGCCGACGCATCAGCCGCTGGCTCGTCCTCGAGACCGTGGCCACGGCATCGGCACGGTCCAGGACCAGACGCTGCGGCCAATAGGCCAGGTGGAAGGCACGCCAGAGCAGCCGGACCGGTTCCGGCAGATCCCGCGGTGGGGTGCGGTGCTGGTAGTAGATCAGGTCGTGCAGGGTCAGGATCAGCCCGTAGTCGCGGCCCGCTGACCCGAAGGTCTGCATCGGACTGAAGACCACGTCTGGTCGGTGTGGATTGAGCTGGTGGGCCAGGAACGGCTCGGCGGCGGAGGTGGGAGCGCTGACCTTGATCCAGGGGATGCGCGGGGGAAGCATGCGCAGCTGGTCTTCGTCCGAGATCACCATCGTGACCTCGGCCAGGGGCGCCACGGCGGCGATCAGACTGGCTCCGTAGCGGGAGATGCCGTCATGGAAGTCCGTGCGGGTGTACCGGGCATCCATGAACAGCCGGAGCGAAGACCGTGTCCCCGAGTCGGGAGGGCCAGGGCGCGCGGAGGCGGCGCGAGCAGCGGTGGACATGCCAGCTACGCTACCGGCCCGGTCCGGCGGACGAATCGGCGTCCGGCCACGGGGCGCGCCTCGCCCTGGTGCTATCAGCAGCCCTGCTCCCTCGTGATCATGGTCACGCACAAGTGAAGTTGCCATAACGAATGTGTAGATTTGATAACGGATGGCCTGTCGACGGTTCTCGCCCGGGCCAGCGCACCGCCTCTCCGTCATCTGCCCGCCGGACGACACCCCCGGCGCGTGCCTGTTCCATCCCCGCACCTGAGAGTCCTGTCATGCCCTACACCACCCGACGTCAGCGCCGCCTCGCCGAACGGGCCGCCACCAGGAAGCGCCTGCACCAGCGCCTCGCCGCCGGCGCACTGAGCGCAGGAGTGCTCCTCGGCGGCACCATCGCCACCTCCCCCGAAGCCCTGGCCGCACCCGTCGCCGTCGTGGCCAGCCCCACGGGCACCGCATCGACCACCAGCGCCGTCAACATGCGCAGCGGCCCCAGCACCGGCTACCGGGTGGTACGCGTCCTAGCCCGCGGCGCCACGGTCACCAAGACCGGCATCGTGCGCGGAGGGTGGACCCAGGTTCGGGTCTCCGGCCGGACCGGCTGGGTCAGCTCCGCCTACCTGACGACCGCCCGGAGCACCTCAACGGGCTCCAAGGGCACCACGAAGACCGTGGCCAACGTCAACTTCCGCAGCGGCCCCAGCACCGGCTACCGGGTGATCGGCAAGCTCCACCGCGGCAAGACCGTCACGAAGACCGGGGCGGTGCGCGGCGCCTGGACCCAGGTCAAGGTCGACGGCCGGACCGGCTGGGTCAGCTCCCGTTTCCTGCGCGGCACCACGGCCACTCCCCTGGTGCGCACCTCGTCCACCTCAGCGTCCTGGAAGGCCACCGCCAGCTCCTGGGCCATCAACAAGGCCAACAACCGCTCGGTGCGCTATGTGTGGGGCGGCACCGGCCCCACCGGCTACGACTGCTCCGGCTTCACCCAGGCCGCCTACGCGGCCGCCGGGAAGAGCCTGCCGCGCTCCAGCCGTACTCAGTACACCAGCGCAGACCAGTTCGTCTCTCTGCGCAACATCCAGGTCGGCGACCTGGTGTTCTGGTCCAACAACGGCTCCGCCTCCGGGATCTACCACGTGGCGATCTACGTGGGCAACGGCAAGATCGCCCACGCCCGCAACCCCATCTCTGGCGTGAGTGTCACCAACCTCCACTACAGCCCGAAGAACATGCTGGGCACCGCCGCCCGCCACCGCTGACCCATCACCGAAGCACAGGAACGGCCCCCTCCTGACCCGGGCCAGGAGGGGGCCGTTCGCATGTCTCCGACGCCCGCTTACGTCACAGTACGAGCACCGGAGTGACGCATCTCACGACATTTAGTGACGTTTCGATAACGACGGGGTACATTAGTCACCGGCGAGGTTGTTCAACAGCTCTTCCACATCTGCCTCGCCGCAGAACCATGGCACTCGTCATCCCCCGGACGTTCGCGTCGAGACGGGTGTCGTGCCCTGTCCCCCGCACCTGAGAGTTCCCCTATGTCTTACACCACTCGCCGCCAGCGCCGCATCGCCGAACGAGCCGCCGCCAAGAAGCGCATGCAGCAGCGCCTCGCCGCCGGAGTCCTGAGCACCGGCGTCCTCTTCGGCGGCGCCGTCGCCACCTCCACCGGAGCGGTGGCAGCTCCGGTCTCCGTGACGGCCAGCCCCACTGGAACCGCCTCCACCACCACCTACCTGAACTTCCGCAGCGGACCGAGCATGTCCGACTCGGTGATCTCCGTGTTGTCTCCCGGCACCACGGTCACTCGAACCGGCTCCGCCAGCGGGTCCTGGGTCCAGGTCACCGCAGCCGGTCGCACCGGGTGGGTCAGCTCCTACTACCTGACCAGCGCCACCTCGACCGCGCCCGCACCGAGCACGGGAACGGCCGGCACGGCCCGGACCACCAGCGGCCTGAACTTCCGCACCGGTCCCAGCACCTCCTACTCCGTGATCTCCGTCCTGGCACAGGGCACCACCGTGTCCACCACTGGCACCAAGACCGCCTACTGGACACAGATCACCGTCAACGGCCGCACCGGCTGGGTGAGCACCGCCTACCTCACCACCGGATCCACAGCGACGGCACCGGCGCCCATCATCCGCGCAGGATCCACCTCGTCCTCGTGGAAGGCCACCGCCGCGAGCTGGGCCATCAACAAGGCCAACGACCCCAACGTTCGCTACGTCTGGGGCGGCAACGGCCCCACCGGCTACGACTGCTCCGGGTTCACCAAGGCCGCCTTCGAGGCCGGCGGCCAGACCCTGCCCCGCACCAGCCGTTACCAGTACACCTCCGCCGATCAGATCGTCTCCCTGAGCAACATCCAGGTCGGCGACCTGGTGTTCTGGTCCAACAACGGCTCCGCCTCCGGGATCCACCACGTGGCGATCTACGTGGGCAACGGCAAGATCGCCCACGCCCGCAACCCCACCACCGGTGTGCGCATCACGGACCTGTACTACAGCCCCAACAACATGTTGGGCACCGCTGCACGCTACAACTGAGTCCTTCCCGCACAGGGAACAAGCAGACGACGACGGTCCCCGACCAGGCATCTCGCCCGGTCGGGGACCGTCGTCGTGGTGGAGGCTTCGCCTCGTCCAGGGGTAGGGCGTGCGGGACTTGAACCCGCGACCCAAGGATTATGAGTCCTCTGCTCTGACCAACTGAGCTAACGCCCCGTGCTGCGGCGGGGGGGTGGTGCCCCACCGCGTGCCGTCGCCTGACCACTCTACTGGCCGGCCGCCGTCGGGCTGGAACCGACAGCTCGGTCCGGCTCAGAGCTGGGCATGGATCTGCTCAGGCGAGGCACCCCGGTAGAGCTGTTCGAACAGGGAGACCGTCTTCTCCTGGGAGTGCTGGACGGCCCGGGCGTGGGATGCCTCGCCCATCCGCTCCCGGTCTGCTGGAGATGCGCTGAGAACGGCGCTGAGCTTCTCCGCCAGATCCTGTGCGTCGCCGGGAGCGAACAGGTAACCGTTCTCCCCGTCCTCCACCAGGTGGGGCAGAGCCAGCGCGTCGGCCAGCACCACGGGCTTGGACGCGCTCATCGCCTCTAGGGAGACCAACGACTGCAACTCGGCGGTGCCCGGCTGGCAGAACAGGTCGGCGTGCAGATACAGGCGGTGCAGCTGTGCGTCCGTGACGTGACCGTGGAAGGTCACCCGCTCACTCATTCCGAGCTCGGCGACCAGCTCGCGCAGCACGGTGCGCTGTTCGCCGTCGCCCACGATCTCCAGATGGGCGTTCAGGGCCGGGTCCATCAGCGCCAGCGCACGGATGAGCACGTCGATGTTCTTCTCCACCGCCAGACGGCCCACGAACAGCACGACCGGGTGGTCGGCCTTCTCCACGGTCTCCCCCGGTGCCTGTTCGTACGCGGAGGAGTCGATGCCGTTGGAGATCGGCAGCACATGGTCCAGGCCGGCGTGCTCGGACATGGTGCGCGCAGCCAGCCCCGTGGGAGTGGTCACCGCGGCGGCCTTGCCCATCAGCCGCCCCATGTCCCGCCAGGAGGTCCTCGAGACGATGTCCCGGAACCACTGCGGGAAGGGCAGGAAGGGCTCCAGGTTCTCCGGCATGAAGTGGTTGGTGGCGATGGTGCGGATGCGCCGCCGTTCAGCCTCATTGATGGCGGCCTCGCCGATCATGTAGTGACACTGGACATGCACCACGTCCGGCCGCAGCTCATCCAGCAGCCGTCCGATCGAGCGGTTGGCGTGCCAGGGGAAGACCAGCCGGTAGTACTCATGCGTGGGTGCCGGCACCGACTGAAGACGGTGGACGGTGGCCTCCTCGGTCCGCTCCACCGAATCCGGACCAGCGTCGTTCCGGGCGGCGACCACATGGACGTCATGACCGCGCTGGTGCAGCGCTCGAGCCAGACGGTGGCAGAACACCGCGGCTCCGTTGACATCCGGCGGGTAGGTGTCGGCCGCGATCAGCACGGTCATCGGGCGTTGCGTCTGTGTCGGCACGAGGTGGCGACTCCTGTCCAGGGTTCGTGTCAGGTTCATCAGGGGGCGTCAGGCCGGCCCACACCGGCTCGGCACACGTGACCGTCCGCCGGATCGCTCTGCGCGATCGATCAAGACGCTCCTGCGGTTCCCCCCGCGGCCGCTGCCGCCGCCTCCCGGCGAGCCACCACATCCGGGTGGTGACGAGACAGCGCGACCACCCCCAGGGTAGCAACGGCACCGGCCGCCACCATGCACAGACCCACCCAGACCGGCAGCCCCGGCTCCAGCTCGCCCAGGACCAGGATGCCCACCAGCACGCCCACCATCGGGTCGATCACCGTCAGTCCGGCCACCACCAGATCCGGCGGACCATGCTGGTAGGCACTCTGCACGAAGTAGACGCCCAGGCCAACCGAGGCGACCAGGATCGCCACTTCGAACCACGGAACCCCCAGGCCCAGCACGCCACCGGTGTCCCCCCGCAGGATGTGGATGGAGGCCAGGCGCACGCAGACCGCCACGAACCCGAACAGCACGCCGGCGCCGAGGATGTAGACGAACGCACTGGGACGGCGCCGCAGCGCCAGAGCCAGCAGGGCGAACAGGGCGGTGGCCGCCGCCGCGATCCAGGCCGTCACCACCTCTTGACTCCGGGTGGGTGCCGGGTTCTCCTGGGTGGCGAGGATGGCCACCAGGACGAAACCGGCCGATCCGAGCACACAGGCCGAGATGGCCTTGACGGTGGTGCTGCTGGGACGCACCCGCTGGGTGCGCGCGTGCAGGAGCGTGGTGATGACCACGGCCAGCGCGCCGATCGGCTGCACCACGGTCAGCGGAGCAGTGGCCAGGGCGTAGACGTTCAGGGCGATTCCGGCCAGCATCAGCAGCCCGCCGAGCAGCCACGGCCAGGACCCCAGCAGCCGCAGATAGCCCCTCGGATGCAGGCGGATCTCCGCCGCATGGGCCCGTACGCCCACCGACTGCCGTTCCGATCCCAGGGCCAGACAGATCGCACCGGCCAGGGCCGCGGCCACGGAGATCCACTTCATGCGTTGCTCCAGCCGGCCCGGTCCCGGGGGTCCAGTCCGGCCCGGCGCAGCCTGCGGTGCTTGGCCACGCACTGTGCCAGGTAGTCGCCCGAGGCCCACAGGTGCCCCAGGCACCCCGGGATGAGCAGGCACAGGGCGATCGTCTCCACCAGCTGCTGGTCCGGCCCGGGGACGCGGGAGAGCAGCAGCGCCGGGGTGCCGGCCAGGAGCAGGGCGGTGCGGATCTTGCCGATCGCACTGACCTGCAGCTTCGGGCTGCCGCCGAACAGCGCCAGCGAGGTGCCCGCCAGGATCAGGTCCGGGACGATCAGGGCCAGGGCCAGCCACCAGGGGGCGATCCCGCTGACCACGAGCGTGACCGCCACGACCATCAGGGAGAGCCGATCGGCGAGCGGGTCCAGCCACTGCCCCACCGTGGAGATCTGGTTGAAGCGCCGGGCGATGTACCCGTCCACCCAGTCCGTGCTGGAGAGCACCGCCAGCACGATGAACGCCTCGAGGTTCTCCTCGCCGGCCACCAGGGCCACGAAGACCGGCACCAGGCAGAAGCGGACGAGCGTGATGATGTTGGGGACCGTCCAGAACCGGTCGGTGACCACGTACTCGATGTCCTCGCGGGTCCCCGCTCCCATCAGTCGCATCGGAGGCCTCCTCCCCGGTGTTCTCGTCCCCTGAGACGACGGCGGCGCCCCGGTCAGAGACCAAGGCGCCGCTGTCCATGTGCTCGGCGTGCTTACTTCTTGCCCAGCTGGCGGGCGAAGACGGCCAGGGCGGTGGTGGAGGCGCCGAGCAGGGCCAGCGGCTGCCACCGTTCCTTGACGTAGTCGCCGGCCTCGTTGACCTTCTCGCCGGCACGCGCGCCGGTGCTGTACGGGGCGGTGGGAGCCGTGGGGTCCCCCGCCTGGACGGCGCCGTAGCGGCGCGGACGGCCCAGCTGGGAGGTGAAGGCGTTGACCTGAGACTTGACGTCGGTCTTCTCCTCCAGGCCGGAGCGGATGTCGCCCAGGTGCTGGCGGCGCAGCTGGGTGCGGCGGCGCAGCTCGTCGTAGGAGGGCTCGGAGCTCTCGTGGTGTTTGGGGGCCTCGCCGCGCTTGACGGCCTCCTGGTTCTCCTTCTCGGCCTGCTTCCGCCGCTCGGCCTCGCGGGCCTGGGCCGCCTTCTTGTCCTCGGCGCGCTGGGCCTCCTGCCGATCGAACTCGGCCGGGTTGAAGGCGTTGCCCTCCTTGAGGTAGCCGAGATCGTGCTTGAAGCCGCGGACGGTCTCCGCCGGGACCAGAGGCATGGCCGCCTTGATGCGCAGCGCTCCGATGAGGAGGAAGATCAGGGCCAGCACCAGGGCGCCGGCGGCCACCATCAGGGCCCAGAACCAGATGGGCTGCTCCTGGGCCAGGCCGCCGATGAGCGCCACGATCAGGGCCACGACCATCACGAAGAGGAAGGCCAGGCCGACGATCGCGATGCCCGCGCCGATCCCGATGGTCACACCCTTCTTGGTCAGCTGGCTCTTGGCCATGGTCAGCTCGTCCTTGAGCTGCTTGGGGACGAGCCGCAGCCCGGTGGAGGCGAGATCGGTCAACGAGCTCGAACGAGTCTGGTCCGAAACTCTGGGGGAACCCTGCAGGGCCATCGGTTCGTGCCTTCCCTCGGTGGTCTGGTGGGGTGTGGTGTCGTGTGATGATCACACAGACATGTCCAAACTACCACTGCTCAGCTTCTCGACCGCCGCCCTTCCGGCCGGACCAGCACTGCTGCCCCCAGCCGAGACAGCCTGCTGACGGCAGCCTCGATCGGTCCGCGGCCGACCGCCCGCTGCCAGGCCATGGCCAGCAGGATGCCGAGCACCACTTGCCCCCAGAACCAGAGCCAGGGGTGGTGGTCCACGTGCACGGAGGCCAGCACCACCAAGTGGATGGTGTAGCCGGTGAGGGTCATGCTGCCCAGAGAGGCCAGGGGCCAGAGCAGCTGGCCTGCACTGCGCGAGACCCACAGGGCCCCGCCCACGACCACCAGCGCCATTCCCGCACTGGCGGCCCAGGACAGCGTGGTGTTGGAGTGGGGTCCGACCACCAGCTGCCACCACGGGGAATCCGACGGCAGAGCAGGGTCTCCCCCGAACAGCATGGCCCGCCGGACACTGTCTGCTGTGGCACCGTGACTCTCCGAGACGATCCGCCCCGACCCGCCCCACGCGTGGACAGCCAGCCACGAGATCCCGTTGCCGAGCAGCATCAGGAGTCCGCCGGTTCCCAACAGACCCAGCTGGACAGAGCGACGTTGCAGCATCATCCGCCCCAGGGCCATCCCCAGCAGGATGAAGGCCATCCAGGTCACCGCCGGATACACGCCCGTTAGCAGCAACGAGAGCAGCAGTCCCGCCGGATCCAGGACGAGGTCAACCAGCGTCGGATTCGACAGCGTCGCCGCCCCGAAGGTCTGCAACGCCAGGTGCCGCGCCCAAGGTCCCAGCACCGCGAAGACGACAGCTGCCGCGATCAGGTGCCTCATCCGCAGCCCCGTGAACGGCAGCGCGAACAGGAACAGGACAGCGTAGTACGGGAGGATGTCGTAGACAGGCAGAGGAAGCGCGTTCAGCCCCAGCCCCCACACCAGCAGCAGCAGCGCCCGCACCAGCAGGCCGACGCGCGCACGCAGCAGCAGCCTCCGACATGTCTTCGGACGGCGGGCACCCATCATGAAGGCCACGGCCACACCGGCAAGCACCGCGAAGAGGGCAGAGGCGTGGCCGCCGAAGAGCAGCCACGACAAGGTGGGAGCTCCGGTCACCGGGTCAGCCTCGGGGAGAGTGTGGACCGCCACCATGCCGATCAGCGCAGCCCCCCGAGCCGCATCGACACCGGTGATGCGACGTCGAGTCCGGCTGCCATCGCGCGTGGGAATGTTCAGGACTGCACCACCGCCCCAGCCGGCCCGCCGACGCCTGCGCAAGGGAGCCGACGTCGTGATCTGCTCTGAGTCGGTGGGCTCTCCCTCTCCGGTCCACGCGACGCGTGGGGGCCGGCGGCCGGGCCGCGGACGGTCACCCGGCGGCAGATCTCCCTCGGGAACCTGCTGGGCGGGGATGGGGATGGGCGCCGGGATCCGCGGCTCCGTGGCGTTCATGCCCGACTCCCAGCACGATGCCGGGGATACCGGGCATGCCGGGCGTGCCTGACGTCCACGTCCGGCAGCTGATCCTGCGTGACATGGCGCACCGGGTTCCCGGGGCAGCGGAGCGAACTTCTCAGCGTCCTTGGCCTGGTCCAGGTAGCGTCCCAGGCCCACACCGGCGATCACCAGCTCTCCGGTGTCACCCCAGCGCACCGGGACCCCGTCCGGATCCACCACAGCCAGTCGCCACCCGGGAACAGGCCGACCGATCCGGATCGGCGGCTCCACGCTGAGCAGCTGCCCCGAGGCGATCACCGTCGTCTCAGTGGGCCCGTACGTGTTCCACACCTCGCGGCCCGGATGCGCCAAGCGCTGAACCAGGGACATCGGACACGCCTCGCCGCCGAAGATCAGCAGACGGACGGCGCTCAGCGACTCGGAGGGCCAGAGGGAGGCCAGCGTGGGGACGGTGGAGACTGCGGTGATCCGCTCCTGCACGATCCAGCGTCCCAGGTCCTCACCGGAGCGCACGAACTCCCGGGCGGCAGCCACCAGGGTGGCACCGTGCCGCCAGGCCAGCCACATCTCCTCACAGGAGGCATCGAAGGCCACAGAGAGTCCAGCCATCACCCGGTCGTCCGGACCCAGGGGGCCGGTGGCGCAGGTACATGA
This sequence comes from Micrococcus sp. IITD107, assembly GCF_041927415.1. Lineage (NCBI taxonomy): Bacteria > Bacillati > Actinomycetota > Actinomycetes > Micrococcales > Micrococcaceae > Micrococcus > Micrococcus sp. IITD107. The sequence continues at coordinate 27,384 of NZ_JBHFFN010000001.1, read as the reverse complement.
GTGCTTCTGCATCCACCAGGGCCGCTGCGCTGCGGTGAGAGACCGCCGCGCACTTGGGCGTGCCGGTCGAGCCGGAGGTGAAGATGATCCACGCATCGTCCGTGGAGCTCGGTGGCCCCGGGTCGCCCTGGGGCTCGGCGGTGCCCGAGCTCAATGAGAGCCCCGGCCCGAAGACGGCCGCCACCTGAGCCTCCGACCAGACCGTCTGCGCTCGAGAGTCCGGATCGTCCGCGTCCACCGGCACGTAGGCCGCACCGGCGGCCAGGGTGGCGAGGATGGCCACGTACAGGTCGGTGGTCCCCGAAGGGACCCGGATGCCCACCCAGTCACCCCGCCCGATGCCCGGGTCTCAGAGCCGCTGAGCCTGGATGTCCACGAGTTCCTCGAGCTCCTGATAGGTGATCTCGTCGTCCTCGCCCTGGATGGCGACGGTCTCCGGATGGTGCTGGCAGGTCTCCTGGAAGATGTCCACGAGAGTGCGGACCCGCGGAGGGCGCTCCACGGCATAGACGGCCAGGTCCGGATGGTCCTGCTCTGCGCTCCACCCCCCAGGCAGCGCGCTCAGCTCGGTGACCGTGTCCCGGTCCGCAGCCGTCAGATCCCCGTGTTCAGGCGTCGTCAACGACACCACTCCCCCCAGAGTGCATGCACCCGTTCTGGCACCCCGCATGTTGCCTGGCGGGATGACCGGGGAGCGGAGCAGAAGGATCTCAACACCCATCTGGACCCACTGCCCCGGCGGTGACAGGCATTGACTTCATGAGAGGAGCCGGTGCAGGAGACGCCTTAGCCAGCCGCACCGGGCGTGTCCACGATCTCGGCCTCCACGCTGGCCTCAGACCAACGGGCATCCCTGCTGCAGGAGGCGGTCCATCCACCCCGACTGGGGCAGGGAGAGGTGGTCCTCCCCGGGAACCACCTCCAGGCCGACCTGGGCGAATCCGAGGCGCCGATACCGGGAGGCGCCGTCCCGGGACGCGGCCAGCGCGTCGAACTCCTGTCCCGGGCGGGAGCCATCGTCCTCCTCGCCCACGATCCATTGCAGACAGGCACCCTCACGCACCGAGGCCGGGGCCGTCGTCGTGGTCCATCCTGGATCTCCCCCACCGCCGAGCAGCACGGCCCCGCCGGTGACCAGCTCAGGGTCCTCGGGCAGGATCCCGTAGGAGAGCATCTCGGCCCCACCTGAGTAGCCCATCCACCAGATGCGCTGGGGGTCCACACCCAGCTGCTCGACCTGGGTGCGCACCAGGGAGGTCAGCCAGGCACGGTTCTGATCCAGTTCCATCCACCAGGTCCGCTCGTTGGAGCCGTCCGGAGTGAGCGGGGTCAGCAGGACCAGATTGTGGCTGGCGGCCTCGGCGGCCAGGCAGGTCAGCAGCCTCTCCGGGACGGTGTACTCCTCCGCCCCGTCCCCGTGCAGACGAACCAGCAGCCCGACCGGACGCTCCCAGTCGATGCCCTCGGTGAACAGGTGGAACCGACCGCGCAGGCCATCCTCACGATGGCGGACGGCCAGGTGCACCTCCGGTGACGAACGGTCCAGTGCGGCATCGGCACGCGGGTCCGCGGCGTCCAGACCGAAGGCGGCGCAGTGCCCGGAGACCTCCGGTTCGGCGGTGCGGCAGGAGGTGAGGCCGGCCAGACACAGCCCGACGACGGCCAGCAGGGTGAGCGTTCGCCTCCCCCCGGGTGCCACCTGGCCAGCGCCCCCTGCGCGGCGCCAGGTCAGGTCGGTCTGCGTGCATGCAGTCAGCGTGATGCGTCCGGGAACGGTCGTGGCCCCCACCCTGCGGTGCAGGATGAGGGCCACGGTGAGCTCCCCCGGTTGGACTCGAACCAACAACCCTTCGATTAACAGTCGAATGCTCTGCCAATTGAGCTACGGGGGATCGACAGCAGAAGAGACTGTACCAGCCTTCGGGCCGTGGCATGAAATCGAGACTGGCGGACCCCTGGGTGCCGGCTGCACGTTCTCATGGAACGCTCATGCGCAACGGGCAGGATGGGGTCATGACGAAGAACACCGCGACCCAGTCCCTGACCGCCAAGCCGCTGCTGTTCACCGGCACCGGGGTGCTCGCCCTGGCCCTGCTGACCGGCTGCAGCACCGCCGCCGATGACCCGGCCACCACCCCCACCCCGGAGCAGGCCACCACGTCGGCGCCGGCCGAGGCGGAGTCCACGACCCCCGCGGCCGATGAGTCCGGCACTCCGGCCGATGAGCAGCAGCCCAACGCCGGGGGCAACGACCCGGTGTTCGACGCCATCGCCGCCGTGACCGCCGAGCATGCCGACGGCTTCATCGTCAGCATCGACCGCGACGATCGCGATGAGCACTACGAGATCGACGTGGTCGTCGGCGAGCAGGTCCTGGACCTGAAGGTCGGCCTGGACGGTGCCGTCACCGAGGACGAGCAGGACAGCGACGACGACGACATCCAGAAGGCCCAGCAGGCCACCGTCGACGCCGAGACCGCCCTGAAGCGCGCCTTCGAGAGCCGCGCCGAAGGCCTGACCGTGGACGATGTCGAGCTGGACGAGGACGACGACCGCCTGGTGTGGGAGATCGACTTCGACGACGCTGACGGCAAGGACTCCGACGAGGTCGTCATCGACGCCCAGGACGGCTCCGTGGTCCGCGACTCCGCTGCCTGATCCTCCGTTCCGTCTGATCTGGACTGAACCGCTCTGACCAGAGCTCCACAGGCCCGGTCCCGTCCCTGACGGTGGCCGGGCCTGTGCTCAGTCCCGAGTGCGCAGGGAGCGGCGGGTGACCTCCAGCTCCACCAGCTGGCGGTTCAGGGAGGCGAACTCCTCCGGGTCCCCACTGGGTCCCATCCGCTGCAGCCGCCCCATCAGCTCGGCCTTCTGGTGAGTGATCTGCAGCTCGAAGAGCCGGTTCATGATGTCCCGGCAGTACCGGACCAGGTCCTCGTCCGTGCGCGCCGGCAGCGCCGTCACGGCCAGCTCGGAGACCAGCGAGGCCAGCTCCGCCGGAACCTCCTCGCGCACCTGCTCCACCCAGTGGGCCGGAGTGGCACCTGCCCGGCCGGCCGCCATCACCCCGGAGTGCACCGCAGCGTAGGCCGGCACCTTGAACTGGGCAGCGTAGAAGGACTGCCACTGTTCGGCCGAGAGCATGGTCGGCTGCTGCAGCACCACCTCCAGGGCCTCCTTCTCCATCCGCGCCGCCGGGTCCCGCAGATCCGGCCTGAACGGGGTGGCCGGGCTGCGGGAGGGCTCCTCCGCGCTGGGGCCGGACCCTCCGGTCATGCCTCGGTCCGGACCTCCTCCTCGGGCGGGGTCCGGCCGGCCGGGGCCCTCCCCAGACTGCCCCGACGACGGCCGGTGGGTCTGCGGACCATGGCGCCCCAGCGCGGGGTCGGCTCGCAGTGCGTCCTGCACGGCCCGGTGCACCATGGAGGGATCCATGCCCAGCCATCCAGCCAGTTCGCGTTCGTATCCCGGCCGGAGCACGGAGTCGCGGATCCCCGCCACGATGGGTGCCGCGTGCCGCAATGCCCCGGCACGCCCTTCCACGGTGTTCAGATCGAAGTTCTTCATGCCCGTCTGGATGGCGAACTCGAACAGCGGACGGCGGGACTCGATCAGGGCCACCACGGCTTCAGGGCCCTGCTGCTGACGCAGGTCACAGGGGTCCATGCCGCTGGGCTCCACGGCCACGTAGGTCTTGGCCAGGAAACGGTGGTCCTCCTCGAAGGCACGCAGGGCGGCCTTCTGACCGGCGGCGTCGCCGTCGAAGGTGAACACCACCTCTCCCCCGGTGCCGTCATCCGAGATCAGCCGGCGGGCGATCTTGATGTGGTCGGCCCCGAACGCCGTGCCGCAGGTGGCCACGGCGGTGTCCACCCCGGACAGGTGCGCGGCCATCACATCCGTGTACCCCTCCACCACCACGAGCTGACGCTTCTTGGCGATCTGCCGTTTGGCCAGATCGATCCCGTAGAGCACCTGGGACTTGCGGTAGAGCTGGGTCTCCGGGGTGTTCAGGTACTTGGGGCCGGGGTCGTCCTCGAAGAGCTTGCGCGCACCGAAGCCGATGGTGGATCCGGTCATGTCCCGGATGGGCCAGGTCAGCCGTCCGCGGAACCGGTCGTAGATCCCGCGCTGGCCCTCGGAGAACAGTCCGGTCAGCTTCAGCTCGTCGTCCCGGAACCCCTTGCCGCGCAGATGCTTGAGCAGCCCGTCCCAGCCCTTCGGCGCGAAGCCGACACCGAAGTGGGCGGCGTGCTCGGCGGTGAATCCGCGTTCGCGCAGGAACTCCTGTCCCACGGCCGCCTCAGGCCCCTTCAGACCGGCCTGGAAGAACTCGTCGGCGATCTTGTGCGCCTCCAGCAGCCGCTGCCGCCGCCCCACCTGGTCCTTGTCCGGGCCGGTGCCGCCGTCCTCATAGTGCAGTTCCACGTTGGTCTGCGCGGCCAGTCGCTCCACCGTCTCGGAGAAGGAGGTGTGCTCCATCTTCATCACGAAGGAGATCACGTCCCCGGACTCACCGCAGCCGAAGCAGTGGTAGGTGCCCACCGATGGGCGGATGTGGAACGAGGGGCTGCGTTCGTCGTGGAAGGGGCACAGCCCCTTGTACGATCCCACGCCGGCGGTGCGGAGCGTGACGTAGCCGTCCACGATCTCTTTCAGGTCCGCGCGCTCCCGGACCAGATCGATGTCCTCGCGTTTGATCAGACCTGCCATGCCCCCGAGTCTAGGTCCGCCGCCGAGCCTGATCTGCCCCGACGAACGCCCAGGGCCCGGACTCGTGGATGAGTCCGGGCCCTGGGTCCGCTGTGCAGGAGTCACCCCCGCCGCTCCGGCGGGGCGCTCCCGGTGCCGTGCGCTGGGAGGCACCGGCCGTCGTCGGGAATCCGCAGGTCAGCCGTTCTGACCGGCGGCCTGGTCCTGCAGGGACCGCTCGTCCCGCCGCACCGTCTTCAGGGCGGACGCCGCCACACCGCCCAGGGCGCCCACCGCGGCGAAGGCGAAGAAGCCCCACGGGTAGGCCAGTCCGGCGGTGAGCAGGGTGCCTCCCACGATCGGGCCGGAGATCGCACCCAGGCGTCCCACACCGGCGGACATGCCCAGGGCGGTGCAGCGCACCTTCGGCGGGTAGTTGGTGGCGGTGAAGGCGTAGATCAGGTTCTGGGCGGAGAACTCGAAGCAGCCGGTGATGAAGACCATGATGTAGATCCCCAGCAGCGGCATCTTGATCGCCAGGGCGGCCAGCAGGGCGGCCGAGCCGATGAACCAGATGATCGCGGCGTTGCGCGGGGTGATCCGGTCCCCCACCCGTCCGGCCACCAGCAGACCGGCCACGGCACCGGCGTTGAGCACCACCAGGAAGCCCAGCGAGTTGCCGAGATCGTAGTCTGCGGCGCGCATGATCTGCGGCAGCCAGGTGTTCAGGCCGTACACCAGCAGCAGGCCCATGAACGAGGCGATCCAGACGAGCACCGTGTTGCGGCGGTAGCCACCGGAGAGCAGCAGCGCCGCCCCCTGCTTCTCGCCCTGGCCGTCTCCGACTCGCTCCGGATGCGCGTCGGCGAAGGCCCGCTCCGGGTGCTCGTCCACGTCCACGCCGTAGTGTTCGGCCACGGTCTTGGCCTCGGCCACGCGCCCCTTGGAGGCCAGGTAGTCCGGCGACTCCGGCAGGAAGAGCCACATCAGCGGGACCAGGACCAGGGAGGGCAGTCCACCCAGGAAGAACATCTCGCGCCAGCCGGTGGCCGTGGCGGTGGCCGCCCAGATGGCCAACAGCGCGGTCAGCGCGGCGCCCACGTGGTAGCCGGTCATCACCAGGGTGGTGGCGTGGGAGCCCTTCCGATGGCCGGCGAACTCGGTGACCATGGAGATGGCCGTGGGCAGGCAGCCGCCCAGCCCCACGCCGGCCAGGAACCGCAGCAGGCCCACCGTGAAGCCGTCCTGGGCGAAGCCGGTGACGAAGGTGAGCACGGAGAAGGCGATCACCGCACCGATCAGCAGCTTGCGCCGGCCGAACCGGTCCGTGGCCCAGCCCATGCCGAGCGCGCCGATCATCATGCCGACCAGTCCTGCTGTGGCGATCACGGTCCCGGTGGCGTTGTCGATCCCCATGGTGGGGTCCTCGGTCAGCTTGGGCATGATGGCGCCCAGGACCACGGCGTCGAAGCCGTCCATCAGCACGGCCAGCCAGCACAGTGGTGCGACCCAGCCGCGACCGCGCAGGATCAGGTTCGAGGTGCGGCCGGCAGGAGCCACAGCAGGTGTTGTGGACATACGGATGCTCTTCCGGACAGGGGGGTGACGGCGGCACGAGCGTGAGGCCAGTCACAGGGTCGCGGTCCAGCACATAGGACGTACACCAACCAGTGGAGTGTGCCAGGGTGGAGCCATGACATCAGACCGGTCAGACCAGGACGTGCCGACGACGGCCCCGCACCTCCCAGCAGAGCTCGCCGAGGCGGTGCACTCGGCCCGGCGGGTGGTGGTGCTCAGCGGAGCCGGGATCAGCGCGGAGTCAGGGGTCCCCACCTTCCGCGACGCCCAGACCGGCCTGTGGGAGAGGTTCAGCCCGGAGCAGCTGGCCAGCGAAGACGCCTGGTGGGCGGACCCGGCCCTGGTGTGGAGCTGGTACCAGTGGCGGGCGCGGATGGTGCGGGCCTGCGCGCCGAACCCTGGTCATCAGGCAGTGGGGCGCTGGCAGCGGGCCCTGGCTCGTGAGGGCGGCTCCCTGCAGGTGGTGACCCAGAACGTGGACGATCTCCACGAGCGCGGCGGAGCCGAGGTGCTCTCGCACCTGCACGGCTCGCTGTTCGAGTACCGCTGCGCCGAGTGCGGCGAACCCGCCGAGCATGATCCCGGGGTGGCTGGAGCGCGCGAGGACGGCGCGGCCCTGGCCGGCCACGAGGACGATCTGGAGCAGCTGATGCGCGTGCCGCCTCCTCGGTGCGGGCACTGCCAGGACGGACTGCTGCGGCCAGGGATCGTCTGGTTCGGGGAGATGCTGCCCAGTGAGGCCCTGGAGCGCGCCTACACGGCACTGGAGCAGTGCGACCTGGCCGTGGTGGTGGGCACTTCGGCCGTGGTGCAGCCGGCGGCCTCGCTGCCGTTCGTGGCGCTGGGAGCCGGCGCGGCCGTCGTCGAGGTCAATCCTGAGGTCACCGAGTTCAGCTCCGCGGCGACCTGGCACCTGGCCGGCCCCGCGGGAACCGTCCTGCCCGCCCTGGCCGACCTGGTGGATCCGGCCACCCCTCACCCCTGATCACGTGTACGGCGGAGGTCGAGACGCGCCGAGGGAACCTGTCCGGATCGTTCACGTGATCGGAGGGGGTGAGGGACCTGCGTCCTACACCCAGACGCGGTGGAACTGCTCGCCGCGCACCAGGGTGGCGTGCCACTCCAGCGCCGTGGAGTCGGTCAGCGAGGCGACCTGGTCGATCACCACGCGGCGCCGAGCGGAGTCGTCCTGCGCCTCACGCCAGTCCGCGGCGAACATGGGGTCCAGGTAGAGGTCCTCGGTGGAGAGCAGCAGCTGGACCAGCTCGGTGAGGATCTCGCGCTGCCGGGCGTAGAGGGGCTGACGGGCCTCGGCGGACATCACGTAGGCCGCGGCGATCCCCTTCATGGTGGCGATCTCCACCTCGGTGTCCGGCGGGACGATCACCTCAGCGTCGTGCCGGGTCAGCGGCTCGTTGCCGAACACCTCGCGCGTGGCGTCGAACGCTGCGGTGCTGAACCGACCGATCAGCTGACTGGTCATGTCCTTCAGGGCTGCGGCGGCGCGGCGGGAGCCATCGGCCTCCTCCACCCACACGGGGGTCTGCTCGAGCCGAGCCAATGCCTCCTCGACCACCTCGGCCTCGGTGCGCGGCAGGTACCACTGCTGGGTGCACTCGATCACGCGGGCACGCTGGGCGGGGTCCCGGAGCCAGTTCAGCTGGAACTGCCCGTTGACGATCCCGTCCTCCACGTCATGCACCGAGTAGGAGATGTCATCGGCCAGGTCCATCACCTGGGCCTCCATAGACCGGCGGCGCCCGGACACCCCGTGCCGGAACCACTCGAAGACGGTCAGGTCATCGGTGTAGACACCGAACTTGCGGCTGCGCGAGCCGTCGGGCTTCAGCGGCGCCTCGTCACGCGTCCAGGGGTACTTGCAGGCGGCGTCCAACGAGGCGCGCGTGAGGTTCAGGCCCGCCGAGCGGCCGTCCTCGAACGTCTTCTTGGTCTCCAGCCGGGCCAGCAGGCGCAGGGTCTGGGCGTTGCCCTCGAACCCGCCGATGTCCTGGCACAGCGCGTCCAACGCCTTCTCACCGTTGTGTCCGAACGGCGGGTGGCCGAGGTCGTGCGAGAGGCAGGCGGTGTCCACTACGTCCGGGTCGCAGCCCAACGAGCGCCCGAGCTCACGGCCCACCTGGGCGACCTCCAGCGAGTGGGTCAGCCGGGTGCGGGCGAAGTCGTCGGCGTCGGGCGCCACCACCTGGGTCTTGGCCCCCAGTCGGCGCAGAGCCGAGGAGTGCAGCACGCGCGCGCGGTCCCGTTCGAAGTCCGAACGATAGGAGCTCTTGGACGGCTCGGGCAGCCACCGCTGGCGGTCCCACTCGGTGTAGCCGGGCGTGGCCGTGGGCCGGCCCGCATAGGGCGGCCGCCCCTCCGGACCGAAGAGCGCCCCCTGGTGCCCAGCACGGGTGCCGCTCGGTGCGTCCCGACGACGGCCACTCACCTGATCAGCCACCGGAGACATCCAGCTCGGCCGCCTGGATCATCGCCCGCTGGTCCTCGTTCAGCTCTCGTGAGGCCAGCCAGCCGTCCGGCAGGTGTGGGCGCTTGGGGGCGCCGGCGCGGCCCCGCGGACCTTCGGCGTCGGGTCCCGGGTACGGCGCAGTCCGGTCCAGCTGGGCCAGCAGGTCACGCAGCTGGGCCAGGTCCATCACCTGGGCGAGGTCCGCGCGCAGTTGACCGCCCACCTGATAGCCCTTGAAGTACCAGGCCACATGCTTGCGGATGTCCCTCAGGGCCTTGGCCTCGTCGCCGCCGAAGGTGTCCACCAGCAGCTCAGCGTGTCGGTAGAAGGAGTCGGCCACCTGGCCCAGGTCCGGACGGAAGCGGTGGTCCGAGCCCTCGAAGGCGGCCTGGATGTCCCCGAACAGCCAGGGCCGGCCCTGGCAGCCGCGGCCGATCACCACGCCGTCCACGCCGGTGCGCTCCACCATGGCGATCGCGTCCTCGGCGGACCAGATGTCCCCGTTGCCCAGCACCGGGATGTCCGGCAGGGCCTCTCGCAGCCGGGCGATCGCGTCCCAGTCGGCCTGACCGGAGTAGAACTGCTCGGTGGTGCGCCCGTGCAGGGCCACCGCGGCCACCCCCAGGTCCCGAGCGGTGCGTCCGGCGTCCAGGTAGGTCAGGTGGTCCTCGTCGATCCCGCGGCGCATCTTCACCGTGACGGGGATGTCCTTCTTGGAGGCCTCCCGCACGGTGGCGGCGATGATCGAGGCGAACAGCTCCGACTTCCACGGCAGGGCAGAACCCCCGCCGCGCCGGGTCACCTTGGGCACCGGGCAGCCGAAGTTCAGGTCGATGTGATCGGTCCGGTCCTCCTCAACGAGCATGCGCACGGCATGGCCGGTGGTGACCGGGTCCACCGAGTAGAGCTGGACCGAGCGGGGGGTCTCGTCCGGGTCGTGGTGGATGATGCGCAACGACTCCGGCCGGCGTTCCACCAGGGCACGGGCGGTCACCATCTCATTGACGTACAGCCCGCCGCCGTACTCGCGGCAGAGCCTGCGGAAGGCCGTATTGGTGATCCCGGCCATGGGGGCCAGCACCACGGGCACGTCGATGGTCAGAGGCCCCAGCTTCAGCGGGGGCAGGTTCAGGCGCCCGGGCGCGGTGGAGCCGGGGCGCGTGAGAGTGGTCTGGGAAGCGTCAGTCACGGCGGTCATCACCGTCCATTCTCTCAGAGCGGCACGGATCTCAGCGCCCGATCGGCCGCACTGTGGAAGAACTCTCACCCACGGGGCGTTGCACCGAACATGAGCACTGTGAAGCGGATCGGATTCCTGAACTTCGGCCACTGGAGCGCCGTTCCCGGGACCCGCACCCCGGACCCCGCCGCCACCCTGACCCAGACCGTGGAGATGGCGGTGGCCGCCGAGGAGGCCGGACTGGACGGGGCCTGGATCCGCTCACACCACTTCCAGCACATGATCTCCTCCCCGTTCCCTCTGCTGGCCGCCATGGCAGCCCGCACCTCGAACATCCAGCTGGGCACCGGGGTGATCGACCTGCGGTACGAGAACCCGCTCTACTTCGCCGAGGAGGCCGCCACCACAGACCTGATCTCCGGTGGACGGCTGCAGCTGGGCATCTCCCGCGGATCCCCCGAGGCCGCACGGGACGGCCAGCACCAGTTCGGCTATGACCTCCAGCCGGATCAGAGCTGGTCTGATCTGGCCCAGGAACGCGGTCAGCGGATCCGCCAGGCACTCTCCGGGGAGGGGATCGCCCAGGCCGACCCGGACTCCGGCTGGGCTCCGCCGGGCTCAGACCGGCTCTCCACCCAGCCCCAGTCCCCCGGCCTGCTGGGCCGGCTGTGGTGGGGATCGGGCAACACCGCCTCCGGTGTCCGCGCCGGTGAACAGGGCTACAACCTGGTCTCCTCCACCCTGTTGCTGCAGGACGACGGCCGCCCCTTCCACATCCAGCAGGCAGACCAGCTGCGTCAGTACCGCGCGGCCTACGCCGCCTCCGGTCACACCACCGGCGGCATGACCGCGGTGACCCGCTCGGTCTTCCCCGTGGTCACCGACACCGATCGCCTCTACTTCGGCGGACGCTCCAGCCGAGAGGACTCCGCCGGCATGTTGGAGGGAGGCCGGGCCCGGTCCGGACCCACCTACTCCGGCACTCCCGAGGAGGTCGCCCAGATGCTGCGGGAGGACGAGGCCGTCCAGGAGGCCGACTGGGTGCTGATGGCCAATCCGAACCAGCTGGGCGTGGAGTACAACGCCCACCTGTTCCGGCAGTGGAACGCCGTGGCCACGGAACTGGGCTGGCGCTGAGCCCGTCGTACAGTGGTGCTGGTCACACGATCGCCGAGGGGGCGATCGTCAGGAGGGATCCCCATGCACAGCCCACGTCGCACTGCTGCTTCAGCCGCCTCCCATCGGACCCTACCCCGCACCCTGGCGACCGGGCTGCTCACCCTGAGTGCCGTCGTCGGGATGTCCGGATGTGCCGCAGGCACCGATCCGGAGCCCGCTCGGACCAGCTCCCCGGTCCATCCCAGCCCGAGTTCCTCCTCCACGCCGTCGACGCCGAGTCCGTCAGGGACGGTGGACCCTGACCGGTGGATCGACCTGGAGCAGGAGCTGCCGACCGGCGACTTGGATCCTCACTCCAGGCAGACCTATGAGGGCGAGCCCCGGCGGCTCGACGACGTCCATCACCAGGACTGCCTGGACGCCTTCGCGGACGGCCAGCAGGTCCCGGAGCGGGAGGGTGAACCGGATCAGGGCGTGAGCCCGTGGACCGCCGCGGAGACCACCGTGGTGCCCGAGGGATGGAAGCTGTGCAGCCCGGGGGCCCTCTCCTCGTTCGCGGTCCCTGCCCACTTCACGCCCGAGGTGGAGATGGGCAAGGGCGATCGGGTGTACATCCGGGTGCTGGACGGCAACGGCCGCCTCATCGGCGGGCTGAAGGACGTGGGCGCCGGAAGCCCGTCGCGCGAGACCGGGCTGCTGCGCGTGGTGGACATCCAGCGGCTGCCCTCCATCACAGCGCACGGTGGCGAGACCGCCTATCTGAGAACCCTGGTGGTCCAGGCCCGGTCCGGGCCCCAGCTGCTGGTGGACATGGTCTCCGCGCCGTTCGGCGAGGACCCGGCCTCGCTGGATGTGTGGGACCTGGCCATCTCGGAGGAGGGCCGCCGGGCTCTGGTCTGGGCGGCTGTCCCCCTGGCTTCTCCGGCGGATGCCGACCAGGTGATCGACTCTCGTCTGCACGAGGTGCTGCAGCAGATGGTCAGCTCCTTCCGACCGGTCCGATCGTGATGTCCGAACACGGACCGTGACACGTCCGTGTTCGCATCGATACCCTGCCGTTGCCGCGATGTGGTGGACATCACTCGGAGGTTCCCTAGGGTGGAAGACGGTGGCCTCAACGCGCTACCTGTATAGGGAGGGACCCTTCTCATGCAGTACCCCATCCACCAGCCCACCCGCTCGCAGCGCCTCCGCCGGCCCGGACGGACCTTCGCGGCAGCCGCGGCCCTGTCCGCCAGTGCGCTGGCGTTGACCGGATGTGTGGACGCTGGAGATCCAGCGCCCGCCGAGTCCGCCTCGCCGACGGACACGGCATCACCGACCGCCTCGGCCACCTCCAGCGAGTCCGCGAGCCCCTCGGAGTCCGCGTCCGAGACACCGACCTCGTCCGCCTCAGGCTCACCGACCGCCTCGGCCACCGAGACCCCCGAGGCCGGCGCCATCGACCTGGACCAGGAGCTGCCGAGTGAGGATCTGGAGTTCGGCCACTACGACGGACCGCCACGAAGAATCGCCGACGTGAACCACCTCTCCTGCGTGGAGGCGCTTGCCGGCGAGGCCGACGTGCCGGAGATGGAGCCGGGTCCGGACGAGGAACTGAGCCTGTTCAGCCAACTCGGCGACATCTCGGTGTCTGAGGGCTGGAAGCTGTGCCCGCCGGAGGGCGTGGCCTCCTTCGGCGTTCCGGCCTCTTTCTCGGTGGAGGCCGAGCCGGGTGAGCGCAGCTTGAGCACTCTGCGGATCTTCGACGCCGACGGTCAGCGGATCGGGGGCCTGATGGACGTCGGCTCGGGATCCGATGCCGGTGAGACGGAGCTGATCAAGGTCATCGAGATCGAGGAGGTCCAGCCCTCTCCCTCCCACGGCGACGAGACCGCGTATCTCCGCTCCCTGGTGGTCGAGGGCACCTCCGGTCCGCAGCTGCTGGTGGACCAGGTGTCCTCCACGGCTGGCGAGGACCCGGAGAGCCTGGACGTCTGGGATATGGCGTATGGCGGCCCTGAGGGGCGGGCCCAGGTCTGGGCAGCCATTCCACTCGATTCGGCGGAGGACGCCGACGAGGTCGCCGACTCCCGCATGCACGAGGTGCTGCGCCAGATGGTCGGCTCCTACAGCCCGCCCATCCAGTAGACCGGCACCTCACGAACGCCACCAGGTGAGGGGCACCGTTCCGCGCGGACCGTCCCACCGGTGCGATGGCCCGGCTCAGCCCTTGAGCCGGGCCATCGTGTTGCGGGTCTCCAGCACCACGGTGCCGTCCGTGGAGGTCACGGTGATGTCCACCAGTCGGGTGCTGCGGGTGCCGGAGCCCAGCCGCGCCGTGGCGGTGAGGACCTGACCGGTGCGCCCCGGTGCCAGGAAGTTCGAGGCTGACTGCGAGGTCACCCAGCGGGGGGTCTCCTCCCCCGTGTTCAGGGCGTAGGCCGCAGCTGTGTCCGCCAGGAACATGGTGATCCCGCCGTGGCAGATCCCGTGCGAGTTGCACTGCTCAGCGCGCACCGTCAGGGACATCTGACACCCCTCGTCATCGCCGCGGACGAACTCGATGCCGTGATCGGTGACCGGGGTGTCCACGGAGAGGATGGCGGCGGCCCGCTCGGCGCGAAGCTGCGGATCGGCGGGCGCCGGGAACTCTGGAGTCTGCGTCATGGACCACATGATTCCACCCCTGACACCGATGCGGAAACGACATCCGATCGTGGCCGTACCGTGGCTGAATCCTGCCAGGTCAGTCCCTAGGGTGAAGTCACTGACCGCACGGAGGGTGCGGTCCTTCTCTGAACGGACACCCCCATGAACCACCAGCTCACCGGCCGTCGTCTGATCGCCGCGCCTGCCCTGCTCACCGCCGGGTTGCTGGCCCTGACCGCCTGATCCGGAGGGGCGGACACCGCGCCGACGACACCTGCCCCGACGAACAGCTCGACCTCTGCGTCCACGTCGGCATCGGCCTCACCCTCGGCCTCCGCGAGCCCGAGCACCAGCTCGCCCGCGGTGCCCACCTCCGCCAGCCCCAGCGCGTCCGAGACGGTGGCCGCCGCCGGTATCGACCTGGACCAGGATGTGCCCGGCGAGCCGCCTGTGGTGACCCAGTACGACGGTGAGCTGCGGCCCCTGGCGGAGATCCACCACATGGAGTGCCTCGAGGCCGCCGCCGGTGACCAGGAGGTCCCCACTGTGGAGACCGGTGACCAGAGCAACGAGCAGGACGGCCTGGTGGTCAACGCCTGGTCCGCCACCGAAGGCCTGGCCCCCCGGCGGACTGGAAGTTCTGTGTGGACGGCGCCGGCGGATACCTGGTGGTGCCCGCCAGCTTCTCCGTCGACGTGGAGGAGTACGGTGAGGGCGGTCTGACATCGGCCGTGATCAGCGACGCCGACGACGTCTCTCTGGTGACCTTCACCGATCAGCTCAGCGAGCCGTCCTTCCCCACTCCAGAGGAGTTCACGGTGCTGGACGTCTCCGACGCGGAGTACATGCACACTCTGGACGAGCAGGCCACCGAGCATCTGCGCACCTCCGTCTCACAGAGCGATGGAGACCACGTGATGCGCGTGGAGCCGATCAGCGTACCGGCCGGGGAGGACCCTGAGTCAGCGGACCACTGGGGATTCGGCGAACTCAGCGATGCCCGGAAGGAGTACGTCGCCACCATTCCGGTCTCTTCCCCAGACCGTGCCCAGGAGGTCATGGACGCCCCGGTCTACGGCACCATCACCCAGATGCTGCACAGCTATCAGCCGCCCGTGCAGTGATCTGCTGACCGCCGCCTGACCCCGCCGGTCCTGCCCCCAGGGTGGGACCGGCGGAGGCATGTCACGGGAGAGGTCAGTCCTCGTCCAGCTCCCCGGCCAGGGCCCGTGCCGCCAGCTGCTCCTCGGTGGCGGTCTCCCAGACCTCCTTGGCCGCCGTGGCGTTGAGCACCACGATCAGCACTCCCAGCACCAGGTCCGGCCAGCCGGAGAGGGTCCACGCCGTCACCAGCCCCATCACGATGATCGCGGCGTTGGCGATGACGTCATTGCGGGCCGCGAGGAACGCCGCCGTGGTGAGGGAGCCGCCGTCGTGCCGAAATCTGGAGAGCAGCACGGTGCAGATCAGGTTCACCAGCACCGCTCCTCCGGCGGTGACCACCAGGGCGAGGGGGTCCGGCGGTTCGGGATCGCCGAACTTCACCACGGCCATCCAGCCGGCCGCGAGCGCGGGCAGCAGGATGATCACCGCCATCACCTTGCCCAGGGCGGCCCGGCGTTGCAGGGACCAGCCCAGGGCGAGGAAGATCAGCAGGTTCACTGCGAAGTCCTCGAAGAAGTCCACCGAGTCCGCGAAGAGGGACACCGAGCCCACGGCCAGGGCGACGGACATCTCCACCACCATGTAGCCCAGGTTCAGCAGGGCCACCGTCAGCACGGTGCGCTTCAGAGCCCGGACGAGCACGGGATCGGTGCCGCTCACGGGCGTGGCTCCGGCGGCTGCAGATCTGCCTGCTCGTCCCGCTGCACCGCCTTGGCCACCCCGACCGCGATCGCCGTGGTGGCGGGGATGGCCAGCACCAGGCCCATCGAACCGACCAGGATGCGCACGATCTCCTCCACCAGTTCCCCGGAGAGCAGGGTGTCCAGCATGCTGCGCTCGTACAGGGAGACCACCATCAGGATCGGCAGCGCGGCCCCGGCGTAGGCGAAGGCGATGGTGTAGACCGTGGAGGCGATGTGGTCCCGGCCGATCCGCATGGCCGAGGAGAACAGCTGCCGGGCCGAGGCGTGTGGGTCAGCGCTCTGCAGCTCCCACACGGCCGAGGACTGGGTGATGGTGACATCGTTGAGCGCACCCAGCCCGGCCACCAGCAGTCCGCACAGCACGATCCCGCTCAACCGGACCTCGGGCGCCACGGTGCTGAGCACATATCCGTACTCGTCCCCCATGCCGGTCAGGGCGGCGGCGTCGGTCCCCCAGGCGGCCAGCACAGCGGTCAGTCCCAGACCGATCAGCGTTCCCAGCAGCGCGGTGGTGGTGCGCAGCGAGAACCCGTGGGCGAAGTAGAGCACGGCCACCATGATCAGGCTCGAGCCCACCAACCCGATCCACAGCGGCGGCCCGCCCTCCAGCAGCGCAGGGATCATGAACCAGAACAGCACCGCGAAGGCCAGGCCGAGGCCCAGCACCGCGCGCAGTCCGCGCCAGCGGGCCACGGCCACCACCACCAGGGCGTAGAGCAGCGCCAGGATCAGCACGGGGACACTGCGCTCGAAGTCCACGAACACATAGTCCGCTCCCCCGCCGGTGCCGCCTCCGGGCAGGGTGGTCAGATCCAGCGCCTTGATCCGGTCTCCGGCCTGCACGTCCATGGAGGCACTCACCGCGGGAGGGATGGGCACGCTCAGCGCCTCCTGCCCACCCCCGTCCGGGTCCACCAGCACGTCCACGCAGGTGCGCTCCACTGACGGCGGAGTCCCGACGACGGCCCCTGAGGGGGTCTCCAGCGTTCCGGTCTGCGGGCCGCAGTCCCGTGTCTGCACCGCGGTGACGGTCCCGGAGAACAGGGTCACTCCCTGCGTGGTCCCGTAGGGGTCGGCCAGGGACATCTCCCGGTGCTGGCCCGAGGGCCACAGCAGCACCATGGCGGCGATCATCGCCAGGGTGAGCGGGACCAGGATGGCGGTCAGGGCGGTGATCACTCGGCGGCGCGTGGACCCGCCCCGACCGGTCAGCGCGTGGTCAGCGTCCGGGCCGGCCGGCAGTGAGTGTCCGTGTCCGGAGTGTGATCCGTGCGCGGTGTCCTGGGGATCAGGCCGGCTCGGCATCAGTGGCCCAGATCCGCGTGTCCAGCAGCACCTGGGCATGCCCGGACTCCACGAGTGGCTCCACCACGGCCAGCAGGGCGCTCATGGAGTCATCCACCTCCAGCTGCACCGCATACTGGGCGGTCAGCAGGGACAGCAGCGTGCGCACAGACTCGGTGGCGCTCTGCTCGTCCAGCTGCGGGTTCCAGCCCAGGAGCACGTCGGCCGGATCGTCCGTGCGCTCAGGGGTGTAGGAGATGGCAAAGGCCTGGATGGTCCCGCCCTCGGCCTTCGGACGGTCCCGCAGCACCACAGCACCGGAGGCCCCGGTGGAGTCGGCCAGCAGCAGCTGCTGGGCCCGGCCCACGCTCATCTGCGCGGGGTCCCACGCGTGCACGGCCTCGTAGAACGCCGCCACGGTCTGGGTCAGCTCCACCGACCCGGTGGCCAGGTCCTCGATGGCCGGCTGATCCGCCTCGGACTCCACCTGCGGCAGGGCCAGGGCACCCGGCCCCACAGCGATCCGGCGGGACCGCTGCAGCGGAGCCAGGCCGGATCCGGTCAGGAACGCCTCGGTGGCCTGCTCGGCCCCGGCCTTCTCCCCGGTCCCGACGGCGAAGCGCGCCTTGAGCTCCACGGCCCCCGACGACGCTGAGCTCAGGTCATGCCCCGCCGAGACGGCCAGGGAGGCTGCCTTGCGCAGGGCCGTCACCACTGCCGTGCCGATCCCCCGGCCCCGCTGTTCCCGGGCGGTCTCCACGTAGAGCCAGAGTCGCTGCGGGTGCACCGTCGAGGTGGCCACCGTGCCGGCGGCCACGGCGACGCCGTCGTCCTCGGCCACCAGGCATACCGACCATCCCTGACCGGACGTGGCAGGTGAGGCGGTCACCGAGGTGACGGAGCCGTCGTCGGGGTCCGCGCAGACCTCCGCGGCCAGGCGCGGGTCCAATGACTCGCGCAGCAGGGTGCGGTCCTGGTGCTGCTGCGGCGTGTCCGGGTCGCCCCAGATCTCCAGCAGCCGCAGGTCATCGCCCTCCTGCCAGGGACGCAGGGTGATTCCGGCCGGGACGGTGGCACTCACTTGACCAGGCGCTCCAGCAGGTAGGTGCGGACCTGGTCCAGGGAGACGCGCTCCTGGGACATGGTGTCCCGCTCGCGGATGGTGACCGCGTGGTCCTCGAGGGAGTCGAAGTCCACGGTGATGCAGTACGGCGTGCCGATCTCGTCCTGCCGGCGGTAGCGGCGGCCGATGGCCCCGGCGTCGTCATAGTCGATGTTCCACAGTCCGCGCAGCTCCGCGGCCAGGTTCTTGGCGGTGGGCACCAGCTCCTCCTTGCGGGAGAGCGGCAGCACGGCGGCCTTGACCGGGGCCAGGCGCGGGTCCAGCTTCAGCACGGTGCGCACGTCCACGCCGCCCTTGGAGTTGGGAGCCTCGTCCTCCTCGTAGGCGTCCACCAGGAAGGCCATCATGGAGCGGGTCAGGCCGAAGGAGGGCTCGATCACGTACGGGGTGTAGCGCTCCCCGGTGCCCTGATCGAAGTACTGCATCTTCGTGCCGGAGGCCTCGGTGTGGTTGGAGAGGTCGAAGTCGGTGCGGTTGGCGATGCCCATCAGTTCGCCCCACTCCGTACCTTGGAAGCCGAAGCGGTACTCGATGTCGATGGTGGCGGCCGAGTAGTGGGCACGCTCGCCGTCCGGCACGTCGAAGCGGCGCATGTGGTCCGGATCGATCCCCAGGTCCACGAACCAGTTCCAGCAGGCCTCGACCCACTCCTCGTAGGAGGCCACGGCCTGGTCCGGGTGGGTGAAGTACTCGATCTCCATCTGCTCGAACTCACGGGTGCGGAAGATGAAGTTGCCCGGGGTGATCTCGTTGCGGAACGCCTTGCCGATCTGGCCGATGCCGAACGGGGGCTTGCGGCGGGCGGAGTTCACCACGTTCAGGAAGTTCACGAAGATGCCCTGTGCGGTCTCCGGGCGCAGGTAGTGCAGGCCCTCCTCGTTGTCCACGGGGCCCAGGAAGGTCTTCATCAGGCCGGAGAAGGTCTGGGGCTCGGTCCACTGGCCGCGGGTGCCGCAGTCCGGGCAGACGATCTCGTCCATGGACTCCGAGGCACGGCCCTTCTTGGCCTCGAACGCCTCCTGCAGGTGGTCCTGGCGGTGGCGCTTGTGGCAGGAGGTGCACTCCACGAGCGGGTCCGTGAAGGTGTCCACGTGGCCCGAGGCCTGCCACACGGCGCGGGGCAGAATGATGGAGGAGTCCAGTCCGACCATGTCCTCGCGGCCGCGCACGAAGGTCTTCCACCACTCGGCCTTGATGTTCTCCTTCAGCTCCACCCCCAGGGGCCCGTAGTCCCACGCGGACCGCGAACCGCCGTAGATCTCACCGGCCTGGTAGACGAAGCCGCGCCGCTTGGCGAGGGAGATGACGGAGTCGAGAGTGGACTTGGGGGCCATGAGGGCATCACATCCGTGTCTGGTACAGGGCCGCTGGCGGCGGCCTGCGCACTGGCGCGTGGTGGGGTTCAGTACAGCGGCCGGAGTCGCTCCGGCCCGGACCATTCTAGGGGGATGCAGGGACCGCACTGTCCTGGCCAGGACGGACCGCCTGACGCCGGGCCCGAGGAGCTCTCCGGCCCCGGCATGCCTGGCATTTGCGCTCGAAAGGTGAAGAATGGGGACATGGAACATCACGCCCCGGCCAATCCAACCTCTCATCCGGCACCGCTGCAGATCCGCGATGAGTCCATCAAGCTGGGCCAGGCCCTGAAACTGGCCAATCTGGTGGAGGACGGAGCGGACGCCCGGGCGGTGATCGACGCCGGCCTGGTCCACGTGAACGGCACCCCGGAGATGCGCCGCGGACATCAGCTGCGCCACGGTGACGTGGTGGACTACTCCGGCGAGGCGTTCAAGATCGTCTCTGCCCTGCAGCAGTGACCGGCGTGGCCTGACCGGCCGGTCATCACCTGACCATGTAGTCCAGGTACTCACCGACGTGCCGCAGCTCCTGCGGCCCGATCCCGTGGCCGATGCCTGCGTAGAGCACCTTGGTCAGGTCCATATGCTGGGTCACCCAGGCGTGCGTGTACTCGATCTTCTCAGGGGAGATCACCGGGTCCTCCTGGTCACGGCCCCAGAACATCTTTGGCTGGGCCCGGGCCACAGCTGCGTCATCGAAGAACCCTGCCAGCGGACCGGTCCCCCGCTGTGCCGGCTCCAGGCCCGCATCGGGGTCGATGGCGAATCCTGACAGCCCCACGGTGCAGGCGTAGGCGGTGGGGTCCAGACGCATCAGCGAGGTCGCCATGGACATGCCCATGGAGAACCCCAGGAGCGAGACGCTGGAGAACTTGGGCGCCTGGTCCAACACCCACGCCCGAAGGTCTTCGATCGACGCCCGCACCTGCAGCGGATCCGCCATCAGGGTCTGCGTCACCGGGAACCAGGTGTATCCGCCGTAGTCCAGTGCCATGGGCGCCCGCACAGAGGCGACGGTGAACTTGGACGGCAGCTCAGGGACGATCCCGAACAGATCATTCTCATCAGCGCCCAGTCCGTGCAGCATCACCAGCAGGTGACTGCCCTCGCGCTCCTCCTCAGGGCGTGACCAGCGGACGGTGGGCTCGCGATGTGATGCAGTGCTCGACGTCATGCACACCAGCCTACTGAGTGATCACCCGTTGCCGGCCCGGACACCGGGGACGGTCCGGTCCCTCCCCGCCGCCTCAGCTAGGGTGGTATTCCGTGCCACAGTCTGAACAGCCCCCGCAGCCCGCCCTCACCGCCGATCACGCTGACCAGGGACCCCACCCGTGGCGCCGCTATGTGGCCCTGGGCGACTCCTTCACCGAGGGCATCGGTGACCCGGATCCTCGCCACCCCGGCTATCACCGCGGCTGGGCGGACCGGGTGGCCCAGGAGCTGGCACGGCAGGTCCCGACGACGGCCGGCGCCACCCCGGAGCAGCGCCAGTTCGCGTATGCGAACCTCGCGGTGCGCGGCAAGCTGATCGACCAGATCGCCGCCGACCAGGCTGAGCCGGCGATCGCCCTGAACCCGGACCTGATCTCGCTGTGCGCCGGCGGCAATGACGTCATCCGCCCCAGTGGCGACCCGGACCGCACCGCCGAGAAGCTCGACGAGCTGGTCGGCCGCCTGACCGAGACCGGTGCCACCATCGTCCTGTTCAACGGGGCGGACATCCGTGACACCCCCGTGGTCGGCAAGATCCGCGGCAAGGTGGCGATCTTCAACGAGAACATCAGGGTGGTCGCCCGCCGGCATGACGCCGTGGTGGCGGACATGTGGGCGCTGCGTGAGTTGACCCGCCCGGAGATGTGGGACGCGGACCGTCTGCACTTCTCCAGCATCGGCCACCACACGATCGCCCGCATGGTGCTGGACACCCTGAACGTCCCCCATGGGCTGGATCCGGCCGAGCCCACGGCGCCCGAACCCCGCACCTGGCGTCAGGCACGGGCCGAGGATGCCCGCTGGGCCCGCGAGCACCTGGGTCCCTGGGTGCTGCGCCGCCTGCGCGGCCAGTCCTCCGGGGACGGCCGGTCTGCCAAGCGGCCTGAGGCCGGGCCCATCATCGATCTGGTCGAGGCGAACTTCGGTGAGTCCATGCCGCTGGGCGCAGGACCGGACGGAGACTGATCACTCCAGGAGCCCCGGACCGTGGGACCCCTACAGCTGCAGCGTCTGCACCAGTTCTGGGTAGATCTGCTCCAGGTCGGTGAGGAATCCGTCGTGTCCGATCGCGGAGTCGATCAGGTGGACCGGGACGCCCGCGTCCCCGTCGGCCCCGGCCGCGTGGCCCAGCCGCCGGGCGAGGTCCTGGGACTGCTCGGGCCAGTACAGCCGGTCTGAGTCCACGGCGGCCACGAAGGCCCGCGCGGTGACCGCAGCGAGCGCCGCGCTCTCCCCGCCACGTCCCCGGCCGACGTCGTGACTCATCAGGGCCTCGGTGAGCACCAGGTAGCTGTTGGCGTCGAACCGCCGCGCCAGCTTGCCGGCCTGGTGGTCCAGGTAGGACTCCACCTGGTAGCGCCCGCCGCGGGCCACGGGGTGACCGAAGGGGTCCTCACCGGGCTGGTGCTCCCGCCCGAACCGGACCTGCAGCTCGGCCTCGGAGCGGTAGGTGATGTGCGCGATCCGCCGAGCGATGCCCAGGCCGCCCTCCGGCACCGGGCCTGCGTAGTAGTCCCCGCCGGCGAAGTGCGGATCCAGGCGAATGGCCGCGGTCTGGGACTGGGCGAAGGCGATCTGCTCCGCGGTGGAGTGCGCACCGCAGGCGATCACCGCCACTCCGGCCACCCGGTCCGGGAACGTGGCGGCCCATTCCAACGCCCGGGCTCCGCCCATGGATCCCCCGACGACGGCGTGGAACCTCTGGATGCCCAGCGCATCAGCCAGCAGGGCCTCCGCGCGCACCGAGTCACGGATGGTGGTGAAGGGGAAGCGGGAGCCCCAGGGGGTCCCCTCCAGATCCAACGACGACGGCCCGGTGGTCCCGTAGCATCCGCCCAGCATGTTGGGGGCCAGGACGAACCACTTGTCCGTGTCCAGGGGGCGACCCGGACCGACGAGTCCTTCCCACCACCCCGGCTCCGGATCCGCCGCGGTGGCCGCCACATGAGTGGACCCGGTGAGGGCGTGCAGGATCAGCACCGCGTTGGAGCGGTCCGTGTTCAGGGTGCCCCAGGTCTCGTAGGCGATCTCCACGTTCGGCAGCCGTCCGCCGGTCTCGAACTCGAAGGGGCCGATGCTGTGCGTGCGCAGGGCGCTCTCCGGCACGGGCGGGCCGTCCTTCACGGGCGTGCTGTGCGTCAGGGTGTCCGTCATGGCGCTCCCGTTCCTCAGGCTCCGGCCCCGGAACCCGCCGCGGCGAACCCACGGTCCAGGTCGGCCAGGATGTCCTGGATGCTCTCCAGGCCCACCGAGAGCCGGACCAGCCCGGGGGTGACTCCGGCGGCGCGCTGTTCGGCCTCGGTCAGCTGGGAATGAGTGGTGGAGGCCGGGTGGATGACCAGGGAGCGGACATCGCCCACATTGGCCACATGGTGGTGCAGGGTCAGCGCGTCCACGAACCGCGCACCGGCCTCGCGGCCCCCCTCGATCTCGAAGGACAGCACCGCCCCGGTCCCGTTCGGCAGGTAGGTCTGGGCCCGCTCGTGCCAGCGGCTGGAGGCCAGCCCCGGGTAGGTCACCCCGCTGGCCTGGGCGTGGTCCTCCAGGTACTGGGCCACGCGCTGGGCGTTGGTCACATGCCGTTCCATGCGCAGGCTCAGCGTCTCCAGACCGAGGTTGATCAGGAAGGCGTTGAAGGGGCTGATGGTGCTGCCGTAGTCGCGCAGCAGCTGCACGCGGGCCTTGAGGATGAAGGACAGGTTCGCCCCGAAGGCGCTGCCCACGCCCAGGTCCCGGGCGAAGACCAGCCCATTGTAGGACTCGTCGGGCTGGTTGAACCCGGGGAACCGGTCCGGGTGCTGGGCGTAGTCGAAGCTGCCGCCGTCCACCAGCACCCCGCCCATGGCAGCGGCGTGTCCTCCGAGGTACTTGGTGGCCGAATGGACCACGATGTCCGCGCCGTGCTCGAACGGGCGCACCAGGTAGGGCGTGGTCAGCGTGGAGTCCACGGCCAGCGGCACCCCGGCCTCGTGGGCCACCTGAGCCACGCCGGCGATGTCCAGCACGTCTCCACGGGGGTTGCCCAGCACCTCACCGAAGAGCAGCTTGGTGTTCTCCTGGACGGCGCCGCGCCACTCGTCCAGGTCGTCCGGGTCCTGGATGAACGTGGTGCTGATCCCGATCTTGGCCAGCGTGTGCTTGAACAGGTTCTGGGTGCCTCCGTACAGGGAGGCCGAGGCCACCACATGATCACCCGCACCGGCCACGTTGAGCACGGCGAAGGTGGTGGCGGACTGGCCGGAGGCGAGCAGCAGGGCGCCGACTCCACCCTCGAGTGCGGCGATCTTGTCCTCCACTGCGCCGGTGGTGGGATTGCCGATCCGGGTGTAGATCGGCCCCAGGTCCTGCAGGGCGAAGCGGTCCGCCGCGGTCTGGGCGGAGGGGAAGTCGAAGGAGGTGGTCTGGAAGATCGGCAGCGCCGTGGCCCCAGTGGTGGGGTCGGCGTGCGCGCCAGCGTGGACCTGACGGGTCTCGAAGCCCCAGCTCTCGGGCCCTGCAGTCTGCGCGGTCTCTGCAGTCTCTGCAGCCTGCTGCTCGGGGGTGTGCTCCTGCGTCATGGTGACTCCTGATCTCTCAGGGCCTGTCCGCCAGCTGCGGTCACCGCCCCTGGATCAGTCCGCGTCCGAGGATCACCCGGAGCGCGCTGTGGAGCGGCTCACCGGCAGCCAGGGCGTGGGCCCGCGCTTGCCTGCACCGTTGTGGTGCCTGCCTGGTCCTCACCCGGGGCACCCCACCGCGAGTTGGAGGGTTGCCGGCCAGCGAGCCGGGGCTTGACGCTGACACTCATGACCTGCCCTCAGTGTGCCAGATCCACCCGGTCCGGATCACCCCGTGGAGCCCATGCGACACACTGTGACGCAGCTCGCAAAGTTAGGTGACCCTAAGTCGTCGCCTCCCCCTGAAAGTGGGACGATGAACACATGATGCGCCTGGACCACGTCTCGTACGCCGCCGGACCGGAAGGCCTGACGGACACCGTCGCCCGAGTGGCCGATGCCCTGGGCATCGAACGCGTCAAGGGCGGCATCCACCCCCGCTTCGGCACCCGCAATGCGATCTTCCCCCTGGCCAACCGCCAGTACCTGGAGGTCGTGGAGGTGCTGGACCACCCCGCTTCGGAGAAGGCGGCGTTCGGCCAGGCCGTGCGTGCCCGCTCGGAGATGGGCGGCGGCTGGCTGGGTTGGGTCGTCGCCGTGGACGACCTCTCCCCGTTCGAGCAGCGCCTGGAGCGCAACGCCGTGCCGGGCAACCGCAAGTTCCCGGACGGCCGCGAGCTGACCTGGCAGCAGATCGGCATCAAGGGCCTGATCGCCGATCCCCAGGTCCCCTTCATCATCAAGTGGGATGAGGGCACTGAGGACCTGCATCCCTCCTTGGCGGCCCCCGCAGAGGCCGCCCTGAAGACCGTGACCATCGGCGGCTCCCGCGATCGGGTCCGCTCCTGGCTGGGCCTGGAGAACTCCGATCAGCTCGTCGAGGACCTGGACATCGAGTTCGTGGCCCCCTCCGGTACCCCGGGCATCATGTCCGTGAGCTTCGAGACGCCGAAGGGCACCATCACCCTTTGAGTCCCTGCCGGTCCGGTGCCAGCTCAGGTGCCGAACCAGCCCAGCTGTGCCAGCAGCGGGTATCCGACGAACCCGGCCACGTCTAACAGCAGGTGGGCCACCACGAGCGGCATCACCCTGCGGTACTTCAGGTAGAAGACGGCGAAGACCAGCCCCATGACCAGGTTGCCGATCCCCGGGCCCAGACCTTGATACAGGTGGTAGCTGGCGCGCACCAACGAGGAGATCACGACGACGGCCCACGGGTTCACCGGCCAGAAGGCACCGGAGGTGCCCGCCGAGTGAACGCCTGAGCGCAGCCGCTGCAGGTAGGACAGGCGGTCGATCAGCCAGGCCACCACGATCACCTCCTCCAGCAGGGAGTGGCGCAGGGCGGAGAGGATCAGCACCGGCGTGGTCCACCAGTGCTCGTTCATGGCACTGCCCACCACGGCGGTGGTCACACCTGCCGAGCGCCCCACCGCATAGACCAGCAGCGTGCCCAGCCCCATGGCCAGGAACAGCAGGGCGCCCCAGCCAAGATCGCGTGCGGGCCGGCGCAGGTCCAGTCCGAAGGTCCGGAAGGGGTTGCGCCCGTGGATCCAGAGCAGGTGGAAGACCAGCAGGACCGGGACCAGGGCGAAGCCGATGCCCAGCAGCTGATAGGTCAGATCGAACAGGGGCCGGGGAGCCAGGGGCGGGTTGAGCGTGGTGACCTGGTCCCGGAGCGGTGCACGGGTTATCTTCTCGATCAGGTCCACGATCGCGTAGACGCCCGAACGTCCCAGGGACAGGGCCAGCACGATCCCGATCTCCCAGCCCACGGCGCGTGCGGACGGAGCAGGCAGGGCTCGCCCCAGCTGGCCGGGCAGGTGCCCGGCGGACTGTTCGGAAGATGCAGGACGGCGGTGGCTCACCCGGACAGTGTAGGAGCAGGCCCTGACAAGAGAGGACAGGACGAGACAGGACGTGGGACTACGGTGGGGGCATGGCCTCTGCACCGACCCCCGCTGACCTGGAGCTGGCCGTCCGCACCGCTGCCCGGCCCCTCCCCTGGCTCTCCCCCGCCGCCCGCGATCGACTGACCCGAGTGGACTGGTCCGAGGGCACCGTGGAGGAGGGCGGACAGTTCCACCGCGTGCTGGTGGTCCCCGGCCAGGGCGTGCTGCGGATGACCCGGAGCCCCCAGGCCGCCGGGCTGCTCCCGCGGCGCGTGGCTCTGCTGGAGGCGCTGGCCACCCAGAACCTGGCCATCTCCCTCCCCCGCGCCCTGACCGAGGTGACCTCGAATGAGAAGGGGACGGCCGCCGTCGTGCAGGACTATGTCCCGGGGACCGCACACCCGCCGCATTCCGGTGACCCCCGCGTGCTGCGGGAGCTGTGTGAGCGCCTGGCCCGCGTGGACGTGGAGCCGCTGCGCCCGCATCTGGCCGAGGCGTTCTCCTTCCGCGGTCCGTGGACCCCGGAGAAGTCGGCGGCGGTGCGGTTGCTGCCGGATGTGCTCGGCGAGCGCTGGCCGGACTGGTTCGAGGCCACTCTGCCTGGCTCCTGGGGTAGCACGGTGGACGCGCTGACGGATGCCGCACGGCGCTGGACCGCAGAGCCGGTGGTGGAGCCGTCCCTGGTGCACGGAGATCTGGGCGGGCACAACATGCGCTGGGCGCCCGTGGGGAGCCCGGCGGTGCGGCAGCTGGTGGAACGGGAGGGACCGGACGTGCGGCGACTGGGCCTGGCGGCGGGCGGTCGGGACGAGGCGAGTGGTCAGGGCGAGGCCTCCGGCTGGGTGCTGCTGGGCATCCTGGACTGGGACCTGGCCTGCGTGTGGGACCCGGCGCTGAACCCGGCGTACCTCTCACTCTGGCACGGCGAGGAGAAGCTCGAGGCGATCGCGCGGGATGCGTTCGAAGCCCAGCGAGGACGCGTGTGGCTGGGCGTGATGGCGCTGGAGTCGCTGTACGACGCCTCCCTGCGTGAGGGCACTCCGAGTCCGGCGAACTGGGGGAAGCTGCTGCGCAAGACCCTGCCGAGGATCGGCCGGGCCATGGACGCCCTGCGCTGAAAGTGGAACCTTCAACTACACTGGTGAGCAACCTCACTTCCACTGACGAGTAACACCCCCCGGTCGCCCGTCACCCGCTGTCATCGCGCCCGCGGTGAGGTCATCGCATCTGAGAGGACCTCATCATGGCCGCCCACCTGAACGCGCCCTTCGCGTCGCTCGCCTCTGCCGCACTGGCGGCGTCGATCACCGTGGGGATGGCTCCGCCCGCTCTCGCTCTGGCTTCGGTCTCCACCACCGCGCCCGTGGTGTCCGCCGTCCCG